>NZ_JBPEHJ010000003.1:0-598660 GCF_051201075.1 Niabella hirudinis
AGCTGTTCTCCTGTTTTGAACTGCTTCAGAAAGTCGTCCGATAAGAAATCTTCCGTTTTCATTTGTGCATATTGTGTTTAAAGTTAAAAAATCGATCCCAGTAAGACTCGATTTTAACTTACACACTTTATGAAACAGTGTCTAAATTCTTACCGGATGTCTTGAAAAGGAACTAAGGAAGCTTTTCCTGTATTCATTGGTTAAATATAAACGCAACTCTCATTTCTTAAATGCATGTGCATTCGATTCTATCAAATCCCGAATATCAACCTTCAGTAATAAAGATATATTGTATAAAACGTCAAGCGGGGGTTGCTTAGTATTGGACACCCACCTCGACACCATTCCTTCGGTATAACCAATCTGCTCAGCTAACCATCTATTCGTTTTGTCCTTTTCGGCCAGAACTACCTTTAACCTGTTTATTTTTCTTTCGGGCATTATACAATAAAAATATTCATCGTTTATCCTTCCCCGTCCGTTTCCCTTTTTCTACCATTTCCATAAGTATCTTGACATGGCTTACACGTTCCTTGTCATTTATCTCTTCCGATGAAATAAATAAATCTTTTAAATCCCTTTTCAAAATCAAAGCGATAAGATAAAAGACGAAAATATTCGGTTGCTTGACGTTATTCACCCATTTCGAAACTGTAGTTTCCGTAAATCCAACTTCTGAAGCTAACCACCTGTTTGATCTTCTTTCTTCTTTTAGAACAATTGCCAATCTATTTATTAAAATAGGTGATTTTTTGTTCTTTAAGCTCGTTGATTTGCTCATTAAGTTATAATATTTATGCTAAAAGAGCAAATCTAATAAACCTTATATTATTGAATCTCAGCAATGTTTATTCTTATTATAAAATAATTTGTTCTTAAAGAACAAACACTATATCTTTATGATTAATATTTAATCTTACAAATATTCTATTTATGGGCATTAATAACTTAATTCTTCTTTCAGGATAAATTGATAACACTTATTTTGCAAATACAATTATAAAAAATATAAGCGTGTTTGCTTTATTCTCGTGCTGAAAACTGCGACCTTTCAACGACTACGGGAAATAAGGTAAATCGCTCACGTTATGGCGTGGGCGTTCTTATACGTAGTCAGGGTGTCGCAGCCCGTCAGCACAGTAAGGACCAACCCACGTCTTTTTTATGCGCCGCCGGTTGGTCTGTATGCATATTCTTCACCTTTAAATGCTTTCCGCCATGCAAAAGACATCCACCCACAAACAACCCCAACGCAAGCCCAAACCGGAACTAAAATGGCAAACCGGGGCCTATGAGCGTTATGCTAATTTCAATTTCATTCTTCCGTATCAATTTCTGCTGCTCTGCCGTTTGATGAACATACCGCCAAAAGAAGTGGTAATGGATTTTATGGATAACCTGTCCTGTTCCAGTTGGAACCGCGAGGGCCGGGACACGGCCAAAGAACACCTCATCAACTATTTTATTGCCCATGGCTACGGGCAGGAGCATTATACCGAAGCCAACATCCGCCAGATTTTTAAGGAAATGGATGCCGTTGGTATGCTGTTTCCACGCGAAAGCAACGGCAAAATGGTAGACCGTTACGCCAAATGGCGGGATAAACATCAAACCTGGTGGTTTAAAAAATGGTTCCGCAAAACCAGGCGTCAACCAATTAAAACGGAGGTATTATGACGCCCTTTATCGATGAAGCGGCTATTGCCGTTCACCAGCAGCAGCTTACGGAAGTAATTGTAAAAACGGCTAACCCAGATATCATCTTTCTGTTGGGCGCTACACTGCATCGTAAAAAGTATGAAAGTATATTTAATGAATCAGCCCCGTTTTGTCAACAACTATCAGATTGTACACTCCTGATATTGCTGCCCAACCTTGCCAATAAGGAGTTACATGAATGGCAGGACAAGATAGAAAATCATTGCTGCGGTATTCTACCCGTTACAACCCTCGTTTTAGCAACTTTTACTTTTGTGGAGTGGCTGCAAGCCGATATCTCTTTTGCCCGGTTTGTATGGCAACATGCACCGGTGTTATATGATGCGGGAACTATTTACCGGGAGGATTTTCCGGAGATCAAAGCGGTCATCAATAATAAAGAGGTCACAAAACAGTGGGAAGAAGGATTTTCCAAGGCCAAAGAATTTTTAGCGGAGCCGAACTGTACCGAGTGCGCAAGCAGCACAAGATGGCGGCATTTATGCTGCATCAGTCCGCAGAACAGGCTTTGCGGGCACTGCTGAAAGCGGGAACCGGTTACCATGCCAATACCCATAGTATTGACCGGCTGCTCCGCTATGGCAGCTTGGTGGCACATCAACTGCCGGAAATCTTTCCCCGGCAAACGGAACAAGAAAAGCGCCTGTTTAACCTTTTGCAAAAAGCCTATATAGATACCCGGTATAAAGAAGATTATAAAATTACCGATGAAGAGTTATCAACCCTTACCGGAAAAATCCGGCGCATTCATGAAGTGTTATCCGATGCCGGAAAATGTTTTATAAATGCGCTCTTGCAGCCTGAACTACAAAATACTTCCCAATAAAAACACCCGATTTATGGAATCCAGCACCACCGGCAGACAGCGTTTTTACAAACCCTGGCATTTTCTTAACCAGGCCGGTAAACGGCCGTTGCGTATCCTATGGGAAGTATTTTATAATTATCACCTGGATGAGATGAAAGAGGAACTTCAATGCTGGCAGCAGTGTGCTTTATGTAATGATAATAGCGCGTATAGTGAAGAGGAAGCACGGGAAGATCTGATGGATTTTACCCGGCACCTGCTCCGGCTCATTGAAGCCTATCATATAATGAATGAACGGAAAAATGCTGATAGGAAATATAAACAGCAAAAAGGATTGCCCAAAGACGCGCGGAAAATGATCGCTAAAATGAACAGCCCGGTTTTGCTTACTGCTGATGAAAAGAAAGATCCGGAACTTGTGATTACCCAATTCTGTGAAACCATCCGCCGGTCTTACGTGCAAATGGAGCTGCTGGATATGCTGGACGCGGTGATTACCTATAAAGGAGATAAAGAAATATATAAAGGGAATCTGGTTCTATTCTATGAAGCCTTAGCTGTATTGGTGAACTTAGCGTATAGAATGTGCAGGCATGAAAATGGGGTGAAATCAGCTTTGGTGAGGGGGTAGGCCCTTTTCAAATAACGCTCAACGTTCTTTGCCATTGACGCTTACTTGCGCAGAACTTTCGAATAAAAATTTCGTATATTTAAGAGTTAGCGGTCGACATCACAGCGACAAGACATTAGAAAAAAGAAGCGGAAAATGCCTCTAAAAAGAGAACTGATTTACATTGACGATAAAGACGAAACCGACAGAATTGAAAAGTATTCGTATAAAGGTGACAGATGCGTTGTTGTTTTCAAAAACAACGGCAAAGAGTTCTCTTACAGTAAAAATAGAGCAAAAATTGTAAGGACAGCAGTAAGTGGCGACAAAGCATTTAATGTTTTCAATTATCTAAAAGAAATTGCCGGCACAGTTGGATTAAAAACAGAAGACGGCGACAATATTCTTGCGAGAAGTTATGACGGCATTTCTGAAATCCCCGAAAATTGTATTCTTGCGAGTTTTCTGAACGGTTCTTTATCCACAGGAAATAGGAACGCTACAAACCTTGATTTTTTTCCTTTTGGTTTTAATCTAAGCCAAAGGAAAGCCGTAAATACTGCGTTCTCTAATGATCTAACTGTAATTGAAGGACCTCCGGGAACAGGTAAAACACAAACAATTCTAAACATTATTGCCAGCGTTGTTTTAAATGGACAAAGCGTTGCTGTTGTTTCAAGTAATAACTCAGCGACAAAAAATGTTTACGAAAAACTTGAAAAGAATGGTCTTGAGTTTATAGCCGCACTTCTTGGAAATTCTCAAAACAAAAAAGAGTTCATCAGTTCACAAAAGGAAATTCCTGATTTATCAAGATTTGAATTAACCACCGCTCAAAAAACAGAAATAAAAGTAAAGATAGCAACACTTGTTACTCTACTTTCCGAAAATCTTGACAAGAAAAATGAGTTGGCATTATTGAAATTACAAATTGACAACATTAAAACTGAGTACGAACATTTCAAAGAAACATATAAAGACAATACAGAGAAAACAGTAGCATTTAAAAAGAACATCACAGCCGAAAAAATACTCGAATTTTGGGTTACCCTTGAAACACTTGGGGAAAGAGGAAAAAAAATAGGATTCATCACAAGATTTATTTACCAATTGAAATATGGAATTAGGGATAAATCATTTTATAAAAACTCATTTGATGAAATTATTTTCATTTGTCAATTAAAGTATTATCCAACCAAAATTCGCGAACTGGCAAAAAGAATAGAATTTTTAGACTCCTCATTGAAATTTTTTGCATTTGACAACAAAATGAAAGAATACACAGAAATGTCAATGCAACTTCTCAAAGCTGAATTGTGTAAACGATATAATCAACAAAGGCGAGAACCATATACAATTTCAGAACTTCGCCAGAAATCTAACGAATTTATCAAAGATTATCCTGTCGTTATGAGCACAACTTACTCATTAAGACAGAGCTTATCAGAAAATATTTCTTACGACTATGTAATTATAGACGAATCTTCACAAGTTGATTTAGCAACGGGCGCACTTGCTTTGTCTTGCGCTAAACGGGCAGTAATTGTTGGCGACATCAAACAATTACCAAATGTGGTTGACAACGATATGCAAATTAAAACAGATATGGTTTTCAACTCTTACAACTTAAAAAAACCTTATCGCTATTCAAGTCATAGTTTGCTATCCTCTATCATTGAATTGTTTCCAAATGTTCCAAGAACACTTTTGAGAGAACATTATCGTTGCCACCCGAAAATCATAGAATTTTGCAACAAGAAATTTTACAACAATCAACTTATCATTCTTACAGAACTAAAAAGCAACCGCCAACCTCTTGTTGTTTACAAAACAGCAAAAGGTAATCACGCAAGAGAGCGAATGAATCAAAGACAAATAGACATTATCAACCAGGAAATTATACCAAATGAAAAACTCGAAAATGTAGATTTAGGTATTGTTACACCATATCGTAATCAGACAAACGCATTACAAAGAACATTTCAGAGACCTTCAATAAAAGCGGACACAGTTGACAAGTTTCAAGGCAGAGAAAATGACGTTATCATTCTTTCAACCGTTGACAACGAAATTTCAGATTTTACAGACAATCCTAATCGGTTAAATGTTGCAGTTTCCAGAGCAATTGAACAGTTGATATTAGTTGTCAATGGAAATGAAGATGAAAAAGACAGCAACATTTCTGACTTGATAAAGTATATTGAGTATAACAATTTTTCTATTATTCAAAGTGAATTAAATTCAATCTTTGACTTATTGTATAAAGGTTACGAGGAAGAACGAGCAAAAATTATTAGCAGGTCAGGCAGAGTATCGCAGTATGACAGCGAAAATTTAATGTTTGGACTAATTAAACAAGTTTTGACAGACGACAATTTTTTGAAATACAACGTTCTTCTACATTTTCCGCTAAGGCGACTTGTTAAAGATTTTTCTAAGTTGGACGAACAAGAAACAAAATACGCTTCAAATTCCTGGACACATTTGGACTTTTTGATCTACAACAAAGTTGCCAAAGCGCCTGTTCTTGCAATAGAAGTTGACGGCTTTGAGTTTCACAAAGGTGAAACACAGCAAGCAGACAGAGATAGAATGAAAGACAGGATTTTGGAAAAGTATAATTTTCCTATCTTGCGTTTCAGGACAAATGAAAGTAACGAAAAAGAGAAATTGACAGACAAATTAAATGAATTGCAAAAGACAAAATAGAATTTGGAAGACCCGCTAACATCGTATTGGCAATAGGTGGCCCGTTGCAGCCAATCACTTCCGACTTTTAAAATACTTTATGAATCAAAACCATTTTTCCAGACGCAGACTAATGCAGCTATTGACAACCACAATGGTTGGCAGCGCTTTTTATTCAAAACTAAACGCAGGCACATCATCTTATCTATTTGATGACGATAAACAAGACAAGCCTAAGCCCGTTTTCATTGCTCCGGGAGCTGGTGACAAAGGAAGATTTGGTGGTGCTGACATTACTTTCAAATTGGACAAATCGCAAACATCAGGCAATCTCGGAAGTTCTGAAATTATTTTACAGGCAGGACATTTAGGAGCGCCGCCGCATCATCATAAAGGTTTTGACGAAATTTGTATTGTACAAGAAGGTGTAGTAAATATTTTAGTTGGCGACGAAGTATTTCATTTGTACGGTAAGACATGCTTACAACAAGCGGGTTGGCACAGTTGGGGAACAAGAATATGTTTCCATATTGGGAGCTTTTCCATGTACATCAATTTCGGTAACGTACCGGTTGTTGAGACGAATTTTTATGGATTGAGGGATTTTCATTTCCAAGGCTAATTGAATAGCTTGAAATTACGACAATAACCATTAAAATAGGAGAAAGCTGTGTATATTTAAGAGTTCGTGGCGTATCTAACAGACAGCTCCACATTAAAACTTAACTTGACAAGCAAATGAGTTTTTTTAAAAAAATTTTTGGCAAGAAAGACACCCCAATCAAAAGTTACAGAGACTTCTGGAATTGGTTTCAAGACAATGAAAAGGCATTTTTTAATGTGGTTAAAAATCATAATGCGGTTGAAAAAAACTTTTTTGACAAGCTTTCGCCAAAACTTTCCGAACTAAACGATGGATATTTTTATTTAACAGGTATGTATGACGACAATACTGTTGAATTGGTTCTAACGGCTGACGGCAATACAAAAAATATTGTTTTCATAGAAGAACTTATAGAACAAGCACCGGAAATTTCCGGTTGGAAATTTACAGCTCTCAAACCTGCATTGGACATTAAGAATGTATCAATCAATATGGCCGGATATAAATTTGATAGTGATAATTTATTTTTCTATTCCAACGATCACGTTGATTATCCCGATGAAATTGATATTTCTATAATCCACAATGACCTGACAGAAGAAAACAGAAAGCAAATTGGAAATGGTACATACATATTCTTAGACAACTATTTAGGTGAACTTGATTTTGTGAATAATATAGACAATCTAAAAATAATTAGCAGGCACGAAGCAGAAAAAGACCTCGTTCCAATTTCAAAACTCAAAGACTTCCTTACTTGGCGACAAAAAGAATTTATTGAAAAATACGAAGGTATTCGCTACGACATACAAGACGATGAGCACTCAATTTTGGAAGCAGAGTTGGAAAGTGGGAATAAATTAATTGCTGTGGTAAATACTCAACTTCTTAATTGGGACAGCAAGGCGTCACACCCCTGGATTGCTGTAATTACTTTCAAATATGATGGGAACAATAACAATGGAATGCCCAACAATAACGACTACCAGAGCTTAAATGAAATTGAAGAAGATATACTACAGCAACTTTCAGATAAACACGGCTATTTATATATTGGCAGACAGACTGCAAACAACGAACGGGATATTTATTTTGCCTGCAAAGACTTCCGCAAACCTTCAAAAGTGTTTTTCAAAATACAAAAGGACAACGACAACAAATTTGAAATCGAATATGATATTTATAAAGACAAATATTGGCAATCATTTGAACGATTTAGACCGAATAACTGACAAAAGCCCCGCCACCAACGACGTTTTTATATAAGACAGCAAAAGGGCAAAACTCAATTTCTGTAATGAAAAACATAACAATTTTAGTTTGTTTCATATTCATCAGCAGTTGTAATCAGCTGGAAAAAACTAATAACAGCAATATGCAGAAATTGGAAAAAAGCAATTATGCAGCAGAACTTATAGACAATGGCTTCTTAAAATACGCGGACAGTTCAAGGATTGACAGTTTAAAAGCGACCCTCATAGATTCTTTTGATATTTACGATGGTGACAACTTTAAGATTACACACATTGATGCCGAGGAGCTGGCCGAATTTAGCTTTGACTTTTTTCTCCCGACACTTAATAGAGTTTTAGCGAAAAGAGGCATTTCGCTGTCTGCTCAAAAACTAAACGACAAGGAAAATTCATTTGATGTTTTAATTAATGGCGACACAATACAACTTTATACTCAAAAGGATCTGGACAACAATATATTTTGGGATACAGCGCCAAGAAATTTCTTTAAAAAAGTAAACGAAATATTAAAAGCTAAAAATAGCGATGAGCAGTTTTATTTATTGTATGGAGGTAATGACTTGCACACAATGCTTTTAACAGACAAACAGTTTTCAATTATAGCAGGCTATTATCAAGGCAATATTAAGGAAACACCGTACGAACCATAAGAGGATTGATTTGGTGCCGAAAGGCACGTATTTGGCTCCATAAAAAGCAAAAACTTTTCCACAAAAACCCTCATGTCTCAAACCATGTCTCAAATGAAAAAAGCAGCTACATTTTAATGTGTAACTGATTGATTTTCAGCTCCCCCTGCTGGACTTGAACCAGCGACCCTCTGATTAACAGTCACATTTTTTCCTTTTTCGTTGTTTTTTGATACTTTTGAATATTTGTATAATGAATTGATTATAATATTATTATGTAACTTTATTTTCAGACGAATTTATTTTTATTGCCAGTTATTCTTAACTTTATAGTCGCATTTTAGTCGCGTTTTTAAGCGTAAATCGACAAAGTTATAGTCGCATTTTTTAAACCTATAGATATGAGCCCAAACATTTCAGTAAATTTCATTTTAGAAGGAACCAAGGCAAAAAAGGATGGTACCTACCCCATTAAATTGAATGTCTATAATAAACAAGCCGGGCAGAAAAGATATGGAACAAAGCTATCTGCTACCAAAGATGGGTGGGAAAAACTGGATACTCCAAGACTGCGGGATGATGATCTGAAAGAATTAAAGATTCAACTTGCGGGTATTCGGCAAAAAGCAATTGAAACCATCGATTCGCTTCCTTTTTTTTCATTTACTGCCTTTGAAGATATTTTTTTCGAGCCAGAAAAAAATATTGCAACTACTGCGGGTAGTCTGCAGGTATTATTTGATGCCTATGTGGCGAGTCTTAAAAAGAACGGGCAGATTGGAACCGCGATATCTTATAATACAACAATCAATTCAATTAATGATTTTAAAAAAGGTATGACCATTTTCGATATTACCCCGAAACGGTTGCTGGATTATGAGAATCACCTGAAGTCAAAAGGAAATTCTATTAGCACAATTGGAATATATATGCGCCAATTAAGAGCAGTTGTAAACAAAGCCATTGAAGATAAAATATTTCCCCAGGAAAGCTATCCATTTAAAAAATATCAGATCCCGGCGGGGCGCAATATAAAAAAGGCATTATCCAATGAAGAACTTAAGAAAATATTAAGCCATACTCCCGACGAAAATAATCAACAGAAAGCCTTAGCTTTTTGGAAGCTGTCATATTTCTGCAACGGCATGAACTTTACAGATATTATCCACTTGGAAAGAAAATCCTATGATGGAAAGTTCTTTCATTTCTTCAGAGAGAAGACCAAGCGAACAAAGAAGAAGGATCTGCGGCCAATTCGCGTTGCTGTGAATGAAGCAGCAAGGAATATTATTGAACAATATAAATGTAAGGATAATAGCACTCCCTATTTATTTCCAATACTTGAACCGGGCTTATCAAACCTAACCATTAAACATCGTTGCCAACGTTTCATCAAATGGGTCAATAAGTATATGGAAGAGATCAGGGTAGAATTGAAATTTGAAAAAAGCCTCACGACATACGCCGCCCGCCATAGTTTTACTACGATTCTGATACGCAAGGGGGTGGCAATGTCATTTGTAAAAGAAAGTCTGGGCCACACCTCTGTAATAACAACTGAAAACTATGTTGGCGATTTTGAAGATGAAACAAAAATTGAATATGCAAACCTATTGAATTTGAAATAATAAAAACGCTGATTATCAAATTATTACAACCAAAATTTGAGAATTTTTTAATAAAATCCGTTTACAATTGTTATATATCTTCGCTGGGTAAGGGAGGTCGAAATTGCCATCTCCAAACTTTGCCCAACGGTTAAATCATGTCGGATAGACGTACCGTTGACGGTATCGTTAAATTAATAAGATTTTATGACTGTTATAAAGGCTATATGAGGGCAAATGAACCTAAAAAAGGCGGCATTATTTTTTACAGCAGCCCTGATGGTAACGTAAAGATAGAAGTAGTATTCAATGATGATGCATTCTGGCTTACACAAAAAGCAATGGCGGAGCTGTTTGGCGTAAAAGTTCCTGCCATTAGTAGGCACCTCTCTAATATGTTTAAAATTAATGAGTTAGAAGAAAAATCAGCTATTTCCAATTTGGAAACAACTGCCAGTGACGGAAAGACTTACAATACATCGTACTATAACCTGGATACCATAATCGCGGTGGGCTACCGAGTAAACAGTCTCCAGGCTACTCAATTCAGAATTTGGGCCACCCAAACACTTAGGGAGTTTATTATCAAAGGCTTTGTTTTGGACGATGAACGCCTTAAACAGGGTAAGCGTTTCGGCAAGGACTACTTTGATGAACTCCTGGAGCGTATCAGGGAGATACGTGCAAGCGAACGACGGTTTTATCTCAAAATAACTGACATCTACGAACAGTGCAGTATTGATTATAGTAAAGACGCCGGCATCACACAGCAGTTTTTTAAAACGATTCAAAATAAACTGCATTGGGCCATTACAGGCAAAACATCAGCCGAACTTATTTCAGAAAGAGCCAATGCCTCTCAACCCAATATGGGCCTGACGACCTGGAGAAATGCACCCAAAGGCAAAATTCTGAAAACTGACATCGGAAGTCCTAAAAGCTATTTACGGAAAAAAGAAATTAAAGAACTGGAACGTATCACTACTATGTATCTCGACTTTGCCGAGCTACAGGCAGAAAGACAAATTCCTATGAAAATGGCCGATTGGATCACAAAATTGGATGCCTTTCTGCAATTTAATGAGCACCAGATTTTGAAAAATCCCGGAAAAGTAACCCATGAGGTTGCAATGAAGCTGGCGGAAAAGGAATATGAAAAGTTCAGGGTTATTCAAGATAAAAATTTTGAGAGTGATTTTGAGAAAGCACTAAAAAAACTAGAAAAAGGCAAAAACGAAAACAAAAACAAAAAAAATGGGTCTTGAAAGCATCTATTGCCGCCAACTATGTACCACCATTACCCGATTTCTCGACCTTGATTTTCACCGACATCATGTTTCTTATTGGAAAGGATTACTATTTGGATTAGGACACAGTCAATACCTTTTTTACCGAATTATCTTTTTCGATTTACCCGTTGCTGACTTAAACTCGGGTGTAACCAATCCCTCCAGTTCCACCATCTGTTCATACCCTTTCTGAATGGTATCTTTTAGCAGGGTGAATTTTTCGGTAACAAGTTTGCCGGCTGCGTTTAGTTTACCTGGCTTGTAATTTGCAGAGAGTTGTTCAATGGAAAAAGTATTTGTAAAAAGTACAGATCCATTCAACCCTTTTTTCTCTAAGAGGGAAATAAAGTCCAGCACCAGTTCTAAAGATCCACCAATGCCTTTTTCCAGCCTTGATATCACACCCTGGTGTGAGCGCAGAGCCTCGGCCAATTCTATCTGGTTCATATTGAGTGCCTTGCTTCTCACAGCCCGTATTCTGTTCCCAAGTTCAACCATATCCATAAGTCAACTATTTAATAACGATAGTAAAATTATCGAATTTGACAACAAACACCTTCGATTTTTGACAGACATCCGCAGACAAGTTTCGGCTGCGGAGTGCTTTGCTACTTTTCGTATTGAAAAAGTAGTTTGCTGCAGCCAAGCCCCCGGATGCAGAAAAAGAAGCCAATTTTACACAGCAGGCTCTGTCAAATCGTGCTATCTATGCTGCCGGTTTAACTGTTCAAATGTTTGCAGGCTTAAAACGGGCCAATGCGGAAAAATCTCTGCGCCGTCTGGAAGTATTTCAAAGTCGCCATAATACATATTACCTATCGGGATCAGCCCTTCGGTTTCCCGGACAAAAATGAGATCCCAATCATCGTCATGCAGTTTCAAGGAGCCGTATGTCCATGAGATACCAGGTATTTTGATAGCCGGGCCGTCTTCGCCCCAGGTCATTCATTTGTTCATCAATTGTCTTTCTGACGTGAAAAAAATGTATGTGCATAGTACTGTTGTTTATTTTTTTGATTATTCCCTGAAAAAGAAAAACCGGAAAAAAAGAAAGCAAGAACAAACGGCCGTCGCGTGGCAAACACACCAAATCGCACGCGGAATAAAAGAATGCCAGGCTTTGGCTGTATGTGTTGGACCTCGTGTTTATGCCGAACGATTGGGTTGGCGGGAAGAAGCCGTTTACTTCGCTGCGCTTTTGCCTGTTTTTTTCAGGGAATAGATCAGGTTCTGGGTTTACTTGAAAGCATCCTGGAATGATTGCTGTCATAAACCAGGCAAACTATTTGAATAAAAATTACCGGGTTATGATCAGCAATGATTCCTTGAGTTTAAGGCTACGTGCAAATTTGTTGCTTACATGATTTATAGGCAATAGCTGTCGTTCGATGCTGAAAGCTGAACGAAACAGCCAAAGAGAGAGATTTGAGCATGTAAGCAAGTAATTTGTGAAGGAATTTACAGCAGTTATCTTTTGGGATGGGGGAGGTTCAGCGGCACATCTCTTCATAGCGGGAATGTAGCGGAAAACTCAATACAGGATTATATACCCTATTTTTTGTATAAAACTACTACGCATTCCAAAATATAAGTCTGTTTGCAATTGTTTTGTAAATACTATATTTTACAGGAAATTAGATAGAATGATTTATATAATACCAACAGGCGGGGGAATGGGAGTAGAGCTTTGGGGTACCTATGGCGACCTATATAGACTTTATGAAATTATAGGTAAATTTTGGGCTAAAGAAGACAAAAACGGCCCACAGCCAAAAGCCTCCGAAAACCGGGATAAAGCGATCAGTGCGTTTTCTTATGAAATCCGCAAGGCTTTTCAAGGAAGTAGGCTGGAACAACCGGAACGAGGACATTTTCATTACTCAGATGGAAGGCATTTAGGCGTGCAGATATCCTGGGTACATTTTCTATTTTCGTTGACTGCTATAAAGTTTAATATGCGGTATAGCCCAACGGACAAAGAGGATATTGGTCAAATCTTGTTATTGGAATATTGGCTTGAAAAGGCGATGTTCGACTATGATGCAGTTGGCGCCCAACAGCTGAGTGGATTTATTGAAGATGGGCTTTATGGTGGCAATCCTCACATATATCAGTATATGCGTAGGATAACCTATGATTTTTTTGTGCTTGGGGGTGGTAAAATGGCGTTCAGAAAATTACCCCAATTGCTCAAAAAAGGCATTTTCTTTTCAGAATCTTATAAAGAGTATGAGGCGTTTTTGAAAAAAGAAGCGCAAAGGCTCAATTGCGATAGTAGTGAGTTGGAATTAGGTGATGACAATTTTGATTACGATAGCATCAAGTGGTAGGTACCGTTTCTTACTCCTGCTATCTGTTGTTGCAATATGACAGTTTGCGGAAAGAAGTTTATACAGAAAGCGCTACCTGTTGTTGAGTTTCAGCTGCGTTTTGGTTTTGCTTCTTTTCATTTTCTGCCCTTTTTACAATCAGCCGGTCAATTTCCGCCAGTCTTTGCTGGCAATACATCAAGTCAGCCTTATAAGGATTATCATCCATTAACTGTTTTTGATATTCCAGGATATTGTTACAGGAATCAACAAGTTTTTTTTCAGTAGCAGTCAATTCCTCGGGCATCCCAAGAATGATATTTTTAACCTGAAGGGCAATAGCCATTTCTCCCTCTGGTAATTTTGTTTCTGCGCCTATTTTTTCTCCTGCAGGAGACAGCACCTGACGGTTAATATGTTTATTGAAAATATTGTTTTCAACTATACCGGCTACTTTAAATCCCCAGAGCGTGCCCAACTCAAACTCCTGCCCATGCTTTTTGTATTGCAACTGGTATAATCCTTCCCGGAGCATGGCTTTGCCGAACTCCCCGATTTTATCAAATTGATCATTGCCAACCCTTGCATTAATGAGGTGCTCGCCATTCTTTTTGGGTAAGTCATCGAGCAGTGGGATTGTTATTTTCAATACATCGATCTTCTGCTCATAATGTTCCTTCAGGCGTACAGCCTGTTTCAGGTTGTCTTCTGTGCTCAGTCGCTTGTGCAGCCAGGAGCGGTTAAGTTGTTCCAGTTCGGTGATTTTTTTTGTAAGGGTTGCTTTTTCTTTAAAAATAGGGTCTCCGGAGAGTTCAGCTGCCATCTGGCTCATGTCCACGTCTTCTTCCACATCTTTAGCTATGCGAACATCCTGGTTGGCGCTAAGTTTTACCTGTGAGATAAAATGGGCTTTCAGGCCAACGGTATTATACATTGAAGCATCCAGTGTCCGCTCGGTAGCATAGTAAAATGCCTGCACTTTATTACCCAAATGGGTTTTAGCAATGAGGTTTCCCGGTCGCTCAAACCTGCCATTACGCTGTTCCAAATCTGAAGGTCGCCAGGGAATGTCAATATGATGGCCGGCAATGCAGCGTTCCTGTGCATTGACCCCAACGCCCAACTTTTTGGTGCTGCCAATAGCAACACGTATCTCACCTGCGTTGATTTGTTCATACAGGGTCTCTTTCTGCCTGCGGGTGTTATAGTTATGTGCAAAAGCAATCTCTGGCTCAGCAACTCCTTTTGCTGCCAATAGACGTTTGAGCTCATCATAAACATTAAAGTTTTCCGCGGTGTTGGCTTCAAGGATTAGTTTATCTGCTTCATCATAAGATAGTTTCAGTACGCCCGCCAATTTGTCTTTAACAATTTCAATAGAAGGCTTGCGGGGCAAGTCATAATAGTTTTCACCGAATATCTCGTGTAGGTCGGCATCAGGTATATCTCCTTCCAGAAAATCATACAGATTATCTACCTGGTTCCTGGATTTCGGTGTGCCCAGGTCACAAAAAACAAACTGAGTGCCTTTAAAGTGCGTTGCTCCGTGGTAAAGAGCAGCAATATCATCAGCTGCCTCCTCCAGCTTGGTCCCGGGAGGCAGTTTATTGTTGATTAACCTGGGGTCGAGGCTCAATTTCCTGGCATAGTTAATCGCCAGTATAGCAAAAGAGGGATTTATCTTTTTGTTCGGATCATAACCTGCGGTTAGCCCTAAGGTTTCAGCGTAATCAACGCCCTTGCTGTCTATATACTGTTGCAGCATCTGGATATGCGCCAACTGTACCTCAGAAGGTTTTACTTTGATCAGGTTATGCGAGGCTTTGGGTATATCTAACCGGAGGTTCTGCTCATTGCGTACATCGGCAATTTCCCGGTACATTGTGATAAGTTCCGGCAGGTTGGTAAACTCCCGGAACCGGTGCACCTCCTTAAACCGGCCCATATAATATTCCAGCTCTGAAAAATCGTTGGCGAAATTGGCCGCCCAGCGGTCAAAGGAGTTCAGACCAATTTTTTTCATGTAATCCGGTCGCAGGTATTTCATCAAAAGATAAAACTCTGCCATGCTGTTACTGATGGTAGTTCCCGATGAAAAAAGGATGCCTTTATCATCCCCATGCAGATCCTGTAAATAGCAGCAAGCGATCAGCATATTAAAAGCCCTTTTGCTTCCGAGTGGGTTGCCGAGGCCCTTGATATTCCTTTTGCGGGTCAGGAATTCTAAATTTTTATATTCCTGGCTTTCATCGACCATCAGGAAGTCAATTCCCAACTGGGAAAAATCCGAAACCTGGCTATCTTTTTTCTGGTTATTCAGCCGCTCCAGCTTCTGCTCGTAATTGTAAAGCTGTGTTTCCAGCTTTTTCTTCAGCGCTTTATCATCGGTGGAGTACATCTCCTTTTCGATTTCTTTTTTCAGTTCCTCGATAATGGCTTCCTGGATGTTGATGGGCTGCCGGATCAGATTAAACTGATCGTGCGAAAGAATAATACAGTCCCAGTCATTGGTGGCAATGGTATTGAGGAGGTGCAGACGGTTTTCCCGCTGAAAATCTTTTTCTGATGGAAATAGTACTTTGGAAAGCGGGTAGGCTTTTTTGAAGGACTCGTAGAGTTGAGGAACCTGAGATTTAATCCCGATGATCATCGGTTTATTGCAAATGCCCAGACGGCGAAGTTCCATCGCCGTGCAGATCTGTACCAGTGTTTTTCCGGCACCGACCTTATGGTCATTGATGCCTCCCAGTTGCTGAACATTGCGGAACACAGCATCTTTTTGGTGCGGGCGTAGTGTAAACCCTGACAGCCCAGGAAACAGCAGATGGGAGCCATCATAATTTCTCAGTACCGTGGTATTATAAAGCTTATTGTAAATAGCTTCCAACTCACGTCTTCTTTCAGGGTCGGAAAGCTTAAATTCATCCCAGGCATTCTTTACTTTTTTGTACAGCTCCTTTGCAAAATGAGTATCCTGGGGATCGAAAACGATGATCTCCCTGCCTTCTTCGTCTTTATCCGTATATTTCACAATAGGCTCAACTCCATTCAGGGAATGGTTGATGATCCATGCAGCGCTCTTGCGCTTGGATCTAAACGCTTCGGACTGGGCTGTTTTATCATTAATGGTGAGCGTATAAGTGTCCAGCGATGAGGAAAATATCAGGTCAAATTTTTCGGTATGCAGCAGATCCGAGATAAAAGCCTGGACATCTGCTTTTGGGATCCACCGGGCATGAAGTGGACAGTAAATATCCACCATTGGTATGGGTCTGGGCTGCACTTTTTCCAGTTGTTCCACGTTGTTAAGAAACGCCGGATTCATCGCCACCTGTTCTCTTGCCGCCTGAAGTTTATTTACTACCTGGCCCGACAGGTATTCATCCCTTGTTTTAAAAGAGCCATCCATATCCTGGAAAATCAGTGTTTCATCTCCTTTCTGACTCTGTATTAGTGATTCAAAGGGCAACTCCATCAGTTCGCAGATATAGTTCATATCGAGCCTGCCGTATTTTTGAAGAGAAAGCGTTATGGCATCCTGCACATTATCCACGCGGTCTACTTCACGCACAGCGGCGATCGTTCTTTTAAATAAAATATCTGATGGAGTAATTTTCCCGGTTAATTTGTCTTTTTTCTCCAGGGAGCGGATCATAAAACAATCGGTGTCCTGCATAAGCAGTTTCTCATTGGATTTATGCAGCAGGTTGCCAAATTTTCGGGTAAAGCGACGATAGGCCTCTAGCAGCTCCTTGCGCAAAGGGCGCAGCGCTTCACCTGAGTAATGGTTCATCTCTTTAAACAGGAGCTCCTTGGCCAGTCGCCTTATTTGTACGATCTCTTTTACCTTCGGCTGATCGGCTTTGCTAATGCGTACTGGCTCAATCACCCGTATGCGAAAATCGGCCGGGTCAATCCCTTCGGTTTCTAAAATTGTTAAATCAGCTTCGGAAAGTTGACCCATCCGGATTTGATGTGGCTGTAGCCCCAGAGATTTAACCCGCTCATCCAGCGCTTCATCAATATAGTAATCTGATGACACTGTGCCAGTGACGCCATTATCGGTATGGATCAAATTGCCAACAATATCAAACTCAGAGGAGTGCGTATGAAGCAATACCTGCTTTTCATCACCAGTGATATCCACCGGGAAAAGATTAATGGAATGCTGTTTTACTACAGGCTCAGGGAATAACTTTTCTCCAAGAGATGTGATGCTTTTAAAGAGATCTATAGTGCTATCTCCTTTCAAATTAAAAGCATCCTTACTGTACAACCCGCCAAATTCTTTCTGGCCTAAAAGATGCCCGGGATGATCAAAGAAATATTCATTGTAAGAGAGCATACCGTTCACCCCGGCAGTATCGGTAAAGGGCTCAGAGCGGATATGCTGAAACGCGTGGTTTTGTACCAGGGCCTCACCCGGATAAGGCTTTTGTAAAAAGATAATGTCCGCAACCACTTCCGTACCCGCATTGACTTTAAAAGCGGTATCAGGGAGGCGTATTGCTCCGAGGAACGCGGCTTTTTCGGCCATCAGGCTCCGGATATTGCTATTTTGGGCGCTATCCATTGTATAGCGCGAAGTGATCATTGCCATTATGCCACCGGGCTTTAGGAGCAGGAGCGATTTAGCAAAAAAATAGTTATGGATATTGCTGCAGGCCTTGTACCAGGAGTTGTCTTTGAGATTAGCGAGGCCCGGGTCAAAAACCGGTGTTTCGCCAAAAGGTACATTGGAAATGACCAGATCAAACTGACCGGGAGGGAAATCCTGTTTCTCAAAACGATTTATATAAGTATTAGCTGTTGGAAACAGTTTTTGCAGGATCATACCAGTTGCGGCATCCATTTCCACAGCTGTTACCTGCGATGCTGATGCCATGGCGGGCGGCATCGCGGCTAAAAAATTCCCAACGCCTGCAGCAGGTTCTAAGATATTGCCACCCTTAAAGCCTGTCTTTTCCAAAACGGAGTAAACGCCATTAATGATCGCATAGTCTGTAAAATGAGCATTCAGTATGGAACGCCTGGCAGAACGTAATATATCGAGTGATCCATCCGGATCAAGTCTTTGGAAAATAGCATTTACCTGTTGAACATAGGGGCGAAGTTGCAGGTCGTTTTGCGTTTTCCACTCGGCATCAATTGCCGGGTCCAGCAGCATTTCTTTTAAACCACCAAATCCCACATACCGGGCGAGGATCTCCTGCTCCTGAGGGGTAGCGTTGCACCTGGTTTGGTTAAGTTGATGCAGGGCTTCCAGTGCGAGAATATTAGCACGAAATGCCTGTACTTTTGAAAATGACTTTGCGCTGAAAAATGAGTTGGTGCGATGGTAGTTAGCTGGAGGGATTATTTGAGGCCGGCCTGTTCCATCAGCAGCGGCCACTGGATCTCGGCTGCTTCGGCTTCGTTCATACCCTTGTCGATCTGTTGTTGGATTTTCCGAAGATACTGGTTCGACAGGTCGTTCAGGAAGGGTATCAGTTTGCCCTCCTTTATCATCTGGTGAAACCGTTCCGGTTGTCCTTGTTTCAGCATCTCGAAGAGTTGCCTCGCTTTGTAGCTGTTCAGTCTTGATTTGAGCTGGATTTCCTCGCTCTGTTTCAGGGCGTATTTCGTCTGGTCCGTTTCCACTAGGCTGTATTGTTCTATTAGAGGTTTCATGATCACTATTTTCATTAAAAAGGTCAAATAAAGTTAATTGATTTTGCGGCGTGGCCTTCTTTTTCATAGATTCTTAGTTTACTCCGAAGGTTGCATAGAATAAGCGAGCTGTTTCCTGAAGAAAAGGGCAGCCCGCTTATGTAACTACTCAGGACCACTACATTGTCATGCCAGCTGATTGTTTCTCGCCTTCAGCTGTTTTTTCTTTATTCACGTCTTCCAGCTTCAGCTTTGTGCCACTGGTGTCAAATATCTCCAGGGTCTTAAATTGCGGGTCGGCTGCAATCCAGTACTTTTCCGATTTGTCCATATTTTTGACTTCCACCAGGTTGCCCTTTTTTAGGGATTCAATAGCCATGTCTTTGTCCAGGCCAAAGAATAATTCCTGAGAGACTACTTTTTTCATGGCGGCCTCCAGGTCATATCCCTGGCCAGCGGAAGCTGATTTGAATTTGATATTTTCGCCTTCGCTTTTTTCGGTATCGATCTTGTGCCAGGCGTGGTACTTTTCGCCTTCTCTATTGGTAAGCTCGCGGTAAACTGCGCGCCCCTCCATCAGGTTAAAGGCTTCCTTTGAGGTGATGTTTTTCTCGCCTTTGTTTACATAAAACTTCGCCGTATCCTCGCCGAGCCTTGCGATATAAGAATTGAGAAAGTACATATCTTCTCTCCCTTTTCGGAAATTCAGGTCATACTGAACAGCATTTTTTTCAAATGAAGAATAAACCAACGTTATCCCTAACGTAAAGGCTTGGTTTCCTTTTCCCATATTCTTATGTAAGTCGCCCGTGAGTTCATCCCCAAAGCCAAGGTATTTTAACTGCTGGGACAGATATTCAAAATTTTCCTGTTTCATAGATTTTATTTGATGCCTGACCTTTAGACAGGCGGGTATGTAATTTGAAGTTTTCTACCGACAACGGCAGATAAGTTTGTGAATATTATTTAAATACCCCCTTCATTCATGGCGGACGCAGGCGAAATGGATAAAAATATTCCATAGGTTATACTTTGAAAGATCGGCTTCGAGGTTCTTCATCCCTGATTGAAGGACCACCAGAGGGCCCTTCTTTTTTCTGAATAACAGCTACGGACTGCCCACCTGCTGCTTCTTGTTTGCCGGATTCTATTTTATCTATTACGATATGTTCGCCCGCTTTCTTTTCAATAATACCAATGAGCTCATCCATAGAGAGCGTTTTAGTTGCTTTTCCATCCTTATCCACACCCTGCCGGGAGAGTTCCTGTTGCTTTTGAACGATCTCCTTTTGAGCATCTGCTAACGAGTTTCGGAATGAACGGTTGTGAAGGCTTTTTTCCAGGCTGAATCCTAAGGATCTTGAATGAAGTAGCATTTTAGCCAGGTGCCAGAGCAATACATAATGTCCAAGACCGGTGGTAAGCAGCATGATATCCATAATGAGTTCCGGGGAACGGTATTTATTATTAATGGTTTGGGGGCGCTCACGAATAGCTCCTGCCTGTTTTTTTACGCCGGCAGTTTCATTATTGGGGTCTATCTGGTAGTTATCCCCGTTTACAGTTATAGACTTACCCATAACAAAATCCTTCTGCTGCTGCGGGGTCAACTTGGTTCCATTAATAGTGTTTGGCGCCTTTAAGCCTTCCCGTTTGAAGGCAACTAGCTCATTGGTTACCTGGTCATAAGCAACCAGCGCCTCCTCCAATTTGCCATCCTCGCCGGTTACCAGTTTAGGAATAAACACCATTTTTCCTGATTCCAGGTATTTAAGTTCAGATTTTGACAGCTCAAAGTTGTTTTTTAATTCCGGGTTGATGGGATGGATCAGCAGCTGTAGTTGCCCGTCTGTGCCTTTTTTTAATGACAGTTTCCCATCAATAGGGTAAGAGCTAGACATTCCGGGAATTTTTGCATTTTCAAAACGCATAAGGGATGTCCGGTTACCGGATAATAAAGCGTCAATGGTGGATTTAGGAAAGGAAAGCACCTGCGGCCGGTCTAGTCCCAAAACAGCAAAATCCTGCCAGGGAAGTTGTTCTTTGGAGTACTTCATAGGTTTAATTTGGCATAAAAATATAACTATTAACTATATTTACAAAATGAAATCTTTATTAAGAATATTTTTACTCCTCATAGGAATATATTCAACTAACCAGGTGAAGGCCCAGATTATCACTATTAATATGTATGGCCGGGCCGAAAATGGCACTGCTGTGAATCTTGGTAAGGAAAATCCGGATTCTACAGTATCGCAAACCCCAATCAGGGAGAAAACTCTTTATACTGATGTTAGACCCGTGCCGGTTACGCCAAAACGTTTTTATGCCCCACTAAAAAACATGGCAGCTACATCCGGTTACGGCTGGCGCAGGCACCCGGTGACTGGTCAGCGGAAGTTTCATTGGGGCATTGATCTGAAAGCCTTGTATGAATCGGTCTACGCTGTTGCAGATGGTGTCATTAAAAAGGCTGGCTGGGGAGATGTAGAAGGATATTATGTAGTAATGGGGCACGGCGATGCGGAAACCATCTATTGCCATTTAAGCAGGCTGTTTTGTAGTCCCGGCGATACTTTGAAAGGAGGTACTGCATTGGGCATATCCGGCAACACAGGCCGTTCAACCGGGCCGCATTTGCATTTTGGGATGAGGTATAAGAGTTTGGCTGTTAATCCATTAAAGCTACTTGAAGCGATTGGTTTGTAATATCGCACCACAACTGATTATATTTGTGGTGTAAAATTACGTAAATGAATAGCGTTGAACATCGTTTTAAATCAAATAAAGGATACCTGGACACCAGTGGCCTGAGCAGAGATTTGAGGTATCAACTGGAGAAACTTATTGACTCCGGGAAGGTCTTTAAAGCAAAACATGGGCTATATGCGCATAAAAAGTATCTGAGGGAGGACGATAAGGTGCTAATTGCGGAAATGATACCGAACGGCGTTTTTTGTCTGTTTACAGCGTGGCAGCAGTATGGATTTACCACAACTATTGCATCCGAATATCATGTGGCCCTGCATCGTAACACAAAAATAAAAACACCAGGTTATCCACCGATAGCGATACACTATTGGAGCGATAAGGTATATGCTCTTGGTATTACCGAAATAAAAGAGAATGGCAGTATTCTAAAATTTTATGACCGGGAGCGCTCAGTATGTGATGCAGTAAAGTTCAGGAACAAAGTGGGGGAAGACATCATGCAGGAAGTAATTAAATCTTATTTTCAGCTAAAAAACAAAGACATTGATCGCCTGATGCAATATGCAGTTATACTACGAGTTGAAAAAATATTGGCACCTTATATAAAGTCATTGCTATGATTTCCGCTACATCCATAAGATCTCGCTTATTCAATATCGCCCAAAAAGAAGAGATCGCGTTTCAGGTGGTAGTAACCCGGTATTTGCACGAACGTTTTTTATACCGATTATCTGTTTCCAAATATGCTGGCCATTTTTATCTCAAAGGAGGCAATTTCATTTATGCACTCCAGGGGTTGCTTACCCGCCCCACAGTAGATATTGATCTGTCAGGCCAGAATACTTCAAATGATCCAAAAGAGTTGCAACAGGTTTTCCAAGAAATCCTTTCAGTGAGTTGTGATGACGCAGTAAAATTTGATGAGGAAAAAATAACAACAGAGCAGATTACCGAAAATAGTGAATACGGCGGTATTCGGCTATTCTTCCCAGCAGCTTTTGATACAGTTAAACAGAGAATACAGATAGATATTGGCTTTGGCGATAAAATAACCCCGAAACCTGTAAAAATAAAGTTCCCTGTTCTCATACAGGGAGTACCCGCTCCAGAGTTGTTGGCATATACCATTGAAACCGTCATCGCCGAAAAGTTTCAAACAATGGTTTTCCTGGGAACGATTAACAGCAGGATGAAAGATTTTTATGATGTCTATCAGCTACTGATCAACGAAAATGTCAATGAACAGACGCTGAAGGATGCTATCAAAGTAACCTTCCAGGCCAGGGGAACGGAATTGTCCAGGGAACATTCTATTTTTTCTGAGACGTTTCAAGATGATCCCACTCGTATTACAATGTGGAATGCCTTTTTAAAAAAGATTAAAAGAGAAAGAGAGGTCACGTTTCAGGAAGTTATGCAGGTGATTAATAAAAAACTTTTGTAGATAAGATATTATATTCTGCATTCTTTGATACACTACCGTAATAGTTTATTTTTATCCATAGGATTTATAGAAAAATAATATGAAATTTCAAACCAAAGCACACACATCTAATCACCAAGCTAATTTGCAAGGTTCTATTTGGCATCGCTGGGAGCCACATATCCACACCCCCGGAACAATCATGAACGACATGTATTCTGGAAATGATCCTTGGGACGATTTTTTAAACAGGATTGAACAATCTGCGCCTCAAATAAAAGTGCTTGGCATAACCGATTATTACAGTATTGAAAGCTACGAAAAGACCTTACAAGCGAAAGCTACTGGCCGTCTTTCCGGGGTAGAACTTATATTTCCAAATATTGAATTACGTTTTCTTTTAGGCACAGCCAAAAATGTAGCCATAAATGGCCATTTACTTATTTCCCCTGAAGATCCTGAACATGTTGAACAAGCAAAAAGATTTTTGCAAAACCTGGACTACTCTGTAGGAAGAGAAAAATTCAGATGTCAAAAAGAAGATCTGACAAGATTAGGAAAATTTCATGATGATAAAATCATCGATGACGTAAAAGCATTAGAGGCAGGTACTAATCAGTTCAAGGTTATTTTTTCTCAATTGGAGTCGGCCTTTAAAGACAGTGCCTGGGCGAGAAAGAACATTCTTCTTGCCGTATCTGCTAATACTGGTGATGGAACTTCGGGCCTTAATAATGATGCAACCTTTAGCTCAATTAGACAGCATATTGAGCGAACATCTCAGATAATCTTTGCCGGAAGCGAAGCGCAAAGGAAATTTTGGTTAGGGCAGGGTCCGGCAAGCTTAGCTCAATTGGTCGAAAAATATAATGGCTGCAAGCCGTGTATTCATGGATCAGATGCACATACGAATGAAAAAGTAGGGCGCCCAGATTTAGACAGATATACTTGGATTAAAGGTGATCTTAAGTTTGAGTCACTACGCCAAATTTGTATAGAGCCGGCAGATCGCGTTATTGTTGGACCAGTACCGTCTAACAATCAAATTTCATCTAATATTATTGAAGAAGTTATTATTACCAATGCGGACTGGGTTACCCCTGACAACATCCAACTTAATTCAGGACTGGTGGCAATAATCGGAGCAAGAGGCTCTGGTAAGACGGCTTTAGCGGATCTTATTGCCGTTGGAGGTATGGCTATTTCATCACAATTGAGCGATGCTTCATTTATTAATCGTGCAAAAGAATATTTAGCAACTGTCGATATTGAATTGAAATGGCAAACAGGACGTTCAACGCACCAAGCAGTTGGCGAAGTTGAATTTGAAGATTTAATAGACAGCCCGCGTGTGCAATACCTGTCCCAACAGTTTGTCGACAAATTGTGTTCATCAGAAGGGATGACTGATGAACTCATGGATGAAATTGAGCGCGTGATATTTGTTTCTCACCCACAAGAAGACCGTCTTGGCTTTACAGATTTTCAAGAACTTCTATCGCAAAGAGCTGCAATTCCAAGACAAGAAAGAGAAAATCAGCAAGAAATTATTGAAACTTCTTCTCAAGAATTGAACGCAGAACGAATTAAGAAACTTAATCTTCCAGGGTTGCAGAAAAAATTCAAGGAAAAGGAGGCCCTGGTAAAAACAGATAAAGATAATCGTCAAAAGTTGATGATTACAGGTAATAATGTAAGATTGACCGAATTTCAAACTGTTTCTACTGCTCTCGATAAAGTAACTCTATTGTTGGAACAGGCTCAAAGAAAAAGGCAAGCACTTGGAGAACTTAAACAAGAGATCGATAAAGCACGGACTTCAACGTTTCCTAATTATACTAAAAAGCTGTCTTCAACATACAGTTCTACCGGACTTACAGCAACTCAATGGAAAAATTTTGAGGTCGATTTCAAAATTGATGTCTCAAAAATTGTAAATGAAGAAATTACCAACGCTGATAAAGCCGTATTAGAAATTAAAGGGGCCCCTTTGACAATTGCAAAATATGACGAAACTTCGCTTTTACCAACAGGAGTTGCATTAGAGAAAGTCGATTTTGAAACACTTACCCAAGAAGTTGCAAGATTAAAGCATTTAATTGGAATAGATAGCGAGAAAGGAAAACAATACACACGCCTTAGCGAAAGGATCATTAAGGAGGAGGCAGAACTTGAGAAAATAAAGAAGCAGATTGTTGACGCGAACGGCGTGGCAGACCGTTCAAAAGCTATTCAGGAAACAAGAAGAAAAGCTTATAATGAAGTATTCAAAGCTATTATCGAAGAAGAAAAGCAACTAACCGAACTCTATCGGCCTTTGATGAATAACCTTACAACCCAGAAAGGATCTTTATCTCAACTTACTTTTGAGGTTCAGCGTAGCGCAGATATCAGCGCTTGGGCTGCGGCAGGGGAGGAACTTCTTGACTTAAGGAAAAACGGACCCTTTAAAGGAAAAGGTACTCTTTTGAATCATGCTAACAATGAGCTTAAGAAAATTTGGGAAACAGGAACCACCGATGAGATTGCCAACGCAATAGCAAAATTTAGAACAAATCATGAACATTCTATTTTAGAACATGCTCAAGTCGAAAAAGCAGATCAAATTGGTTATGCCAACTGGTTAAACAAGGTCTCAAGTTGGCTATATTCTACAGACCATATTACAGTCAATTATAGTGTTCGGTATGACGGTGTTGATATTCGCCAGTTATCACCTGGAACCCGGGGTATTGTTCTATTATTGCTGTATCTGGCTATTGATAAAGAAGATGACAGACCTCTTATTATAGATCAGCCGGAAGAAAATTTAGATCCAAAATCTATATTTGACGAGTTGGTTCCTCTATTTAGAAAAGTAAAAAGCAGGCGGCAGATTATTATAGTCACACACAACGCCAACCTTGTTGTAAATACGGATGCAGATCAGGTTATCGTCGCGAATTGTGGCCACCATCGACCCAATCAGTTACCTAAAATTACATATACAAGTGGAGGACTGGAAAACCCGATTATTCGCCAGCAAGTGTGTTCTATTCTTGAAGGAGGAGAAGATGCGTTTAAAGAACGTGCGAAGCGACTTCGAGTAGCCCTCTAATATGCGGTATAGACGCAGAAGGCATTTTCTGCCATATAGTCTTATTTATAGATACGGAGCTAATGCACATAATGTAATTTAATTGGCCCCCTTCATATAGGACACCGTTAGCTATCAAAAACCTTCCACGTCCTCATACACCTTCTTTAAATTCTCCATCAGAAAATTTTCTTTTTCGTCCGGTCTTCCAAAATCATAAAACTTAGGCAGTGGTTGATATTCGGCTTTTTCCGCATTGATCTGCTTAAAATCCAGCTTAACCTTGCACTTAAAGGTATTGGTTTCAAAATTGCTATAGGTTTCCACATTGTCGCGGGAAACCATTGCTACCACTTCCCCAGTATTCTGATTAGCGATTTTAGATGCCGGTATTAGGGTGTCCATACGCTCGTTAATATTGAGCGCGGTTTTAGATCGGTCGATATTCAACCCTTGAGAAGTCTGCTTAATGCGCCCGAAAAGTTTCTCAAGCCAATCCAGTGTGTCTTTTGACCGCACGGCACCGCTTACAATTGTTCCCATCAGTGAACTGATTGTATTGGCAGTTTCCTTTCCCTGTTGCTGCTGTAGTTGCGCCAGATCCTGCAGTCCTAACATCACCGCCACTTTATTGCTCCGGGCAGTAGCGATCAGGTTATCCAATTTATGCAGGTATAAGGTAGGTTGCTCATCCACTACAATAGCGCATGGATTATTCCCCGGACTATTTACCAGCCGGATAATCCTTAGTAATATTGACGCAAAAAAGGCGCTGTTGATATTCTGGCTGTCAGGGGAGTTCGCCAAAACCAGTACAGACGGTGGATTAGAGATCTTCAGGTCAAAATCATTGGCTCCGAACACCCAGAATGTTTCTTTGGTGGCCAGCCGGGAAATATTAATCCGTACACTCCCGATCTGACCTTCCAGTTGCTCATGCGCCTTGTTTTTATGAGCGCTGGCAAAGGGAGCCACGAGGCTTTGTAATTCAGGCATTGTGAACAAATGCGCAAACAATTTCTCATAAGGCAAGCTGGTAAAGGCGAGTAAATGGGGGAGGCTGGAATATTTTCCCTCCTTGTATTTAGCTAGAAAGTAAATTGAAGCTGATAAGAAATTGATCGCGGACTGGGTAAAGAACTGCTCATTGCCAGAGGGACGGTCACCCTTTTTTAAGGCAGAAACGATCGCTTCAGCGGTTTCTCCGGCATCAGCGAGTGATTTTATATACCGTGTATCTAAGGGGTTAATACGCTCAGAATACTCAATGTCGTCCAGGTTAATCACATGGAACCTGTGGTTCCTT
Source organism: Niabella hirudinis (assembly GCF_051201075.1). Lineage (NCBI taxonomy): Bacteria > Pseudomonadati > Bacteroidota > Chitinophagia > Chitinophagales > Chitinophagaceae > Niabella > Niabella hirudinis. The sequence goes on from NZ_JBPEHJ010000003.1 coordinate 27,683, forward strand.
AAAGCGCCGCCTCTCTGATGATTTTTCAGGTAATGATAATATACCAGGGAAGCCAGTGTGGGATATTTAAAATCATAGACCAACATCGAAAACCCTCTGGCCAAGAATTGCCTGATAAAGGGTATGATAATACTCTCCGATTTTCCTGATCCCGGAACTCCAAGTACCATGCACCCGCGAAAAGGATTAATATTCATCCAGCCGTCCCGGACCTTCCCTTTATAATAAAATTGTATGGGAACATTAAACAGGTATTCAGTTTTTACGAGTTGGGTGTTTTGCATAAAGCTTTCCTCTTCCACATTCCAGACATCCTTTTTCAGCGTATTTTTAAAATGCTTGGTGAGATTGGAAAATGATATTTGAAGAAGGAAAGCCCCGAGAACGTAACAGCCGAAAGTGATGCCCTTAAACACCAACGATGGGGAGGCTGTGGCTCCGGTAGTTTTCAGACCTGCCCAGTAAAATAGAAAGGCGCTTCCTATAAAAAAAGCTACCCCTACAAGAAAAGGATAAACAAAATGTTTGTAGATGCTAAAGTGGATATTCTTCCTGGCTTTTGCCGTAAGGCTGATAACAACTATCAAAGCAAAAACGATAATATGTCCGAGTACAGCGTCCGTTAATACCGGAATCCGGTATAGTTTTTCATTGAGCCTCGCAAGAATAGGGTTGTCATTATAGGCAAATGAAAACAGGTGTACATAGATATCAGCAAAAATGAAGAGGTAAATAAATGTCTGGAAAAATCCGTAAAGCTTTAATTGTTGTTGATTTTCTTCCATAGCGCCCCCAGCCCCCAAAGGGGGTGTTTTGAGTTAGCAATAAATTAATGCCAGCTATTATCAGCAAAATGTCATAAGATAGTAGCGGTCAGTACCTGCTTGTAATCAATGTTTAGCAGTATTTTTCTGCCGCTTATTTGCTTTTCTGTAAGCTCAATACAGAGCACTTTGTCAGAAGGAAACGTAAACTTTTTAAAGCAATAGATATTACGATAATGCTTTTTTATTTGAAGGTTGCCATCGTCATAAAAACGGTATAAGGGTTCGATAGGCAATTGCTGGCTTACAGTGGCCTTGAGTATTTTTTCGTCCTTGATGGTAAATTTAATCTGATCAACATCCAATGTAAGCCCACTTTTGTTTTTAATACCGATGTCAAAGAGCAAATAATCGCCAACTATGAAAATATTGTTTACCCCAATCCTTAATTCGTAGGCTCTGGAATGCAGATCATAAACCTCCCGCTTTTTATTCATAGCACGTATAGCCAGCCCGTTAAAGTCTGCCTGGGTCAGGTAGCCCTGTTCTATAATAGGCACAGCTTCGATGGGGTTAATATTTACAATAAGTGCTTCCATGGCCGGATTGCCGGAAGAACAGGTAAATTCATAAACAGATAAAAAGGTTTTAGTAACCACAGTAACCGTAAACTGATCGCCCTCTTTTAGTTTTGAGGGTTTTATGCGACAAAGCTTTTTTTCAGCAATATCACCATCTACCTCAGCGCTGGAGATATCCACGTAGCTGATCGGCTCAGGGGAAATAATATGAACAGTATTACCAAGCCCGATTTTATATTTCAGGGCATTACTGCGGGTCAGGTGACCCGCAGTAATAGTTTGTGCAGGACTTTGGATTATTGTAAAAAGAAACGCAAATAGAATAGATAAAAATTTCATAGGGGAGATTTGAAAAGGTTAATTCCTTGAACGGAGATAAACGATATAATTGTATTTTAAAAAAGCTTTTTCTTTTTGTATGAGTTTGGACACAGAAGTGGATGCGCTCTGAAACACCTGGTTCACAAGGCCGGTTGTAACATTGGAGTTGTCTGAAGTCCGGACTTGTGACAGGCCTTGTGTGCCCTGTGTTCCGATTTCTTTGGTAAACTCGCGGAATGTAGATCCTGGTACATAGAGTCCCAGATAACCATCTATGTCAAAAACATCCAGCTGTACGGGTAGCGGAATATTATCGTTGAGTACCTGATTAATTGAAATATTCACCCTCTGTATCTGGAACCCGGTTACAATACCATAGAGATAAGTTCCCTGTGGTATTAACTTGCCGCCGACAAAGATGTCGCTCAGTAATCGAATACGCACACGGGAACCGGCAATAGCTTTTAGGTCTTGATCAATGATGGCTTTGATCTCATCCGCCGGTTTGGACGCGGACAGCGTATTGAAGGCATTAGTTTGCTGTAGCGTCCTGGATACTTTGAGTGGCCTAAAGCTACTATCCTTATCAGGATCGAAGCGCCCCTTATCAAAGTTATTGGTAAGTGTTTTACGCCGGCCGCCGGTAGCGGCGGGGTTGTCGCTCTGTTGATCGCTCACTGCTCCCTGTTTACCGGTATTTCCCTGCTGCATACTATCCAATAAATTCATCTGGTCCCGGAAAAGTTGCATTTGTTCATTATAGGAGTCCGTCTTGTTAACACGCTCCAGAGCCTTCCGCTCTGCGTTAAAAGTAACCCCATTAGCCACTTCCTGAGAAGACAAATCGCCCTGGTTAGGATAGGATTGCTTTCTATTGGTGCCCGCATAAATACCCGCCATCTGGCGATTAATATTTTGCTGACCTGTATTCAGCGCATTTTTGAGGCTATCCATTTTTTGAGTTGCTTGCAAACGGCGCAAGTCTTCAGCGCTATAAGCGGAAGAAAAACCATTGCCCTGAGTCAGGGGGTTGTTATCTATATTGTCCAGTGCTGAAGCATCTTTATTGTGCTGGTAGGCTTCAAGATAAGCGCCGAACTTATCTTTGATCCGGGCATCGGTAACTTCCGGAGATACCCCTGGCATATTAGGATTTATCTGGTTAGCAGGTATAGAATCTTTCTGGACGGCCATCGGCTGTGTCCCACCTCCCCAATTATGGAATATGTAATAGAATAGCAGGATAAATGGCAGTAGGATCAGCGGGATGATGTATTTGGGTTGCTTGAAGCCCCGCCCCAGTACCCTCCCGGCTGCTCCCAAAGGGGGAGGAGGCCCGACGGGGGGCACTGGAATTTGAGATTTGCTATTTGCTTCACTTTGTAGTGTCTTTTCCATGCGTTGCTTTTTTTATCTTATCAAAAAATAAAGGATCCAGTTTTTCAATTTTATCAATCAGTCTCAGTAGGACTGCAGTGTCAGCGGTTGTCCGATGCTCTTTGCCTGCGAGCCAGGAAAGCGTATCCTGTATCGCCTTCATTGTGCGGTAGTTTTCAAAGCTGAACGGAATTCCCATATCCGAGCGGTCGCTGCTGTCTGTTATTTGAGACCGGACATTTGAAAAAGAATAGGACACCGATTTAAAATCTCCTGAAAAAATCAGCATTAAAGCAACATTGATGGCTACCACGCTGAGCATCACCGTAACAGAGACCTTTGGATACTTTAGCAGCAGGCTTTTAAATTGCCGCCAGGGCTGGAATACTAACCAGCCTGTTTTAGAAGAGTTTTTTTGTTTCATTGATCAGGTCTTTATTTTCAATAGTTTTCCAATTCGTGATCAGCACCCCGTGGCTATTATTGGTAGTACGGGGAATGTCCTGCAAGCCGCCCTCTGTCACCAGGCTGCGAATCGTGATCATTGATGGCCGCTCAATTTTCTGTTTACCATAGAACATCCATTTTTTTGTATTCAAATCCAGCCGAATACTATCCATTGTGCAGGTAACGACACTGGAGGTAGAAACAAGGTTAGTGTAATATCCTTTCTCCTTAAGGGTATTATATTGTGCGATGCCGGATGCATCGATCAGGTACATGGCTTTATCCATTTGCCTCTTGATGTATTCATCATCGGGGGGCATAGAGAAGAAGAAATCGTGGAATGCTGCTACACTGGCTTTATATTCCGCTTCGCGGTTGTCCTCCATATTGGTTTTGGTTGCAATAAGCGGTACATTATTATCCAGTACATAGATCTGACTTCGCTCCCTGGCAATCATCCGGGAAGCAAAAGCTAGTGAGACGCCACAAATAATAATGGCCATGACAAAACTGCCGATACTCACAATAAAGGCCAGTTTGATTTTCGATTCGATGTTTTTAATAAGCATTGTATGGAAGTTAAAAAGTTTATAGCCTGCCAAACGGCAGTCAAGATTTAATATATTGAAGAGTTTCTACCGTCGGGTAATACCAGAAGTAACCGTCGATACGCCCGAGGAAACCACAGCAGCTCCGGTGCGAACTCCGGCCCTGGCGGTATTTACCGCTGTCCCAAAGAAGGCGCTGCCCGCCCCGGCCGTTTGTATGATCCAGGTAGTGATTACCGGTACACTGACAATACCGCCGAGGGCCACTACAATGGCGATCAGCATAAAACCAATAAAACTGTCTGAACGGTTGACGGCTTTTATGAATAGCTCCTTATAATCTTTAACGGCCAGTATCTGCGTTAGCCGGTCGATCTCCTGGTGCAGGCCATACATGATAATCGCCATGGCGATATTTAAAACAATAAAGCCGATAAAAGTGTAGAAACTGACACTAATGTAGCGGGCCGTCCAAGTAACCCAGCTATCCTTAAACGCTCCAGAAATGCTAAACGCGAAGGATAATGGCCCCAGGATTACCAGCACATGGAGCAGGATCAGCTCGATAAAGAAAATACAGTAACATACACCCTTAAAGATGCCAAGCACAATCCATACAATAAAGTTTTGCAGCCAGATAGAAACTTTTATCCAAAATAGCTTTTCATACACCGTAATGCTGGCAGACATATTCAGCAGCGCTTCCCGGGTACCCAGGGATACCGCATTTTTTACTTCCGACCATTCTGAATTATCCGCATCCGCATCATAATACAATTTGCGTATCTCGTTGGTGTTTTCCAGAACGGTGTTAAACAGCTCATCCACTAACTGGGCTTTGCGGTCATATAGTTCCTGTGTCAATTGAGCATTGGCCTGGAACTGGGTTTTTGCGGCATTTCCGGCCGCTTTGCCAGGAGCATCTGCCAGGGAAGTATATAGTCCAAAATTAACAATCACCATTGTAATAACAAATGGCCGGAAAAGCGGCATTACTTCCAGTTTTCCTTCCCCGATAATCATGGAATAGGCGCGTACCGAAAGATATACCAGCGATAAGACGGCTGCTACGCTGTGTGCCACCCCTGCAATGGGTGAAGCCGGTAGCGCAGATTTAATGCCGTCTATCAAGGCGAGTATGTTTTCATCCCAAAAGGGGTTGAGGCTGTCGAGTAGTGTCATAGGTTATAAGCGGCCCCTAAATCCCCCAAGGGGGACTTTGAAAACCGGTGTTTAATGAATTTAAAATTTATAGGTGCCCAGGATATGCTTTACTATTTCTTTATCCTTGTTAAAGACGGGTATTTCCCCAGTCTGCTTTAACTGTTTATGCGTTGGAAATTTGGAAAGCTGTACCTGTCCTGCCATGTACTTGCTGATCACTTTGTATTTTTCATCCAGCTCCTTGTAAATTTTTATATAGGCTTCGAGCCTTACACCCTTATCTACAAACGCTTCATGATTTGCTTTCACCCGGTCTTTGGCAATATCAAGGTATTCCAGGAATTTTTTAAAGTATGCGGATTTCATGCAGGCATCATATGCGGTCGGATACTCCCGTTGTATGCCTGACAGAAATTCATTAAAAGCGGTGTAGATGTGCTCAAATTTCTTTTTAAAATAAAGACTGTAAGCAGCATCTGCAGTTCCTCCACTCATGTTCAGGTAAGTAACCGCGTGCGTATTGCGTATTTTTTCCGTTGTGTCAGTAATTTTATTATCAGACAACTCCTGTATATTGAGATCGGCGTAATTTTTAATAAATGGGCCACCATTTAGGCGGTACGGTCGTCGGTCTTCCCCTGTATAATATTTATTGTTCAAAACCCTCCAGAAAGCAAAACCTTTTGCATTAAGCGGAATACCTAGAATGGTTTTAGTCGATGGTTCCCAATCATCCCATTTAATAAATACCATACGTTTGAGCTGCCCATTATTGGGTTTGTCCTGAACAATATCATAGGTAAATTGGGCGCTTCCGCTAATCCCTCCCAAAAGGAGAGGAACAAGAAGGCTTGCCACAAATGATATTTTTTTGTACTTGAAGAGAGTGTTTTTCATAGGGCGTAAGGTTTTAAAAGAGTTTAATTTTTCGGATAATGTCCTGGACTAGTGTTTTGTCAATATTGTAAAAAGTGGAAGCCGGGATGACTTTATCAATGGCGTCCTGCAGGTTGTGGAGCTGGTATTGATTCAGGATGGACTGGCTTAAGCTATGCAGAATGCTGATCTCATTATAGACATCATAAACAAACTGGTGCCTTCGAACCGGATCAATCAGGATTATTTCATCGCTACTTAGCACGATGTCTTTCAAATAGCTGCTCAGGTTTAATATCCGCATATAAAATACCTGGTAGATGTCTTCAACCAAAGGAAGCATATAGGGTTTGCCAGCAGCCAATTGAACTGACTTCTGAAGATTATCGAATATGCCGGGGATTTTTTTGGAGATGGCAACCATCGTTTTGCCATCCTTAACCGCGCTGCTCACATTTGAAAGCGTATTAAATATTTTTCGTTGCACTTCCTCTACCACTGTCAAATAAGCCAGCGTCTTCCCCCGGTCATTTTTAATGTCGTTCAATTTATTTGCGTAAGTGTGGTTCCAGGCTACCTTGTATGCTGTGTTTTCTATTTGAGTAAACGGCAGGTCTGTGTGGAAAACCCAGGTAACAAATTGTGCGTGGACCTGAAATCCTATTCCTCCCAAGAGGAGCGGAGTAGAGAATACCATTATTCGCAATAGCTTTTTTAGTATCGGAAGTTTCATGGGCTCAGAAATTTTTAATGTCATTTATTATCTCCTGTACTTTTTCCTTATCTCTGTTGAAGAATTCATAAGGCTTTGTATTCTTATACGTTTGAGCAAATTCAACCTGCCTCATTCGCTGGTACAAACTGTAGCACTTTGCCCTCAATATAGCAACCAGCGTATTAAGCTCTCTAAAAATGGTTTCTCTTGATGACACCTGCATCTTATTAATATCTCCATAGGACATTATAATAAGTATGATGAATCGTACCATATCAGAGGCAGACTGATATACATCAGATTGTTTTTGGTAGAACCACCCGGCTGCATACGGATATCTATACAATATTCTTAAGGATTTCTCCTGGTATTCTACCATTTCATCCATGGATTGATAAATGTTATACAGTGTGGTGATATCGGCTGCCACGATAAAAGCCTGAGTAAGGTGTTTATCTATTTTATCGACAATTTTTTTTAGCTGGTCCTGCGTATTTTTCCATTTGACAACTGTTGCATGTGAAATTAACTGGTTATCTAATGCTTGCTGGTTATCCTTGTAATTGGTCTTGTTTTGTTCTACCAATATTTGGGTTAATACCATATCCCAATACTTTGTTTGGCTATATCCTCTAACCCCACTTAAAAGGAGGGGAATTAAGCACCCAACTGCAATGAGTTTGCTACTTCTATACTGTGAAAGCTTGTTCGCAATAAATTTCAAGTCAAAAATCATAAATCCGAAATTTTCTAGTGTTTCCACCTGCTTAAAACGTCTTTTACAATTTGGGCATCCCGGTTCACAAAACTGCCGAACGGATTCAGCGTTTTAATAATACCGTTCATCACAGCATAACGAACTTTGTAATAGGAGGATACAGCATAGGCCTGTATGACACGAAGGCTTTCCAGAACCTGATTTAAGAGTAGCGTTCGTTCTCCTGCGTTCATCAGCAGTTTTTCATCACCGGTCTTGAGTATCAGTTGCTGTATCTGATTATAGTATTCTATGGCCTTGATGACCATTTCCCGTTGATATTTCAGCGCAAATATGAGGGCCAGTGGTTGTTTACGCGCTTCCTCCAACATACGCTTCTCTAGGTCGTAGATTTCCGCTACCAGCTTTCCCGCTTCATAGATCTGCCAGGCATTATTAACGGTGGAGCTAACGTAAAGCAACCCATTATAAATTTTCTTCTGCCAGTTATTAATAAACTCAGTGGTAGCTACTGTAGCTGTCTGCAGGGCTTCAATGGCCCGTTGCTTATCCTTGATCTTGTCATAAGAATTATTTTCCACGATAGCGCTTGCTCCTGTAATAGCTGCCAATACCGGGTCAATTACGACTTTTTGGGCTTGCAGGGTATTTATCAAAACACCCGGCAGCAACATTAAGGTGAGTAGGCAGCAGGTAGGCAGCAGGACCCGAAGCCAGATCCTGCGCGTTCCTGCGTTATGATTCATAGGTAGAACGGTTTCCATAAGTGTAATATCTTTTGTATGTATTTAGTAATCTGGTTACGCCATTGCCTGCCCATGAACCGCTTTAATAAATTGCGGCAGTGTTTTACCAGATTGTTTTAAATCACTGATCATCGCATCCATTGCCCTCTGGTAATCTTCAAATTTTTCCAGGTATAACTCAACGGCTTCTTTTTCCGACCGTTCCGTTGTATAGGTCAGGTATTCCTGAAGCGGCACTTCCACTCCATATACTTCACCTACGGCCCCTCGCCGGATATACACTTCTTTAAATCGGCTTCTCCCTGTTTTGTTATCCAGCTGATTCGTTGTGAAAATTTTACTTCGCTCTACTTTATTAATGGAGAGCAGTTTGGCAATATCATCGAAGCTATCCTTGAACTTTGCCTGATCCAGAAGGCAAATTGTGTCGCTGTTGGCTATTATACTATTCTTAACGATCTCATTTCCTATAATATCATCCAGCTCCTGTGTCACAACAATGGTTTCTCCGGCAAACTTTCTTACTGTCTTATATAGATATAATATATACCCGGCCATCATAGGAGAGGCAATGGCCTTCCAGGCTTCTTCGATCACTAGTATTTTTTTGTTTTTCTTATACCGCATTTTTTGAATGAACACATCCATTATGATCAATGTGGTAATGGGGAAAAGCAATTTGTGCTCTTTTATGGAGTCGATTTCAAAAACAATGAATGATTCATTAAAAAGTGTATTGTCAAAATCGTCATTGAGGATTTTATCATAAATACCGCCTTTATAAAATTTCTTCAGGATAAAGCGATACTCTTGCGTGTCAAACCGGATACCGGTTGTATCAACAATGCCATTAATGGTATCAACGCTGTATTCATAGAAGGAATTAAAGCTGAGGCTGGAGACGTACTGGCGTTTTCCGAAATAATCTGTGTAGTAATCTGCAATGCATTTGGCCAGGATGGAATCTTCTACCTGACTGAGCTTGCCATCTACTCCCTTCCAGATCAGCCCGATCAGGCTTTTTAGAATCTCTCGCTTTTCTTCGTTGTTTTCGACAATTTCGATTTTAAAGGGGTTCATGGTAATGGGGCGATCTTCCCGATAGGTAATGTATTTACCACCAAAATACCGGCACAAGCCATGGTAGCTGTGCCCGGTATCCACCAGTATCACATCAGCGCCCAACTCATGGCATTGCTTCACATAGCTATTAGTAAAAAAAGATTTTCCAGAGCCACTAGGTCCAAGTACAAACCGGTTCCGGTTGTTCATGCGTCCTGTTTGCAGAGGCCTTTCTGAAGTGTCTATTCCTACCGGGATACCCTGCCGATCAGTAAAATAGAGCAGGTAGTCGGATTCTTCCGATTGCATCAGGTTTTCCTTAAAAAAAAAGCAAAGCGCTGCCGGCCGGCTGATGGCAAACTTGTCCCAGACTTTCAACTCATCAGCATTGCCCGGAATGGCGGCTCTGAACAGCTCCATTTGGTTATAGGTATTCTTCCCGGGTATGATGCCCAGTCCAAACAGGTTGGTGTCCACATAGTTACAGGCTTTCGGAAGTTTCAGCTCATCGGCACATACCAATATGCTGTAATGAGCTTTTACGATCAACTCATTGTTCTGGGCAATGTCCAGGAACATATCTTCTATATCGTGTACTGATAACTGGTTCTCCGGATCGGGCATGGAGCTGTGTCTTTTCTTTTTCAGCTCCAGGTCCTTTTTCACTTTCAACTGATCGGGAATAAAAACTACCTGGTTATAGAGCACGGTGTGCGCATCCGGGATATTCAACAGAAAACTGAAATTATCGGAAGGGTAATCAGACCCGGAACTTTCCGGAGTTTTAAAGGTCTGCATTGTGTTGGGCAGGTTCATCTGTTCCGGGTCAACGATGGTCACCACCCGCAGTGATTTATCTCCAAAATCCAGCCCGTGTTTATTGCAGGCAATATTACCCAGTGCGAACTGCTCGTTACTGAAATCAAATCCCATAAAGGCGATGAACAGGTTTTTGAGCTCGCGGTCGTCTAACTTTTTCGTGCTAATCCCATAGCTATTCAAGGTGTCCTCTACTTTAAAGATAGTATTGTAGAACTCCGTTACCTCTTTTTGGGAGTAAGTAAAAAAACGGCTTTTTTTGTTTTGTTTGGTGATGGTGAGGTAGGTCTGAACATCCCGGTATTTTCTTCCGGCAAAATGTTCAAAGTATTTTTGGGATAGATAATCTTTTTTTACCTGCGCTTTTCTAAATGTCTTTACGGCGATGATATCGGTCTTCTGAAGGATATAGTTGTCTGTCAGCAACTTGACGATCTGCCCAAAGCAGGTATGATACATCTCGTAAGATTCCGGGTTGGCAGCGTATTGCATAGCCGGGTTTTCAATAGCCATCACTACGGAAAAATTACCGTTACTGCTGTGTAGTAAGGTGAGCCCGTTTACTACGCTCGTGCCAATAAAGGGTTCTATAAATGGTTTTTTTGATTTCATAGGTCGGTGGTTCAAGTGAAGTGTTGTAAAATCGATGAGCATGTAAGTTGCAGGCCAACAACACGGACAGTTACCAGTCAATAGTTAGATTCCTGAATTTGCCTATCATGTAAATACAGTCTTCCTTTGTTTTTTCATAAAGCCCTTCCTTTTGCTTACTGATGGTGAAAAACAGCAACGGGATAGTAACCAATACCATGGTTACAGCCCCTGCGAAGGAGGAAATGATCATGCTTGCTGCTCCACCGGCTATTACACCGGCGACAATAGATCCCAGTGCCCAGTAGATGTATTTGCCTTTGAAAATTTTAAATACAAGCGGGCGCTGCAGCCCTTTGTAGATCTTGTAGGAATGTGTGTTGTTCATATGTTGTGTACGATTTGCGGCTGATTTTGTCCTATTGCTTAAAGTCCAAAAAACAGTTTCAGGGTTGAGCCGCTTAAAAGCAGGAACACGCAGGCACCTGCCCATCCGATCAGTTCTTTTTGTACATCCTGATCTCCATTATTCCATTTATTGTAGACCCGGATCCCCCCGGCAAGTCCCACAATTGCTCCCACCATCAGAACAAGGTTGGAAACATTGGAGAAGACTCCCTTTACCGTATTAGCAGCACCATCTATGCCGGTAGTAATATCCAGTAACGGCGGCGTAGCAAATAACGAAAGGCTTGATAAAAATGCACAGCATAGGCACAGCCATTTTAAATGGTTGTTTGTTTTCATAGGTGGTTATATTTTATAAATTAAAAAACTGCTCTTACAAAAAACTGTATAAGTACCAGCATAAGCAGGCCTCCGGCCCAAAGCATTACGTCCTTTTCAATGTAATCAGCGCCGTTGCTCCATTTATAATAGATCCTGAGCGCCCCGATGATGGCAACCACAGCTCCGCAGACCAGTAATACCAGGGATATCTCGCTCACCATATCACACGTTTAGCACCGCCTTAATAAATGTATTAGCCAGGATAAAAAAAATAGCAGCGCCAACCCAGGCGTACACTTTGGCATCGATATGGAGGTGCGCACGACCATTAATATTCCAAAGCGCATAGACCCGGAGCGCCGCTACCAGCCCAAAAACTCCTGCCAGCGTCCAGCACAGATAAGTAAGCGGTATATAAACACTACTTCTCATCTGGCCGGCGATGCCACCCCAGCTACCGGAAGGCAGTATATCTGACAGGATTATCAGGGTTTTCATAGGTCAGGTGTATTTTAGCTTGCTTTTTTAAACCAGTCCATAAACTTTACAGAAGCCACCGGAATACCGCCCGATGTGGAAATTGTTTCAAGTCCCAGATCATGCGCTCCGAAGTCCGGTGATGCAATTTCAGCATTCGCCTGTGACGGATCATCAAACCCGCCCACATCTCGCTCATCTACCGGATCTGGCTCCAACTGGTATTTAGGAACGTCGGGAACAACTCTTACCGGTTCAATTTTCGGGGCTACTACAAATTCTGACACGTCAGCAGATCCATCCAGCGCCAGGCGGCGTCCGCTAAACTTGTCAAAGCTCACCAGCAGCAGGTAATAACAGGCGTAAACGCATAGAACCAATAGGAGGAATTGGTGAAATAACATAGGTTGTAAATTGTGTTTTCAGGTGCAAGATAAGAAAATATCTTTATTGAGTATATTATTTTATCTTTTTTAAAGATAATTTTTTAAAATCAATCCCCTTCTACAAGTAACGGCCTCTTTTTCGTTTAGCGTCATGTGCTTTGTGTAATTCCTGCTCGGCATCAAATTCTGCCTCGCCGATTACTTTGTCAATTACTTTTAGAGGGTTGATTGTATCAGGCTTTTTTGAAGGGGGTGTTGATTGCTCCTGGGTAGAGGTTCCTGTTTGATGCTGAACCGGGGTTCTCTCGCTATTTGACATGGATTTCGGAGCGCTGAGCGCTTCCCCTCTGGGCGATAGTAGTTCATTTAAAGGGAAAATGGCGCTGCCTTTATGAACGATCTTTTTTGGGTGATCAATAATTACATAGCCGTATGGCTTATCATGTTTGGGGTTTTTAAAGAAAACAAACTGCCAGCCAAATTTTTTATAGAGATCCTCGGTTAGCGCTATTCGGTATTCCTTCTTTGCGGTTGAATACTTCTCGTTCGGGGATTGTATCGGATGAGTGTTGAGCGCATCCTTGTATTTGCGGATAATGGCCTTCATCTGCAAGTCGGAGGGGATTTCGGTATTGATTTTTGCGTTAACCGCTTGGATCGCAATAGTGCCCTGCCTGCTGCCGTACTTGAAAAACTCCAGGTGGTCACTCGTGGTTTTAACCCGATATCCCTTTTGCTCCATCAGCAGCCGGAATTGAGCGATAGAAGAAAAGGAATAACTTAGGCAGTGGTTTAATTCCGCAGCAAACAATTGCTTCTTATCAGTAAGTAAGATCTGGTTCAGCATTTCATTGGCACGCTTGCCTTCAAAATGGTGGGGGACTTTTTTTCCATCTATCCTGATCCTTGTTGTGATAATATGTACATGATAGTTTTCGGTATCTGCATGTCCATAAATAACAATGGGGTTGTATTCATAACCCAACCTGCTCATAACCTCAAGGGCATTTGACCTAAGCTGTTCAAACGAAAACGTTTTTCCTTTGCAGCTCATTATTGCATGAAACTGTTTATTCCGGATACGTTTGTTCCCGGAGCAAATCAAATCCATATAGGATTTCATCTGCTTTTTCGATGGGGCGTGTGATCCAGCCTGCAAAAGCCCGAAATTGCCAAAATGCAATAACTCGGCGGATCCCTTCTTGCATTTTCGCTCATTATAATCCAGCCCATGAAAGCTTGCTGATGGCGGCAGGATTTTAAATACCAGCTTGCTCATGGGAAACGATTTTCTGAAACAGCGACCTTACCTCGTTAAGCAACTGATGATAAGCTCCGAACAGCTGGTTAAACTTTTGGAGAGATCCCGCATGTGTATGCCCGGTCAGCTTTTCCTGGTGCATTAAATGAACGACCTGGTTGATATTTACGCCGATCCGGTGTACTTCAGATGAAAGTAAATGCAGGCCGGTAATAAATGTTTTTCTGTCACCTGGCATATGCCGGTTGTTGTTGACCTGCTGAATTACAAACTCGGTAATGGAACAATTAGCTGCTTCTGTCTTTTTCAAGAGCATTGCTTTCTCCGATGGGCGCAAGCGGATATGCAGGCTTGTGGTAGCCTTTTCAAGGGTTTTTGTTTTCATAGGATCTAAACTGAACTACAAAAGTATAATATTCTATAACATGCTTATCCCCTAATATAATTATAGGTCTTTAGTCATTCTTTTCTGCTATCAATCGATGATATGAGCAAAGACTCCCCTCATGGGCTTCTTCTAAACCTAGAGGAGTGTGGCATACAACACATCGCTTTTGTTCTTCGGTATAACCGCAATTAAGGCATACGTTCTCTTCAAAAACATAAACTTCTTTACTGCATTCGGGGCAAAAATCATATGGAGAATCACCACCATCCTTTACTGCTATAAAATTATCAATGTATAAGGCCTCGTGAATACAATCTTCTATAACTTCTTCAAAATCAATCAAATTATCACATTTTTTACACTTTAATCCAAAGCCCATTCCCGGTTTGTATTTTAAGTCTTTATTTCCCATGATAAGATCAGATTCGCAATTTGGACAACGGATAGCCTTTATTCCATCCTTTATTGCCGTGTATGACCAGTCTATTTTTGCTAATGATTGGGTGCAAATGTTTTTTTCCGATTGATAAATTTCATCTGCTTCTAAAAAGACATTCCAAGATTTCTGGCCAAATAATGAACGCGGGTCTTCCTCAAGGTATTCAATACAGAAGTTACGTATTATGATAAAAGCCTTGGAGATGATTTCCATGATTGCCGTTGACGCTTTGTCAGTATAATAATGCTCGATATTATTTCTCAACTTAATAATGTCGTCGAATATATTCCAATTTACTTTAACCTCTAATGATATAAAGCGCTCTTTAATTTGATGAACATCGACCGTTTTTTTTCCTCTGCCTTCAAATGTCACCCTACTATTTTTAGAATCCCAAATAGGAAGAATGTCTTTTTTTATTAAAACTTCATTGCAATTAGGAGGAGATAAACGCAATAATTTTTCTTTAAATAAGAGCAAAACTCCAGATGTGATATTTCTTGCTGCCGATAAGCTTCGCTTTGGATCTGCACTCTTGTAGTCTTCCAGTCCTATTTGGATTGAATCAATTGCATTTTGGAGGATACTCATATCTTATATTTTTTAAGTTGCGTCAATTCCCGCTCTGAGTGGGCAGGACACCTTTGTGAACACAAAAGTACATCCTGCAACTCTTTGAAGATGATTTATAGGGTTTGAAAGATTTTATAGGCGATCCCTCAATGATCTTCAAAAGGCTTTAATTTTCGACAGAGGTTATTGGCAAATACCAGCGTATTCTTCAATCCTTTTCAACCTTCCTCATTATTCTTCAAACTCTACCTGTTTTGAAAAAATCTGTTATGTGGATGCATTACAATCGACAAAAAGATTATACTTTTACGGCTGAAACACCTATGAAAGACACAGTAGCACTTTTAAAAAAGCGCCTGCAAGGGCATGGCTATGGAAACTACGATCTTCTTGTTGATCTGTTTTCTGAAGCGGATCTCCTCAATAAAAAGCCGGGAACACTCTACTTCCTTTTATCTGATTTGGTGGGCAGTGATACCATTCTTTTAAATAAAAAATCCTTTTATACCTGGCTCAGCAGATATCGTAAGAAATACAATAAAAACTCGGCCACCAAGCCGAAAAAATCATGGAAAGAGTTTACACCTTCCGATCTGCGAACTGCAATCACACAGCCAGAACCCATAATACTTGAAATTGTAAAACCTAAGAAAATATGAAAACATTCTATTTTAACATCCAATCCAAGGGAGGAGTGGGGAAATCCATGCTCACCTATTTGCAGGCTTTGAAATACGAGGCTGATGAATCGGTAATGTTTGTGGACCTGGATAGCTCCACACAGTCAAGCCTTGCCCAACTGGAATTTATCAGCAAAAAGGGAAGACTAATCAGGACAGATATTTACGACCGGAACCGGAAACTAGATCGGGAACGGTTTGTCGAAGTAATTGAAGCATTGAACAGGCAGCCAGCGAGTCATTTCTATATTGATTTTGGCGCACCAGAGAGCGAACAATTGCTTGGCCTGCTTACGCTCGATTTTACAATTGATGAATTTAAAGAAATCGAACGGGAGCTAAAAGCAAAAATAGTTTTCAATATAATTGTAGCGGGCGGACCCGCCTATGAAACCTGTATGTTGTATCTGAAAAAAATAACGGGAATAACGAAGGGACATTTTGATATTTCGGTCTATCTAAACCAGTTTACTTTTTATAACTATGATCAGTTGGTTACCGAAGCAAGGGAGTTCGCAAAAAGTACAAAGGGTTTGATTAAACAGGTGTATCAGTATGGGGAATTTCACCCGGACAGGAGATCTGGCCAGATTATTTTAAACAATATTCGATCAGGGAGTGGTTTGGTTGATTATCATGCCTTGGGGGTTAAACTTATTTTACGAAGGGAACTGAAAAAAATTTAATCTATGGAAAACAACTATGAAAAAATATTAGGGCAGTTTAAGATGCACTACAAGGAAAAATTTGGGGTGCAGATAGATGATGATATTTTGTACCTGCTCATCCGGATAAATGAAATGCATAAGGATCTAAAGAAGGATATTAAAAATGTTCCGGAAATACGTTTTAGAAGTGGATGGGATTATTTTTTATATGGGCTGGGATCCAAACTTCATTGGATCTTATCTGTATTTATCTTTTCCACTTTAATCTTCTTGCTATTGTAGCGAGAGTACAACAATCGCGTCTTATATACTTTTACACAGATAATATGTATAGAGCATTGGTAAATTAGCAATTTGATATCTTGCTAACCTATCAACAAGTTTTCACAAATCACCCTAATCAACATAGGATTTACGGAACAATTAATTTTTCTCGAGAAATAGGCGTTCGAATCCTTAAGTTCTTCATAGTCATTTAACGTCAATATTTGGGGAAACTCAGGTCCGCTACACCAATCAATATACTTATAATTTTCATTTTGTATTCTACCAACAAAAGGCGAGTGCATCAATAAAGTTTGAAAGAAAATTTCATCCGGAATTAAGGTATATCGAAAGTGTTCCTTGACAAAAGGAGGAAACGAACCTTTTTTTGGCTAACTTTGATACCCCCCAACGGTAGATTTTTTTACAGCAATTACTAGGAGGGAGGAACTAAATTTTTAGCATGAAGACTGCCACTATAAAAGAAGAATTGCATAATTACCTGGAAATAGCTGATGATAAAAAGCTAAAGGCTATTTATGTAATGGTAGAAGGTGAAATTAGGGAGAACTCAATTGAATATACCGAGGATTTTAAGGAAGAGCTTGATAACAGGTTGGAGCATTATTTAAAAGGTGGTAAAATGGTGCCCCGGCAGAAATGAACAAACGCCTTAAAACCATAAGAAAGAATAAAAGTTGATCGAATGCCCGTTATTAAGTAGACCTGTTGATCCTGTTGCAGCCCAGGAATATGAAAACGCCTTTACGTGGTACGATGAAAGGAGCTCCCATTTAGTTTAGTGTACTATTTTGAGCCGGCTAAAAAAGTTGTGGTTGTTATTTCCTTATACCATCACAAACGAGATCCTAAATGAAAATTTATTACGCGAAAAGATCAAAAATAGCTACAGTAGAATACGGTATTACCAGTGTAATGTCCGGCAAGAGCTGCTGATGGCACTCCAGCAAACCGCAGAATTGCTAAAAATCGACCAAAATAGCTTATGGCAACGTTTGAAGAAATTATTAATTGAATATAACATTCTGCCCAATCAGTAAGGTAATGTATAATAATAATGAGAATTCACCATTTTTACAACTTTTCCAACTGCCCAACCTTTTCCCAATGGGGATCGATCTTTAAAGAAACTGCAACATAAATATTCCTCTTATCTCCTTTAAAAGTTGTCCCCTGTTCCATTTCGGCATTAATTGCATTTGGACTGAGTTTGTACATTGCTCCGGTAATGGGATCTATGATTAATCCTACTAACCCTCCAATTGCAATATTTCCTATATACCACGCATTGAACCCTTTTTTAAGGTTAGTTTCATAAGTTCGATAACCGTCCAATTTAATCATCACATGATGTTCTTTGTTTCGTTTAAGCTTCATCTCGTATGGGGTTTTACCCACTTCCACTTCATCAATGTAAACTGTGGCCGAAGCTGGAGTGCTATTAAATTTTACCAATTGTCTTGATCCAGAAATGATAGTTGCGCAACCTGTACATAATACTGAAACAGTAATTGTCAAAATAAAAAATGATTTTCTCATTTGAATAAATATTAAAAAGGTAGTTTTAATCTATTTGAAGCCGATATTGTCGTAAGCTTGCTACATTGCCTTCGTATAAATAAAAATCGACTTTTATCCTATAGCAGGTACTCCATAAATCCGGCGTTTTCTTTTCAGTTACTTTCACTATGTTTGCCCCATTCTGTCGTGCGATTTTTCTGGCTTTGACAAGATTTGAATTAAAATCGCAATCTGTAGAAAATCCGCTGTCTCCAAACTTTGCAGTACCCAGTTTTTTGGCATTATCCGGTACAATGTGATTGATGTCCAAAAAAGCAACCCTATCATCAACTGTCAATGGTTTGCCAGTATTCTGAAAGCTCGATTTAACAGAGGCTCCACAACTTCCTATTATTATGGATAAAAATAAAAGTACCGCAATTCGCATTTTTTAGTTTTTGAATTTGTGCCAATCTTCAGCCTGCAGATATCATTTTAACATAAGCACTTCAATAAAATTCTGTCAATGGTTAAAATAAGAATTATTAATTGGCTTTGTCACAAACTTCGGTCCGTAAATTTGTTACCATTGACTATTTGTGAGCTGATTCATATATTCCGGCATATATGGGACGAGTCTTCGTATCGTTCATGTGAATATTTTTCCATCCAATAGCAATCAATCTATTCGCCTTATTTTTTGCAGCTAATTTAAAGTCTGCTCTGCTGAGAGATTCGTATGTGTCCGGATCATTAGGATACGTGTGGAAAATAATCGCGCTGCCCGTTATTAACATTGATCACTACTTCGCAGTTCTGCACCGTTTCCTTGTTCTTATATAATACACCCACAGGTTTAATGGGTAATTAATGAACTCTCAAGAGTTTCAGCTTTAATACGAAATATATTCTAATAAGGACATGCAGTGGAGAAAATTAGCGCCCATAATAAGAACACCCATTTATAGCTCCCCATACAAAAAGTTCGCAGCTATTTTTTTTCATAAAACAAATCTTGAAAGTAAAACATCATCAAAAAATAGACTAATTGTATCACTTTTGAGAAAACTTTGGTACTCATCATATGAAATACCATTTTTGCCATTATATACTAAAGATGATTGCTTTATAGTTGCTCCGGGATTAATACTAAGGGTAGAATCAACAGTTTTTTCATTTGAAACATTTTCAAACTGATAATTACCAGAAATTAACTTAAACCTACTTTTTGCAATCTCTATTTCATTTGAAGAAACATTTTTAAAATCACAAAATAGGCCAACTGATATATGCTTTTTTGAGCCCATTCCGGGTACTGAAGTAAAAAGCCCATTAACTGTCATTTCACAATTTTCTACATGGTATACATTTCTTTTCATCATGGAATGCATATCCACCCACTCGTCCGGTTTTTTATACAATTGGGGCCTTGAGGATGTACAACTCAAATTGATTAATCCAAGAAGCAATAATAGCAGGAATTTCATTTTTAGTAAATTTTATTTACCGGGCACCAATGCTACCATTTGATGCAATTTAGTCATCACTTCTTTTCTCAAAAACAAATCTTGCAAGTAAATCATTAACACCTCAATAATTCTTTCCTACCAAATTATAAAGTTTTTGCCCGTTAAACATTAATGCTAAAGTGTCCTTTTTTAAAACCTCTTTATACTTTTTTTCTGAAAAGTTTTCGATAGATTGAAAGACTAAGGACTCTCCATCAATTTTAGAAAGAGCGCCCACTAGAATCGAATCGGAATAGTTATACTTTTTGACATCAAATTTAAGTTCGGGATTTTGAGATATTAATTGAAACAAATTTCTTGGTATTTTTACATCATTATTGCTGTGATTTTCTATTTTCATAAAGAAACCAAAAGATATTGTTGTTGTTAACAACAGAGACCCAGGACCATAAAAGGTGATGTCGGCATTTTGATACGTTACTTTAGCCGAATCTCTTTTAAGTTCGCTAAGGTTTGCTTTCTCTAAAAGTATCCAGTCATCTGGCCGCTTATGTACGTTGCAAACAAAATTGCTAGAAGTTGAAGCAATAAACAATAAGATAATTAGCTTTTGCATGCCTGACTTTTTTAATTACCATTTCTGATCGTAAATGTGGGCGTCATTTTCGTTATAGCCCTTATCATAATAAGGATTTATTCTTTGGTTACTTGGCACAAACATATTTCTTAATCCCATCCACCACTGCTCATAAATTCCTTTCATAAATTGGACCGACCAACCTTGAGTTATTTGTTGATAAAAATGATAAGTTTCGTGTACCCATGTATTGACGTCATCTAATCCGTTGTGATTATTAATCATAGCCGACTTACCCACCGTTAGGCCTCTTGCCCATATTCCTCGGACTCTATAAACCGGTCCATATGGTCCCAATGGCTTAATTCCTAGGTCATTTCCCATTTTTTGCAGAGCTTCCCTAACATCGCCGGTAGGGACAATTGCAGGTCCCAATACTGCAAGATTAATTGTAGTTCCAACAAACCCTCCAACCGCTCCAGCTTTTGCTCCTTCCCAAAACTCTCCTCCACCTATTTCTGCACTTATTCCCCCAACCAATCCACCTCTGGCAGTTGTAATTGCTAATTCAGCTACCGCATTAACAACTCCTGCTCCAAAATTATACTTTTCAAATCTTATACCTTTAAAATTCGGGATAGCTCCGTCCAGAATCCCACCAGCTGCTGCTCCTAATACCGTACCAACAGTTACTTTATTTCCTAGCGCTAGATTAGTGCCAACCTGAGTCGCCACGTTTTTGACTATTGAATACGCCATCGACTGCCCAATCGCCCCAATCGATTGGCCCAGAAGGCCAAGCGCGCCTCCGATCGCACCACCAACAGCCCCTCCAAGAGCAGCTCTACCAAAACCTCTCCAGGTCCATCCTCCACCATTTACAACTGTAACCGCTGAGTAAATAGCCGCAGCAATTACAGCACCTTTAACGGCAGCTATGGCAACCGGAATCAAGGCAGCTAAAAATACGAAATTTCCATCTCTATCTACAAACTTTAACGGATTCCCCCCAGCATAATTATAACGATTATACCCCCAGGGACTCCAAGGATCTGGTACATAATTGTCTGGACCAAGCATGGTTCCCGTCATAGGGTCATACATTCGGCCATTCATATTTATCAGGTTGAAGACTGCTACATGCTCATGCCCGGTGAACCCCCGGTATAACCAGTCTGGCACCGCAGGAACACTATTATAGGTCCAGTTACTAGGGTTGCGTTTTCTACCCCAGGCATCAAAATTCTGTTCCGCTACTAGTGTTCCCGCTTCATCAGTAACAGCTACAATACTTCCAATATGATCCGTATAGGTATAATAGATACTAATTATTCCATTTTGCTTAACAATTATATTATTAAGACTATTACCTGCAGGAATGTAATAGATCTCATATGTATTTCCACCTTTCACCAAACCTTCAATGTCTCCCCAATAACTTTTTGATTCAACAGTAGTTCCGCCATACTTTAATTCACTGGTTAGTCGTTGTTGATCTGAACCATAACTATAAGTTTGTACATATCCATTTTCGCTTATTGATTCTGTTTTCCCAAATGCCGTATACGTAATATTATGGACTTGCGTTCCAATTATTGTATTAGGATCTGCGCCAGAAGGGTTAATCGCGCTTAAGCTTTCAAGAGCATGGGGCTTGGCTGTATTATAATTATAATTACCGATATCTGTCTTTTGTAAAATTTTCCCTTGACCACCCGTGTCATATGTTATGGCAAACTGTTGCGTTGTACCCACCCTGGCACTGGTAAGCCTGTCAAAAACATCATATGTAAAATCTTCTCTTAAATTCTTAATTGCATCGGTTCTGCTCAGAAGGTTCATGGTATTCATCTCGAAATCCAGATTTAAGTCCTGAATACCCGCCGTATAATATCTCGTGGCAGCTTCTTTACTATAATCCCAGTTCACGCTTTTGGATTTTCCATTTCCAGTATTATAACCCGTATAAATGCCTCGGCTATTCATTGCAGTGGCTGTAAAAAGTGTTTTTATAGTGGCTCCTTGTTCGTATTTCTTTTGGATAATAATGCCATTATCATCATAGACGTTTCGAATCAAAAATCCAGCAGGATAAGAAGTGGTTGCCAATTCACCCCTGGAATCGTAAGTATAACTTTTAGTCATACTCCCTCCTGAGGCCGTTAATGTCTCAGAAGATAATCTTTGTAAATTATCATATTGGAAAACCTTTACATCGCCCCCAAAGCCCACTACCTGGACAACATTATCATTACTTTTCCCCGAGCCGGCATCATAATAGTATGTATAAGTAGTGGTGCCCTGGGTTCCTGTGGTTGTTAGCAGCCTGCCAAAGACATCATAGGTAGATGTTTGAATTTTGCTATTCCCATCAGTTTGCTTTGTCAGCTGGCCAAGGGAATTATACTCATAGCTAATGGTAGATGCATTAGCGTCTGTAGTACTGCTCTTTCTGCCGTAACTATCATAAACATTAGTTACAAAAATCTGACCATTACTTCCAGCGGTTGATTGGTTCCCCCAGCTGTCATAGGTGAAACTCATATTCGCCCCGTTGTCACTGCTTCCAATTAGCTTACCGCTTGCATCCGCGGTTTTGCTGGACCACTGGCCTGCACCATTTGTTGTCTGCACCGTATAGGTTGAACCGCCAGAAGTAGAATAAGTTGTTGTAATCGAACTGTTATTGCTATAAATGGAACTAGGCCTTCCATAACTGTCATAATAGTAATACGTATAATCAACTGGCTCGCCAGGATAATAGGGTAGCGTTTCATAGCTTACCTGGCCGTAATAGTTATAGTACTTTACTTTCGTGAGCCACTGATTGTTAAATCCACGCTCTTCGGATTTTATTTCCCTACCCAAAATGTCCATATAGGCTTTTATGGGCTTACTCCCATCAATCCTCTGCGTTAACATACTATACCTGGCATTTCCTGCAGTAGTCTCCCAACTTCTTGTAATTGTAACTTCTGTAGCATCCGGAAAATCCGTTTTGGAGATTCTTCCAAATTCATCATAGTGATAAGTCGTTGTCAACCCATCGGTTGAGGTTTTAGTATTGTGGACTCCCCATCGATCATCATAAGTGAATGTTTCCTTCTTAATCACTGTGCCGCCAGTTAGTTTTTTTTCTATTACGAATCGCCCTGTTGGATCGTACACAATATCAACAATAGGCGTTGTTACACTGGGAGCGCTAGTAACGGAATGAGTGAGTAACCCAAACCCATTATATGTATTAGTTATTGTCGTCGCAATGGCAGTACCCGAATTTTCGGTAGCCACTTCCGGCAGCCCTTGCGCGGTATAGGTTTGAGTGGAGCTTTTACTTACTTGTGGCTGCCCGGTTCTAGTCTTCTGAGATGTTGTTGATGTCGGAAAGCCTGGATAAGGGCCTCCGGCATAAGTTCCGTATGTTGTATTTGTAGACTCTGTTTCCAATAAAGTAGTAACATTAAAGTCATCGGTCGCACCGGTGTTGGCTATCCGTTGCGTCACATTACCATAGTTGTCATAGGTATTCAAGACCTCACTCCCTTCAGTAGTTAACCAATCGTGAGTAAATACCCGGTCGTATTTCATAAAGAACCGTTTATCCAGATAGCCTGTAGACAAGGATTGGAATGTTATACCATAGCGTGTTCGCGTTAACAATCCACCATTGTTCAGATGAATCTGCATTACCCAAGGGTATAGCGTAGAGTAGGTTAAATTAACCTCATTCCAGCTTCGATTTACATGTCCTATATCGTTGCGCACGTCCGTCCTCAAAAATCCTAAAACTCCACGACCTGAATTGTGAACAACTAAATCCTCATACGTGTGATATTCGTTAGCCTGATAGCCAATCCCGTTCGGCCTCCGGATGTTTGACACAACATACATTGGAGGCGCAGGAACTATATAATCTGGGATATATGGGGAGGGCGAGGACCAGTCTGAAGGGTTGTATTCTCCTTTCGTACGATTATAGACCCCACTGTTATCCTTGTTATTTAACAATCCATAATCAAAATTGGTTTGATAGCCAAGATTACTTGCTGAAACCAAAAGGTTCTGCTCTTTGAATGGCTTGGTCAGAAGAAAACGCCCGTAATAGGATGTTGAGCTCGCATTTCGGATCTTCATGAAATCCGGCTTTCCATCGCCATTAAAGTCTCCAGTGGTATATGGCGATTCTGTATTAATACTAGAGGCAAGAGAATAATCTTCATATGTGAATGTTGTGCCATTGAAGTAATAAATTACATGATTGCTTGAAGAGGTTGTTTGGTCGATCGAATGCCAGATCTCAGACTTGCCATCACCATCAAAATCTCCAACACTTATCATTTGACCATTACTATAGCCGTCGCCTAATAAAGTGATCCTATAACGCTCGCCTGCGAATGGCGCCACATTATATGAAATGCCAGTGCCTATAAAAATCTGCCATTGTACAAAAGCATTATCTTTTGAAGGTCTAACAAATAGATCAGTGATTCCATCACCATTAAAATCGCCAGGAAAAATGCGATAATCAGTTTTTATACCTGTTGTTGTATATAAAACGGTACTTCCATAACTATAACCTGAAGATGAGGGGATTGGCATTATTCTTAATACATAGCTACCCTCGTTCCTTACCACCAGTAATTCCGTTTTCCCATCACCGTCAAAATTGATGGGTATAATTGATTTAGACTCTGCAACCGAGTTTGCGGCAAAATCACCGGTTGCTCCATTTACACCCTGTCCAAAACCAAGGATCTCCTCATTAAACACGCCTGCAGATGGGCTCGAAAAAAAAGCCTTGTAAGCATTGGAATAGCCGCTAATGCCAGTTATCATTATATAATCCACATGACCATCGCCATCAAAATCGCCGGTAACAAAAAAACTTCCGCCTTGCTTCCATTGCTTATGAACTCCATAAAAAGAACTCGGAAGCGTATTATAATCCATTTCTTTATAGTCATAGGACTTATCCCCAGGATTAAGTCCGGGCGACACTCTCGAATAATTAATATGTAGCCCAGTTAGGTCATAACTGTTCTGATTGAACTTTGCCAATACTACATCATCTTTGCCATCGCCATCAAAATCCGTAACCGCAAAAGGGTTCTGAGCCGCATCAGCGCCCATTACCTTTACATCCTGGTATGGTATTTTTGCCTGGATATCATATACATATTTACCAATTCCCGTTGATTGAGTAGTAATATCATAGATCTGGTATTTTCTAAACCACGTCTCCCCATTGCCTGTATTGTATCGGGTAGAAAAGGACTGCACATCTTGCATTCCATCGCCGTCAAAATCCCCTGAATAATTCTGGTTGGTGTTATAACCATGCTCATTCATTAAAACCACGTCAGATCCTGCCGTACTTTTACCATATGTAAACGAAATCGGGTTCAATGCCGTACCATTAGCCCCCGCTTCGGTAATGCTGGTCAGAAAATATCTTTTTCGTAAATACTGGTGCGTCAGCGTATAGCTGCGGATCTGCGTGCCATCACTCTTTTTAACGTCAATTCGATCTAACAATCTATCACTATAAAGCGCTGTACCCGCAACATATATAGGTGCTCCCGCATCTTGTTTAGTGCTATAAGTGAATAATACCTGATATGAAGGAGCTGTAGATGTATTCACATTACCAGCATAACTGATACTACTTAATGAAAAGTTACCGCCTCCAGTGCCAACCGGCTGAATGCTATAATTATAAAGCATATAATTGCCGCTTGCATCAGTTACTCTACGTAACAACCAAATAACAGTCTCCGTACCATTGGATGTAAGTACCTTCATATTATCTGACCCATATTCCAGAACCATCCCATTCTTGGAAGTTACTTTGAACCAATCAGGAGAATTTCCATTCCCACTCATAGCCTCAATTTTACTGAATCCTTCTTGTTCTGTTCCATACACTGAGCCAGCCGCACCATTGGAGCCACTAACCACCATCAACCGTTGGCCATCAAGAACAAAAGCATCGTTACTCCCCGTATAATCAACTGGTGTTGCAATTCCATTATGAAATACATTCTTACCAGACCTTGTGATCATGGAAATCGATGACAATGACCAGCCTAAGCCACTATATCCATTTCCGCCACCCTGGGAGCTATAACTTAGTGAAACTTCTGGCTGAACACTTTTTATTCCCGAAGGTATTTCAATCTGTATCGTGTATGTAGCGGCCCCTCCACCGTTACTTCCCGCTATTCCTTCTGTCATCCCAACGGGTCGATTAAGATCTATGGACTGCCCCCTGGATGCATGAAATAATGTCATTAAAAGTATCAGAAATAGGCTTTGTCTGCATAACTTTTCACATAATTGCTGGTATCTTGGTAAGCTCATAAGAATCTGTTTTAAACGTTACCTTAAAAGTTCATATACCAAAACTATCAATACGAAACACAAAAAAAAATACGTACCGGTACGTATTTTTCTCAAATCCCTTAACTTTTACCAAGCAATAGGTAAATGTAGCAGCTTTACATTCAGGTCGTTAATTAAAAATTAAACAAACCTTCAGCAAGACAATACTCAAAGATTTAGACCTCCTGCTCACAAGCAATAAAATAACGAGTCTTAATTAATAACTTCAAGCTAGGGCTAAGCAGAATTTCTAAAAATTAATTTTAGAATAATTTCAGAAGTCAATGACCTTCTAATCGCTAAGATTGACGACTTATCTGTTTGAAAGTAGTTTGGTATTTACTAAATTCAAAAAATCGGTTTTGTATGTCTTGCCAATCGGAATTTGTTCAGAACTACCCCAAAGATTCACAAAGTTTCCTTCAATTGAAGAAATCTTAGAAAGAGGTATAATAAATGATTTGTGTATTCTTACAAAGTTTGCAAATGAAAGCGATCTTTCCATATCATTCATTGTTGAATAGACTAACACTTTCTTTGTGCCTATATTCACGGAGACATAGTTGCTCTTTGCCTCTACATAATCAATATCATCAATAAGCACTTTTATCATTTTCCCTTTCATCTCTGTTTTAACAAAGAGGTAATCACCAATAATTTTGTCAGGCGTATCTTTTTGAGGAAAATTTCGAATCTTTTTCACTGCTCTCATAAATCGATCAAACGGAATTGGCTTCAGTAAATAATCGACTGCGTTTAAATCATAACTCTCCACTGCAAACTCAGAATAAGCGGTACAAAATATAGTTTGAACCGCGTTGTCCAATAATCTTACTGCCTCAATTCCCGTCATTTCTTCCATTTGTATATCAAGAAAAACAACTTCCGCACCCAGCTCCTTCACCATTTCGACACCTTTTACAGGATTAGTACTAGTGCCAACCAGTTCTAATTCATTAATACGTTTTATGTAATTTACCAGCACATTAATTGCAGGCTGTTCATCATCAATTACGACACATTTAAACATATTAAGGCTATTTAACCGTTAGTTCAAAAATATATAACCCTTTCTCGCTTTTTGCATTCATATCATACCTATCCTTAAAAGACACATCTAACCTCTTACTTAGGTTCGTTATGCCGATATTAGATGAGGAAAATTGCATACGACCCTTCTTTATCTTGTTACAACAATAAAAATAAACCTCGCCCGGCCTTAGCCGTATTTTAATAATTAGCGGATTTTCTGGATCCTTTAAATCTCCATATTTGAAAGCATTTTCAACAATTGTGATAAACGAAAGAGGAGGGACCATTTGCCCCTGAATAGGTCCTTCGACATCATAAACAATCATCTGACTCTCTCCAAAACGTAGATTGTTGATATCAATTAAGGTCTGCAAATGTTCCAGTTCCTTCTGAACCAAAACTTTTCCACTATCAAACTCAAGCGCCTCCATTGAATATCTCATTATCGATGAAAGCTTTAAGATATTATCTGCAAACTCTTGGGAATAATTCAACGCCTCAGAAAAAAAAGCATTGAGTGTATTATGCAAAAAATGCGGGTTGATTTGAGACCGAAGAAAAGCATATTCATACTGCAACTTTTCCTGTTGGGTTTTGAGCTCCTGTTTTTCCAACTCAGCATAAGCTCTTTCCTTTTTTATACCTTTTCTCACATAAAAATACAAAAGAGCGAAGGAAAAAAAGCGAATGTATCCCCACAAAGCCTCTTGAAAGAATGCTCTAAAGGCTGTTGAGGTATGGACAGGAGTTCCAATTGCTGGTAACAGAAAGTAAATGTAGAGATACCCTAACGATCCCATAACAGCAAAAACAATAAAGAATGAAGCAATACTCCACCAAACACCCTTCTCTTTGTATAAATTAAGACAGTAAAGGGTAATATAAAATGTAATACAATATGGAACCAAGTAAAGTAACGTCCCAATTATTGTAACATTCGGCCGGGTTAATTTATTAGAAAAGTAGATATAAAACGCAAAAGCTAACCAAACTAGGATATGCAATAATTGCATATTAATTCTACGGGTAGACACCGTGACAGCTTGCTTCATGCGTTATGCGATTATTAATGCATTGTGTTTAAACAACTCAGAAAGCAAATTTAAGTCAATTGATGATCTATTTATGGGACAATCCATGGCATTTTCAAGCAAATTATAAACAACCATATTGACCGAATACGACATATAGCTTGCCTTGTTAAAAAGGTAATAATGCCCTTTTGTTTTGAATAATCCAAACTGTTCTTTGTTGAAAATCAGTTTATCAGAAGGGTCCAGCATATTAATATTATGTTGAGACTGCTGAGGATTAATAATTTTGGCGGATTTATGAAGGTAAATCCAACCCTCCCATTGTTCAGGGTATCGTCGGATAAATGGTTCGAAACTACCATAGAGATTTGTAATGAGTTCGTAGGCAAATGCATCACGACTCTGATTCTCATTCGGCGCTATTGCTTTAAAGAAGTGTAAAACTATACTTTTCAATGAATTGCGGTAACAAATCACCGGAAGCACTGGCCGGTTTGAAGCATGTGCCAAAAAGCCAACACCGCGACGTACAGATATTTGCTGATTTAAAAATGGAACTGTGATGTAGCTTTCCTTTTGAACACCGTTACTGATAGAACCAGTATTACCATCAATATAAATAACGAGACTATTTCCTTTTTTTAAATCCCTAAGCATCTGTATAGCAGCAGATGGAGCTTCTGCATCGATAACATTGAAACTCGCATTTCCACGGCCAGAAACCTGGTTAAACAATTCTGTAAAAGACGCTCCTTGACTTTCCAATACACTTTTCGCAATAACTAGCGAAAAGGATACTCCTTGCTCAGCGAGTAGCAGATTAATCAATCTATAGGAGCCTAGATGAAAAGTACATATAATTGCCGGGTCTCTTTTTAACTGGTTCCACGTCCCGGGTTCCAAGTTCTTTATTTCAGTATTGTCTAAAATATCCTTCCGGCCCTGCTCCAATAGACTTAGCTTTTGATGAAACAGAATTTCTTTAAATAGAATCTCGTGCCTTTCTGTTTTAATATCCGGCAAGTAATTAAATAGCCCCGCACTCACAATATTAAATTGAGCCGCAAGCTTATCATTCTTTCTTATTTCTAGCTTCTTATACTTTTCATAAAGGCGATCAGCGTTTTTGTAATAACTATCCTTATCCATAATTCTTTATGAAGAAAGAGTTTGGTTTTGTAAGGGAATAAGGTCCCTTTTTAAATTCCTCCAAAGCAGGATGATGTTTCCACTTCTCCGGATTGTTCTAATTCAAATAGGCTAAGAGCGTTTCCAAAAATAACAGCTAAGCTTTCCATGGCATTTGTTTTTTTAGTGTTGGCAGATAAATTAACTCTTCAAACTTCTACATAATGACAACCTTAAAAAAACAGATTATGTGAACGTTCACTTGCTCTATGTATACGCTTCTTTATGGGGATGAAGAAGTTCTTTTCACTCCTTTAAAAAGCCACTGAGAGAATTCTAAACCTGAAGAACAACTGTTGCAATTTCCGCTTACTTGAACGTTCGCATATAGAAAATCTCCGTTTGCATAATACTTTTTCTTAGAAAAAGGTTTTTGTATAGATTAACGACTGAATTTATAATAGCCCTGCTTATGAAAAGAACATTATTGCGAACTATTAAAAAATCGCCTATTGGCCCTTCTAACCCAGTAGGAATGCATTTGTCGCTCCTTTCTGAGATTAATTTTGAAATAGGCTGGCCTTCCTACCGGCCGCGATTTCATATGCCATCTCATTCACCCCCATTCATATTGGCTAAATGATATTTATTGCCGAGCTTATAGAATTTCCCATTACCAAAAAGCGCCATTTACCGCTATTAAATAACATAAGCCCTCGCCAACCGTCTCTTAATTCATGATTCAAGAGATCGGAATAGCTATATCTTTTAATTTTTACTCACCCGATAAACATAGCTGCTATGAATACGACTTTACAATTGTTGATTATTGAAGATCATTATATTATGAGAGTTGGACTTAAATATACCATCCATAACTTTGGATTTGGTCACGACATACAAATTTTGGATTCAAAATCCATTGAAGAAATCAAAACCTTTCTCGCAGAGAACGCACATAAAATCGTCATCGTTGATTCAACGTTTTTTGCTAATCAATCCAAGATGTTTCTTTCTTATACTAAAAGCGATACAGCCAGGACCTCTGTTTTAGTTCTATATGAAAACTCCGATTTTGTTGACTATAACGTCACAGTTCGATTTGACAATATCGTATATATTTCAAAAAATGCACATCCCCAGGAATTGAAGCTTGCACTTAATAAATTAAAAAGAGGAGAGTCATATTGTTCGAATCCGATAAGTAATATGGTTGATCTATCCCTTACCACGGATCATCTCAAAGATTTAAATCTAACAAAAAGAGAAAAAGAGGTACTCGCCCTAGTGTTGAAGAATATGACTTCACGTGAAATCTCAGAAACAATGTTCCTAAGTCAGAGGACAATAGAAACTCATCGATACAACTTACTAAAAAAACTAAAGGAATCTCATATCTACGAAAATAATTCTGAGTACTTATATTCGATATTCACAAACAATGACACAATGCTACAACGTCGTTCATAGACTTCTAGTATTGGTTTATTTTTTAGCAGAAACAGCAGTTCTTAGTTCCTCCAAGATAGATTGAGCAGATGTAAAGAAAAACTCTTGATACAGTGATATAACCTAGGCAACATAACATACCTTTTTAAGATATAGATGGCAGTTTTTGTACAAACTCAGCCGCCTATTTGATAATCCAGCTTCTTTCCATTATGTTGTACAGTTATTTTTTGATCAGAGATCTCCAATACTTTGGTTTTGTTATCAATTTGGTCATTCACTCCTACACTCATGCTGCGGCCATTCATTGTTATCATGGCCGTTTTTCTTCTTGTTTGCGGATTGTAAATATAGCCGGCATATTTGATTTCCGGGGGTGGCAAAGGGGAAACAATTGCGGGAACCACTGTTGGCAATGAAGGTGTTGTTATATCATCTTTACTGGTCATTTGTTCAGAAGGCTCAATTTCTGTTTCATCTTCGACCTCCTCGAATGCCAGTTCATTACTAAATGGATCAGGGTACTGCATGGAGCTAAGAACATACGTGGTAAGTGTATCCTCGGGTTGAGGTGGTTTTGCCTTTGTAGCCACCGGCGGCGGATCATCACCCGCTAATCCCTTGATCACTTTGTAAATGATCAGTCCCCAGATCAGCGCTACCAGGCCGATCAGCAGGTATTTCATATTGGGATTATTCTTCAAGGGCTTGATTGTTTTGTATAAAGAACATCCAGGGTTTACTATACGGACTCACCGTGTTTTTGCCGATGGCACGCACGCGCCACTGGTATTTTTTACCCCACTCCAGTGCAGTGATCCGGATACTATTTCCGCTGGTGATGGTATCCTTTACCAGCTTTGCCAGGGAATCAAATTTAGGCTGAGCTACCTGTACCTGGTAATCGGCCGGTTGCTGAAGCGGCGTCCAGCTCAACTGCACCAGGGTGTCGGCCAGCAACATACTGTCTGCCGGCGACGCCAGTTTTACCGTATAAGATGAGTAATCATCATCAAAGATTTCTTCGCAGGAAGCCGATGCGACGAGCAATCCCGCCAGTAAAGCACCTATTATGATACCGCTGTTTTTCATTTTTTATTCACTACGTTTTGAATATATAAACTGCAATTCAACACCTCACTGTCGCCCTCCTTTATGTGCTGATATTTTATGGATGCGATCCGGCATAACTGCTCCTGTTGTTCCAGCTGGAAGGTCAATTGCAGGATCTTATGAAACGTTCCCTCCACCGTTACCACACGGGTCCAGATATCCTGGGCACTTGTTCCCAGCGGCTTGTACTCTTTAAACTGCAGGCCCAGTTCATCACACCGGCTGTTGATTGATGCAAGAATGGCGCCATCCAGCCGGGAGCTGTCTACCAGGTATTGTTTTTGCCAGCGATCGACCGCCTCCTGTTTATTCTCAAATACCAGCATACTGTCTGCCATCAGTGCACCCTGTTGCTGCAGCCGCTGATTTTTGTGGTAATCACTGATCACGGCGGCCGTTTTCCGGAATCCCATGAGGTAACAAAGCAACAACAGCGGAGCCGCCGACCATAGCAGCCGCTGCAAACGTTTCCGATATGGAACAGTTGGTTTTATGTTCATTTCTTTGCTCATGGCTGTATAGTAATTTCCAGGGTAAAAACCGCCGCCAGCAGGTCCCTCTTGTATAAATAATTATTGATGGTGGCCGATTGCACACCCTGGATGTTCCGAACAGCGCGGCTGAAGATCTCTAAGTCGGTGGGGTCTGTTGAAGTTCCTTGTATGATAATCTTATTCTGTGCGAAGACAAAATCCCCCATTCCCACCGTTTCCTGCATCGGCGCTGTTTGTAGCAAAGAAAAGCGTACCGTTTCGGGAGCCAGCGCGGCGATACGATCCGCATAATACCCATGCCGGGTATTTTTGTTCCACCCGGCGTTTATGAAAAAAACATAGGAAGAGTCAGACCGACCTTTTGCCAGCAGACTTTGCTGCGTTGCCGCCTGTACAAGACCGGCCTGCAGTGTCAATGTTTTATTCTTCCCAAAATAGTGATTGAACACAAAAAAATTACCCAGCAGCAATACCAGCAGTACGGCCAACACCGTCCATTTGGTGAAATGAAATAATTTATAGTATTTATAGTTCTCCCCAGCAGCCACTACCGCTTCTGTAACAATACTTCCTTCTAATTGATCTACCGGCTTTAATAATGCCTGCAATACTGCTCCCAGTGGATTCATACTGTAGGCAGCATATTTTTCACCACCCACTGACAGTGTTACCATACCAGCATCGTTGCGAGGTCCATAGTCGATCGCCTGGATTGCCTGCTGTGCAATCGTTACTGAATATGCAGGTGCGGTTATCACCAGCTCCGGTTCCTCAACAAAAGGCAGTGCTTTTAATAAAGGCTCCAGTCCAATATTCACAGATACCGGCATCAGGCCGGCAGCCTTCAAGGTATCCAATACCTGTGCAACCAGTGTCTTACGGCAAATAAAATGATATTGCCCGGCTACTCCGGCTGGGCTGGTGACGGCAAAAAAATCAGACGGATTGGACCCGGGGAACAACTGGTTCACCAGGTTACTCACCGGGTCTGCCGTTTGGCGCATTAGGATGCCTTTTCCATTGATCACCAGTACCAGGGGCGTCTGCTTGGGTAATTGGTCCTTTAGTACCTTCGGCTCTACGACTCCTTTATACTCCGCAACTTTCCTTAGCTTTTTATCAATAAATTTCACATAAACACCGTTGAACTGCCACTTATCATCCGCTCCAATGTGCAGCTCAATGCCAACGGCTTCCTTGATGGTAATGATGGTATCTTTAAGCTTTCGAAACATGAATCAATTATAAACAATGGTGGGTTTAATAAAGACCACGGACACTACTTTTACATTTTTCCGGTTGCGCGAACTAAACAACCATTTTAACACAGGGATCCGTCCCAGCAGGGGAATGCCGTCATAACTATCGCCTTTCTCGGTACGTTCGATTCCCCCCAACAACACCATATCATCATTTTTTACCCGGATGATCGACTTAAACTTACTGGTCGCCGTGGGAGGCGGCTCATCAATCTTGGTATCTGCCGTGAAATTGGAAATATCCATTTCCATATTTAAGGTTACATCCTCATCCGCCGATACAAAGGGGGTAATCTTTAATTCAAGGTTGGCTTCTACAGAATTGAATTGCTTTGTGGAAACGATCGTTGGATTTAAAGAACCCAGGGTATTTTGTGTAGATACTTCGTAGTATCTCGTATTTCCGATACTCAAAGATGCGGCGTGCCCATTTAGGGTGGAAAGCTTCGGCGTCTGCCGCATCTCCACATTCTGGCGGTTTTCTATCGCCTGCAACTGCAGGTAAAAATTAGGGGTGACATGCCCTAGATTAAACACATTGTTCAATCCGATCTTGTCAATGATATTATTAATAGTCCGGGAACCTAGTGTAAAATCTAGCCCGCCTCCCAATAGGTTACCACCCGTACGCATGCTGTCCGAAATGCCCGCTTTTAATCCCGCCTTTACTACGGAGCCTTTATTGATGTCCATAATGATCACTTCAATAGTGATCAGTGGTACCTTACGGTCCAGTTGCTTGACCAGTTGTTCAACTTTATTGAGCTGCGGTTCGGGACCGGTGGCAAGGAAGGCGTTCAGCTCTTTAAACTCTTTTACGGAGATATCTTTTTTGAGATCATCCGGCAGAAAATGCACCAATGAATCTACCGAGCGATGGTGCAACTGGATGAGGCGTTGGCCTCGAATGCCCTCAAAATTCTTTTCGCCAATCATATAGATACCGTCCTGCTGCGAAAAGGAATAAGGTGTTCCCAGCAGAATCTTTTGCAGCACCTCTGCATAGCGCAGGTTATGGGCTTCCGCCGTTACATTGCCATTCAACTCCGCATAAATAAAGTATGGCACCCCGGCCTGGGCAGAAAGGTTTTTTACCAGGTCTTTGAGTGGGGTGTTTACGGCACTTACATTCAGTAGTTTTTCATTTCCCACCTGGCTGGCATCGATCGACATCCGGCCAGGTGCATTTTTATCACCGGTGCCTGTCTTCCGGGCAATGGTATATCCATCCGTTGCCTGCTTTGTATTTTTGAGCACGTATTCCTCATCATCCTGCAGGGCATCCAGGATAAAATTATCCCCGTCGCCGGAGGTCATTTTAATACGGTTGGATACGGCGATCTTCCCCAGGGCTTCCCCCACCGGCAGATCTTTTACAAAGCCGGATACCAGTTTATTGATGGAGGCCGGCATTACTGCAATATTTACCCCTGTTAACTGCGTGATCTTTTTGGTAACATCATAGAGCGTATCATTGGAAAGATCCAGCGAGAGCAGCTTTGTAGCTGCATTATAGTCCGCCTTTATAACCCTGGGCGGCGGTGGCAGATCGAGCTTCGGATCGCGGTAATTCCGTACATTAATGATCGTTCCCTGGAAATCATAGGCCAGGCTGTACTGGTCTGCTATAAATACCAACACATCCCGTACCAGGGTGTTGGAAAAATGATTGGTCATTTTCTTATTGACATCCGGCGCTATATTGATGTTGAGCTTATA
The DNA here is from genome assembly GCF_051201075.1 of Niabella hirudinis. Taxonomy (NCBI): domain Bacteria; kingdom Pseudomonadati; phylum Bacteroidota; class Chitinophagia; order Chitinophagales; family Chitinophagaceae; genus Niabella; species Niabella hirudinis. Next base: position 63,453 of record NZ_JBPEHJ010000003.1, read on the forward strand.
GGACTGGGCCAGTCCACGCATAAAATCAGCAATGGAAATATCGGCTACATCCATCTGGATGGGCTGGTTCAGTCCTGGCAGGTCTGCAGACAGCGTAGTAAGGATATTGCGCAACTGCATCATCCGGTCCTGCTGGGCCATCGCTCCCCGGGGCAGGCACCAGCCCGTCAACAATACAATGATCAAATAGTACTTTTTCATAAACGTTTCTCCAGGGCGCTCAGTTCAGCAGCATGGGATACACTTCCTCCAGGGAGGTTTCTCCCGTCTTTAGTAACTCAAAAGCGTTATCCGCTAATGTTTTTATTTGTTTTGTTTTTAAAAGATCATCCACCCGCGAACTGCCCTTTTTTATTTCATCCGCCAGCTCAGCATCTACAGGAATAACTTCATAAATGGCCTTACGTCTGCGGTACCCCGTATTATAACAATGACTACAGCCTCCCGGTACCCAGTGAGTTTGCAGTGCCTCCGGCGGCCGGTAATTTTTGGGGAAGAAAGAAGGCAAAAAGGGTTCTTCCCGTTTGCAATCCGGACAGAGCAAACGCACCAATCGCTGCGCAACTGATGTATTAAGTGTATTTGCGATTAGGAAGGAAGGTATGTTCATATCGATCAGTCGGGACACCGTACCCCAGGCCGAGTTGGTATGAATGGTGGAAAGTACGAGATGCCCCGTCAACGCGGCCCGTATGGCCATATTGGCGGTTTCCGCATCCCGGATCTCTCCCAGCATGATCACATCTGGGTCCTGCCGCAAGAAGGTGCGTAATGCCACTGAAAAGCTCAGCCCGATATTTTCTTTTACCTGTACCTGGTTGATCCCTTTGAGCGTGTACTCGATCGGATCCTCGATGGTCAGGATATTTTTGGTGGAAAGGTTCAGCAGTTTCAGCGTGGCATAAAGCGTGGTGGTTTTACCTGACCCCGTAGGACCGCTGATCAGCACAATGCCATAGGGCTTTTTTAATCCTTCGAGATAGTTAGTTAAATCATTTTCCGAAAAGCCCAGGGTTTCCAGCCGGATATCGGTGGCATCATTGCTGAGCAACCGCAGCACTACTTTTTCGCCATGCAGGGTGGGCACGATCGAAACCCGGATATCAAATTTATCATTGTCTTTCTGGAAGAAGATCCGGCCATCCTGGGGCAGCCTTTTTTCTGCGATATCCAGGTTGGCGCTGATCTTGATCTTGTTGATAAGAGCGGGATATTGCTTTTTCTCGATCAGGTAACGCAATACCAGCAATCCATCTACCCGGATACGTACACGGCAATCATTTTCATACGTTTCAATATGAATATCACTGCTCTTCAGGCTTTTAGCCTCCGCGATCAGGTCGTTTAAAAAATGATCGGGGTGACCGGTATAAAAATTATGCTGCCCGCGCCGGTCGACCGTATCCTTTTTAGCATACGCGGCGCCGATCTTTTGGGTAAGCTCCGTGGTAACCAACTTTTCAAAACGTATAGGGTAACCGGTGATCCATTCCAGCTCTTCCTGATGCTGATTCAGCGTCGATTCTGCCGCTGACGCATCCGCCCATAGCAATAACACACCGTTTTCGAAGCCAGCAAATGCCGTATGGTATTTCCAGGCCAGCTCCGGAGTGATCAGCTTTGATATGTCGGCTGTCGAATTCATAATGACAGATAGAGTGCTGTTAACAGAAGCGGTTCTTCAAAAAAGTTATAGTGAAACCCAAGCTGGTTCGCCAGGAGCAGAAGACCTAGCAGCAGAGCCTGCATACCTGCCAACGGTATGGTGACCCCTAGCTGATTCCGGCTTCCCGCAAGATGAACAGCCCCGTACACCACCAGGATAACCAAAAACGAACCGATCATCCACGAGATAAAATTAACGGGGGTAAAGAGCGGCGCGGTACCCAACCAGAACAGCAAATCGCCCATTCCCAGCTTGGTACTGAAAATCTCCCGCAAAGAAATACCCTTCCGCACTTTAAAATAGCCCCATAGCGTCGCCATTAAGAGCAGCAGCAGGCACCCATTGATGAGCATGTTTGAAACCAGCAGGTCGGCCGGGGCACGTAATACGGCATAAAAAACCACCGCCGCAGCCAGCAGCAGATAGTAATACCCCTCAATGGCCCTGAACCGGAAATCCCGGACCGCCATTGCCGCAAAAACGGCCGTTAATAAAATCAGGCTCAGAAGTTGCATAGCGTTAGTCCGGAACGGTTTCCACCAATTTTTTGTTGTGATCAATTTCCCATTGGTTAAACGTGCCATCCCCGTCGAAATCCACCACCGCCGTGGCCCGGGCCTTAAACCCCTTGGGAGAGGCATCCATAATTTCTATTTTGTAATTGGCCTGTCCGCCATTGGTCGTCAGCTGCTGCTGCTCAAAGGAAATGGCGTTCAGGTCATTGGTATAAACAGAGTTTTCGAAAAAATAAGACCGTTCCAGGGTATACACATGCTCCAGCTGCAGTTTGGCTTCCGTGCTCTTGGCCTTGGAGATCAGAGGCATCAAACTGGGCAGGGCCAATAGCACCAGGATGCCGATAATGATTAAAACCACGAGCACCTCAGTAAGAGTGAATGCAGCGTGGTTTTTGAATACAAGGGCGCGATTCTTTTTTAAATACATGTCAGTAAGAGCAACTTATTTGAACAATACAACCACCAACTATTCTTTTTTCTTCGGACCCAACGGATTAATTAAATTCATTTTACTTCTTGAATAAATTTGATACTGTTTCTCTGTTAAAACCGATTTATAAAGATTATCCCGGCCTTTTTCTATTCGCTGCAATTCCCTTCCCACGATGGCTCTGCTCGTATCAGACTTGAAAGCGAGAGCTTTCTGTTGTTCAATTCCGGCATTAATATTAATAATATCTGCCCGTTGGGTTTGGCTCAAACCCAGACTATCAGTCATTTTATCAGCAATCTTTTTCGACCGGTCCATTCGGAGTTCATTGCTCTTTTTTTCACGTAACTGTTGAGCCTGAGCTTGTCGTTGTGGCGTAATTTTGGAAGGCTTGGCCGATGATTTCGTCTGAGATGTCTTTGGTGGTGCTTGCTGACAAAGTCCCGCAAAACTTAAAAAAACAAAAGATGTAATTAAAATAACAAATTTCATGGTATATTTTTTTTTAAAAATCAGTAATAACAGGGGCTATAATTCATTTCCTCATAGTCATAGGACCAATAACCATCACTCCATTCATAATGATATGTGCATCGATACATACCATAGCTATAATCATAATAAGAGTTGGTATAAACTTTATATCCCGTCTCACAATAGCCGTAAACACAGCGATATTCAGGCCCATTAGATTCACAAGTGGAATAGGAGCAAGAAGAAGGAAGGGGACAAGAATTTGTGTCATAATAATCCAAGATCCATTGAGTCTGATTATAGGTAGCACTTCCCGGATTACTATCAACTTGCTCGGTTTCAACATACCCTGTATTATTGTAACTTCCATCAACCTGGCAACGCCAATTCCCAGTATTTACCCAATTCGGAGGAAGAGGACAAGAAGTTGTGCTATAACCACTTAAAACCCATCTTACCTGATTATAAGTACTACTGCTTGCATTATTGTCACGTTCCTCCCGTTCAATATTTCCATTATTTACGTTATTACTGTTCACTGCACATCGTGTATTACCCGTAAATGTCCATTGCGCAACGGTTGAAGAAGTAGTTCCTTGCCGATTGGTTCTATTCCCAGCGTTATCATAGGTGTATTTGACAATATTCTGAGAGAAGGCCCCCAGTGTTATCAAAAACAGTCCTAATAATATGATTATCTTTTTCATAATTGCAATTAAATTTATCTGGTGATGTTATCTAAAAAATGCGAGGCTTACATTGAGTAGGTTACAATTCCGGTGTACCTGTGTCGCCGTTTACTTTGGTCGCCTCGGCGTTGACCCCTTTGTTTCTGTAATTGTTAAGACCCAAGACATACCTCTCGTCAAAAGGATTCTGCGCATTCCACTCCTCAAAGCGACTTCCAACAGTCCCTCTCCAAAAAACACCGTTATTTTTTCTAACTTCCGGATCTAAATATTTAGAGAACACCAGGTTATTACCATAGGCTTCAACCGCCCGAAGCATCCCATCCTGGTAAAGGTAAAGTTCATTCGCAGAGGCAATTGCCCACACATTTTGAGTTGGGACTAGTGTGCTATCCTCAATGGTGAATGAGTTAATCTCAACCGTTTTGTGGCTGGTATCAGTTCTTAAGTAGAAGTGATCAAATGACGGCTTGCCCTTTTTAAAATCATCGTAGCTTAGATATATTCCCGTTGGAAAAACACCCTTGCTGATAAATGTATACTTTTCCTTTTCTCGTTTTAGTAATTCCTCCACCGATATTCCTTTTGCGATCTCTTTAGTCACAACTCCTGTTGCGCTGGATGTAACTGCTGCTACGATAGAGGAACTAAGCAGCGCCGTTGCATTCTTTATATTTGATCCATTTTCCGTAGATAGATAATCCACCTCCTTTGTTTGCGTGTAACTATTGGTTGCCGCCTGACTTTCATATAGAACACCCTTTATCCTTGCAAAAATGCCGGAACTAGTGTAGCCAACACCGACATCATGCACGATCAATATTCCCTGAACTCCTTTGCTCGCAAAAAAGCTATTTAGGTTTTCTCCTACGCAAGCTTCCAAGTACTCTTGTTTATCAACCGGTGATATTAGTGCAATTCTTTCATTTCCCTTTTCAGGCAAGGGGATATATCCTAAGATCAGGGAATCACCTGTTAAATTTACAATTTGAAACGCTTTCACTTTTTCATTTTGAGACGAAGTTCTCTCCCCGGATGTGCCTGCAAGGAGTAATGCTTCCGGCAAGCTCAACGCTTCCCTTTTCTGTTGGCCAAAGGCTCCTCCAGAAAGAAAAAATCCAAGCACCGTAACTATAAGTTTTACTTTCATATTCAAATTATTTTAATGGTTAAACACGGCTTCAAAATTTATAAGATTTGCTTTTAACAACTCGATCGAATTATTCTGAAAATAGCCTTGTAGTTTTTATATACTTTTAAAGCATCCCTTTAAATTTGATCGTTAGTCTTTCAATAATCAAATCTATCACGAGTATATCAATAAAAAAATACGTACCGGTACGTATTTTTGAAGCAAAAATTAATGCTGCCGTTTTAGCAAATCAAGAAATTATAAAAATGGGATATCCACAGGAATTTAACTTTAACAGCTTGAAGAGAATAAACCGAATTTTATACACTCGTTTCTCTTTCCTATTAATCCCTGTGACAATTTTCCATGGATAAAGTTACAGTTGGTAATTACCTTTTTATGGTATCTACGTAGGTAAAGTAATGTTGATTTTAAATCTGTTTTAAGCAGCAGATAAACAGGTTTTGGCCCAGATCATTCATTAAAAAACGGACCTCTGAAAACAAATTTCGCCAATCCAATTGGGATTAGCGAAATGATCAAAAAATTTGTTGATTTCCTCAGCAAAGCTCAACCGGCAAATTAAAAGCTTGGGTATATTCCCCATATAAGGTAAACAGGATCGTCGAAAACATTAAGCTACTACTTTTTAGGGAAAATTTCCACTACAGTTGCAATCTCTTACTCAAGGCCGAGGGGCTCTTTAAAGACATAACTTTTCATATCCGAAAAATCGATCAAGGTTGTTGTTTCTGGTATGTAAATAAAGTAATGCTTTTTATCTCCAAGGGTGTAATTTCCACCATAACGTACACCGGCAATTTTTTGCTGGAAATGTTTCTTTACTGTTGATTTCGCAATCCGATCCCTAAATAAGTTCAAATCAACACTGATCACCTTTGCTGAACTGGGAGAGTGTTGCGATAGCTTATAAACATGATTTGACAAACTAGTTGAACTCCCATTGGTTTTATCGAATTGATAAATCTTAACATCTGAAATTTGGCTACTATACGCTCCTAAGTTAACAGAGCGGCAGGACATTAAAATTCCCAAAAAACATAAAAAACTTCTAACTCCCATCACACTTTTAATTATGAACAAATGTATTCATTAACATCGCAGGCCTCAAACCCGCATTGGACAACAAAGCACTGATTCTCAAAAGATAAGGATGTATTCCACCAAATAAATATCTTCCAGAAAACAAGAGGCTTCTCGAGGCAACAGACGAACAACTCCTTAGCAGAAAATTATAACCACCCGGATTATTATTAAGCTTTTGCGAAATTGCCGTAATTCTTTTCAAATTTACACCTTTTAAGGTTATTGGAGTTTTAAAAATGTTGTCTGGTTTGGTGCTAACCGCATGGGCCCCCTGTCCAGAAACAACTTCCCATGAATTGGTACCGGGACGTATCTTAGTATAGCTTGCATCACCTGGCTTGCCTGGACCAAAATCTATCAAAAGATTCCCATTTTTATCGGTAACCTGACTATGTCCTATTAGATCTTTGCTACCCCCATTTGCTTCATTAGTTAATTTTTCCGTTTCCAAATTAACCTCTCCAGGTCTAAACCCTGCCAAAACATCTTGAATATTTGCTAAAGCGCCCAAAGCAAAACCAATATTTTCCAGCAACGAATTTCCCTTTTTGCCTAAAAAATCAAATTCTCCGCTGGTAAAGTTAAATGAGGCAATACCAAAAGCCATTGTAATATCGGTTTGGCCGCCAGTATAAATATTTGTTCCGACTGAATTTACTAAAGATGATGCCATTATTGATAATGTATTGGCGTACGGAATTCCGGAAGTCGCTATGTATCCACCTACACCGCCACTTATGCCTCCCACCAAAGCCCCACCGATCATGTAACCCCACGTCTTTCCATTCTGATAGTCCCACTTAACTGGATTATACTCTCCATCATTTGCTAACACTCCTCCTGTGTAAGCGCCAATTACAGCACCTATAATAACAGGAATCCAAAGGAATTCACCGTCAGGATCAGTAAACTTAAGAGGATTACCATTGGCATATAAAAACCTATTATATCCTCCTGGACTCCATGGATTTGCAACATAATCGTCCGGTCCAAGCATCATGCCTGTCATTGGATCATACATGCGGCCATTCATGTTAATTAGGTTGAATACAGCCAAGTGTTCATGCCCGGTAAATCCTCGATACAACCAATCTGGGACAGTTGGGATGTTATTATATGTCCAGTCTCCAGGATTTCGTTTCCTACCCCACGCATCGAAGTTCTGTTCAGCTATCAAAGTACCTGCTTCGTTAGTAACCGCAACGATACTTCCCAACTGATCTGTATATGGATAATAAATACTGATCACTCCATTCTGCTTAACAATGATATTATTGAGTCCATTACCAGCTTGTATATAATAAATTTCATACGTATTGCCATTTTTTACAAGACCCTCAATATCGCCCCAGTAGCTTTTGGTTTCAACTGTTGAACCGTTAAGTTTTAATTCGCTGGTAAGACGCTGTTGATCTGAACCATAGGTATATGTCTGAACATAGCCGTTTTCGTTAATAGACGCCGTCTTTTCAAATGCAGTGTAAGTAATATTATGAACTTGAGTTCCAATGACCGTATTAGGATCTGCACCAGATGGATTGATAGAACTAAGGCTAGCCAGTGCATGAGGCTTAGTAATGTCATAATTGTAATTACCAATATCTGTCTTTTGCAAAATTTTCCCCTGACCACCGTTATCATATGTCATTGCAAATTGTTGAACTCCGTTGACCTTTGCACTTGTCAATCGGTCAAAAGCATCATAGGTAAATTCTTCCTTTATGCTCCTAATTGCATCACGCCTGCTCAGAAGGTTCATTGTATTCGATTCATAGTCCAAATTCAAATCTTGAATGCCTGCGGTATAGTATCTTGTTGCAGCCTCTTTATTATAATCCCAAGTAACACTTTTTGCTTTTCCATTTCCCGTACTATAACTAGTATAAACTCCTCGGCTATTAATTGCTGTTGCCGTAAAAAGTGTTTTAATGGTCGCTCCTTGTTCATATTTCTTCTGAACAATTATGTCATTATCATCATAAATATTTCTGATTAAAAATCCAGCAGGGTAGGAGGTTGTCGATAAGTTTCCACGACCATCATAAGTGTAGGTTTTAGTCATACTTCCACCAGTAGCAGTAATGGTCTCCGATTGAAGCCTTTGGAGATTATCATATTGAAAGCTTCGAACATCACCGCTAAAACCGACAACCTGGGTTATATTATCATTACTTTTCCCAGTTCCACCATCATAATAATAAGTATAGGTAGTCGTTCCCTGAGGACCAGTAGTCGTAGCCACTCGCCCAAACGCATCGAATACGGTTGTATGAATTTGGTTGTTTCCGTCCGTTTGTTTAACAACTCTGCCTAATGCGTCACGTTCATAAATAATAGTCCCAGCATTTATATCTGCCTGAGAGGAAACTCGCCCGTAACTGTCATAAATATTAGTTATAAAGGTTTGCCCGTTACTACCGGCCGTCAACTGATTACCCCAACTATCATATGTAAAATTCATATTTGCGCCATTCTCAGACGTTGATATAACCTTTCCGCTAGCATCGCTAGTTTTGCTTGTCCATTGCCCCAACGCGTTAGTCGTCTGAGCAGTATAAGTTGTCCCACCAGTTGTAGAATAACTTGTTGATATGGATCCCGTTACGCTAACTGTAGAACTAGGCCTTCCGTAACTATCATAATAATAATATGTGTAATTGACTTGCTCTCCTGGATAATAAGGAGCTGTTTCACTGCTAAGCTGCCCATAATAATTGTAATATTTGGTTGTGGTTAGCCATTGATTTCCAAAACCTCGTTTTTCGGTTTTTATCTCTCGACCTAAGATATCTAAATAACTCTTCTGTGGGCTGCTCCCGTCCGTACGCTGCGTAAAAACACTGAACTGAGCAAATCCACTACTTGCCTCCCAACTTCTTGTACTGGTCACCGCATTTCCATCGGGAAGGTTCGTTCGATACAAACCTCCGTATTCATCATATTGATAGGTGGTTGTTAACCCATCAGTTGAAGTGCTGCTAAGTGGCACTCCCCACCGATCGTCATAGGTTGACGTTTCTTTTTTTGTAATGCCACTACCAGTGAGTTTTTTTTCAATTAAAAATCTACCTGTTGGGTCATATACGTTTTCAACCACTGGTGTTGTAACTCCAGGAGCTGTTGTAACAGTTTGAGTCGGAAGACCAAAACTGTTATACGTGTTTGTGACAGTTGTCGCTATTGGCGTTCCTGCATTATCTGTTACAGTTTGTGGAAGTCCATTGGCGGTATACGTATAGTTAGTGGTTTTGCTAACCTGAGCTTGGCCACTTCGAGTCTTCTCTGAGATTATTGATGTTGGAAATCCAGGGTACGGAGCACCTGCATATGTTCCGTATGTAGTGGTGGAAGTAGCCGTTTCCAGTATTGATGTAATATTAAAGTCATCCGTGGGACCAGCCTTAACATCTGTTTTGGTGATATTACCAAAATTGTCATAAGTATTCAACACCTCTTGCCCCTCGGTTGTCAGCCAATTGTGTTTAAAAACTCTGTCTTGCTTCATAAAGAATCGCTTATCCTGGTATCCCGTAGACAAAGATTGAAATGTCGTACTGTAACGAGTGCGAGTTAATAGTCCACCATAATTCAGATGTATCTGCGTAACATCTGGAAATAACATCGAGTAGGCTAAATTGATATTATACCATGTTCGATTTACATGACCCATGTCATTTCGTACATCCGTCTTAAGGAAACCTAAGGCACCACGACCCGAACTATGAATAGCTAAATCCTCATACGTGTAATACTCATTGGACTGGTAACCTAGGCCATTCGGTCTCCGGATATTTGATACAACATACGTTGCCGGGGCAGGTACTACGTAATCCGGTATGTATGGAGTTGGTGAGGACCAGTCTGATGGATTATACTCCCCTTTTGTACGACTATAGACTCCACTATAATCTTTATTATTCAATAGTCCATAATCAAAATTGGTCTGGTAGCCAAGATTGCTGGCTGCAACCAAAAGATTCTGCTCTTTAAATGGCTTAGCCAACAAAAAACGGCCATAGTAAGAAGTTGAACTTGCATTGCGGATCTTCATAAAATCCGGCTTTCCATCACCATTGAAATCACCGGTGGTATAAGCTGATTCAGTGTTAATGCTTGACCCGAGCGTGTATTCTTCCGATGAGAAGGCAGTTCCATTAAAATAATAAATAACATGGCTGCTTGACGAAGTTGTACGATCAATAGAGTGCCAAATCTCAGATTTTCCATCTCCATCATAATCCCCAACCGTGATCATATGTCCATTAGAATACCCATCTCCAAGCAGAGAAATTCTATACCGTTCGCCAGCAAATTGGGTGACATTAAACGCCTTGCCAGTACCCATGAATATTTGCCATTGTACGTAATCGTTGTCTTTAGATGGCCTAACAAACAGATCCGTAATTCCATCCCCGTTAAAATCGCCTGGGAAAATTCGATAATCAGTTTTAATGCTACTTGTGGTATATAAAACCGTGCTGCCATAACTATAGCCAGTTGAAGCGGGAATAGGCATAACCCTAAGGACATAACTTCCTTCATTCCTCACTACCAGCAACTCCATTTTACTATCGCCATCAAAATTGATAGGAATGATTGCTTTAGATTCAGCTACCGAATTAGCAGCAAAATCACCTGATGCTCCATTTACCCCCTGTCCAAAACCAAGAATCTCTTCATTAAACACCCCTTTTGATGGACTCGAAAAGAAAGCTTTGTATGCATTTGAGTATCCGCTAATTCCCGTGATCATTATATAGTCAGAGTGTCCATCGCCATCAAAATCACCCGGTACAAAAAAACTCCCTCCTTGCTTCCATTGTTTATGTACTCCATAAAAGGAACTTGGAAGTGTGTTGTAGTCCATCTCCTTATAGTCATAGGATTTATCCCCCGGATTCAAACCAGGCGACACCCGCGAATAATTAATATGTAGGCCAGTAAGGTCATAACTGTTCTGATTAAACTTTGCCAAGACCACATCATCCTTACCGTCCCCGTCAAAATCCGTTACTGCAAATGGGTTCTGTGCAGGATCAAATCCCATTACCTTTACGTCCTGGTATGGAATCTTCGCCTGAATATCATACACATATTTCCCAACACCAGTTGATTGAGTTGTAATATCATAAATCTGATATTTTCGAAACCAAGTTTCCCCATTACCCGTATTGTACCTAGTAGAAAACGATTGTACATCTGTCATACCATCGCCATCAAAATCCCCCGAGTAATTTTGATTGGTATTATAACCATGCTCATTCATTAGTGTTACCTCAGACCCACTGGTGTTTTTTCCATAGGTAAAACTGATCGGGTTCAACGCAGTACCATTAGCGCCACTCTCCGTAATACTAGCAAGAAAATACTTCTTCCGTAAATATTGATGTGATAAAACATAACTTCGAATCTGTGTTCCATCTGACTTTTTTACATCTATTCGATCCAGAAGGTTAGCTGAATACAATGCTTCACCGGATATATAAGCAGGGGAGTTTGACCAATCAGATTTTGTGGAATATGTAAAAAGTACCTGATAAGCAGGGGAGGTTCCAGTATTTATGTTGCCAGGATAAGAAATACTACTTAGGCTAAAATACCTGCTTGTAGTATTAATGTTATATGAGTATAACACATAGTTACCACTTGCATCGGTTGCTCTGCGTAGCAACCAGATAACAGTTTCTGCGCCACTAGCTGTGGCCATCTTCATATTGTCAGAGCCATATTCTAGTACTGTTCCATTCTTAGTTGTAACCTTAAACCAATCCGGAGAATTACCAGTGCCATTTATTGCTTCAATTTTATTAAAACTCTCTTGCTCTGTCCCATATACCGAGCCGGCCGCTCCGTTATTACCGCTGATTAGCATTAGACGTTGCCCGTCAAGTATGAAAGCATCATTACTGCCAGTAAAATCAACAGGCGTAGCAATTCCATTATGAAACACATTTTTTCCAGAACGAGTAATCATTGATAATGGGGATATTGACCATCCTAAACCACTGTATCCATTTCCCCCACCCTGAGAACTATAGCTTAACGCAACTTGCGGCTGCATTTCCTTTACCCCGTTAGGCACATCAATTGGGATTGTATACAAAGCGGCACCTCCACTACTACCGGCAGTCCCTTCGGTCATTCCTACAGGCCTATTAAGGTCTATTGACTGCCCATTGGCATCATTGGTTAACGTCGTTAATATGACTATAAATACTCTGTACTTATAAATCTTCTTTAACAACAGTTGAAATTTTGGAAAGCTCATAAGAGTCTGTTTATCGAGTTATTTTAAAGTTCATACTCTCCAAAGCTATAAATACAGAAGGCAATAAAAAATACGTACCGGTACGTATTTTTAACATACTTGCGAATTTAAAGAGCGTGATTTTGATCACGTGGCTAATTGCGGTTAATTATTCCTCCAACGGTTAAAAAACCCCTCTCAAAAATATCAGGGAAACAATAATAGCACACAGACATTGCTCTCCTCAGTTATGCATAGTTTGAACTTTAACAGGGTTTCGAAATTGTCATCAACATTACAAATCAAAATCTTGATGGATATGTCGTTTTAGTGAAAGCAGAATTGTTGTGTCCATAACAGAAAAAGATCCATCATCTCTTGGCAGAGATGTAGCTAACTTTTGATAGATACGAAATAGCCGGGCGAGACTGACAGTTTCCATTTTTGTCAAAAGCTTAAAAGAATAAGCTGAGAATTTCGTAAGGAGAAATTAATTTTACTATTCTCCACTGGTTAATTTGTTTCTAGAAAATTTTCAATCCTCATAGGATTCGTTCTCTATTCAAAATACACTCCATTGCATTTTGACGACTAAACTTCGTCAGTTATCTTTCAAACATTTCACGGCACTATTCTCTTGAAAATGTAGTTGGTTGGGTTTAAAAATTCTTCTATTCTGTTCATCGTTAATTTCTGTTTTTCCAACCTTATCTGGAAATGGAGATACTGCGCGCCAATTAACAATCGTATCCCTGTTTTTAATTTCTCCCTTAAAATGCAACCAATACCTTGAAAAATAACTTCCGCCCTTCATTGCAAGGGTTACTAACGCAAATGCAATGATCTCATTGTTTTGTATGTAATATCTGCCAATATCGGCGTTGTTTACATTGACGTAGGTATCGCACCTTACTGAAGGATACCCTACCGCTGTATTACCAGAAATAATGTATACTTTGTTGTTTTTAGTGAACGTGACTGGATAAATAGAAGTAAAAACGCCTTGGGTCCTTTCTCCTGAAGGTAGAATTGATGTATCAATTACGGAATAGAATCCATCAAACTTTAGCAAGGCAGTATCACACTTTGGGGGGTTACGAAAATAGCCAGGAAAAGTTAATTGTTTAGCCTTCAAACAGGAAGTTAATAGAGTCGTAGCTACTATCGCCGTCGTAAAAACCAAACTAAAACTATTTTTTTTTCTCATAATTCCTGTGTGTCTCCGTAAAACAATGATATTTTCACTTTCTAAAGGTCCACTAAATTTTTGAAAATCTGCAATTTTTGCTTTGAAGTATTCGGGTTTCTACAATAACATTCAGTTAGTAAAATAGATAATTGGGGTTAAATCCACCAATAAAATGATAATAATCGCTCTGACGATTTCTGTCTGGATAATACGGCGAGTTTACAACTTTTCGGTGTATCCAGTTTTGTACATTGTGAAGCCTTTTCTCAGAATTGTTTCCTGCAAAATACGCAATACCTCTATAAACAACCCCTCCATAAAAAGTACCCGCTCTTAAGGTAGGCAATATTTCTGTTGCTGGGTTATATAGGCCTTGTCTATTTGGCATTCTATCGTTATTATAGTTGCTTGGTCCCTCTATTACATCCTTTCCATATCCTGTCATCATACTACCTCCTGCCGCCAAAGTCAGTTGATCATTTATTTTATAAGTTATTAGTCCACCGCCAGTTCGGAACTTATCACCACTGAATGCAAAGAAATCGTTATCTAACCTAAAACCGAAATCACCAACTTGAAATTGCATGGCTCCGGTTGTTTGAGCAGCTTTACCACTAAAGCTTGTTAAGGTGTAACCAGCACCATAATTAGCGTGGCCATCATAATACCCGGTAAATCCGCTAGCATTCCAAAACGTACTTTTCCCAACAGACTCCCCAAGGCTACTTACCCCGGAATTGTACCCAAAACCTAAACTACCGGAATAAGAAAAACCTTTACCATCTCCATTTTGGTCAATCATTCCGCTTACATTTACACTTGCTCCAAAAGAGAATCCAGAACTACCTAAACCAATCATTGGGGAAATTCCTATACTGAAATTTTCAGATTGGTAAATTGGAATGTTTGGCATTAGCCTATTAAGTTGACTGACCCCTGCGTACAAAAAGGCCTTTCCAACAGATGTTATTGATCCTCCTCCAATCAGTCCCCCAATTGCACCACTGACTGCAGACATCGCAATTTGACCGAAGTTCATATGCCCCTTGCTAACAATTAAATCCACCGCCACATTTACTGCCGCATATATCAATGGAACAAACCAAACAATCTCACCGCTAGGATCTGTAAATTTGAAGGGATTGCCGTTGCCATAATTATATCTATTGTATCCTCCAGGGCTCCAAGGATTAGCGACATAGTTGTCGGGGCTCATCATCATTCCCGTCATGGGATCATACATACGGCCGTTCATATTTATCAACCGCAACTCCACTATGTGCTCATGTCCGGTAAACCCTCGGTACAACCAGGCCGGAACGGAGGGCACACTATTATAGGTCCAGTCAACGGGATTCCGCTTCCTTCCCCATGCATCAAAGTTCTGTTCAGCAACCAATGTACCGTTCTCGTCGCTAACTGCTACTATACTTCCCAGTTGATCTGTATAAGTATAGTAGATGTTGATTGCGCCATTCTGCTTCACGATTATATTATTCAATCCGTTGCCAGCCTGGATATAATAGATTTCATATGTGTTACCATTTTTAACAAGCCCCTCCACATTACCCCAGTAACTTTTACTTTCAATAGTAGCCCCATTGTATTTGAACTCACTGGTCAGCCGTTGTTGATCTGAACCATAGGAATATGTTAATTGATATCCGTTCTCAGTTACAGTGGCAGTCTTCAAAAACGGTGTGTATGTGATAATATGCGACTGGGTACCGATAATAGAGTTCGGGTCAGCTCCAGAGGGGTTAATGGCACTCAAGCTTTCAAGGGCATGAGGTTTACTGCTGTTGTAATTATAATTTCCGATATCAGTCTTTTGAAGGATTTTACCCTGCGCACCATTGTCATAAGTGATTGCGAACTGCTGTGTACCATTTACCCTGGCGCTCGTCAACCTATCATAGATATCATAAGTGAATTCTTCCTTCAAATTTCTGATTGCATCGCGACGACTTAACAGATTTGTTGTATTCGCTTCGTAATCCAAATTCAAGTCCTGTACTCCTGCGGTGAAATAACGGGTTGCAATTTCTTTATTAAAATCCCAAGAAACAGCCCTTGATTTACCATTGCCTGTGTTGTAGCCTGTGTAAATCCCCCTGCTATTCATAGCAGTAGCGGTAAATAAAGTTTTTACAGTTGCACCTTGCTCATATTTCTTCTGTATAACAATGTCATTATCATCATAAATATTCCGAATTAAAAATCCTGCAGGGTAAGTGGTGGTAGAAAGATTGCCTCGGCTGTCGTATGTGTACGATTTTGTCAAACTACTTCCCGAAGCTGTAATGCTTTCGGCTTGCACCCGTTGAAGATTATCATACTGATAAGTCTGCACATCCCCACTGAACCCAACTACCTGTGTGACATTATCATTGCTTTTACCACTTCCTGCATCATAATAATATGTATAAGTCGTTGTACCTTGAGGGCCTGTTGCAGTGGCAATTCGACCGAAAACATCGTAAATCGTTGTATGAATGTTTCCGTTACCGTCAGTTTCTTTTGTAAGCTGTCCTAATGCATTATATTCGTAGTTGATGGTTGACGCATCGGCATCGGTGGTGCTTGACTTTCTACCGTAGGTATCAAACACATTTGAAACAAAAGTTTGCCCATTGCTGCCTGCTGTAAGTTGGTTACCCCAGCTATCATAGGTAAAACTCATGTTTGATCCATTATCGCTGCTAGCCACAACCTTGCCACTGGCATCTAATGTCTTGCTGGTCCACTGACCAAGCCCGTTTGTGGCCTGCGTCGTATAGGTCATTCCTCCCGAAGTAGAGTAAGTTGTTGTAGTTGAACCAGTAACACTGTATGTTGAGCTAGGCCGTCCATAACTATCATAATAGTAGTATATGTAGTTAATTTGCTCTCCGGGATAATATGGCGATGTTTCACTACTTAGTTGCCCATAGTAATTATAGTTTTTAACAGCGGTAAGCCACTGGTTGCTAAAGCCTCTTTTTTCCGTCTTAATCTCACGCCCCAATACATCTATATAACTTTTTTGTGGATTGCTGCCATCCGTACGCTGAGAATAAATATTGAACCGAGCGTAACCATTGTTGGTTTCCCAGCTCCTGGTACTGGTTACAGCATTACCATCTGGAAAATCTGTTCTATTTAAATTCCCGTATTCATCATATTGATACGTTGTTGTTAGTCCGTCTGTTGATGTTTTTGTAAGCAGCACGCCCCAGCGATCGTCATAAGTGAACGTCTCTTTCTTTACTACACCTCCGCCACTTAGCTTCCTTTCACTTACGAACCGCCCTGTAGGATCATACACAATCTCTGCAACAGGCGTTGTCACTCCAGGAGCGTTGGTAACCGTCAGCGTAGGCAACCCTAAACTATTATAGGTATTCGTAATCGTGGTAGCAATAGGAGTTCCCGCATTTTCTGTAACTGCCTCAGGTAAGCCTTGCGTTGTATATGTCTGGCTAGTCGTTTTACTTACCTGTGGCTGCCCCGTTCTTGTCTTTTGTGTGCTGGTTGATGTCGGGAACCCAGGGTAGGGGCCTCCCGCATATGTCCCATACGTTGTCGTCGTTGTTGCAGTCTCAAGGACAGACGTAATATTAAAATCATCAGTTGATCCGGCTTTAGCAATACTCTGTGTAACGTTTCCATAATTATCATACGTGTTCAACACTTCCTGCCCCTCCGTCGTTAGCCAGTTATGTGTAAAAACACGATCCTGCTTCATAAAGTAGCGCTTGTCCTGATACCCGGTTGACAATGACTGGAAGGTGATGTCATATCGGGTTCGCGTCAACAATCCGCCACCATTCAGCCCTACCTGCAACACCCATGGGTAAAGTGTTGAATAGGTTAGGTTAAGCTCATTCCAGTTGCGGTTTACATGGTTCATGTCATTGCGCACATCCGTTGTCTGAAAGCCCAACGCTCCCCGTCCTGAATTATGAATGATGAGATCCTGGTAAGTATAATATTCGTTAGACTGGTAACCGATCCCATTCGGGCGACGGATATTTGACACCACATACATTGCAGGTGCTGGAACTATATAGTCTGGAATATATGGTGTTGGAGATGATCCATCCGGTTGACTGTAGTCTCCCTTTGTCCGGCTGTATACACCACTATTGTCTTTGTTGTTCAATAGTCCATAGTCAAAATTGGTCTGGTAGCCAAGATTGCTCGCTGACACTAGCAGGTTCTGCTCCTTGAAAGGCTTATTGAGTAAAAAACGACCATAAAAAGTTGTCTGGCTTGCATTACGGATCTTCAAAAAGTCTGGTTTCCCATCTCCATTGTAGTCACCTGTAGAATAGGCAGATTCTGTATTGATGGCAGACGATAGTGTGTTATCCTCATATACAAATGATGTACCATTAAAGTAATAAATCACATGATTGCTTGAAGAGGTTGTTTGGTCAATAGAGTGCCAGATCTCTGACTTCCCATCTCCATCAAAATCCCCAACGCTTATCAGTTGGCCATTACTGTATCCGTCGCCAAGCAGGGTGATACGATAACGCTCTCCTGCAAATTGTGTAACATTATACGCCTTACCCGTACCCCAAAAAATCTGCCACTGAACAAAAGCATTGTCTTTTGATGGCCTTACAAATAGATCCGTGATTCCATCTCCATTAAAATCACCGGGGAAAAGACGGTAATCCGTTTTGATGCCGGTTGTTGTATAAAGAACAGTACTTCCGTAATTATATCCAGATGAAGATGGTATTGGCATTACACGCAATACATAACTACCCTCATTCCTGATAACCAGCAACTCCGTTTTGCCATCACCATCAAAATTGATCGGCACAATGGATTTTGATTCAGCAACCGCATTTGCAGCAAAATCACCCGTTGCCCCATTCACCCCCTGACCAAATCCCAGGATCTCCTCGTTAAACACACCCTTTGAGGGGCTGGAAAAAAATGCTTTGTACGCATTGCTATATCCGTTGACACCCAATATCAAAATATAATCCGTATGACCATCTCCATCAAAATCGCCAGACACAAAAAAGCTTCCACCCAGTTTTGATAATGTATGCTGGCCATAAAAAGTACTTGGCATCGTATTATACTCTACTTTCTTATAACCATATTGAGGAGACCCCGTGTAGGTTTTTCGAGTGTAGTTTATGTTTACTCCTGCTAGAGTCATTGCATTTTTGTTGTACTTAGCCAAAAACACATCGTCCTTACCATCACCGTCGAAATCCGTCATCATCAAAGGCCCCTGGGTTCTGCCAATAACTCCACCTATTGCACCTCCAATTGATGGGATTTTTACATCATAACTCGGAATATCAGTGTCCATATGATAGACGTATTTCCCTTGCGTTGTTGTCTGCGTTTCTTTATCTATTATCTGATACCATCTATAAAAAGTCTCTCCTGTACCCGAATTATAAGTGGAAGCAAGGGACAATACATCGGACATCCCGTCTCCATCAAAATCTCCGGAATAATTTTCATTAGTTGTATAGCCTTGTTCATTCATTAATGTCACCTCGGGTCCGCTGGTACTCTTGCCATAGGTAAAGGTGACAGGGTTCAGCGCTGTTCCATTTGCTCCTGCTTCCGTAACACTCGTCAAAAAATATCTCTTCCGCAGATATTGATGCGCCAATGTATAGCTACGGATCTGTGTGCCGTCGGCCTTTTTTATGTCTATGCGATCCAGTAGATTTGCCGAAAACAATGCTTCACCAGATATATAGGATGGAGCACCAGTCCAATCAGCCTTTGAGGAGTACGTAAACAATACCTGGTAGGACGGCGTTGTGCCGGTATTAATGTTGCCAGTATAAGAAATACTACTTAAACTGAAATACCTGCTTGTTGTATTAATGCTATATGAATATAAAATATAGTTACCGCTTGCGTCGGTTACTCTGCGTAGCAACCACAAAACAGTTTCGGTGCCACTGGCAGTTGACAACTTCATATTATCAGAACCATACTCCAGTACTGTACCATTCTTGGTTGTCACCTTAAACCAATCTGGAGAGTTTCCGTTACCACTCATTGCCTCTATCTTGCTGAAGCCTTCCTGTTCAGTTCCGTATACGGAACCCGCTGCCCCATTGGTACCACTAACCAGCATCAACCGTTGGCCGTCAAGAACAAAAGCATCATTGCTCCCCGTAAATTCTACAGGAGTTGCTATCCCATTATGGAAAACATTCTTTCCCGTACGGGTGATCGCTGACACTGGAGATAATGACCATCCCAGACCACTATAGCCATTACCATTACCCTGGGAAGTATAAGTCAATGACACTTTCGGCTGCACACCTTTTATTCCTGCCGGAACATCAATGGGTAGCGTGTACATAGCAGCACCGCCACTACTGCCAGCTACGCCTTTCGTCATGCCTACCGGCCGGTTCAAATCAATGGACTGTGCGCCCACGATGTTCACCAACAACATCATTACAGTCAGAAATAAAATTTGCTTGTAATATCTCTCATACGACAGTTGGTATCCCGGTAGGCTCATAAGAATCAATTTAAAGATTTATCTTAAAAGTTCATCTGCCAAAACTATCAATACTGAATACAATAAAAAATACGTACCGGTACGTATTTTTGAGGAAATTTAATTGATCGTGAGCCCGAGGAACGATGACTGTAAAACTCGCACAAACGACTCTTCTACTTGCAAAAATGTTTTGAATTCCAACTCGGAACAAGATTATATAACTTGTGAACTTTAGAGGATAGAGTATGATCACAAACCGGCAATAAGTCAGTTTACACTGATACTTATTCTTTAAATACTCTTATGGATTCCAATATCACAGAGCAGGTCTGAAAAGCTAGCAAGTGCTTCTTGGCCGCAATTTGCAATTAATTTGGTTATATCGGCGCAAACCTTCTAATTGCGATCTGTTTTTTGACAAATGGGCCATTATGAAGGGTAATTCTTACTTCTTTCCCCTGTATATCAAGTCGCTTTTAAACTCATAGTCGTTCATATCCGAAAGAGTAGACGCGTCTTACAATACCATTCGTGGCTGAATGGCAGCAGTATAAATTTCCGACAGTTTCAATATCATTAAATCAGCTAATTACTAATCCATTGGTAGATTAAAAAACTGCTTCACAATTAGCGGCACATCAAATAAATGTTTCCGATTTTTCAAGTTATTTAAAACTCCTTCCTCATTTTCGACATCATTCATCTCTCTTACAACTTGATCTTGAATGTATTTTGACAAGTATATTGTACGATCATCGTTATTCATTGTATGATCCAAATCCAATAAATTCTTAATAAAAGCCTCCTCATTACGGTCACCATTCTTAGATCCAAGCCGGTTGACAATATGAAACCATTTCTCAGCGCCTATGTTTTTAATAATATATCCATAATTAATATAGAATTGATTACCGTAAAACGCCTTTTGGAGAAAAACTTTCTTAATCAGCTCCTGCTCCTCCTTAAACCATTTTTTTCCCTTCTTTTTAAATCCTTGTGGGATCAATTCTCTATCTAAAATGAACTCAATAATGTTTCCCTCCATTTTTAATAATTATCTTCACAAATCTAATAAGTATCTAAATAAATCTGAAAATTTCCACCAAATTGAATATTTGCCGCCTTTTGATACCGTAGTAATTGATTGAGTCCCTGTTGCATAGCCCTCGGATTAAAAGGTTTCAATTCATATATTGATTTATTTTGAAAGTCCATGAAATCGGCATAGTTACCTGATTTAATGTATTGATCTTTAACCCGAACCCCAGCTTCAACTTGACTTGCTCTGTAATCTTTATGCATTTGCTTTCCTAAAGATATACTTGACTTTGTATAGGAAAAGTCGAATCCTGAATTCTCATAATAACTGCTAACATACTTTGCAAGTGAAATTTCTGCAAGCATCATTTCATCATATTTGGCAATATACTCCCTAAACAGACTTTCGGGAGCCCTCATCTGCGATCCTTCACCGATACTAATGCTATTGGTTATCTGTTTCTGCTGTTTTGCCAACTTTAATCCTTGCGAAATCCCGGCCGCAGCCCCAGTTACAAGCCCCAATTTTAATCCCTGCAAAGCACCATCTCCGAAATTTCCTCCTGCAATTAAAGACATTGTTCCTCCAGTAATTGCGCCAGATGCAGACTGGAGAACCGTTTGCGTTAGTGTTCTACTTGCTACAGGACCTAGGCTGCTGGTTACTTGGCTCATTGCAGGTCCAAGGGCTGAGCTTACCACACTTCCAACACCTGCACCAACAGCACCACCAATCGCGCCTGTTATTGTATTTGTACCAACGCTGCCCCAGTTTATAGCTTGCCCAGTGCCAACACTTCCTGCGAGTGTTGAAGCGAATCCTCCCACCGCACCGCCTGCTATAGGACCAGCAACCGCAGTTACAGCACCACTAACAGCTCCCGCTCCAAAATAGCTTAACCCGGTAAGAAAATTCCCTTGCTTTATAGTTTCCCAGTTCGTCGCAACATTAATTACTCCGCCAACTACAGCAGCAATTACTATGTGCCAAAATTCGCCATCAGGATCTGTGAATTTAAGTGGATTTGAGTTTGCATAATTATACCTGTTATATCCTCCCGGGCTCCAAGGCGAGGGAACATAACTGTCCGGGCTCATCATCATCCCGGTCTTGGGATCATACATCCGGCCGTTCATATTGATTAATCTCAGCTCGGATATATGCTCATGTCCCGTAAACCCCCGATATAACCAGACAGGGACTGCCGTCACATTATTATATGTCCAGTCCACAGGATTACGTTTTCTTCCCCAGGCATCAAAATTCTGCTCGGCAACAAGTGTACCTGATTCATCTGTCACCGCTACGATACTACCCAGCTGATCAATATAAGTATAATAGATATTGATTGCACCATTCTGTTTTACAATGATGTTGTTCAGCCCATTTCCCGCCTGAATGTAATAAATCTCGTACGTATTGCCGCCTCTAACAAGCCCTTCAACATTTCCCCAATAGCTTTTGCTTTCTACAGTCGTTCCGTTGTATTTCAACTCACTTACCAATCGCTGCTGATCAGAACCATATGAGTATGTTTGAAGGTATCCACTCTCCGATACAGTAGCTGTCTTCAAAAAAGGAGTATATGTTACTACGTGAGCTTGTGTGCCTATGATTGTGTTTGGATCAGCCCCTAATGGATTAATCGCACTCAGGCTTTCCAGCGCATGAGGTTTGCTGCTATTGTAATGATAATTTCCAATATCTGTTTTTTGCAAAATTTTACCCTGTCCACCATTGTCATATGTAATTGCAAACTGTTGAGTACCGTTCACCTGTGCACTGGTTAACCTATCATAAATATCGTAGGTAAAGTTCTCCCTTAGGTTTCTGATAGCATCACGGCGGCTCAACAGGTTCATTGTATTGGATTCATAATCCAGGTTCAAATCCTGTATGCCTGCCGTAAAATAACGGGTAGCCATCTCTTTATTATAGTCCCAGGCAACGGCCTTGGTTTTCCCGTTGCCGGTGTTATAGCTAGTGTATAGACCACGGCTGTTCATTGCCATTGCAGTAAAAAGTATTTTTACAATTGCGCCCTGTTCATACTTCTTTTGGATAACTATGTCATTATCATCATACACATTACGAATCAAAAACCCAGCGGGGTAGGTGACGGTCGCCACGTTACCGCGACTGTCATAGGTATACGTTTTGGACATGCTGCTTCCCGAAGTAGTGATGCTCTCTGTTTGTAGCCGCTGGAGATTATCATATTGGTAGGTCCTTACATCTCCGCTGAACCCAACTACCTGCACCAGATTATCATTACTCCTTCCGGTTCCCGCATCATAATAATATGTGTATGTTGTGGTACCTTGGGGACCTGTGGAGGACGATAGCCTGCCAAAAACATCGTAGCTTGAAGTTTGTATATTACCATTTCCATCTGTTTGTTTTGTTATTTGACCCAACGAATTATACTCATAGCTGATCATTGAGGCATCGGCATCTGTGGTACTTTGCTTTCTGCCATAACTATCATATCCATTTGTTACAAACACCTGTCCATTACTTCCGGCAGTAAGCTGGTTACCCCAGCTATCATAGGTAAAACTCATGTTCACGCCATTATCACTGGAGCCAATAATCTTTCCACTTGCATCTGTCGTCTTACTTGTCCACTGACCAATGGCATTGGTGGTTTGTATTGTAAACGTAGTACCCCCAGAGGTTGCATAGTTTGTTGTTATCGTTCCCGTATTGTTGCTTGTATAATTTGGCCGGCCATAACTGTCGTAATAGTAATAGGTATAGTTTACCTGTTCGCCAGGATAATAAGGAGATGTTTCACTAGCTAATTGTCCATAACCATTAAAATACTTTGAACTGGTCAACCATTGATTATTATAACCTCGTGATTCTGTTTTTATGTCCCGCCCTAATATATCCACATAAACTTTTATTGGATTGCTGCCATCCGTACGCTGAGAAAGAATACTATAACGTGCATAACCATTGTTGGTTTCCCAGCTTCTGACGCTTGTAACAGCATTACCATCAGGAAAATCCGTCTTACTTAAATTCCCATATTCATCATACTGGTATGTTGTTGTTAGCCCATCTGTTGAGGTTTTTGTAAGAGGTACTCCCCAACGGTCATCGTAAGTGAATGTTTCTTTCTTAATAACTCCACCACCAGTTAGCTTCTTTTCACTTGCAAACCGCCCTGTGGGATCATACACAATGTCTGCAACTGGCGTTGTTACTCCCAATGCATTGGTCACCGTCTGCGTGGGTACCCCAAAACCATTATAAGCATTAGTAATCGTTGTGGCGATAGCAGTACCTGCATTTTCGGTAAACGTCTCCGGTAGGCCCTGAGTCGTGTATGTCTGGCTCGTTATTTTACTTACCTGCGGCAGACCGGTCCTCGTCTTTTGGGTTGTAGTCGATGTCGGAAACCCAGGATAAGGAGCTCCTGCATAAGTTCCATAGGTTGTTGTCGTTGTTGCGGTTTCCAGCACTGAGGTGATGTCAGTATCATCAGTGGAACCAGCATTGACTACACTCTGTGTAACATTGCCATAATTGTCATAGGTATTCAATACCTCCTGCCCTTCAGTCGTCAGCCAATTATGCGTAAACAAACGATCCTGCTTCATGAAAAACCGTTTGTCGTGGTACCCTGTAGACAATGACTGGAATGTAATGTCATAACGTTCGCGGCTCAACCACCCACCGTTGTTAATAAATACATCCGACACCCATGGGTAAAGCGTTGAATATGTCAGGTTAATCTTATTCCAGTTGCTTTTCACATGGTTCATGTCATTGCGTACCTCCGATTTCAGAAGGCCCAACACCCCCCGCCCCGAGTTGTGAACGATAAGATTCTGGTACGTATAATACTCATTGGATTGATAACCGATTCCATTGGGGCGGCGGATATTGGACACTACATACATCGCGGGAGCAGGAACCATGTAATCGGGAAGATACGGCGATGCTCCATCTACAGGGTTATACTCTCCTTGATCACGGGTATAAACGCCGCTGTTATCCTTATTATTCAGTAATCCATAGTCAAAGTTGGTTTGATACCCAAGATTGCTTGCCGACACCAACAGGTTCTGTTCTTTGAAGGGCTTATTGAGTAAAAAACGACCATAAAATGAAGTCTGGCTCGCATTACGGATCTTCAAAAAGTCCGGCTTCCCATCTCCATTAAAGTCTCCCCCGGTAAATGAAGATTCTGTATTAATGCTTGACGCCAAATCCGAACTCTCCAATGTAAAGAACGTACCGTTACCGTAATATATATAATGCCTAGAGCTAGACGTTGTAAGGTCGGCCGCATGAACAATATCGCTTTTTCCATCGCCATCTACATCCGCCACAACAAGCATATGCGCATTATTGTAACCATCACCCGTTAACGCAGGAATATGAGTAAAATTGAAATTGGCAGATAGAAATGCCTTTCCTGTACTCGTGAAGATTTTCCACACTCCATAAGGATTAGACGGAGATTGCCTAACCAACAAGTCTGTGTTCCCATCACCATTAAAATCGCCCGGAAAAATCTTGTAGCCGGTTTTAATATCTACAGTAGAAAATAACACTGTACTTCCATAATTGTATCCCGACGAGGAGGGTATCGGCATTACACGCAATACATAACTCCCTTCATTCCTGACAATCAGTAACTCGGTTTTACCATCCCCATCAAAATTGATCGGTATAATCGACTTTGATTCCGCAACCGCATTTGCAGCAAAATCTCCCGTTGCGCCATTCACTCCCTGGCCAAAACCCAGGATCTCCTCATTAAATATACCTTTCGAGGGGCTGGATATAAAGGCCTTGTAGGCATTACTATAACCGCTTATTCCCGTTATCATGATATAATCCACATGACCATCCCCATCAAAATCCCCGGTTACAAAAAAACTCCCTCCTTGTTTCCATTGCTTATGAACACCATAAAAAGAACTCGGAAGACTATTGTAATCCATCTCTTTATACTCGTACATATCCGGGTAACCTGGTAAACCACCGGGACGAACCCTCGAATAATTAATATGAATACCTGTCAGATCATAACTGTTTTGATTGAACTTCGCCATAACCACATCATCCTTACCATCACCATCAAAGTCGGTTACTGAAAAAGGGTTTTGGGCTGCATCAGAGCCCATTACTTTCACATCCTGATAGGGAATTTTTGCCTGAATATTGTAAAAATATTTACCCACTCCAGTTGTTTGTGCTACCATATCATAGACTGTATATTCTCGAAACAAGATTTCTCCACTGGAGGTATTATACCTGGTAGCAAAAGTTTGCACATCTGTCATCCCATCCCCATCAAAATCTCCCGAATAGTTTTGATTGGTCGTATAGCCATGCTCATTCATTAATGTCACTTCGGGCCCGCTGGTGCTCTTGCCATAGGTGAAGGCGATCGGGTTCAACGCCGTTCCATTGGCCCCCGCCTCTGTAACACTTGTTAAAAAATACTTCTTCCGAAGATACTGATGCGCCAGTGTATAGCTACGGATCTGGCTGCCGTCCGCTTTCTTAACATCAATACGGTTCAAAAGGTTATCACTATATAAGGCCGTACCTGAAATATACGATGGAGATCCCGCATCCTGCTTTGTGTTGTAGCTAAACAATACCTGGTAGGCCGGAGCCGTACCGGTATTTATATTACCCGTGTAACTAATACTACTAAGATAGAAATTGCCTCCGCCCGCTTGAACAGGCTGAATACTATAATTGTACAGCATATAGTTCCCACTTGCATCGGTTACCCTCCGCAACAACCACAGAACAGTCTCTGCCGCATTGGATGTAAGCACTTTCATGTTATCAGAACCATACTCCAGCACCGTCCCGTTCTTGGTTGTCACCTTAAACCAATCAGGAGAGTTTCCACTCCCACTTATCGCTTCTATCTTGCTGAAGCCTTCTTGCTCCGTTCCATATACCGAACCCGCAGCACCATTAGTACCGCTCATCAACATCAGCCGCTGCCCATCCAGCACAAAAGCGTCATTGCTCCCGGTAAAATCAACCGGGGTTGCAATACCATTATGAAAAACATTCTTACCCGCACGACTGATCGATGATACAGGAGACAATGACCAGCCCAAACCGCTATATCCATTACCACCTCCCTGGGAACTATAATTCAATGACACCTGCGGCTGGACTCCTTTTATCCCTGCGGGAACCTCAACAGGGATCGTATAAGTAGCAGCACCACTACCATTGCTTCCAGCAACACCTTCCGTCATGCCCACCGGCCGGTTCAAATCAATGGTCTGTGCGCCAACGATGCTCACCAACAACATCATCACAGTCAGAAATAAAATTTGCTTGTAATATCTCTCAAACAACAGTTGGTATCCCGGTAGGCTCATAAGAATCAATTTAAAGATTTATCTTAAAAGTTCATCTGCCAAAACTATCAATACTGAATACAATAAAAAATACGTACCGGTACGTATTTTTCTAATCGGGTAGAATTGATACCTTGTCAGTTATTGATAAATTTTATACTCCAAATAGATTCAGCAAATGAATACTTTTTTGCAATGAAAGTTTATTTCATAATATTCATTACGCTTTTTATACTAAGCATTCCTGACGCTCACTCCCAATATTATAATGGGCAAGTACGTATCGATTCATTGGATCGTTCCTACATATTTCAGGTAACCGATGTTAAACCTGATCTACATTCCTGGCATTTTTATACCTGGTTTAAATCCGGACGTATCCATACCACAGAGGGCGGGTACTATGGAAAACTGTTGCATGGCTATTATAAAGTGGTAGATAAAGAACGCCGCCTGCTGGAAGAAGGCCGGTTTAAACGGGGTGAAAAAAAAGGCCGTTGGCGCACCTGGCATACCAACGGAAGATTACAATCGTTAACGCACAAACGGTTTTGGGACGGTGCCTGGCGCATAGATGCGTACGCCCCCGATGGCCAGCGCATAAAAAAGGGATTTGAAAAAAACAACCAGTTTACCGGGCGCCAGGTGGAAATGGTAAAAGACAGTGCCGTGGTGGTCCTGTATAAAAAGGGCATCCGACAGCCGGCTGCAAAAAAATAACCTGTGCCGATCCGTGCTTTTTTTTACAAGAGGCTTCCGGCCGGTTCACTGATTGCTACATTGGTGCTGGCCCTCGTGATCTTTATTACCTGTGGTATGCTGCTGCTGGCCCTTTATCATTTTAAATATTTTGAAATAAAAGATCAGCTGGAACAGCGGCTGCATGATGACCTGCAATCGGGTATTGAACGGGTATTGGCTACGAAACGCATTACAGCAACGCCGGAACAGGATAGTAGCCTGCTGTTTGAGGATCAACCCGATTCATTGTATTACTGGAATGAACCCTGGGGCTGTTTCCGGGCATCCGGAATCAAGGTGACTTATAAAGGAAGGATCAAAACAACTTCCTTTTTGTACGGTGCAGAACATTTCCGTTACGAAGATGCCAGCCTCTATCTGACAGATCACGACCGGCCGTTGTCGTTAACCGGCGATACCTATATTGAAGGCAAGGCCTACCTACCTAAATCCGGCCTGCGGAGCGGCTTTTTCCAGCAGAAGGGCTTTTCCCGTAAAAATCTGATCGAGGGTACGATTGATAACAGCAGTAAACAATTGCCACCGTTGGTAACTGCGTTCAGGAAACAGCTGCGTGCGCTGGGTAACCGGATTACAGATACACTGCTGCCGCCCTCCGGCAATACCGCTGATTCCCTTGAACAATCTTTTTTAAATGCCCCCCGGCAACTTCTTTTACCCCGGAAAGGTGTACTGGCGCATCAGTACCTGAAGGGGAAACTGATCGTATTGTCTGATTCGGTGATTGAGATAGGCCCCGGAGCCTACCTGGAAGATGTGTTGCTGGTAGCACCCTTTATCCATTTTACCAGCGGCTTTAAAGGTGCCGTGCAGGCCATCGCTCTGGATAGTATTACCGTAGACAGCAGCTGTGTTTTTGAATATCCGTCAGCTCTGGTAGGCATCGGGCGCAGCAGTGCCATCGGTAATACCAGCGCCACGGTAACCTTGCACAATGGAGTTACCTTCCGTGGTATGATCCTGGGCCTCACCGAAAATGACCGCTCTAATATCAAACCCGTGGTGAAAATAAAACCGGGCGCCACGGTAAAGGGATTGGTGTATAATGAAGGGTATACCTACCTCAACGGGCGTATGGAAGGTGCATTGTTTACGCATTTTTTCTTTGAGCAGCGCGGACCGATGAGCATGGAAAATATCCTGATCGATGCGACCATTGTTCCTTCCCGATGGTTCCGGGATGCCGGTTATTTTTCTATTTTTAAAGACGCTACGCAGCAAACTCTTTTGAAATGGCTCTATTAGGCACACATAGCTATAAAACACCGATCAGGGCTTTTTCCCTGATCGAATCGATTGTGGCACTGGTGTTGGTGCTGCTGGTATTCTTTATCAGTATCCATTTTTTTGTATCGGTAAAGGAATCGGGATTCAGCATGCAACGCATGAGCGCTGCCAGCACACTGGAAGAGTATATACAGGCCTCCTTTCTGCACAAAGACTTCAGCGTTAAAAAAGAGGTTGTCAATAACTGGACCGTCAGCCGGGAAAGCAGTCCGGACGCCAAAGAAGCCGCCCTGTTGCAGGTGCGCTTTACCGTTTATAAAAGAGACAGCCTGGGTGCTCCGTTCTTAACCCGCACCTTCCTGGTCGGATCTCAAACCGCTTCTGAATCATTCCCCGATGCACAGCCTTAAAAAAATATATAGCCGGAGAATCCCGGCATTTACGCTTCCGGAGCTGGTAATCGGTTTGCTGCTGATGGCCAT
The DNA here is from genome assembly GCF_051201075.1 of Niabella hirudinis. Taxonomy (NCBI): domain Bacteria; kingdom Pseudomonadati; phylum Bacteroidota; class Chitinophagia; order Chitinophagales; family Chitinophagaceae; genus Niabella; species Niabella hirudinis. Next base: position 93,255 of record NZ_JBPEHJ010000003.1, read on the forward strand.
TCTTTTTGGAGTGATTGCAACGGTGTACATGATCCTTTCCCGGCAATCTGCGCACTATTTTGCCGGGAACCGCTTTTTCACCGATTATTATATTACCAAAAAGCTGTTGCAGCGCGATTTTGAAAAGGCCCGTACCGTAAAACTGGATCCGGAGCGTAACCAGATCATCCTGCAAACGAAAACCGGCAACGCGTTAAAGACCACGGTTTACCAGCTGGATACGGCCTTTATCGTGCGAACCGAACCGGGCCGGGCCGATACCCTCCGGCCGGGCGCGGGCATCGCTGCACAACGCAATGTGAACGACAGTACGCCCTTGCTTGCCACTTTAAAACTACGGCACCGCTATCGGGAGCAATATTTTTATACGTATCTTCAGAAACGCTATGCACGGGCAGATATCCTCAATGACTCGATCCAAACAGTACCATAAACATGCACCAACCCATCGATATACATACACTTAAAAAGCAGGGCAGCAAGGAGCAGCAAACAGCTGCCAATAAGGAAACCACTTCTTTCATGAAGCAGTTGGAGGGATTGCTCACCCGGGAGTTTTCCCTGTTTGGAAAACCGTTTTCCGATAAGATCAAGGAGTCTTTTTATTTGGAACTGGGCAGCCTGATGGACGCGGGCCTGGATATCCGCACCGCCCTGCAGCTGATCCGGGACGAGCAAACCAAGAAAGCGCCCAGGGCCATTCTCACTACCGTTCTTGAAAAAGTGGTGAATGGCAGCAGCCTTTCGGCAGCCATGCGTGAAAACAAAAATTTTACCCCTTATGAATATTTTACCGTGGAGATCGGAGAGGAGACGGGCAAACTGAACACGGTATTACAACAGCTGTCGGTTTATTATAAAGCCAAGATCAAACAGCGGCGGCAGATCATCGGGGCGCTTACGTACCCCCTCATTGTACTGTCTGTAGCATTTTGTTCCGTGTTCTTTATGATGAATTATGTAGTGCCCATGTTTGCCGACGTGTTCCAGCGTTTTGGCGGAAACCTGCCCTTTCTTACCCGGCAGGTATTAAATGCTTCCAATTTCATGCAAGCCGCTGCCGGCAAACTATTCCTGCTACTCCTAGCCGTTATCGTATTTATGAGTATTAACCGCAACAAGCCCTGGTATAAAAAATATAAAGATCTTTTATTGCAGCGAACGCCGGTAGTAAAAAATATTGTTTCCAAGATCTACCTGGCGCGGTTTGCTTCTACCATGCAGTTACTGTTAGGTGCCCGGGTACCGCTCGTACAGGCCCTAAGCCTGAGCAAACAGGTAATGGGCTTTTACCCGCTGGAACATGCACTTGACCAAATGGAGCAGGACATCCTGAAAGGGCTTCCGCTCCATGAAAGCATGAGCACCAAAAAGATCTTCCCCTCTAAAATGACGGCCCTGGTAAAAGTGGGAGAGGAGGTCAATGAACTTGAACTCTTTTTTAAAAATCTTTCCGACCGCTACAGCGAAGACCTGGATTATCAAACCACACAGCTGAGCAAATTTATTGAACCGGTGATCATTATTGTATTGGGGCTGGTCGTTGGCGTTGTGCTTATTGCCATGTACCTGCCTATGTTCAATATGGGGAATACTATACAATAGATCTATTTTCACTCTAAAAAATGGTTAAAATAGATTAAGATCATAGGCCCCGCCTGTTTATAACGCAGTATATTAATAAAACACAGATGGCCCATCAAAAGAACGAGCCTCTTTATAAGAGGTTATATAATTCTTTCAGCATAAATTAAACCCTCAGAAACTATCCCGCATTTTCGGTCACATCATTTATTTTCAGTTTTTTGGCTAAAGGCAGGAGAGCTCCATTTTTAAACTGTTCGCTTACAGCCAGGCTTTTAATGTCAAATAAAAAAGCCCTGCCCCGGAGAGAGCCGGGCGTTGCTAACCTATGAAAAACTCTTGACGTTTATTTCACATTATTATTAATTGCTTGCTGCTCCTCCTGCTTCTTTTTGCTAACGGGGCCGCTGTGCACCACAATCACCATTACATAAAGAAATATGCCGGCGAGTATCAATACCCAAGCCACTTTTCTTAACACATACTCAACGGATTCAATACCCGTCTTATGTTCATAACTCTTGAATGTTTGCACTCCCGCAAAATTGTTCCGGTTAAATCGGCGGCGGTTCATCCAGTAACGGAGTGCCGCGCCTACAATAAAAAGGACAACGGCAAACACTTTTATCGAAATCATAGAGGACATAAGGTTGGCATTTTCTCAAAGTTACAATTACCCGCAAAAAAACTCAATAAATTCATTTAAAGGATTTTCTCTTGAATATATACTTTGTTACAAAACATATATTCCGCGTATATTCTCCTCCCATCCGTCTTTCTCCATTTCTATACGCAAGCCTTCCGGCAGCTCAGCATACTCAACCTTCAGAGAATTGAAATGTTCGCTCATATCATCGCGTACTACTTCTCCGTCCTCAAAGAGGTATAAAAACCAATCATCTTCTTTATTCATCCAAAGGTAGGATGTGGGAGGTTTTTTGTATGTAACGATGAATTTATAAAATTGTTGGTTCATATGGTTTTCAATTTAGGATGAGAATTACTCACTTTCTATATTTCTCATTTGAGTGTTTCTTTTGGCTACTTACGTACTGATGAAACACCGGGAAAGAACGACAAAATATGCCGCTCTTAATGAATAGGTCTATAATGCAAGTATTCTAAAGTTAAGCTATTAAAATCAGAAGTCATATTTTTTCAAAGCAAGAATTATTATACCGGCGCCACAATATTTAAATTGTGTACACCGCCTTAATATTTTCTTGAAAGTCATCCAATTCCATTTCCCTTTTTAGACTATCGGGCAGGTTTGCATAACTTTTTTCACTTTGTTTAAAATTTTCATCCAGAACTGGTGAACACCTCTGCCATCGAAAAAAGCAAACGTAAAAAACCATTGACGGCCAGTTTTCATCTATAAATAAGATGACAACCCTTAAATATATAAATAGAAAATTACAATCATTTATTACCAAGAATCTTCTTTACAAAATTGCTATGGCTCTGAATTCGTCTTTGGCGTCTTTCCATGACTTTATTTAATTCAGATTTTAGGTCGGCTACCGGGTCCCAATTATTGTATATTTTCTTTTGAATACTATACTTCCTACAAAGTTCTTCCGACAATCTATAGGCCTCCAGGCCGAATTGACTATAGTGAAATTTGCGCTCGTTGAACCAATCTTCAAAGTCTGGTGGATCAGCAAAATTCCGTGTCCCTTTAATCAATCGATCAGCATATTCAACTTGGGATGGAAACGATAGAATTTGATACATTAATTCATGGTCTATACTCTTCCAATCAACATCGTCAGGAAAAACAGGCGCTCCTGGGGCTTTAACCTGCGGCTCTAAATATCCTTCTGATGAGCGTTGCCCAAAGGATAGGCCATCATCCTTTACGACCTCTGTACAATCTTCAAGGTACTTATCAAGAATGCATACAACGCGAATGGCAAGATATCTGGCGCTTTTCCTAGTAATTCGGTTGTCGGCCCAATAACTTTGGAACAATGAAATTGCGGACCCCATTAAAACCCCAATAAGTCCAAAAATCGCTTCCGTCATTTTAGTATGTCTATTTGATGCGAATTTAATTTATTATATTTTGTTGTAAGTTGGTTCTCAAAAACTATTTATGCCAAAGTATAAAACTGAAATTCTGCAATTGCTAAAAAAGACTAGGAGAAATATCAATATACCTGGGTTCGTTCTACGGCAAGTAGATTTAAAAAAAATTCCCGGTAGACCTTATAGATATTTGGGTAGCGTTCTAGGTGAGCACAGGTCGGAGAAATAATGCATTCAGCCGCTAATACTATGTTCCGCAATTCCTAAATTTTGTACACGGCCTTAATATTATCTTGAAAGTTATCCAATTCCATCTCCTTTTTAAGACCATCAGGAAGGTTTGCATATTTCGTCTCACTGTATTTAAACCTTTCCTTAAGCACAGGATGAACATCTCTGCCATCGAAAAAAACAAACATAAACCACTGGCTGTCACTTTTCATCCATAAATAAGACGACAACCCTTTGTCATTGTAGACGACTATAAATTTACGGCTTGGGCTCATAGAGGTTATTGGTTTTAGTTGTCCTGGTGTTGCTAATACAATATTACTTCAAATATCCCCTATAAATGTGCGGCGCTTGTAACGAATTTTAGTGACACAATTCCGCCGGATCAGGTGTCACCAATACTCCTTTTACCCTCATTAGTATAAATAGAACTCCTCCTTTTTAAGAATTCAATAATTCTTTTTTCCCTGCATTTATTTTGGAGAAAGCCTATGACTTTTTCGTCTTCTTGTAATAGTTGTATCGGCTATTACTCCTTTTAGAAACCTCTAATTTGCCGTTATTATTCAACCTACTTAGAATTACCGATATGTTTTTTGTAGATATCTTTAGGTTTGGAAACCTCTCTGCCAATTCTATTTGTACCTCCTTGGATGCCCTCCAGGTATTGAAAAAGCCACCGCCGCATAATTCCAAGATTCTGGTTGTAATTCTACTTTTCTCATGCCGAACGGCAGAAAGCTTAAACCTTGGCTTGATAACTACATCTACATTTAGAAGTTCTTTCGGATGAATTTTTAAGGCAAGTGCGATTTCGGCGATATGGCTAATGTCAGTATTTGTTCCATTCTCAATTGATATGATAACATTTCTATGAAATCCTGTCATCTCAGAAATATCCTCTATTTCCAATTTGGCGTGCTCCCGTTCCTTTTTAACTTTTGCACCAACTTTTTTTGTAAACTCTTTATTGTGATATCTGGCCACTAAGCAAAATGACCTATATATTTGGCTACAAATTATTACTTAAAAATATTTTTGTAGCCAAATGATTATATTACTATCTTTGGTAACAGAATATATAAATTTGCGATTCTTCATAAAGTAATTTGAAGCTTTCGCTTTGAGTCTTGCACAGAAACCTCGGAAATTTCGATGCCACAAGACAATAAGCAAGGGCTCACGTTAAAACCGTGGGCCTCCTTATTCGTGGCATGGTTCTCCGAGGGCCTCTGTGCGGTAAGTGAGGTTCCACGGTTTTGCTATAAATACACTTGCCGTATAAGAGACTCATCCAGCCCAAAACGGATGAGCAATAAAGCACCATACAACCATTTTTTTTCATATGCCATAGCGTATAAACTATTATATGCGTGTAAGCCACGCTTACCGGAGTAGCACGGCCGCCGGGCGGCGGGCCTGCTTTTCTCATGGGCAGCGCCCGCCCACCCCGGCATGGCAATAACCTAAACTCTTTACTCTTTATGCACATGCAATATGAAAAAAATAACGCTTGTGGGCGTACTGGTCATTTTATGCCTATACGTGCTGGGCCAGCAAAAAACAATAAAACCACTAACCATTGGAGATACCGTTCCGGATATCACGTTTACCAATCTTATCAACTACCCCTCCAAAACCGCCAAGCTATCTGATTTCCGTGGTAAGCTGGTGATACTGGATTTTTGGGCTACCTGGTGCGGCAGCTGTATAAAAGAGTTTCCCAAAATGCAGGACTTGCAGGCCCGGTTTAAGGACAGGCTGCAGGTAGTGTTGGTAAGTGCAGATACCAGTGAATCAGCCGATAAAGTAGTAGCCTTCCTGGACATGAGAAAGAAACTCACAAATTTTAAATTAACGCTTCCGTATGCAGTACAAAACCCTTTTTTGGTGGCCAGCTTCCCTTTTAAAGTTATTCCGCAATACGTATGGATCAACTCTACCGCAGAAGTTGTGGGTATTACATCTGCCGACGAGTTAACAAAGGAAAATATTGAGCGAGTGTTGGAGACACAGAAAGCCACTCTCAAAGAAAAAAATGATAAGCTTCTCTTTAACACGGACTTGCCTTTTTTAGTAAAGGACAATGGTACTAATGATAATGGCTTTATTTATCGCTCCGTATTCACTTCTTTCCAGCCAAATCTGGGAAGTACCATTGCAAATAAAACAGATGACAGGGGTGGTATAAGCCGCTATTCAGTTATCAATTACCGTTTAAAAACATTTTTACAGTTAGCTTACCCTGAAACATCCAGAATACCACATAACAGGTTAATTGTGGAAGGTAATGTCGCCCAGGGCCTGCTGGATCAAAAATATTGCTATGAACTAAACACTCCGCCCATTTCTGATTCACAAGTACGCGCTCTTTTAAGGGAGGACCTTTATCGGGCTTTCGGAACAAGACTTAAGATAGAAAAGCGGGCTTTTGATACCTATGAACTTAACACAAACAGCAATCTAAAAAAATCTATTTCAAAAGGAGAACCGGCCTACAAAAACATAGAGGACGAGGGTTCTGTCATCATCTTAAGAAACCAGCCAGTGAACAGATTAGAGGGCTTTTTAAGCGGGGTACTTAAAAAGCCTGTAATTATTACTTCAGCTACTGCCTTACTCAATATAGACGTATCGTTTCCCGCAGGTTTTACTAACTGGCCCTTTCAGCAACAGCTAAAATTCCTTTCAGCAATCGGTTTTGATTTAAAGGAAAGACAGCAAGGCTTAGACGCTGTCATTGTTTACCAACCCATTGTTAACCCCAAAAAATAAAACCATGAAAAAGACTATTGCAATAATAATCCTCATTGTACTGCTTGGGCTTTCAAATGAATCTAAAGCTTTTCAAACTGATTCCTCCGCTTTTATATCAATAACCGGAATAGTGAGAGATGTTGATCAGCTGCCTGCTTCGGGGCTTATGGTAACAGTTAAAGGTACAGTTAATAGTGCTGTTACAAAAAAGGATGGCAGCTTTTTGTTGAATAACGTTTCCCGGTCGGCTACGCTTATTATTTCCGGGCTTCAGATTGATACGTTGGAGCTGCCTGTAAAAGCTGATATGGGCGTATTAATGGTTTCGCCACGATATACTTCCGCAGAAACCGTTAATGTTGTTGCCAATACCGGTTATCAATACGCACGGCCCAATGAAATAAACGGCTCCGTATCTGTGGTGGATAATAAAAAACTGCACCAGCAGGTTGGTACCAATGTGCTTAAACGGCTGGACGGGCAGGTGCCGGGCCTGTATTTTAACATAGGGAAATCGGCCGGTAATAACCCACAGAGTGATAAGGGAATATTGATCCGCGGACTGTCAAGCATAAACGGGCCATTGGATCCAATAATTGTACTGGATAACTTTATTTACGAGGGCAGTATTGATAACATTAACCCTAATGATATTGAGAGTATAACGGTTTTAAAAGATGCAGCAGCAACTTCCATTTATGGTGCACGTGGTGGAAATGGTGTAATTGTACTAACAACAAAAAAAGGAGGGCTAAACCAACGCCTTAAAATTGATGCTTCAGCTTCCGTAATCGTTCAGCAGAAGCCAGACCTATACCGTATACCTCAAATGAATGCCGCGGATTATATTGATGTTGAACAATTTTTATTTAACAAAGGATATTTTGACGGAGATATCACCAATCAACGCTATTTGCCGTTAACACCTGCCGTGGAGATTTTTCAGCAGCACCGTTTAGGTAATATTTCTGCACAGGATTCTGCAACACAGATTAACCAGCTAAAACAAATTGATAACAGGAAAAACCTGGAACGCTATTATTACCAAAAGGCAATAACACAACAATATGCATTAACCCTTACCGGGGGCAGTAATAACTTAGCGTGGGTGATTTCTGCGGGGCACGACCGAAGTGAAACGGCCCGGGCGGCCAGAACAGAAAGGTCTGCAATACGTGCTGAGAACCAATACAGGCTACTTAAAAATCTTGATTTTACTATTGGGATTAACTATAACGTTAACCAAACCACAGGCGGCAGGCCGGATTATACTACTGTAACAACGGGCAGCCGTTCAAATATCCCTTATCAAAACCTTGTTAACGACCAGGGGGCGGCTATGCCGATAGCAACAAATTACCGGCAGCAATATATAGATTCGGTAGGTAGGGGAGCTTTGCTGGACGGAAACTTTTACCCATACAAGGATTATTTGTCTGACAGGATTACGGAAAGGAACCAGGATCTTGTTGCCAAGGCGGGGTTGCGCTGGAAGCCGATAAAAGAGTTGACGGCATCCGTAAATTATCAGTTGGAAAAACAAACTTATACCAAAACGAGAAATGCAGATGTAAGCAGCTTTTATACGCGTACTCTTATTAATAGGTTCACAAGTATAGCAGATGATGGATCTATTACTTATACCCTACCAAAAGGCGATATTTATAATGAAGGTGCAGGCACTTTAACGGCTGAAAACTTAAGAGCGCAATTAGATTTTAGCAAAGGATGGGGGATACATAACGTTGCTGCCTTGGCCGGGTTGGAAGCCAGGGAAATGGAAGCAACCGGAAGCAACTATACTTTATACGGTTATCAAAAAGATCCGCTACAGTATTCCAGTATGAATTATGATATGGTTTATCCTGATGTAATTACCGGTTTTTATATGGGAATACCCGGCAACCCGGTACAAAACGCTGTAATCATCAACCGGTTTCTGTCGGCTTATGCCAATGCCTCTTATCAGTTTAAAGGCCGCTATCTTATAACAGGTAGTTTCCGGAAAGATGGTTCTAATATTTTTGGCCTTAAAACAAATGATAAGTGGAAGCCGCTTTGGTCGGCTGGTATTGGGTGGGTTCTTTCAAAAGAGGGTTTTATTACTTCTACTGCAATCAATTATCTAAAATTGCGGCTGACCTTTGGCTATAGCGGCAATGTGGATCTAAGTCGGTCTCCGCTTCCAATTGCTAATTCGGCAATCAATTACACCACGCAATTACCTTACCTAAGAATATCCACGATAAATAATCCTTCGCTTAAGTGGGAGCAAAGCGGTCAGTTAAATATGGGAGTTGATTTTTCTATGTTAAAAGACCGGCTATCCGGTACGTTGGAGTATTATTTAAAAAAAGGTAGCGACCTTTACGGATTAACAGCCTATGACTATACAACCTGGGGATTTGTAAGCCAAATAGTGACCAATACCGCCAATATGAAGGGCAAGGGTATTGACTTTTCGATTAACAGCAAGAATATTATTGGCGATTTTAACTGGAGTACGGGCTTCTTGTTCAGTTATAATAATTCAATTACTACAAAATATAACGCTACTAAAGCCCAGCAAATAACGACCTTACTGGGAGGCAACTCAAATTACATAAGACCCGTAGTGGGCAAGCCCCTTTACGCAGCAGTTGCCTATAAGTGGGCTGGCCTTGATAATAATGGTAACCCCCAAGGTTTTCTAAACGGGCAAAAAAGCACCGACTATACCGCGATGCAAAAAGCGGCCCAGGATAAAGGGCTGGAAAGCGGAGTTATAAAATATCTGGGGCCTAGGAACCCCACAATCTTTGGGGCATTAACAAATACATTTTCTTATAAACGCCTGTCATTAAATGCCGCTGTTACTTATAAAATGGGCTATTATTTTGCCCGGCCTGCTTTGTCCTATTCCAATTTATTTTCAGGCGGGATAGGCAACAAAGATTATGCAAACAGGTGGCAACATCCAGGAGATGAATTGAAAACTAATATCCCAGCCTTAGTTTACACAGATGATCCTCAATTTAACTACAGGGATAATTTTTATTCCTTTTCAGAGAACAATTATTTGAAAGGCGACCATATCCGGCTTCAGTATGTCAATTTGGAATATGATTTTTTGATAAAAAGAAGAAAAGGAAATAATACACCTATACAAATCCAGGCATACATAAACTGCGCCAATCTTGGGATTATCTGGAGGTCGAATGAGGAGAAGCTGGATCCCGATTATCCGGGAACTCCGGGTTTACAAAAGACCTATGCCGCCGGAGTACGATTGAAATTTTAACACCCATAAAATCTTAAAATTCATGAAAGCATTTTTTATTTATACGATAGTAGTGACAATAGTTTTACTGCCTTCCTGTAAAAAGTTTCTTGATAAGAAAAACGACTCCTCCGTTTTGGTTCCTTCATCTCTGGACGACCTGCAAGGCCTACTGGACGATGCGGACTATATGAATTTAGAACAAACCCCTTCTTATGGAGAGTCTTATGCAACGGACTATTTTTTGTTGCCAAAATCTTATGACGGACTACGCACTGACTGGAAAAAAGTATACCAGTGGAACCCGGATGATAGTTATGCGCCTGACGATTGGCAGTATGCGTATTTTCCAATATATAATGCTAATTATTGTTTGGATGAAATTGGGAAAATATCGGTTTCTGAGGCAAATAAGATGGCGTGGAATAATGTATATGGCAGCGCTTATTTTTTTAAGGCATATTATTATCTGAATCTTCTTTGGATTTATGCAAAAGGATACGATAAAAATCAATCCGGCACTGATCCGGGAATTGTATTGCGAGCATCTTCGGACTTTAATGTACGGTCAGTTCGTTCAACAGTTGAAGAATGTTATCAGAAAGTAATCAATGACGCAATGAAAGCTGCGGCATTTTTACCCGATAGAGCTATACATCCTTACAGGCCATCAAAATGTGCCGCCTATGGACTCTTGGCCAGGACGTACCTTTCAATGAATATGTATGATAGCGTATTGAAATATTCAGATCTTGCACTTTCTATTACAGACACATTAGTTGATTATAATAGCGTTGATGTAAAAGCTGCGAGTTCCGTACCGTTTAAACCGTTCAACCCGGAGATTGTTTTTTTTACAACAATGAATATTCTGATCAGATGTCATGCTACGAATATTGCTTCTATCGACACTGTTTTATACTCCAGCTACTCAGAAAATGATTTAAGAAAAACTATCTTTTTTAAGGCCTCACAGGGATATCGCGCATATAAAGGAAGCTATGCTGCAAGCCCTAGTTTGTTTTTTACGGGCATTGCTACTGATGAGTTAGTACTAATGAAAGCAGAGAGCCTTGCCCGGCTGGGGAAGATCAACGAAAGCATGGAGGCTTTAAATGGCCTGTTAGTTAGTAGGTGGAATAAGACTTCAGTCTTTATTCCATTGTCTGCAAGTGCATCCGATGAGGCACTCACGATAATTCTGGCGGAACGACGTAAGGAGCTTTTAATGAGAGGTCTTAGATGGCCGGATATAAAGCGATTGAATACACTTCATGCTAATACAACATTGAAAAGAATCATAAGCGGCACAGAACACGACCTTCCTGCCAATGATAATAGGATGGCTATCCCGTTACCCAAGGATATTATAGATCAAACGGGGGTGCCCCAAAATCCTCAATGATAAAATAAGCTTTGAACGTATGGGTCTCGTTATTGTAAAAAAGCAAACACGAGCCATCTTGACATGGCTCGTGTTTCTGCTATTTTTCCTGACCTCAATCTTTGTTCTGTATACTGGAAAGATTGGTACCACCGGATACATAGTAATTGTCTGCCTCTGACCCTTCAGCTGCTGTGATGGTTACATCTGATTTCAACTTCCCATTGGTATCAATATGAGAAGGTTCTACCTGAAGTGTGCAGGCTTTATCACTACCTGTTGGACAAGACGCCGTTCCTTGGCTCCAATTGTTTCTATCTACTACAGCGTCGTGGCTGAAATCACCAGGAGAGGGCGGCGTATAATTAAAAGTCACGGGAACAAGTTTTGTGGCCTCAGCCTTTTTTCCAGGAGCGGAAAATGCAACACTGGTTATAGCAATACCTAATGCGGCAATTGCAACCAGTTTTGTTTTTAGCAAATTGGTAATTTGCATGTGATGGTCTTTTTTTAGTTCAAAAAAAGATTACCAATAAAAAACTTTAAATTTGAAAATGTAAAGATGTATTAACCCATTAGTCTTTTGGCCGACCAGCCCTTAGCGCTTGCCATCACCGATGGAAGGCGCTTTGTTTTTTTTAAAGAGTTACATCCATAGGCAATCCGTTTTAAGATTAAAAATTTTACCCTCCCGTTTATCTTATCATAAGTAATGATGCCTGTTTTTCTTTGTGAGCCTGGTTGGTAAAATATCTTTTGCTGGCCAGATACCACCAGCGCCATCGGGTCAGGTGATAACCACTACAATGAGAGCAATAATAGACCCTCCGGGGACGCGGCTTCAAACATCGATGCTTTATCCGTTTTCCCTGCCCATCTTTTCTTTTGACTATATTCCGGATGGTTACCAGAGCGATGGCGGCATCCTCCTGGCTAGAGAATATAACTTTCCCAGTATGATAGCAGATTGCTTTCATCTTTTTTGAATCATTGATGTGGAAACAATTTTTCTTTTTGTGTCAGATGCTCCGGCTTTCTGTCACCCCGGCTGTGCAACAGATTACTCTTCGTTTTTGGTGAAATGTCCTATTTAAAGAATGTAGGTAGAGGTAAATAAACAGGTCTGGTTAAAATTTCCGTTACATTCTTGTAATACGAATATACGATGCCAAATAAGGGAGATGTTTGTCAATTCGTATCAAATCTAAATTTTCTAAAACTTTTATTTTTTGCCACGTTTTTTCTCTTTGCAGCTGTTTTCGGGTCCTATTAATCATTTAGTTGGCCAAAATTTACGGGGTGTATTAGATAAATGGGCCTTATTTGTCAATTCGTATTATTTTTTGGATTCCGTAGCTCACCGGGAGAATGGCCAAAGCGGCTTTTAAATGCCTTTGAGAAGGAGGGTAGATCAGGAAACACTAGGTCCAGGGCAATATCACAGAGCGAAACGTTGTCGTTCAAAAGCAGATCCCGTGCTATATTTAACCGGTTGTTCATCCAGAATCGGTAAGGAGCTTCCAGTACAACTTCTTTAAAAATTGTCTTGAACCTGGGCAGGCTCATATGCGCTTCCCGCGCGAGATCTTCCAGCCTCGGGATGCTGGAAAAATCGGTTAGAAGCCGGTTGCGTATGGCGTAAATCGCGCTAATTTGTTCAAGGGTTATCTTTCTTTTCTTGAGATTGAGTTCATATTTACAGCTCAGCGCATAACTGAGCAGTGTTTTTACATCCAGTTCCAGCAGGAGATCGTTGTCCGACCCGGTTTTTAATGAGTGTAGTATTCTATCAGCCAGGAGCAGCATGAAACTGGTGGCAAAAAGCGGTGCTGAAAATAGCTGTACGGCTGTCCCGGCTTCTGCCTTATCCAGGAACGGATTGATAAGATCCGGAAAGGTTCTTGAAAACTCTTTTAAGTAATCTAAGCCGAAATGAATATCCAGTGTAGTGGTTAGTTGCCCTGCCTCAAAACAGGCTTGGCTTTCCATGTAGGGCAGGTAAAAAATATTGAACTGGCTGTTTTTAATGATCTGGTGACTAAATGGGGCTGCCTTATAGGATGTATTGCCATCCACATGCAATGAAAATTCCAGTAATTTTACATCACCACGCGCCTCAAAAGACCTGCGCAACCTGTTATCATAACGACTGCTCCAGATTCCAAAGTGTTGTTTTTGAACAGATTGAAGAAGCATATTTCCCCAGCCACCGTAAGCGGTCAGAGGCTGGCTACCGGGGAGATATAATCCCGAAGCGTGTTTGTGATACCTGTCTGTCCATGTCATAGAATCTCCCTGGAGACAGATGATTTCAAAGGGTTGATTCATACGAGCAATCAAAAAACAATACGAATTGACAAATAAAATAGCTGAATTGACAACGATAAGGACATATACCGGATGTAGCTTGCAATCAATTCAGAGGGTCTTAACGATTATAAATCTACTGATTTTTTAAAAAATGAAATTTTATGCCCTATTCACTATTTAAAGAACCACATCACTTTCTGTTTCGTAAGCGATTTGCAAGATCGTATCTGTATATACGCAGGCTTCGGTTGGAAACGGATCTTTCCACTATCCACCGGTGGGTTAACCTACCTTATGCACACCGCTATTGGCAAATGCAAGGAAGTTTACATGATTTAACGCGCTATCTTATAAACCAAACGGCGGAATGTGTGACCAGCTCTTTCATTGTCTGTCATGGCAAATATCCAATTGCTTTATTTGAGACCTACCATGTTATGCAGACAGAACTGGCAGCAAAGTATGCATCAGAAAAAGAAGACTATGGAATTCACTTGTTGATGGCCCCATACGTTGAGCTTCGTTCCTTAAAAGATAAGGTGGACAAAATATCAGAAAAGGTGCTTGTAACCATCCTGGAAATGCTTTTTTCCAATCAATCCGTAAAAAGAGTGATTGCTGAGCCGGATATTAATAATATTCATGCTCACCGGCTGGCAGAAAAAGCAGGGTTTGAGTTTCAAAGCGTGATTGAATTAAAAGATAAGACGGCGAAGTTGTATAAAATAACAAAAGACCAGTTTCTCAAACCTACTACAACTAACAGCTAACCAACCAACTTCTCTAAACTTTAAATGTTTTTCTATGAACGCTATTGAAAGCAGGGGGCTCGCCCTTGCAAGGGGATTTATTGTCCTGATCATGCCCGCCGTCCACTCTGTATTGCTGTATAGCTCTCCTGATGTAAAATCAGGCCCGATTGGAATAATGCTTGGATTCCTTGCTGAGCAGCCCGGCGCACAGTTTTTCATGTTACAAATGGGATTATTTATTGGTATCGGACGGCCAAAAAGCACAAAGGCAATTCTGAAACGCTTTCTGACTCTCTTTCTGGCCGGCTACCTGCTGAATTTTTTAAGGTTGGTATTACCATACTGGTGGGGCGGAGTTCCCCAAACGTTCCTTGCGTACAATAATATCCCACATGACCAATACACCGCGTTTTATCTAATGCTGGCGGGAGATATATTACAATTTGCGGCGTTGGCTTACCTGTGTTGCCAGCTCGTGCAGCGCCTCATCAAGAACGTTTATCTCAAAGCCGGGCTTCTTCTTATTCTCATCTTTTTAACGCCCCTAACCTGGGTTGAGCAATCTGGTCATTCAATTTTTCAATACATTTTAGGGTTATTCAACGGGCTTCCGCCCAGAGCATTTTTCCCTTTCTTTCCATGGATCTGCTATCCACTTACGGGGTTAATTATAGCACAAATAATTACAGCCAACCACAATCGTTTTAAAACACCGTTTTGGTTTGTTGTATCTGTTATGTTACTGGTTACTGGTATAGTTGTTAGCAGCATAGAACCGGCCTCTTGGGAAACCAGTTTTTACAGACTGGGGCCTGGTGGAACATTATGGCATCTTGGTGCGGCACTGGCATGGATGGTACTGTTTATTTTCCTGTCAAAAAAATTAAGCCGGAATAGCTTCTTGACCCTTCTTGAATGGCTAAGTGCCAGGATAACGCTGATCTATTTTACGCAATGGATCGTAATTATCTGGCTCCTGCCGTTTTTTGGATTTAGCAGGCTGGGACTCCCAATGTCTTTGGTTGCTATAACAACAACCAGCGTGATCAGTTTCATGTTGCCATATTTATGGGACAGGTTTATTAAAAACAAAAACTGATTACCGGAGGGACCTAATTGTACATAAGCGTTAAAATAAATAGTTGAACATGAGAAACGAAATCATCTACGACATAGCCGGGATCGGTATTGGCCCGTTTAACCTGGGGTTGGCAGCGCTCTCAGAACCACTGAAAGACATTAAAACCATTTTTATTGAACAAAAACCGGAGTTTAGCTGGCATGAAGGAATGATGATTCCCGGCACAACACTGCAGGTGTCCTACCTGGCTGACCTGGTAACGCTTGCAGATCCTTCCAGTAAGTTCAGCTATCTGAACTACCTGAGAAAAAGCAACCGGTTACTGCAATTCGGTATTCATGAAAAAAGTTATATCACGAGGAGCGAGTATAACCGGTATTGCCGGTGGGTTTGCACTCAGTTGAATAACCTGCAGTTTGGCTGTTGCGTTAAAATGATTGCTTACAACACTGCTCATAATTATTTTGAAATCAAAATGAAAAATACCGTGGATAATAAAACAGATACAATCCTGGCAAAACATATTGTTGTAGGCGCCGGCACAAGACCAGCTATTCCAGAGCGCTTCGATGACTATTTAGGGGAAAACGTTATTCATTCTTCTTCCTATTTATACTATAAGGACGACATCATGAGGGCTAAAAATATTGCTGTTGTCGGATCCGGTCAAAGTGCTGCTGAAATATTCTTCGACCTTTTAAACTCAGTGAATAGTTCATCAACGAGACTTAACTGGCTTACTAAATCTGACAGGTTTTATGCCATGGAGCACACCAAGCTGAACTATGAAATGACCTCACCTGATTACATTGACTTCTTTTATGGTCTTGATCGTGAAGTAAAAGAGCAGTTACTCAAAAATCAATTTTCTCTTTATAAAGGCATCAATCACCAGTTAATTGATGCTATTTATGATAAGCTATACTATATGCATATGGAGGAACAAAAGCAACAGGTAGCTATCCACCCGCATGTTGAATTAACTGGTATTATAAAACGAGCAGATAATGAGTATGCATTAACCTTTTACCATAATGCAGCAAAGAAAAACTTTGGGGTGTTGTCTGATTTTGTGATACTCGCAACCGGATATCAATATGGGTTTCCGCATTTTCTACGTCAGCTCAAAAACCTGATTCAATTCGATCAATCAGGTAACTATAAAGTGAATCGAAATTATTCCATAGATGATGCTGATCGCCTCTTTGTTCAGAATGCTGAAATGCATACGCACGGCTTTAATACTCCAGATCTGGGCTTGGGAGCCTACAGGAATGCTGTTATCATCAATAGCATTTTAGGCGGGAAGACATACCCCATAGATGAAGCGACCTGCTTCCAGACTTTTGGGGTTGCTGTGTAAAGACGCGCGCATTTATTATTCAAAATAAACCTCTATTCTATGACCCGAACCTATCAATTGTGGTTTACAAAAGCCGTTGCTCTTTGTTTTAAACCATGGCTCAAGCCCGATGAAGCCATGATCTATTGTAATTTGAACCGTACACAGCTCTTAAGCCGCTGCCGGTTATTTGGAATTAAGAAAAACAGCAGCGGCTATTTTAATCGGGAGGAGCTAAACAAAATGCTCTCAGGAGAATATATATCTATGGCCCAAAGGTGGGATGAACTTTTGAAACCCGGCAGGGCCGGCGGCAGTAAGCGGGGGAAATAAGGCCCGTTTTGCTCTCAAAAATTTCGCGCCGGGTGCTCTTTTTTCTTCCTGATGATTTTTTCTCTGAAAAATTTTCATTGATTTTATTCATTTCCTGTGAACAACCCTCGTAGAAACCGCTACAAAAAAAGCATCCTTCCTAAAAATTTTTTACTTTGATTATCTTATTTGTAATATTTGTTGATTTGTAGGGAGCGTGTAATATAGATGGGGTCATCGTTTCAGCGAATTACCCGCGACAGGTTCCGAACAGTACCGCGACAAATACCAAATACCAGGGCGACAGATTCCGAACATCCGGCGGGGCAGATTCCGAACGATGCACCTTGAACCGCGACAAAAACCGAATAGGGATTTTAATATGTGGATAACGTATCACCCTTGCCAGGCTTCTTCCCGGGGAAAGAAATTAAAGAGGCGAGGAATTTCACGGTTTCAGGACAAAAAAAGGGCTAAAGCAGCCCTTGATCACGAAATGAAAAATACCCGTCTGGAGTAATGATCAAATGGTCGAGTATTTCTATGTCCAGTAATCGCCCAGCTTCTGTAAGCTTCCTAGTAATTCGTTCATCAGCGAGACTAGGCTGCAAGTTTCCGCTCGGATGATTGTGAGCAAGTATAATCCCCACGGCACTTGCCTTTAAGGCTGCTGTAAATACCAGTTTAGGATCAACAACTGTACCGCTGATGCCACCTGAAGAGAGCTCATAAATTCCTAATACATGGTTAGAACGATTCAACAACAGTATCTTAAACTGCTCCAGGTATTGAATGCGCCCGGCATCCCAGTTATCCAGTAGCCGGTCGTAAGCACTGCCAGAGCTGGTTATTTTAGGCCGCTCGGCAACCGGGATGGGGTTTCTGTACACCAGTTCCACTTCTGCAATCACATTCATGCTTTCTTTGATCGATACACTTTCCATAATTAAACGTTTAAAAGATTTAAGAAAATAATTATGGTGCTCACGCCCGGTTAAAGGAGACCAGGTGCAAAAAGCAACGGAATAAAAGATAGCCCCGGCCCAATCCGACTTCCCGCAGCGGCGGAGAAGGGATTGGGCTGCGTATAGATCCCGTGTTTATGCCGGAATTTTTTGTCAACGCCGGAGCCGGCAACCGAACTTTGTACCAGAATAATGTTCCTGATTAAATGTTCTTCTGAGTTTGGTTAACCCATAACGCCTTTTTGTTCAACCATTCTGTAATAGATTTAAGCACATAACGGGAGATATTATTTACAGGATTAGCTGTCTTGGTTGCCTTATGTATGTACTCATTTAACGCCATTAATTTTTGCAGAATCAATTGGTAGCTGTCTTCGTAGGAAAGAGCATCGTTTAATGTGCCTGCAATGGATCGGGTATCGTTTTCAGCAAAATCAAAATGCGTTTTTAATAGATGTAGTACATGGTTCACTCTGCTATCTACGACAGCAGCAGGTGTGGGAACAATGATTTTAAAATTGAGCCATTCAACCGTTTTATTCTTTCTTTGCTCAAATCCCTCGGCGGCACAATTAAACCAGCAATCAGATTTTTTCTCCAGATCTTTTTGAATCGGTAGAAGTACCCTTCGCTTAAATTCTTTGTATTCCTTATAATCGCTTACAGGTATGCCCAGCTGTAGTTTTAAGGCTTCAAAAGATATTCTAAAGCCTCCCTTTTGTTTCCAGCTGGCAATGATCATGTAGAGCTTGTAAGTATACTTGTTAGTAGCGCTCATCGCTACCTCGTAGAGATATTTTGTAAAATACCCAGGGCGGCCATTACCAGTACGGTCAATCTCGATCAACTTACGGGCTGCATCTTTAAATAGCTCCACGTACATAATACTGTTGCCAGCTACTATTTTTGGCAGCTCAACTCGTGGAAATAATGTGGCAATGCAATAATAGTCTTTGCTGATAGAGGAGGGGAGTTGTATGCTGGCCTTGCCCAATTCCAATGCAGCCTCATACACTTCTTTGTACTGGCGGGGGTGTGCAATATCCTTTAAGCGGATAGGGATACGTATCAGGGTACTTTCTTCAGAGATAAAAAGATTAAGCTGAGTCCAGTCCTTGCCGTTCATGCTGGCGAGTACCGCTTCCTGTAATTCCTTTATCAGAGTAACAAGGATGCGGCCTTGCATTAGTGTAAATCCTCCTTCACGGCGCCGCAATTTACCTTGACCGTAAGTGAGCCGGTTGGGCTGGTAAAGCTCCGTGCATCCCGGTAGTATTACCGAGTAGTCGCTTTTCTTAGGCTTTTTTTCATTTAGGGTTCTCATCTAAAAGATAAGCTCCATCGGATCTAACAATTCCTGGCCGGTGTTTACATACACTGCGTTCTGCAATTCATGAAAAAAACGAAGCCGGTAAGTAATGGATTCATCAATTGTTACTGATACCCGCTTATCAGCGAAATTCAGCGTTATTTCATGCTCGCCGGTGTAAATGGTGGTTTCATAGCCCAATTTCTCAAGTAAGGTTTCACTGACCTCCAGTCCGATAATATCCCGGATGTTGTCGGCATTTTCTTTGTTTCCCAAATGGATGGAGCCGGTCACGTCCATAGCGATAACCACCCCGAATTTTTCGGGGTCATAAGAAAGGCTGATAAGGTTGCCTAGGCGAAGTTCCTGTGGTTTCATCTGTTAGAGCGTTTATTATTTTGTACCATCATCGTTATTGCATTTTCCTGCAATTCCGCTTCCGTAAGGATTCTCCCTTCTGCAATCCAGTTAAATATCTCCGTCCGGTTAAAATAGAGCGCCTTACCTTTCTTGGAAAAAGGGATCTCCGACTTATGAGTTTTCTGATAGAGTGTGGATCTTTTCATATTTAGCAAACGGCACACCTGCTCTACATTTAAAATTTCCGGAATTTCGGCAGGCTCCTCTTTGATCGTGTTTTTCTCAATCACATTCTGAACAGCTTCCTCTACCAAAAGCCGGAGTTCGTCCTTTTCCAGTTCTATGATAATTCTGCTCATTTTTATTCAGTTTTATTTGTTTTTGTTTAGTTTTTATACTATATTTGGATATAACAAACAGATAATATCGTTATTTGAATAAATTTAATCAAATAGTGGTAATTGGCAAACTTTTTTTGAGTGTTTATGGTTTTGGCAGAAAAGTTGAAGAAAGCCCGGAAATTACTCGGTGAAACTCAAGCAGTTGCTGGAACGAATAGCGGAGTGGCTCAAAGAGATATATCCTATCTGGAAGCGGGAAAAAAGAAATATTTGCCGACCGAATATATTTTGTATTTGCAAAAAAAGGGGTTTGATCTAAATACCGTTTTTGACGAAACTAAAGAATTGGCAACTATCGAAAAAAATGATGGAGAGGAGGTTCGGGTTCTTAAAAAGAAAATAGAAGAGCAGGAAGAATTTATCCGGTTGCAAAAGGATGCTATTGCACTTCGGGAACGTAAATTAAATGATCTGGAGACACGGCTGATTGTATCAGGGAAGGCAAAAATGGTTTAGTCGCATTTTTAGTCGCAAAAATAAAAAAGAGCTATGAATAAATTCATAACTCTTTGATTTTCTTGCTCCCCCTGCTGGACTTGAACCAGCGACCCTCTGATTAACAGTCAGATGCTCTAACCAACTGAGCTAAGGAGGAATTTCTTCCATTTAATCACCTGGATATATATCAGGACGATTAAGGGCTGCAAAAATAAGGATATTTTTATTTGAAAAGGAATTATTTCGAATATTTTTTATTACCGGTGCTGCCCATAAACTAGAGGGAGTAGAACGGCCGATAGCTGTTGCAGATCAGCGGGTTCTACAGGCTTTACGGCAGCCAGTAATTCCTTCAACTGCCCGCTGGTACGTACCCCTGCAACAACACTGGTAACCGCCGGGCGCTGCAATACGTATTGCAGCGCCATTTGCTGCGGAGGGTAGGAGCTGGTAAGCTCTTTGAGCGCCTGCTGCAGATGCTGTACATCGCGCACATTGTGGCCCAGGTATTCCTTTGCCGGTTTGTTGATCAGCAACCCCTGCGCCAGGGCACCTCTTACCAAAACACCTTTATGGTGTTCTTCTAACAAGGGAAGTACGGTTTCCTCCGGTCGCCGGTCAAGCAGACTATACTGCAGCATTACCGATTCAATAGAAGAACGGTTCACATACTCCCCTATCACATTGGGGCGGATGCTGCTGATACCATATTCCCTGATCTTTCCCTGTTGCTTCAGCGTTTCAAACGCATCAATCGTGTCGTCAATATCGTCTTCAATAGTACCTCCATGCAGCTGGTACAGATCAATATAATCGGTACCCAGCCGTTTCAGGCTTTGTTCTGCACAGCTTAATATATAGTCGCGGCGCGGATTCCAGTCCCAGCCGGAGCCATCCGCGCGCCATTGATTTCCCGCCTTGGTGGCCAGGAAAATATGCTTCCGGTAAGGTTTCAATGCCTGTCCCACCAGTTTTTCATTCTCGCCCTTTTCATATAAATCAGCGGTATCAAAAAAGTTAATTCCCGCTGCTATTGCTTCCTCTATAAGCCTTAAGCCCTCTTCTTTTGCAGTACTGTCTAACGACATACAGCCAAAACCAAGCACTGATACCGAAAAACCGGTGCTCCCTAAAACACGATACTCCATAACAATAAGTTTTTAAAGATCCGGATACTGCTGCCTTGAAACCGGTACTACTCAAAGTTTCCTTAAAATACGGGACGAGTGCGCGTTTGTATCCTTTTTTTTTATACTTTCCATGGTAAAGTTAAGCAGGATATTATTGCAGCCTCCTGGTTAACTGCACAACGCCGCCTTTCGGTGGCACACAAACTAAACATGGAATCTATGTCCATTGAGGAAAAAATAAACCAACGACAGTTCAGGAGCAGCTATCATAAGCTTGCATTAAACCTGATCTATACTGCCAGCAATCTTCAGGCCTTCCTGAAAGCCGGGTTTAAAAAGGAAGACCTGACGGTACAACAATATAATATTTTAAGAATTTTAAGAGGTGCCTTTCCACAGCCACTTTCCACACTCCAGATACGGATAAGGATGATAGACAAAATGAGCGATACCAGCCGCATTGTAGACCGGCTGGTATTGAAGAACCTGGTTACTAAATGCATCAACAGTGTTGACAACCGGCTGGTAGACATCCTTATAACCCCCCAGGGGCTCGAAAAGCTGGCCCTGCTCGACAAAACCGAGGATCGCATCGCAGCGTTTTTTAACCAGGTTACTACCGAGGAGGCAGAACATATCAGTCTGATGCTGGACAAATTACACGGCTGATAACGGGATTTTTTATTCCCCTCCATTGGGCTACATTTGTAGACTATGACATCGATCCGTTTTTCCCTCTTTGTTATTTTCACCCTTCTTTTGAGTAGTACCTGCATTGCCCAGCAACCTCAATATGAATTCCGCGGTGTTTGGATTGCTACAGTATTGGGTATTGATTGGCCTCCCCAAAATGTAAGTGTAGCGCAACAGAAAGCCGAATTTATACGCCAGCTGGATTTACACAAACGCAATGGAATGAACGCCATTATTGCCCAGGTGCGGCCCAGCGGCGATGCTTTTTATCCATCGCCTTACGAGCCCTGGAGCCAATGGCTGACGGGGGTGCAGGGGCGGGCGCCGGTACCATTTTACGATCCTCTGGCCTTTATGATACAGGAAACACATAAACGGGGCATGGAGTTTCACGCCTGGTTAAATCCATACAGGGCGGAGTTTTCTATTGGAAGATCCTCTGTCGCTTCGGATAATATGATCCGCAAAAGGCCGGACTGGTTTGTGACCTACGGTACTACCCGCTACTTTAACCCGTCCAATAAACAGGTACAGCAATTTGTGATCGATGTGGTAAAGGATATCGTACGGCGTTATGATATTGATGGCATCCATATGGACGACTACTTTTACCCTTATCCCATCGGCAATAAACCGTTTCCCGATGACTATGCGTACAAAAAATCGGGAACAACACTCAGCAAGGCAGATTGGAGAAGAAGCAATGTGGATTCCATGATCCGGAACCTGGACATTGCCATAAAAACACTTAAACCCTGGTGCAAGTTTGGAATCAGCCCCTTTGCCGTTTGGAGAAACGCTTCACAGGATCCGGATGGCAGCAATACGAAAGCCGGCATGACCAACTACGATGATCTTTACGCAGATATCCTGCTTTGGCTGAAAAAGGGATGGATTGACTACGTAACCCCGCAGCTGTACCGGGAGATCGGCGACCACCTGATCGCTTACGAAACCATGGTGGACTGGTGGAGCAAACACAGCTACGGACGCCATGTGTACATTGGACATGGCATTTACCGGTATTATGAGAACAATACGAACTGGAAAAAACCTGCACAGATCCCGGAGCAGATCCGGATATTACGAAACAACCCCAGGATCCAGGGTAGCGTTTATTTCAGCAGTAAGAGCTTTGATCGCAACCCTGCAGGATGGAATGATTCACTCCGTAATAATTATTACCGGCTCCCGGCAAAAATTCCACCGATGCCCTGGCTTCCGGAGCGACCAAAAAATTAGTGTATAAAAAAGGCAAGTTTATTAAGAACTTGCCTTTTATTTTTAAAATATCCTGTTCTATTAGAACTCTGCACTTTTGGGGGTCCGGGGAAAAGCGATCACATCCCGGATATTGCTCATACCGGTCACAAACTGGATCATCCGCTCAAAACCAAGTCCGAATCCTGCATGCGGAACAGTTCCAAAACGCCGGGTATCCAGATACCACCAAAGCTCTTCCTCGGATATGCCCATTTTCTCCATTTTTTCCAGTAACACATCCAGCCGCTCTTCCCGCTGCGAACCGCCTACAATTTCACCGATGCCCGGAGCCAGGATATCCATGGCTGCCACGGTTTTTCCGTCCTCATTAATGCGCATATAAAACGCCTTAATGGAAGCCGGATAGTTCATCAGGATCACCGGTTTTTTAAAATGTTTTTCCACCAGGTATCGTTCATGTTCACTTTGCAGATCCATGCCCCAGCCGGTGATCGGGTACTGGAATTTCTTTTTCTTATTATGATTGCTATCCTTCAGAATATCGATGGCTTCTGTGTAAGACAGGCGTTGAAAATCGTTGTTCAGTACAAACTCCAGTTTTTCGATCAAACCCATTTCACTCCGCTTGTCCTGTGACAATTGTTTTTCTTCATCGGCCAGGCGCTGAGCCAGGAAATCCAGATCTTCCCGGTTGTTTTCCAGCACATAGCGAATAATATACCTAATAAACTCTTCGGCAAGATTGGCGTTGTCTTCCAGATCATAAAAAGCCATCTCCGGCTCAATCATCCAAAATTCCGCCAGGTGTCGGGCGGTATTGCTGTTTTCTGCACGGAAAGTAGGCCCAAAGGTATAGATCTCACCAAAAGCAGTAGCACCTAATTCTCCCTCTAACTGACCACTTACTGTTAAATTGGTCGATTTTCCAAAAAAGTCTTCTTTAAAATTAACAGAACCGTCCTCGTTTTTTGGAGTGCTCTCGAACGGGAGTGTGGTTACCCGGAACATTTCGCCCGCGCCTTCAGCATCACTGGCGGTAATGATAGGAGTATGCAGATATACAAATCCTTTTTCATTAAAAAATTTGTGCACGGCAAATGCCAACGCATGCCTTACACGAAAAACCGATCCGAAGGTATTAGTCCTGAAACGCAGGTGCGCCTTCTCCCTCAAGAATTCCAGCGAGTGTTTTTTGGGCTGTAAAGGATATGCTTCTGCATCCGAATCGCCCAATATCTCAATGGTCTCTGCCTTTACTTCCAGCCTTTGCCCCTTTCCTACAGAGGGGACAACAGTTCCTGTTATTTTCAGCGATGCCGATGTAGTGATCCGTTTCAATAAGGACTCATCAAACATCCCCAAAGTAGCCACTACCTGCAAATTGGTATTGGTAGATCCGTCATTCAAAGCTATAAACTGGTTATTCCTGAAGGTACGTACCCATCCCATTACGGTTACTTGCTCTGCTTCCCGATAGCTATCGGGATCCTGCTGCAGGAGTTCTTTGATTTTGATCCTTTTGTTAAACATAATACTTTTCTTGAGCGGCAAAGATAATCACAAGATCCGTTCTTGCTATCTTTGTATCAATGACGCGCCTGCTTTTTGTTATAACAGCTAGCTTTTTGATTATGGGATGCAATGATCCCCGGCCAACACCAGCTACACCCGTTACTGCACAAAAAGAGTTACCCGCAAAAAAAAGAGCGTTAATAACCATTACTGCCGTTGGCGATATGATGCTGGGCTCCGATTTTCCAAATGCTTTGCGGATGCCTCAGAAAAATATATTGCTGCCTCTGGCAGATTCATTAAAATCCGGCGATTTCCTCATCGGTAACCTGGAAGGTGTGATTACCGATGCCGCTGTTCCCGAAAAAAAATGCAGCAATCCAAAAAACTGTTATGCGTTCCGGATGCCTCCGGGTACTGAAAAATATTTTAAAGACGCAGGCTTTGATTTTCTCAGCCTGGCCAACAATCATTCCGGCGATTTTGGAACCATCGGGCTAAACCAGACGATGTCCCTCCTGAAAAAGGCCGGGATTGGTTTTGCCGGTGTCAAATACCACCAGGCACACCGGATCATCCATAAAAATGGTCTTCGCTATGGTATCATCGCAGCAGGGTTTGGCTGGCGGCATCTTCATATAAGTCGCCCCCGGCAAATAACAGCGCTCATTGGCAACATCAGGGATAGCGCAGACCTCGTAATCATTTACTTTCATGGCGGCGCAGAAGGCGATGGTATGGATCGCGTATTAAAGCAAAAAGAAGTGTTTCATGGAGAAGACAGGGGCAATGTACATGCATTTGCCCGGGCCTGTATCGATGCAGGCGCCGATCTTGTTTTAGGAAGCGGCCCCCACGTTGCCAGGGGGATCGAATTGTATAAAAACAAGCTGATAGCCTATAGCCTTGGAAACTATGCTACCTATGGTTCTATAAGCCTTAGAGGACCGATGGGAGTAGCCCCCATACTCAACATACAGCTAAACCAAAATGGAGACTTTGCCGCAGGAAGGATCATTTCGACCATTCAATTACCGGCAAACGAACAGACACCAAGGCTGGACCCGGCAAAAACCGTAGCTATCCGGATGGAAGCATTAAGCCAGGCCGATTTTCCGCAGAGCCCGTTAAGAATTACCAAAAATGGGGAGATAATTATTAAAAATTTTTGATTTTACTGAAAAGATAGTAATTTTGCTGAAGAAATGACCTTATAACATATGATCATCTCTGCTGAATGATAATATCAATTATCGTTTGTCAATCCAAAAAACTTGAATTCTTTACCAAATTATTACCCCATTTAAGATTTAATCTTTTGATTAATCCCACACATTTTTTATGTATGATATTTTACAATTGAACGACATGCTCGTTCCGGAACTGTTGGACATTGCCGAACAGCTAAAGATTTCTAACGCCAAAAAATTGAACAAACAGGACCTGATTTACAAAATCCTGGATAGCCAGGCTGTAACAGGATCCAAAGCTTCCTCTGAAGAACGCCCCAAAAGAAAACGTATTGTAAAAGCTACCACCTCTATTGGTACAGAAGAAGCCTTTGTTGAAGAAGAAGGTAAGGAAGAAGAGGCCGATAAAGCAGCAAAAACACCAGCTAAACCGGCCCGGTCGGCTGGTACAAAAGCTCCGGCCAAAAAAGCAGCTCCTAAAAAGAAAGCAGCAAAAACACCGGTTAAAAAAGAAGAGCTACCAGCCGCAGAAGAAGTACCGGCTACCAATGATCAGGGTGAAGCAGAAGAAGAAACAGTCTTTAAAACAGATGCCGCTACGGAAGCCTTTATACTACAGGCTTTGAAGGCAACCGAGAAGTATGACGCGCCTCCCCCTGCCGCTATAGAAGAAACCGATTTTCCGGTAGAGAATAAAGTATATGCCACAAAGAAAGATCAGAACCCTTCATTCAATGTGGAATTTGACGGAATGATCCTGAGTGAAGGCGTTTTGGAAATGATGCCGGATGGATATGGGTTCCTGCGGTCCTCCGACTATAACTATCTTTCCAGCCCGGATGATGTATACGTTTCTCCATCGCAAATAAAATTATTTGGTTTAAAGACCGGCGATACCATCCATGGCGCCGTACGTCCTCCAAAAGAAGGCGAAAAATATTTTGCTCTTCTGAAAGTAGATACCATCAATGGCAAAAAACCGGATGAAGTAAGAGACCGGGTTCCTTTCGACTACCTGACTCCATTATTCCCCTACGAAAAACTAAATCTCTTTACCCGTCCTTCGGATCTGTCTACAAGGATCATCGACCTCTTTACACCCATTGGTAAAGGGCAGCGCGGATTAATTGTGGCTCAGCCAAAAACCGGTAAAACCATGTTGTTAAAAGCGGTAGCCAACGCCATCGCCGAAAATCACCCGGAGTGTTACCTAATGGTGGTATTGGTTGACGAGCGTCCGGAAGAAGTTACCGATATGGAGCGTAGCGTACGGGCAGAAGTAATCGCTTCCACATTTGATGAGCCCGCTGAAAAACATGTAAAGGTTTCTACTGTTGCATTGCAAAAGGCAAAACGGTTGGTAGAGTGTGGTCATGATGTGGTAATTCTTCTTGATTCCATTACCCGGCTGGCGCGTGCGCACAATACCGTGTCACCCGCGTCTGGCAAGGTATTGAGCGGTGGTGTGGAAGCCAACGCCATGCAGAAACCCAAACAATTCTTTGGTGCCGCCCGTAAAATTGAAAACGGCGGATCATTAACCATCCTGGCAACCGCCTTAATTGATACCGGTAGTAAAATGGATGAAGTGATCTTTGAAGAATTTAAAGGAACCGGTAACATGGAATTGCAGCTGGATAGAAGGCTCTCCAACAAAAGAGTTTACCCGGCCATCGACCTTACCGCGTCTTCTACCAGAAGGGATGACCTGTTGCTGGATAGAGACGTTTTACAACGGATGAATTTACTGCGCGTGTACCTGGCTGATATGAAGACGGAAGAAGCAATGCAGGAATTGCTACGCCGGATGAAAGGTACAAAGAGCAATGAAGAATTCTTGGCAAGTATGAATTCATAAGCTTACGCTTTTAATATTTTTAAGAACGAATGCGATGACTTTGGGTCATCGCATTTTTTTTGCATATTTGGATTTTTCGTGGAGCCGGACTTCCATATTTTGGAATACACCCTTTTTATTCATCTGCAGAACCGTTACATTTGCCGTTACAATAACATTAATTGTCATATTGAAAATTATAACCCGGTGCATTTATGGCGGCAAAATACAGTAACCAATCGCGTTATACCGTTGCAGTGGACTGCATCGTCTTCGGATATGATGGACAAAACCTGAAGATCCTGCTTGTAAAACGTGCACTAACACCACTAAAGGGAAGATGGAGCCTGATGGGAGGTTTCGTTTCAAAAAATGAGAGTGCCGACCAGGCGGCTGGCCGTATCCTTGCTTCCTTAACCGGCTTAAAAGATGTATACCAGGAGCAGTTTTATACCTTTACAGATCCCGGAAGAGACTCTCAGGAGCGCACCATTTCTATCGCTTATTTTTCGCTAATCGATATTAAAAAATATAAGGAATTTATAAGCGATGCTTACGAGGCCGAATGGTTTTCAATAAAAGATTTTCCAAATCTGATATTTGACCACGAAGAAATGGTAAAGACCGCGCAAAAACGGCTGCAGTATAAAGCCACGTCCCACGCTATTCTTTTTGAGCTGCTTCCGGATAAGTTTACACTGCCGCTCTTACAAAGTCTTTTTGAAGATGTTTATGAATCCAGTTTCGACAAAGGCAACTTCAGCCGTAAAATGCTCTCGACCGGGCTGTTGCTGAAACAGCGCGACAAAGACAAAACCGGATCAAAAAAAGGGGCCTATTTCTACAAACTGGATCGTAAACATTATCAGCAGAACCTGCATAAAATTTTAAAGCTGGTACCCAACCCTAACAATATTCTATAGCTTTTTTTCGGAGCCTATGAAGGTGAGGCCTCTGTTTTTCCCGCATCTGCAGCCGTATCAGAGGTATCAGCGCTCTTACTTCCAAAAAGGTCATGCATCCATTTTTCAGCACCCGGAAAATGTTCCTTTAAAGAATCCATTCCTTTTGTTGCCAGTTCAGAAAAATAATCCTTTGCCTGATCGGCAGAATTTGATGCGTCCTCTTTTAATTTGTTCGCCTTTGCTTTCAGATTATTCATCATCTGTTCCTTCTCCTCATCACTCATGCTGGTATACTTTCCTGCAGCCAGGCCCGCAAGTGCCCCCAGTATAAAAGTGGCAATGTGTTTGTTATTTACCATGAAGAATCGGTTTTAAATGAATCAATAGATATTTAAATATACAAAATAATGTCGGTCTACTTTCCGGCATCAACAAGCTTCATTTCCCGGATCAGATGACCGGCTCCGGCATACTTTTCAATAATAAACAACACATACCGGATATCTACCATAATGTTACGGCAAATGGAAGCGTCATAGCTGATGTCGCTCATAGTACCTTCCCATACCCGGTCAAAATTGATGCCAGTCAGGTTACCATTTGCATCCAGCGCCGGGCTGCCGCTGTTGCCTCCCGTAGTATGGTTTGAGGCAATAAAACATACCGGCATCCGGTAGCCACCCAGGCTGTCCCTTACACCATAGTGACCAAAATCTTTTTCCCGGTACAGCCGGCGTAGTTTTTCCGGAACATCAAATTCATAGTCTCCCGGAATATATTTTTCTATAACTCCATCGAGATAGGTATAATAGCCATAGGTGACACCATCTGCCGGGTTATAGCCGTCAACCTTGCCAAAACCCACACGCAGTGTGCTATTGGCATCCGGATAAAAAGTTTTATCGGTAAACACCTCTGTTTGCGCCTGCATGTATCTTCGCTGCAAACGGTTGATGCCTGCCTGCAATTCATTTAATTTTGGAGTTACTGTATTATTATACAGATCTGCCATTCCAATGATCAGTTTCGCTGCAGCGTCTTTTTCAAATAATTCGTAAAGCACCGAAGGATCAGATCTTACGCCTTCCAGTACTTTTGCAGGATCCAGAAAAATACTGTTTGCATACAGCGCCGCCGCCCATTGCTGATAGTCTTTTCCATACTGTTCAAATTGCTGCTTTGCAACCGGCGCTATATATAAGGGTTTCTGTTTTTCCATATAAACCGGCAATAATTCTGCAAAAATGTCTTTATCCACATCAATATTCAGGTTTTTATATAGAGCGGTCAACTTTTCTAATTGTGCAGCACGTTCTTTGGCATAATCAGGTTTATTTGCTGCATCCTTCAAAGTTCTCAAGCGGTTGATGATGCCAAATAATTCAATTTTCCCGGTAATTTCAAGATAATAATCGCGCGTAAGCGCATAAGGTTCTATTGCCTTATATACCTTGTTCAGCTCCCCTAAAACAGTACGGTACTTGCCCAGGTTACCAGCTTCCAGCCGCTTTTGAAAATCGGCTTCATAGTTCAGCTTTTTTTGAACCCCGTTCGTGCGGGTGAGCCCCAGTATTTCTCCCTGCCACTTTTTCCAGGCATTGGCAATGCCGGCATATTTGGAAGCATACTTTATCTTTAATGCCTCATCCGCCTGCATATATTTTTTCATGATGGCCAGGGTCTTATCCCTGATCATAATTTTTGCGGGATCATTTACTTCCACGATCTGGCGTACTGCTTCACTGGGAAGGTATTCAGAGGTACGTCCGGGAAAACCAAAGATCATAGTAAAATCGTCCTGTTTCATTCCCCTTAGAGAAATTGACAGCGCTTTCTTAGGTACATAAGGAATATTATCCGGTGCATATTCGGCCGGCCGGTTATCCCTCCCCGCATAGATCCTGAAAACACTGAAATCGCCGGTATGCCGGGGCCACATCCAGTTGTCAGAGTCTTGCCCGAAATTGCCTATGCTGGAAGGAGGAGCGCCTACCAAACGCACATCTTTAAATGTTTCCGTTATAAAAAGATAGTATTTATTACCTTCAAAAAAAGGACTTACAAAAGCATTTTCAAAATTGCTGAGCTTTGTTGTTTTCTTAAGCATATTGATATTCCGGTCGACCATACTCTGGCGTTCATTTTCCTTCATATCATCGCGTACGCCATTCAATACCTGGTCTGATACATCATCGATCCGCACAATAAAAGTTACAAAAAGCCCTTCATTAGGCAATTCTTCCGCCTGATTGCGTGCCCAAAAACCATCCCGGATATAATTGCGGTCAAGTGTGGAATGCTTTTGAACAGCCTCAAAACCACAATGATGATTAGTAAGTACCAACCCTTTTTCAGAAACAACCTCACCTGTACAAAAGCCTCCAAAACTTACAATTGCGTCCTTTAAGCTTCCTTTATTAATATCATAAATATCTTTTGCCCCGATCTTCATACCAAGCTGCTGCATTCGCTTCTCATTCAGGTTTTCAAGCAGCTGGGGTAGCCACATTCCCTCATCGGCCTTTGCCAGTCCCATACATAGTAATCCGGCCGCCAGGCCGAAAAATTTTTTTAAAAAACTCATCATTTTAAAATTATTGATGGGGCAAGATAAAGCAAATTTTATCGCTTACTTACATTCGTTTCTAAATAATCTTTCTTTATTTTTTCCGTTATCCGGGGCCTTTTTGTCCCCAATACCCTGTGAATTACCACTACATAATGTGTATAACCCTGCGTGAAACGTGTATGTGAAATGTATTACTGGCTGAAAGATTGAACGAAAAATTGCTTTCTTCCATTTTCGGTGAACAGCCATCATTTTATACCAAGAATATTAACATAGTGTAAATTTAATATGTCTTAAATTTCTTGTAAACATTCCTTAATTCACATTTCTGTTAATAAGCCGGCGTAGCTGCAAGATCTATGCTTTTCATTATGTGGATATCTGTATTTTTATTGTGAGTAAGTGATAAAATAGAAAAACAGAACCTTTTTTAAATTGAGGTTATCCACTAATACACAGCCGTAATAATAATAGGTTATTTTAAATAATTAATTAATATAAATATTATTAAAAGAAAAAAGGAAAATAGAAAAAAGTTTGATTTTTTGTTTAGCTTGGTTGTATCATTGCAACGATAAATTTTTTCAACTATGAATTCAGGTATTTTGGAAACAGCGAAGAATGATTTGGATCAGAATGGTTTTTTAGACCTGGCCGTTGATCCTAAATTGGATTTGTTTGTTGAAATTGAAAAATTAAAACGGGAGAAGAATGCGGTGGTGCTGGCGCATTACTACCAGGAGGCAGACATCCAGGATATAGCGGATTATATCGGCGACAGTTTGGGATTGGCTCAGGAGGCGCAAAAAACCAATGCCGGTATGATTGTTTTTGCAGGAGTGCATTTTATGGCCGAAACTGCAAAGATCCTGAATCCCACAAAAAAGGTGGTGATCCCCGATTTTAAGGCCGGCTGTTCATTAAGCGATAGCTGCCCGCCTCCTTTGTTTCAAAAATTTAAAGAGCAGCATCCGGATCATGTGGTGGTAAGCTATATCAACTGCAGTGCGGGAATTAAGGCATTGAGCGATGTAATCGTTACCAGCAGTAACGCCCGGATTATTGTTGAGAGCTTTCCAAAAGAGCAGAAGATTATTTTTGCGCCCGACAAGAACCTTGGCGCTTATATCAATAAAGTAACAGGAAGGAATATGTTGCTTTGGAATGGTGCATGTATGGTGCACGAGATCTTCAGTCTTGAAAAAATAACAAGGTTAAAACACCTGCACCCGGATGCTAAACTGATTGCACATCCGGAGTGTGAGGAGCCCTTGCTGCGGTTGGCAGACTATATTGGTTCAACCACCGGGTTATTGAAATACACGAAACAGGATGATGCAAAGAAATATATTGTAGCAACAGAAACGGGAATTCTGCATCAAATGGAGAAGGAAAGCCCTGATAAAACATTTATCCCTGCTCCTCCTGATAATAGTTGCGCCTGTAACGATTGTCCGCATATGAAACGGAATACTCTGGAGAAGCTTTATCTCTGCATGAAGTATGAATTGCCCGATATCATTATGGAAGAGCCACTGCGGCTTGCAGCTAAAAAGCCCATCGACCGGATGCTTGAAATCAGTGCTGCTGCAGGGCTGTAAGTTTTTGCAGCGATATTATGCACCCTGGGGTGCGTATTTATTTTTTATAGCTGATGATAAAAATGGGGTGATTTGTTTTTCGATAAATGGTAAAGTAATACCCTTGTGCTTTATTAAACTTTATTGTAACAAAATAATTAACTTTATTTGCAGCTGTTAATAAACCATTTGTTTTATGAAATTACTGGAGAATAAAATTGCCATTGTTACAGGTGCAGCGCGGGGAATTGGGGAAGCGATTGTTGAAACCTTTGCGGCGCAGGGTGCCGCTATCGCTTTTTCTTATGTCAGCGATAGCAGTGCAGATAAGGCAAATGCGTTGATAAATAAATGGAGTAGTAAAGGAGTGCGTATTAAAGCCTGGCAAAGTAATGCCGGCGATTTTTCCGCCTGTGAAACTTTCGTTTCTGAGGTTTTGAAGGAGTTTGGAACCGTGGATATCTGTGTTAATAATGCCGGAATTTCAAAAGACAACTTGTTGTTAAGGATGACGCCTGAGCAGTGGGAGTCTGTTTTACAGGTAAATCTGAACAGTGTGTTTTACATGACAAAACAGGTAATCAGACCGATGATGAAGGCGAAAAGCGGAAGCATTATTAATATGAGTTCTGTAATTGGTATGATGGGAAATGCAGGACAGGCCAGTTATGCGGCCAGTAAGGCCGGGATTATTGGGTTTACAAAAAGTATGGCAAAGGAATTGGGAAGTCGGAATATACGTTGTAATGCTATTGCGCCGGGATTTGTAGAAACGGATATGACGAGTTATCTGCATGATGGTGAGGGATCTTCCAGGTATCTTGCAGATATTCCACTGGGAAAATTTGCAACGGCTACGGATATTGCAAATAGCGCTTTGTTTCTTGCTTCTGATATGGGGTCTTATATAACCGGGCAAACTATTAGCGTTTGTGGCGGGCTCAATATTTAATTTTTTATCCGGTTGTTTTTTGCCGACACGTTGGTGTAGCTTTTAATTATTGCAATCTCAAGTGTAATAGCTTTTGAAATAGTTTGGTTGTGGTATCTTGTTGTTTGTAAAGTTTCAGAACTGAATATTTGAATTATTGGAAATGTTGTTAAGGCATTTGCATTTTTTAAAACTGGTTTTGCTGCATGGCCTTACAGCTTTTGGCGGTCCGCAGGCGCATCTGGCCATGATGATGAAAACATTTGTGAAGCAAACTCCTTATGTAACGGAGAAGGAATTGATGGAGTATAATGCATTTTGCCAGTTGCTTCCGGGAGCTTCGTCTACACAAACATTAACATTGATCGGGTTCAAAAGGGGAGGAGTGCCGTTGGCGATCCTTACATTGTTGGTGTGGATTCTGCCAGCTTGTGTAATCATGGGAGCCCTTTCTTTTATTGTAAACTATCTGACGGGTGAAGAGAGCCTCAATGTTTTTCGGTTTATTGTTCCAATGGCGGCTGGATTTTTAATTTACGCCTGCGTTTCAGCTTTTCCTTATTCTGTTAATAATACGATTACGCTTGTAATTGCGCTTACCGCGGGGTTGGTTACTTTCTTCTTTTTTGGACGGCCTTTTATAGTTCCCTTGTTGATCATTGCGGGGGGAGTTATTACCAATTTGAGCAGGAAGCGGATTCCGCAAATGGAGGTAAGGCCGGGGAAGATCCAATGGTGGAATATCTGGCTTTTTGCAATCATTTTTATTTTTGCGGGTATTTTTAGTGAACTGGCACGTAAGAATGAATGGCAATACCGCAAGCCGGTGAATCTTTTTGAAAACACCTACAGGATGGGAAGCCTGGTTTTTGGTGGAGGAAACGTGCTCATGCCGATCATGTATGAGCAATACAGCGTAAGGCCAGACGAAGTAAAAGAGAAGAATCCCAACGCCATAAAGATTGATAAAGGAGAAATGCTTACGGGTATTGGCATGGTGCGGGCTATGCCTGGGCCTGTTTTTTCTATTGCTTCTTATACGGGAGGGTTGGCGTTAAAGGATATGGGCTATTCCATGCAGGTGTTGGGTGCGGTTATTGGAATGGTTGGAATTTTTTTGCCAAGCGCCCTGCTGGTATTATTTTTCTTTCCGATATGGAATATGCTAAAAAAGTATTCGGTAATCTACCGGTCGCTGGAGGGTATTAATGCAGCTGTTATGGGCATAATGATGGGTTCTACGGTTTATATAATAAAGGATCTTTCCATACTTAGTTTTCAGCCAGGAGCATTTATCAACCTGGGTGTGCTGGCGGGTACTTCTGCAGTACTGATATTTACAAAAATACCGGCGCCTGTTCTGGTATTTGTTTGTTTGCTATTGGGCTATTTTCTGAAATAACCTGCTTTTTCTATTTCTTCAATTACAGTTTCGGGAAGTAAATACCGGATTGATTTTTTTGTTTTAATCAATTGGCGTATTAAGGTTGCGGATAGCTCCAGCAGCGGAGCATTGAGAATGGTAAGCCGGGTGCTTAAACGGCTGTCTATATTGAAACCAGGTCGGTTATAAATTAATATATTAAAATTTTCTAATATATATTTATAGTTTTTCCATTTTTGGATGTTTTGAAAGCTATCTCCCCCTAATATTAAGGAGAATTCATGTTGCGGGTATTTTTCGGTTAGGTGAGCCAGTGTTACAGCGGTATAAGAGGGCCGTGGTAAGGTAAATTCAATATCAGTTGCCTGCATGCGGGTATCATTATCAATGGCAAGTCTTGTTAAGTGCAGGCGTTGGTTTTCATTGAGCAGGGAAGCGGTTTCCTTTAAAGGGTTATGAGGAGAAACCACAAACCATACTTTGTGTACCAATGCCTCGTTAAGGATATGACTGGCGATGATGAGGTGAGCGTGGTGAATGGGATTAAAGGAGCCAAAGAATAATCCAATTTTCATAGTTTGGGTTTAGTTAATGGTGTTAACAACAATAAACCGTGCTTCATCTAAGCGTAGACTGAGGATGTAGCCGGCAACGGCGATGGAGATAGGATCGTTGAGGGGAGCTACTTTAATAACTTCGATTTCTTCGCCAGGAAGGCAACCCATTTCCATTAGTTTCAAAAAGATTTCTTCTGTTGTGAATTTTTGAATACGCGCACGTTGCCCCGGCTTTAGATCTGATAGGAGGCGTTCTTTTTGTTGTTCCATATTGCAAATCTAACTATTGTCGGTTGTCTTTTATTTACGAATTTTGAAAATATGACAGTCAATCAATCACCATCGGTCGGTTTTTCTTTTCATAAAGCGGTTGTGCTTAAAGACCGGAAACGTCTAAAGAGTTTTTTAACAGGCTTGTTTCGGGATAATAAACAGGAACTGGAGCGGCTGCACTATGTTTTTTGTAGCGATGAAGAAATAATAAGGATAAACCGACAGTACCTGGAACATGATTATTACACAGATATTATAACTTTTGATTTACGCGAGAAGGCTACTGACGCCATGAACGCCGATATTTTTGTAAGCGTTGATACGGTGCGCTCTAATGCACATGGGTTAGGAGAGCGTTTTTATAAGGAATTGCACCGGGTTATTTTTCATGGGGCGCTTCATTTGTGTGGGTATAATGATAAAAATAGTAGGGAACAGCGGATTATGAGAAAAATGGAGGATCAATGTCTGTTGGAATATGGGTTTTAAAATGTTTCACGTGGAACAAGTGTGTGTTTAATAATAAAGACCCCTTGGTTTTAGTGGTAGATGTTTTATGGCAGATTGCGTGGGATTGTTCCACGTGAAACTGAGGTAGATTTATTTTCTGATAGTCTTTATGTAAAGGTTTCTATGTGAAACGCCAGGGATGGGCTGAAAAGAATGAATCTGTTGATTATTAGTTGAAGAGAGTAGGTATAATAGGAAGATAGGTTTTTGCCAAGCCAGGATAAATCTTGAATCTTTAATACCGCTTCTTTAGTTATGTTACATTGTGGAGAAAGCAATAATGCTTGAAAACTGAGACCTCTATTGGAGGACGGGCCTTATGATGTTAGAGACGGCGGTAAGCAATATCTGTATACCGGAAGATATATTTTAGTCGCTTTTTGTTGTTTTGGGAGGGCTTAATTTAATCTTAGGTTTTGTTTCACGTGGAACAATGAGATGCAGGGAATGGGGAGTTTTTAGAGGGTTATTTGATTACGGAATGTTCCTGCTACCCCATTGTTGGAACTGTTGGAATGTTTGCTGGAAATTTAGCGGTTAAAGGATCAGTGTTGCTGCTCTGTGTTTGCTTCTACGAATACACTAAAAGAGATTTGATTGGGGGCCTTTATAAGAGTGATGTTTAGAAATGATGGTTTATCATGTAGAGAATTAGCCTCAGAGTTGTCTTCAAGACCGTCTGGTATCTGTTTTTCTTTTTTTATACTGTAAAGCAGATAATTTCTCTTTGTTGTTATTTTAAAGTGGGAATGCATTCCTTGTATTTTTATGAACTTATCAGATATAAAGAAGTTTTTAACGCGCTTATAAAGTGTACACTTTCGGGAATCTCCATCCCAGTCGATCAGAAAGAGTATAAAAATGGATACTGTTTCACGTGAAACAACTATTTCTGAGGGATATCTATAATAACAGAACTACCGGCAAGAGTGCAGTAAGACAAGGGAATGGCGTAATTTTGCACCCATGTTTCCAGAATATGATGTAATTGTTGTGGGTGCCGGACATGCAGGCTGTGAAGCAGCTGCGGCTGCAGCCAATATGGGTTCAAAAACCTTATTGGTAACCATGAATATGCAGACTATTGCCCAAATGAGTTGTAACCCGGCAATGGGTGGTATTGCAAAGGGACAAATTGTACGGGAGATAGATGCATTGGGAGGATACTCCGGTATTGTGACGGATTTGTCTATGATCCAATTCCGTATGCTGAACCGGTCGAAAGGGCCGGCTATGTGGAGCCCAAGGGCTCAAAGCGACCGTATGTTGTTTGCCGCAAAATGGCGGGAGATGCTGGAGCAAACCGCAAATCTCGATTTTTATCAGGATATGGTGAAGGGACTGGTTGTTAAAGATGGGAGAGTTGCCGGCGTGATAACTGGTTTGGGACATGAAATACGGGGCAAAGCCGTTGTACTAACCAATGGTACCTTTTTGAACGGAATTATTCATATTGGCGAAAAGCAATTCGGAGGAGGACGGGTTGCGGAAAAAGCTGCCAGCGGCATTACCGAGCAATTGGTGAGTCTTGGGTTTGAAAGCGACCGTCTGAAAACAGGCACCCCGCCAAGAGTTGATGGACGAAGCCTGGATTATTCAAAAATGGAAATCCAGGAGGGAGATGAGGAAATTGTAGGTTTTTCATTTGCAGATACGCCCAAGATAGATCCTAAAAAACAACGGGGCTGCTGGATTACTTATACCGACCATAAGGTTCATGATATGCTAAAAACGGGCTTTGACCGGAGCCCGATGTACGCGGGTAGGATTGATGGAGTGGGCCCCCGGTATTGCCCCAGCATTGAAGATAAGATCAATCGTTTTGCAGATAAAGAACGCCACCAGCTTTTTGTAGAACCTGAGGGATGGAATACGGTGGAAATTTATGTAAATGGTTTTTCTACTTCTTTGCCGGAAGAAGTGCAGTATGCCGCTTTACGAATGGTTCCTGGCTTTGAAAATGCGCGCTTGTTTCGACCAGGATACGCTATTGAATATGATTATTTTCCTCCAACCCAGCTTAAAAACACATTAGAAACAAAGATAATACATAATTTATACTTTGCAGGTCAGATCAACGGAACTACGGGTTATGAAGAAGCGGCCTGCCAGGGAATTATGGCGGGCATTAATGCACATTTAAAAGTACAGGAAAAAGATCCGTTTACACTTCGGAGAAGTGATGCCTATATCGGCGTACTCATAGATGACCTTATCAACAAAGGAACCGAAGAACCCTACCGTATGTTTACCTCCCGGGCAGAATATCGTACCCTGCTGCGCCAGGATAATGCCGATGCCCGGCTAACTCCTCTTAGTTATAAACTGGGATTGGCTTCAGAAGAAAGAATGAATAAAATAAGGCAAAAAAATGAAAATATTGCCAATATAAAAACAATATTAAAGAATTTATCGATACGGCCCGATGAAATAAACGAATTTCTTTCAGATCATGAATCATCGCCCATACAGGAAAAACAACGGGTAGAAAAGATCTTGCTGCGTCCGGATATTGAACTGGAGAACCTCGTGAATGCTATCCCCTTTTTAAAGGAGCAGGTTAAAAACTATACAAAAGAAGAACTGGAGCAGGCCTCTATCCTTACCAAATATGAAACGTATATTGAGAAGGAACGGGAGCTCGTAAACCGGATGAGTGAAATGGAAAATCTAATAATACCTCCCGGGTTCGATTATTTCCGGTTAAGCTCTCTTGGAAATGAAGCCCGCGAAAAATTGAACCGTATCCGGCCCCAAACCCTGGGTCAGGCCAGCAGAATTTCAGGAATCAAGCCCAGCGATATCCAGATCCTGATGGTGTATATGGGCCGCTAAATTTCTTTCAGGCTTTGTAAATAATTAATGAAGTAGTAGTAAAAAACAATTATGTTCCGCAACATTATAGTATTTACATTTATATTAATGATCAGTGGCAGGGCTATTGCCCAGTCTCAGAATAATGAAGAACACCTTTCGGGTTTTCTGATGACTTCAATTACCTACAAGTTTAGTCCCAAATGGATGGCCTATACCGAATTGCAGACGCGTTCCATTGAACATTTTTCGCCGCTGGATTATACGGAAACCAAGGGAGGAATCGGGTATAATATTAATAGGGGCAATCAGGCTTTCGTTGGTTTTGGCCGGTACGCCACACGCCGGCAGCAAGAGCTTTACCAACGGGAGTTGCGCTTGTGGTTGCAGTATACATTTACCAACAACATTGGAAAGCTGAAACTGGATCACAGGGGACGTGCCGAACAGCGTTTTTTCCATTTCCCGCAAACAGCGGATAATAAAACAGATCAGCGATTCCGTTACCGGCTGAGTGCAACATTACCCATCAATAAAAAGAAAGTGGAAGCACAAACTTTTTTTGTAAATGGGTTTGAAGAACTTTTTTTGGGCCCTAAAGCAGACCTGGTAAAACGAAACCGTCTCTTTACAGGTTTTGGGTACCAGTTTACCAAAGCAGTGGGAGCTTCTACAGGCTATATGTGGCAGCGGGAGCTTGCACCCTCCGGAAACAGGAACCTGCATTTTATGTACCTGGCCTTAAATTTTATATTGGATAGAAAAAGTGATAATAATCGACATATTGATATTCCAGTTGCCGATTAATAGAAAAATACGATACATGTCGTATTTTATATATACTTTTTGATCAGCTTTTTTTGATGCCGAATGGGGCTTTTCCCCGCCCTTTTCTTATTTTCATTCTTTTTAATAACGATTAATACTGTACAGATGCTTAGTTCCCTATTCAAAAGTTTGCCCGTTTTTTGTGCCCTGTTCTTTATTTCGATAACGGGCCGTTCGGCACGTGCACAGGATCCCCGGCCCAAAGATGTTTTGAAGATTATGCACCGGGTGGCCGACTGGCAGCTGGACAACTGGAAAACCAAGGGTTTTAAATATGCTAAATCCGACTGGACAAACGGTGCCTGCTATACCGGGTTATATAGTGCGGGTACACTCAAAGGAGGAAAAAAATACCTGCAGGCCCTGGTGCACATAGGGAGTGAACTGGGGTGGAATACCGGCCGCCGCCGTTTTTTTGCGGATGATTATTGTGTGGGTCAAACTTATGCACAGCTGTCTATGAAGTATCATGATAAAAAAATGATTGCCCCCTTTGTGCTGCTGGCAGACAGTATTGTTGCAAAACCGCATGACGAACCATTGAACTGGAAAAACAGCATACAGTTAAGGGAGTGGGCCTGGTGCGATGCATTGTTTATGGGGCCGCCTTCGCTGGCCTATCTAAGCTCGGCAACAAAGGACAGCCGGTATCTGGATATGGCGGCAAAGCTCTGGTGGAAAACGACCGATTTTTTGTACGATCCATCTGAACAACTGTATTTCAGGGATGAAAGCTATTTTAATAAAAAAGAAAAGAACGGACAAAAAACATTTTGGTCCCGGGGCAATGGCTGGGTATTAGGAGGGTTGGTACGCATGCTCGAAAACATGCCGGCAAATTATCCTGATAAAGCAAAATTTGAAAAGCTTTATAAAGACATGATTGCAAAGGTTGTTTCGTTACAGCAACCGGATGGCAGCTGGCATGCATCGCTTCTGGATCCGGAGAGTTTCCCGATAAAGGAGATGAGCGGCACCGGTTTCTTTTGCTATTCCATCTTGTGGGGATTGAATCATGGTTTGCTGGATAAAGCTGTTTACTGGCCCGCAGCAAAGAAAGCATGGGCGGTTATGGTGTCCTCAGTAAATGCGGATGGAATGTTGGGTTATGTGCAACGCATAGGAGCAGCGCCGGACAAGGTAAATGCGGAAAGCACAGAAGTTTATGGTGTTGGAGCTTTTTTGCTTACGGGAACGCAGTTATATCATTACCTGAAAGGCGGCCGGTAAAAAATGTAACTGTTCGTTTAGCTGAAAGGGCCTGTTTTTTAATGCCGGTTTATTGGTCTGCACCAGGGTGGAAAAGTACATCCATACTTAAACTGTTTTGAACCAGGGCACCTGCATATTCGTTTGAAGCCAAACCATAGGTGGTAATCATCGTTATAAATAGTGCTTTCCGGGTGTTTGTTGTTTCGCGGAACGCAGCAATTTTATTTCTCAATTCTCCGGCGTATTTTTTTGTGATCTTAAAGTCATTGACTGAAAATTTCATTTCACAAAGATTGATCACCTGGTCCTTACGGTCGATTACCAGGTCTATTTGTGCACCATTCCCAATCCAGGAAGAAGCGGTTGTTTGCACCCCGCTAATACCAAGTGCCTGTTTGATTTCTTTTATATGTGCAAGGCATACCTGTTCAAACGCATAGCCGCTCCAGGCGCGGTGTTTAGGATCGTCCAGCCCATTGATCCAATTATTTTCATCCCGCCGGTTTACAATAAAACGGAGATAGAAAAGGGAATAAAAGTCAGACAACTGGTACAAACTATTTCGCTCCTTTTTACCAAAGGAATAATATTTGCGGATAAAGCCGCTCTCCTCCAGCTCTTTTAATATACGGGTAGTGCTGCCGGCATTCGGCAGTTTTGTTATGACAATAATTTCATCTCTTGTAAGACCTTTTGCTTTTTTACTCAGGGCTTCAATGATCAGGATATGTTTTTCAGCTTTATTAAACAGGGAGCGGTAAAGGTCATCGAACTCTGTAACCAGGAGGCCGTTTTCGCTAAAGCAGATCCGGTCAATGTTTTGGGCAGCACTGCTGCCTGGCTCTACCTGGTTCAGGTAAAAGGGAATACCTCCCATGACCATATATAATTGTATGACCTGGTACCGGTCAAATACAGTGTTCCGGCTTTTTAAAAAGGTCTCGCATTCTGCCAGGGTAAAGGGTTCCAGTTTTATGCGGTGGGTGACCCTGTTGTGCAGACCTCCGGTATTATGGATCAGTTTATTGATCATCCAGGAAGCCGCCGATCCGCAAACGATCAGTATAATATCCTTTCTGCTGCTTGCCCAGGAATTCCAGAAATGCTCCAGTGCAGACATAAAGCCGGATTGGGCGGTATCGAGCCAGGGCAATTCATCAAGGAACACGGTTTTCTGATCGTTAGCTTTTAGCTCCAACAGGGATATCAACCGTTGAAAAGCCATCAGCCAATTCTCCGGAAGTGCATTTTCCTTTGCTGCAGGATCGTATTTTTTAAGGGCCAGGTGAAAGTTCAGCAGTTGCTGCCGGGTATTTACATTGGCCATGCCGGTAACATAAAAATCAAAATAGCCATTAAAAGCTTCCCGTATTAAAAATGTTTTTCCTACGCGGCGGCGGCCATATATGGCGACAAATTCCGATTGCGTGGATCCGCAGATCTTCTTTATCTGCTCCAGCTCCTTTGTACGTCCGATAAGCATGAGGGTATATTTAGCTTTAAGTTATATAAACGGCTATATAAAGCCAAATTTATTTATTAAATTGGCTCTAAGTATAAATTTAATACTATTAAAGCCAAATTTAATATACTGGTTGCCGGTAAGAGCCGTATCCGATACAGCGTAAAACCCTGTATTATATATTACAGCAATTTTTGTTCAGGACAAATAGTTTCTCCGACATAGAACCGGTCGTAGATCGTGTTGTATAAAATATATACGAAGTGCATAGCGTAAAGGTCCCTCGATTTTGAATTGTCCTAATCCCGGATCCTGACGGGATAGT
Source organism: Niabella hirudinis (assembly GCF_051201075.1). NCBI lineage: Bacteria > Pseudomonadati > Bacteroidota > Chitinophagia > Chitinophagales > Chitinophagaceae > Niabella > Niabella hirudinis. Next base: position 136,707 of record NZ_JBPEHJ010000003.1, read on the forward strand.
ATCAACTATTTTTCATAAAAAATCCCGAAGTAAAAAACTCCGGGATCTCTGTGGTGTGGGCCGGGATCGAACCGGCGACACAAGGATTTTCAGTCCTTTGCTCTACCGACTGAGCTACCGCACCATCCTTTCCGCCTTAGCGGGGTGCAAATATAGCGGATATACAGTATATTGTCAAAAATATGTGGAAAAACTTCAAAAAAGTCTTAAACCGGATCACATACCGTATTCGCTCAAAAATTTGATCCGCATAATTTTAAGCTGTTCCCAATTAAAGTCGAAATCGGCCAGTTCTTCCTGCGCCAGCTGCAGGGATGAGGTTTCACAGCTTTTGAAGTATTCAATAATCTCGTCCTGTTCTTCTTCATCCAGCATTTCATCGATGGCATAACCCAGGTTGAGCCTGGTACCACTGGCAGCGATAGTTTCCATTTCTTCCAGTAATTCATTCATCTTCCAGCCTTTGTTTTTTGCAATGGTTTCCAGCGGGATCTTTTTGTCGGTTTGCTGAATGATATAAACCTTGTTCCCGCTTTTATTTACCACGCTCTTCATCACAAAATCGTCTGGTTTTTGGATATTGTTATCCTCTACATAGCGGGCAACTAACTCAACAAAAGGTTTACCATAGCGGATCGCTTTCCCTTTGCTGACCCCCTGGCATTTTTCCAGTTCAGCCACGGTGGTTGGGTACAGGGTGGCCATATCCAGTAATGAGTTCTCCAAAAAGATAACAAAAGGAGGCAGGCTTTTTCGTTTGGCTTCTTTCTGACGCAGTTCTTTCAGCATTTCGAAAAGCTGTTGATCGGTTGCAGCGCCGTCGTTATCTTCTGTACCGGTTGCCTCATCATCATCCCAGGCTTCTTCAAATTTATTATTAAGAACAATGGAAAAGGTTTTGGGCTTCTTTAAAAACCCTGTTCCTGCGGTCGTTATTTTTAATACGCCGTATTCTTCGATATCCTTTTTGAGCAAGCCTTCCAGCAGCATCTGGCGAATGAGGGAATTCCAAAACAGGGGATCCTGACCCTTTCCGATGCCAAAGGAGGATAATCCCTCATGACGAAACATCTTAACCTGTGGCGTTAACTTGCCAATAAGAATGTTTACGGTGTAGTCGGTTGCAAAACGCTCATCCAGCTCCTTAATCGTTTTTAACACCAGTACGGCCTGTGCCTTCGCTTCCATGCGTTCCTTCGGATGTTTGCAATTGTCGCAAAGTCCGCAGTTTTCCACTTCATATTGTTCGCCAAAATAACTGAGGATCACTTTCCGGCGGCAGACTCCGCTTTCAGCATAGGCAACGGTTTCATTTATGAGCTGGGCGCCAACTTCCCGTTCGCTAAGCGGTTTATCGCGCATCAAATGCTCCAGTTTGCTTACGTCTTTATGTGAATAGTAGAGCAGGCATTTTCCTTCCAGCCCATCGCGTCCTGCGCGTCCGGTTTCCTGGTAGTAGTTTTCGATGGATTTGGAAATATTATAATGAATTACAAACCGGATATCCGGTTTATCGATCCCCATTCCAAAGGCGATGGTGGCCACAATAACCTGCACGTCTTCATTCAAAAACTGGTCCTGCCGCTCTGCCCGCAGTTTACTGTCGAGCCCCGCATGATAGGCCACTGCTTTAATGCCGTTGGCCATCAGTATTTCGGCAAGTTCTTCGGTTGTTTTCCGGTTTAAGGTATAGATGATACCGCTTTTGCTTTTCATACTTTTAATAAAGCGGACGATACTTTCATTGGTCTGCTTCTTATTAACCTTGGGCACTATTTCATAGTAAAGATTATCTCTGTTAAAAGAAGACACAAAAATATTTGCGTCTTTAAGCACCAGGTTCTTAATAATATCGCTTTGTACTTTTGGGGTGGCCGTAGCGGTTAAGGCAATAACGGCGGCATTGGGGTTGATTTGATTCATCATTTCCCGGAGGCGGCGGTATTCCGGCCGGAAGTCGTGTCCCCATTCCGAAATACAGTGTGCTTCGTCAACGGCAAAAAAGGAAATATCCAGATCGCTGAAAAAAGCAAGATTTTCCTGTTTGGTAAGCGTTTCCGGCGCCACATACAACAACTTCGTTTTGCCGGATAGCAAATCGTCATGAACCTCCTTTATTTCTTTTTTATTTAATGTAGAGTTTAAAAAGTGCGCGATCTCATCATTGCTGTTATAGCCCCTTACCAGGTCCACCTGATTTTTCATCAACGCGATCAGCGGAGACACAATAATGGCAACGCCATCCATGATCACAGCCGGCAATTGGTAGCAGAGGCTTTTACCGCCTCCGGTGGGCATAATAACAAAAGTATCTTTTCCTGATAAAAGCGATTGGATGATGGCTTCCTGTTTCCCTTTGAATTTTTTAAAACCAAAATTTTTCAGTAATGCACTATTTAAATCTGTCTTTGTTTCTGTTTTCTTTGAGCGGCTGACCGCAGGTTCCTTTTTTGGGGTGGCCTTCTTTTCGCTTTTCACTGCCATTTCTGTAATATAAGATTTAATTGTCGTTCAATATCCTTAAAAGATACGCAGGATATTCAAAAAAAAAAAATTTTCGGGTAGCGAATTTAACTAAGCTTGGTCTGCTTTTAAAATATTAATGGTTAAAGTTTTTTGTGCTATATAAATAATACATTTGTGTTTTCTTAACGAGGCTGATATATAAATGAGTGACAATATTTTACAACGCGCCAGAAAGACATTCCAGTTAGAGGCCGATGCGCTTGGCGAAGTACAGTTGTTATTGAATGATGATTTTAAGCAGGCTGTTTTGCTGATTCAGGATTGCGTGGGGCGTGTGGTATTTAGTGGAATTGGCAAGAGCGCCCTGGTGGCGCAAAAGATTGCGGCTACGTTTAACTCTACCGGAACGCCGTCTATTTTTATGCATGCCGCCGATGCCCTGCATGGCGATTTGGGAATGGTACAGGAAGCGGATGTGGTGATCATTCTTAGTAAAAGTGGTTACAGTCCGGAAATAAAGGCCCTGGTACCCCTGGTGAAAAATTTCGGAAATAAGTTGATTGCGATCGTGGGCAATACAGGTTCTTACCTGGCCCAGCAGGCGGATCTTATATTAAATACCACCGTTAGCCAGGAAGCCTGTCCTAATAACCTTGCACCTACGTCGAGCACCACCGCCCAGATGGTAATGGGTGATGCCCTGGCTGCCTGCCTGATGGATCTGAAGGGATTCAGGGATGATGATTTTGCAAAATTTCATCCCGGGGGTACATTAGGAAAGAAATTATACCTGAGTGTTGCAGATGTTTTTCCGGGAAATGACCGGCCCCTGGTTTATGAAAACCAATCTTTGAAAGAGGTTATTGTTGAGATTACACAAAAAAGATTGGGTGTTACGGCTGTTGTAAATGAACAAAAAGAGCTTGAAGGAATTATTACTGATGGAGATCTCCGGCGGATGCTGGAAAAGAATACGGACATTGAAGGCACTGTGGCACGGGATATTATGACGCATAACCCCAAAACCATAGAGCCGGGTGAGTTGGCTGTTTCGGCTCTTGATATGATGCGGAAAAACGCCATAACCCAGCTGGCTGTAGTTGAGGGAAAGAATTATTTGGGAATTATTCACATTCACGACCTGTTAAAGGAAGGGTTGATTTAAAAAAGAAGGTATGAGTAACCGCTATGTGGCAATAATGGCCGGTGGCATTGGAAGCCGGTTCTGGCCCAAAAGCCGGACCGACTATCCGAAACAGTTTTTAGATATTTTGAATACCGGCAAAACGCTGATCCAGTCTACCTTTGTACGGTATAACCAGGTTGTTCCCGCCGAAAATATTTTTGTAGTCACTTCTGAAGAATACAGGAATATTGTAGCGCAGCAGCTGCCGGAGTTACCGGTAGAAAATATTGTAACCGAACCCTTCCGGAAAAATACGGCGCCCTGCATTGCTTATATTGCGTTTAAGATTCAGAAAAAAGATCCCGAAGCTATTATGATAGCAGCGCCTTCGGATAATTTAATACTGGAGGATGATGCTTTTAATGAAACCGTTGAAAATGCATTTCAGTTTGTGGAATCCGTAAATGCGCTGGTAACCCTGGGCATAAAGCCCCGGACCCCGAATACCGGCTACGGTTATATACAACATGAAACCAACGAAGCGGCACCAGGGATATTCAAAGTAAAAACATTTACAGAAAAGCCCAACCTGGAGTTGGCAAAGGTATTTGTAAAAAGCGGGGACTTTTTGTGGAACTCAGGTATTTTTACATGGAAGGTAAAGAACATCATTGCCGCATTTGAAAAATACCTGCCGGAGATCCACGAAGTATTTGCTGCCTACCAGGATCAGTTTAATACGCCGGAGGAAGCAAAAGTTATCGGGGATATTTATGCACAGTGCTCCAATATATCGATTGATTTTGGGATTATGGAAAAAGCATCCAATGTGTATGTAATACCGGCTTCATTTACCTGGAGTGATCTGGGAACATGGAAGAGCGCTTTTGAAAATATGAGCAAGGACTATTTTGACAATGCCGTTGTAGGGCAGGATGTAATGGTGTATGATACGCACAATTGCATGGTGCATGTACCTGAAGGAAAATTAGTGGTACTGCAGGGGTTAGAAAATTTTATTGTTGTAGATACCGATGACGTGCTGTTGATTTGCAAAAAAGACCAGGAGCAGGAAATTAAGAATTACGTTGCGGATGTGAAGCGCAACAAAGACGAAAAATATCTTTAAATATGCTTTCGCAATATCCCATTCACTCCATTCTTTTTCTCGACATCGAGACGGTGCCGCAGTACGCTTCCTATAATGAGGTTCCGGAAGCCTGGAAGCAGCTGTGGGAGCGAAAAGCAGGCACTTTATTACGTAACAGGGAGGAAGAAACGCCGGAAGGTATTTATGAACGGGCAGGCATCTATGCCGAGTTTGGCAAGATCGTTTGCATCAGCTGTGGCATCGTTCAGGGCAGCCCCGGCCAGCGAAAGATGGTGATGAAATCTTTTTACGGAAACGATGAAAAACAATTGCTGCTAGCCTTTTCCGAAATGCTGCAGAAGTTTTCTGCAAATGAACAGAAATACCTGTGCGCGCATAACGGCAAAGAGTTTGACTTTCCCTATTTGTGCCGGCGAATGCTGATTAATGATGTTTCCATTCCGCTGGTGCTGAATACGGCGGGAAAAAAGCCCTGGGAGGTAAGCCATCTGGACACCATGGAGCTTTGGAAGTTTGGGGACTTTAAAAGTTATACTACGCTTAACCTGCTGGCCCACGCATTGGGCGTACCAACGCCAAAAGATGATATTGACGGAAGCATGGTGGCCGATGTTTTTTATAAAGAGCAGCAGATCGAACGGATTGTAACCTATTGCCAGAAAGATGTGATTACCGTAGCGCAGATTTTTTTGAGAATGAACGGAGAGCCGCTGATCAGCGAACAAAACATAGAATACAAATAACCAGGGTATGAACATTGAAACGCTTCGGGAGTATTGCCTGCAGCACCCGTTTGTGGAAGAGGGGTTCCCGTTTGGGCCGGACACCCTGGTGTTTAAGGTAAGGGGTAAAATATTCCTGCTTACCGGGCTGGATAATGATCCGCTGCAGTTCAACGTAAAATGTGATCCGGAAAAGGCGGAGATGTTGCGGGAGCAATATTCATCCGTATTACCCGGCTACCATATGAATAAAAAACACTGGAACACCGTTGTGGTAGACGGATCAGTACCGGGCCGGTTATTAAAGGAATGGATAACGGATTCGTATAACCTGGTGGCAAAGAACAAAAGGTAAATTTCTAGAATCCTAAAAAGGGATTAAAAATAAGTTTATTAAAAACCATTGAGGAATTAAGCATAGTTTAGTAGTCGCGATTCTTAATGAATCTTAACTTAATGGTTTTTGAGGGCACTAATGTCGCTACACGGAATTGAATAGTGAAAATTTAAACAGCGTCTAAGACAGAGAGGGCTCTTCTTTCCTGCTTTTGTAAAAAGAAAGAACTTCTTCGAGCAATGTACGGTCGTTGCTTAAACGCGGCACTTTGTGCTGACCACCCAGCTTGCCTTTATAGTGTAACCAGTCTATAAAAAAGCCTTTTGGCAATGCATGAACCACCGGCATTTTTAAAGCAATATCTTTATGGCGTTTGGCCTCATAATCGCTGTTGATGGATTGCAGCGCCGCATCAAGATGTTGCACAAACGCCTCCAGGTTTTCAGGCGTTTTTTCAAACTCGATCAGCCACTCGTGTCCGCCATTTCCTTCATTGGAAAAATAAACCGGTGCAGCGGTGTAGTCGTTTACAATGGCACGGGTTTGCTGACAGGCGATCTGTATGGCCTTGTCTGTGTTGTCAATGATTACTTCTTCGCCAAAAGCATTGATAAAATGCCGAACTCTTCCGGATACAACGATCTTGAAGGGGTCCTTGGAAATAAACCGGATCGTATCCCCCAGCAGGTATCGCCAAAGCCCACCGTTGGTGCTTATTACGGGGGCATAATTGGTATGCAGGTCTACATCTTTTAAACCAATGGTGAGGGGCTGGGCGCTGCCATATTCGCTTACCGGCATAAACTCCATAAAAATGCCATGGTCGGTAAATAACAGCATCCCTTCTTCACCCGGCGCCTGCTGGGCGGCAAAAAACCCCTCGCTGGCGTTATAGGTTTCCAGGTAATGAATGTCTTTACCAATGATCTTTTTAAACTGGTCGTGATAAGGAGTAAAAGAAACACCTCCATGCATATACAGTTCAAGCCCCGGCCATACATCGGCAATGGATGCTTGTCCGGTAATTTCAAGAATCCGTTTAAATAACACCAGGGTCCAGGTAGGCACACCGCTTACAGAGGTTACATTTTCATTAATGGCCTGTGCCGCTATTTTTTCGAGCTTCGTCTCCCAGTCGTCCATTAACGCAATACTTAACTCGGGAGTCCGGAGCCAGTGCCCCCAAAAAGGGCTGTTTTGTAACAGCACGGCGCTGAGATCGCCAAACTGGGCTTCTTCATTTAGCGCATTGATATTATGGCTTCCTCCAAGTACCAGCCCCTTGCCGGTAAGCATGGTGCTATCCGGTTTAAACTGGTAATACATGGTTAGCACGTCTTTTGCCGCCTTGTAATGACAGTCTACCAGGCTTTCTTCGCTAATGGGGATGAATTTGCTTTTATCGCCGCTGGTGCCGCTGCTTTTGGCAAACCAGACAATCGGCGAGTTCCAGAGCAGGTTTTGTTCACCGCCCATGCAGCGCTCGATGTAGGGCTTCAGATCGTTGTACTCATGAATGGGTATCGCTTTTTTGAAGTCGCGGATATTAAACAGGCTGCCAAAATTATATTTTCTTCCAAACTCGGTATATTGTGCAGAGGAGACAAGATTTTGCAATACCTCCCGCTGCGCATCCAGCGGGTGGCTGCGCCAGCCATCGATGCGCCATTGACGCATGCGGGCAAGAGATGATATGGCCGGACTTAACAGGGGCATCTGAAAGCTGCAAAAATAATCACAAAGTAATAAAAAAGAACCGGGTGTCTTTTTTTTCCCGGCTGCCCCAACCGGGACTCACCCAAAAATCAGCGTATTGTTTTTAAATGATCTCCACAGGCTGTAATTTTATGAAAATGAAAAATCGATTTTACCTTTGTACGCTGATCGTTTTGCTGGCGCAAACCGGGATGGCCCAGAATCAATGGATCCAATATGTAAACCCCCTGATCGGAACCCGGAAGATGGGGCATACTTTTCCGGGGGCTACGGTTCCTTTTGGCGCCGTGCAGCTTAGTCCGGATACGGACACCCTGCCTTATGATATTAATGGAAAATATAACGCGGATGTGTATAAGTACTGTGCGGGTTACCAGTATGATGATCCCACGATCGTGGGGTTCAGTCATACCCATTTTAGCGGTACCGGTCATTCGGACCTGGGAGATTTCCTGATCATGCCCACCACGGGGGCGCTTCAGCTCAACCCGGGTACTGCCACTGATCCCGAATCAGGCTATCGCAGCCGGTTCCGGCATGCTGCGGAGACCGCAGAACCCAACTATTACAAAGTAAAGCTGGATGATAACAACATCCTTGCAGAGTTGACCACCACCACCCGGGTAGGGGTACACCGGTATACCTTTCCGCAATCAGACGATGCGCATATTATCCTTGACCTGATGCATGGGATCTATAATTATGAGGATAAAAATGTATGGACCTTTGTGCGGGTAGAAAATGATACGCTGATTACCGGTTTTAAACAAACGAATGGCTGGGCGCGCACCCGTACCGTATATTTTGCAATGGTTTTCTCAAAACCCTTCCGTTCTTATGGATTTGCCAATTTTAAAAATTATCCGTACAAGGGATTTTATAAACGGTTTGATCAAACAAAGAACTTTCCCGAGATGGCCGGGGAACAGATCCGTGCACATTTTGATTTTAAAACCAGTGCAGGAGAACAAATTGGGATCCGCTTTGCACTATCTCCTGTGAGCACCAACAATGCCTTTGAGAACCTTCGGGCCGAGACCTCGGGCCAGGATTTTGAAACGATCAAAAAGAAAGGGCAGGACCAATGGAATAAAGAACTGGACCGGATCAGGATAGAAGCGCAGGACCGGGAAGCGCTCGTAAATTTTTATACGGCCATGTACCATGCTTTTTTAAGCCCAACGGTTTATATGGATCAGAATAAGGAGTACAAGGGCCTGGATCAGAATGTTCATAAAGCAGATGGGTTTACCAACTATACAACCTTTTCGCTTTGGGACACTTACCGGGCATTACACCCGTTTTTTAACCTGGTACAGCCTCAACGGAATAGCGATATGATCCGCAGCATGCTGGCACACCAGCAACAAAGCGTGCATAAAATGCTGCCCGTGTGGAGCCATTATGCCAACGAAAACTGGTGTATGAGCGGGTACCACAGCGTGCCGGTGATTGCCGATGCCATTGTGAAAGGAATCGCGGGTTTTGATGCTAACAAGGCGTTGGATGCCTGTATCCAAACGGCCAACGTAGTCTATTATGATGGACTGGAGGCCTACCTGCAAAAGGGCTATGTACCGGATGACGTAAGGCCCAATTCCGTATCCACCACCATGGAATATGCCTTTGACGACTGGAGCCTGGCGCAGGCCGCAAAAAAGCTGGGAAGGATGGAAGTCTATGAAACATTTATGAAACGATCGCAAAGCTGGAAAAATGTGTTTGATGCATCCATTGGGTATATGCGGCCGCGGCTCAGCGATGGAAGCTTTCGTAAAGAGTTTGATGTGCTTTCCACGCACGGACAAGGCTTTATTGAAGGGAATGCCTGGAACTTTAGTTTGTTTGTTCCCCAGGATCCGGAGGGGATGATCCGCCTGATGGGTGGCGAAAGGCGGTTTTTACCGCACCTGGATTCCCTGTTTACCATGCACCTGCCGGATAAATTTTTTGAAGAAACGGAAGACATTACCCGCGATGGCATTATTGGCAACTATGTACATGGAAATGAACCTTCGCACCACGTGGCCTACCTGTATAATTTCACCAGCCAACCCTGGAAAACGCAGGAGCGGGTGCGCATGATCCTGAAAAAACAATACCAGCCGGCGGTTGACGGGCTGGGCGGAAATGATGATTGCGGGCAGATGAGCGCCTGGTATATTTTTAGTACGCTTGGGTTTTATCCTTTTGCCCCGGGATCCGCATCGTACCAATTGGGAAGTCCGGCTATTAACAAAGCCGTGCTCACATTAGAGAATGGGAAAACGTTTACGATTGATGTAAAAAATCAAAGCGATAAAAATGTGTATGTATCAAAAGTGTTTTTAAATGGAAAACCGGTTAAAGGAACTGCCATAAAACACAGCGATATCATGAACGGCGGAGTACTGCAATTCGTAATGGCGGCACGGCCTGTTAAATAGGGATTATCCAACTTTATTATCTTTAAGTTTGACGGGGTATGATCAATGAAATGTTTAATAACAGCAAAATGATAAAACACAGGACAGGTATTATACTTATTGTATCGTGTTTACAGCTGGTAGCCGGGGCAGTATGGGCACAAAAAAGGAGCGTCAGCTCCGGACAAAAGGTTCAAAAGGGGTATAAGTTAGTATGGGCCGATGAGTTTAATAGGGCCGGTGCGCCGGACAGCGCCAACTGGAATTATGAAACCGGGCTGGAGCGCAACGAGGAATTACAATGGTATCAAAAGGAAAACGCCTGGTGCGAAAACGGCAAACTTGTCATTGAAGCCCGGAGAGAATTGCGGCCCAACCCGCTGTATAAAGCGGGCAGTACCGGGTGGAGAACAAAAAGGGATTCGATCCATTATACCTCCTCCTGTATTAAAACACGCAATAAACAAAGCTGGTTGTACGGCCGGTTTATAATGCGCGGTAAAATCGATATCCGGGACGGCTTATGGCCCGCCTGGTGGACCCTGGGTGCGCATCGCCCCTGGCCGGCCAATGGGGAGATCGATATTATGGAATACTACCGCCATAAGCTGCTGGCCAATATTGCCCATAAAGGCGCCGATGGAAAAGCCCGCTGGTTCAGCACCATTAGTGACATCGATTCTTTGGGCGGCGCCCGCTGGGCGGCACAGTTTCATATATGGCGTATGGATTGGGATGAGGAGGGTATTGCTTTATATGCGGATGATCAGTTGCTGCTGCAAACACCTATGGACAGCCTGGTAAACCAGGACGGCAGCGGAGAAAATCCATTTAAGCAACCGCATTATATGCTGCTGGATTTTGCCATTGGCGGGCAGCAGGGGGGAGATCCTTCAAAAACAACCTTCCCTGCAAGATTTGAGGTAGACTATGTAAGAGTGTATCAAAAAAGCAACGGGGTGCGTTAAAGTGGTAACACGGTTACTTCTATTCCGCCGGCCCTCAGTTCATCAACAATATGGGGCGAAATATTGCTGTCCGTGATGATCTGTTCAATGTCATCGAGCCCACAGATTTTTCCAAAGCCCCGTTTTCCAAATTTGCTGGAATCTGCCAGTACGATTGTTTTACGGGAGGCGGCAATCATTTTGCGGTTGAGTTGGGCTTCCATCATATTGGTGGTGGTCAATCCAAATTCGGTGTCGATGCCATCCACTCCCAGGAAGAGCTTGCTGCAGGAGAAGTCCTCCAGTATTTTTTCTGCATAGATGCCTGTAACGGAAGACGATGTTTTGCGCATGATACCCCCCAGCTGGATCACTTCAATTCCCGGGTGATGGGCAATTTCCATGGCCACGTTTAGTGCTGCGGTAATAACGGTTACATTTCCTTTCGGTTGAATATGTTTGGCAAAATAAAACACGGTAGTGCCGGATGCAATCAAAATGCAATCATTAGGTTCAATAAGACCCGCCGCATATTGTCCAATTTTTTCTTTTTCGGTCGATTGTATGCTAACTTTTTCCATCACCGGCCGGTCACCAATATAAGGATTGCTAAGCGTAGCCCCTCCGTGGGTACGAAAAAGCTGGTTTTTATCTTCCAGGAATTGCAAGTCCTTTCGGATTGTTACGGATGAAACATCCAGTTCCTGGCAAAGATCCAGCACCTGTACCATTCCCTTTTTCTTCAGGGAATTCATTATATGCTGGTGGCGTTCAATCAGACTACTCATAGAGCCAAAAATAACCATTTCTTTTATTTTAAACGAAATAAAAAACCCTTTAAAACTGCGATAAAATAATTATTTAATTTTTCATTTTACATGGAAATGTATTATTATTGCTTTCGAATTCTTTTTGTTTTGTTTTGAAACGGAGAATCTCGAAAATAAAAACGGCTGATTGTATAATATGGAGCGCGGAATTATTGATAGGGATCAATTGGTAAAACGGGCAACAGAAGCCGGTGTGCTTTGGGATGTGCTGGTGATCGGGGGCGGGGCCTCCGGTTTAGGTATTGCCCTGGAGGCGGTTACCCGCGGGTATAAAACATTGCTGCTGGAACAATATGATTTTGCAAAAGGCACTTCCAGCCGCAGCACCAAGCTGGTGCATGGCGGCGTGCGGTACCTTGCCCAGGGCGATATTGCCCTGGTGCGGGAAGCGAGTATTGAGCGGGGGCTGCTGCAGCAGAACGCACCGCACCTGGTAAAGAACCAAACCTTTATTGTACCAGTTTACTCGTTTTGGGATCGTATTAAATACACCATCGGTTTAAAGGCCTACGACTGGATTGCCGGCCGGCTGTCATTGGGCGCTTCCGTTTTTATTTCACGAAAAAAGACCATGGCCGCTATTCCGGATGTACAATCGAAAGGGCTGGTAGGCGGCGTGCTGTATCATGACGGGCAGTTTGACGACTCAAGGCTGGCGCTGAACCTGGCGCAAACAATCATTGAACAGGGCGGTGTGGCCGTAAATTATATGAAGGTAGTGGGGCTCCAAAAAGGCCCCGGCAATAGACCCTCCGGCGTGGAGGTAGAAGATACGGAGCAGTCGGCATTGTATACCATCCAGGCAAAAACAGTTATTAATGCTACGGGGGTATTTGTAGATGATGTGCTGCGGATGGACAATCCTGTTGCCTCCAAAAGCGTGGTAGCCAGCCAGGGTATTCATCTTGTTTTGAATAAGGAATTTTTTTCCTCTTCCCATGCATTGATGATCCCCAAAACCAACGATGGCCGTGTGCTGTTTGCCGTGCCCTGGCATAATGAGGTGGTGGTGGGCACCACGGATACGCTGGTAGGCGCACCATCCGTAGAGCCCCGCCCGCTGGAAAAAGAGATCGAATTTATACTGGAAACAGCCGGAACCTACCTGGTAAAAAAACCGGTGCGGAAGGATGTGCTGAGTGTATTTGCCGGCCTGCGCCCGCTTGCGGCGCCAAAAGAAGGCGCGCAAAAAACCAAGGAAATATCCCGCAGCCATAAGATCATGATTTCTGAAAACGGGTTGTTTACCATTATCGGAGGAAAGTGGACCACTTACCGGAAGATGGGTGAAGATATGATCGATTGTGTGGAGAACAAACAGGGGTGGATAAAGAGGGGCTCAAAGACCCCGAATCTGCGGATTCATGGTTTTGCCACCGGCATGGATTGGGCCGATCCTTTTTATTTCTACGGCAGTGATGCTCCCTTTATAAAGGAAAAGAGCAATGGCCACTGGATTAGCGAACGATTGAAAATTAACAGGGCCCAGGTAGAGTGGGCGGTTACCCATGAAATGGCCCGCACGGTAGAAGATGTGCTGGCCCGCCGGACGAGGGCTTTATTGCTGGATGCCCGCGAAAGCATCAGGGTGGCCGGGGAGGTAGCGGCAATCATCGCCGGAATCCTGAACCGGGATGTACACTGGGTAGAAGAAGAAGCCAAACGATTTGAGCAACTTGCGCGGCAATACATTTTAACCTGACTTTATTTAACGATTGATATGCCATGAAAGCGATGAAATTTTTAAGGCCTGCGGCGCATAAGGAATTATTACCGGAGAGTGCCGTTGACCCCGCTTACCGGAAATTAAGGCTCCAGGTTTTTCTGGGTATTTTTATCGGGTACGCCGGTTACTACCTGGTCCGCAAAAACTTTTCGCTCGTCATGCCCGACCTGGAAGAAAGGGGATTTAGCAAAGGGCAGCTGGGGCTGGCGCTTTCCGCCATTTCGATCGCTTACGGATTGAGCAAATTTGTAATGGCCACCATCTCTGACCGGAGCAATGCAAGGGTCTTTCTGACATTGGGACTGGTTTGTTCTGCACTGACCCTGATCCTGATGGGACTCCTTCCTTTTGCTACGGCTTCCATTGGTATGATGTTCGTGTTCTTATTTATCAACGGATGGTTCCAGGGGATGGGCTGGCCGCCTTGCGGAAGAGTAATGGTACACTGGTTTTCTGTAAAGGAGCGGGGCACCAAAATGTCTATATGGAATGTTGCCCACAATGTGGGCGGAGGCATCATGGCTCCGCTTGCTATTTTGGGCTTTTCGGTTTTTGGAGTATGGCAGGGCAAGTTGTATTTTCCTGCTATTGTAGCGCTTTTGGTGGCCTTCATTACTTATATGCTTGTGAGAGATACCCCCCAATCCTGTGGGCTACCCTCAATTGAATCTTATAGCGGCACACAATCGCGGGAATACAATCAATCTCATGAAAAGGAGCTGAGCACAAAGCAGATCCTTATGGATTATGTTTTGGTTAACAAACTCATCTGGTATATCGCCCTGGCCAATGCCTTTATATATTTGGTGCGTTATGGTGTATTGGATTGGGCGCCCACCTACCTCAAAGAGGCCAAAGGCTTTTCTTTAAAAGAAACCGGGTGGGCCTATTTCCTTTATGAGTGGGCAGGAATTCCGGGAACGCTGTTATGTGGGTGGTTAAGCGACAAAGTGTTTAAAGGCCGCCGGGCCCCCGCTACGGTCATTTATATGGCCCTGGTAGCAGTGGCCGTATTGGTGTACTGGAAAAATCCGCCCGGGAACCCCCTGGTAGATAATATTGCGCTTATCGCAATAGGGTTCCTGATATATGGACCCGTTATGCTTATTGGAGTTCAGGCGCTGGACCTGGTTCCCAAAAAAGCTGCGGGAACAGCGGCGGGTCTTACCGGGCTTTTTGGATACCTCGGGGGCGCCCTTTTTGCGAATGCGGCAATGGGGTATGTGGTGGACCATTGGGGTTGGGACGGCGGGTTTCTGGTACTGATGGCCAGCTGTGTCCTTGCGATCCTGTTTACTGCCATGACCTGGCGCAAAGAAAAGACGAACCTGTCCTGAATGACTATACTTTGTCCCGGATAAAATCCGATGCTAAGTATAAACGGGGCGTTGCAATTATTGAGTAAAACTGCAAAATAATATGACAGAAAACAGCAAACTGAAGACCTGGCTCAAAGCACACATGACCTGGTGTGCGCTGCTGCTCTTACCGCTGCTTGCACAGGCCCAGCAGAAAACGGTAAGCGGGCTGGTCACTTCCCGGGAAACAACGGAGCCTGTTGCCAATGCCTCTGTGGTGGTAAAAGGTACTTCCCGGGGGACTACTACCAGGGCAGACGGACACTATTCTATTTCAGTAAATGCCAATGAAACGCTGATATTCTCCGCGATTGGGTTCAAGGAAACGGAACACAACGTGGGTAATCAAACAACCATTAATGTTTTACTGGAAAGCATCGGAAAACAGGAAGAGGAAGTAGTGGTAACGGCACTGGGCATCAGGCGGCAGGAAAAATCGCTGGGCTATGCGCTTACAAAAATTGACAGTACACAGCTTACGGACGCCGTGTCTTCGAACTGGACGGATGCGCTTTCCGGGAAAGTGGCGGGTTTAAACCTGATACGCTCCGGCGCTGGCCCTGCGGGGTCCAATAAAATTATTCTGCGCGGGGAAAACAATCTTACCGGCGATAACGAAGCCCTGATTGTAGTGGACGGCGTGGTGATTAATAACAGTAGCGGCAAACGCTCTGCCAACGGATCGGATAATGTATATGCAACAGGATCGGATAACCTGCCGGCGGACTACGGTAGCTCGATGAATGACCTGAACCCACAGGATATCGAAAGCGTTTCGGTATTGAAGGGGCCCGCCGCCGCCGCCCTGTATGGGCAGCGGGGTGCCAATGGCGCCATTATTATTACCACCAAATCGGCGTCCGCAAAAAAGAAAGGAAAACTAAACATCCGGTTTACTTCAAACGGATATATCGAAATGCCCAACAGGTATCCCGATCTGCAATATGAGTATGGCCAGGGGCTGGATGGCGCGCTTTATTACTCTTATGGTACAACCCCGGATGGGGCCAGTACCAGCGGTACCAGCTCGGCCTATGGTCCAAAATTTGACGGGCAGTCATTTTATCAATATGACCCGGTACGTCAGGCGGTGGGCTTAGAACGTACACCTTGGAAGGCGTATGATAATATCAACGATTTTTGGGATATGGGAAAAAACCTTACCAATAACCTAAGTCTGAGCGGCCATATTGGTACTACAGCGTTCCGAGTTTCGGGCGCCATCCAAAATAATCGGTGGGTGATCCCTAATACGGGTTTCGATCGTAAGTCGGCCAGCCTGTCGACCAGCACCGATATTACTAAAAAACTAAAATTAGCCACCAAAATCAATTATGGTTACCGCTCGAGTGACAACCTTCCTGCAGCGGGCTATGGAAATCAGTCGCTTATGTATTGGTATATTTTTTGGCAGCCCAATGCCGATTATAACTGGCTGCGCAATTACTGGATGGGCACACCGGGCAGCATTTACAGCAGCGACAGCTTATACCGGCGGATTCGTTATCCCTACTCCTCCTTCCCGGAGAACCCCTTTGCCATTGTAAACGAATTTATAAACAAAACAAGGAGAAACAATGTAACGGGAAATGTGCAGTTGAATTACGAGCTTAGCAAAGAGTGGAGCTTTATGGTGCGCGGAAACCTGGATTGGTCCAAAGATAAACGGGAACAGGACCGGCCCTATGATGCCGGCTCCAGGCTGCCGCTGGGATCCGTAAGAAAACAAGATGTTTATGCGAGGGAGTTGAGTTATGACTTTTTGGTGCGTTATCATAAGGATCTGTCAAAAAACATCAAAATAGGCGCTTCGTTTGGAGGAAGCCAGCTTCGGAATGAATATAATAAATCGGATATAAGAGCGGATGGGTTAAAGTTTCCGGTTCTAGATTCTTTGAAAAATTCACCCTACCCGGGTATGTATAATTTAGACAGCAGCCTGTACGGGCTCACCTATTTGCCGGACACCAGCCGTTACCAGATCAACAGTTTTTATGGCATACTTAATTTTAGCTACAAGAACTACCTATTTGCCGAACTGACGGGCAGGCAGGACTGGAACAGCGTGCTCGCTACAGCCAACCGGACTGATAATGTGGGCTTTTTTTACCCCTCTTTAAACACCAGTTTTATACTATCTGATTTTACCCAGTTGCCCTCCTTTATCAGTTACGCTAAACTGCGGGCCTCAATCGCCCAGGTAGGAAGTGGTGCTACGGTGCCCTATAGGACGGCCTATACCTACCTCCTCGCCAGAACCAACGGGTTGTATCCGGATAGCGCCGTTGCTAACCCAAGAACCCTGCCCAATGATAACCTGAAGCCTTTAAAGACCACCACCTTTGAGCTTGGAACGGAAGTGCAGCTGTTTCGTAACCGGCTGAGCTTTGACCTGGCCGTTTACTGGGGCAACACTAAAAACCAGATACTTACCAGAACTCTGGACCGGTCATCGGGGTATGACTATGCAATTATTAATGCCGGAAGGGTGAACAACAGCGGGGTTGAACTGTCGCTGACCGGAAAACCCGTTGTAAGTAAAAACGGGTTTAACTGGGAGGTGTCTGCTACTTTTGCTTCCAATAAAAACAGGATCGTATCGATGCCGGACAGCGTGGTATTGCTTCGTGCCGGTCAGATTGCCAGTGGCCAGATCGTAGCTTCCATCGGCGGCAGCATGGGCGATTTGTATGGGCTGGGCTATCAGCGCGCACCAGACGGGCAGGTGATCTTTGATCCGGCTACCGGCTTCCCAAAAATTACCAGCAATATTATTTACCTGGGCAATACAACGCCCCGCTATAAAATGAGCATCGGGAATACGTTCCGGTACAAACAATTTAATTTAAAAGTATTATTTGATGCACAGGTGGGTGCTGTGGGCTACTCGCTGACCCACTATAAAATGATTGAACAGGGAAAACTGAAAACCACCCTGCCGGGAAGGTATAACGGCATCATCGGCAATGGGGTGCTGGAAGTGCTGAATGACAATGGCGAGGTTACCGGTTACCGCAAAAATGATGTGGTGGCTTATGATGTAGATCAGTATTATCAAAACAGCATGGGCTCGCTGAATGCGGAAGGAAGTACTTTTAGTACCGACTTTATCAAATTTCGTGAAGCATCCTTAAATTATGCCTTTAAACCCCGGCTGTTGAAAAAAATAGGACTGAGCTCCGCGACTATTGGTGTTTTCGGACGCGATCTGTTCATTTGGAGCCCCTGGCCCATATTTGATCCCGAGTTTGGCACGCTGAGCGGATCGGATATTGTTACGGGGTTTGAAGTAGGGCAGTTCCCCTCTACCCGTACCATTGGCTTTAACTTATCTATCGGACTTTAATTGATATCGAAATGAAAAAACAACTGATAAGCACAGGTCTTCTTTTGTTGGTGTTAATAACCATCTATTCCTGTAAAAAAGGGTTTGAGAAATTAAATATCGATCCCATTAATATCCTGCATACCAGCGCCGACAAGCTGCTGGCGCCCACGCTGGTAAGCTCTATATGGCCGGGCATGACCCGGAACCGGAGCTTTAATAATGAACTGATGCAGGTTACGGTGAGCCTGAGTGATGGCGAAAACACGGTGTTTCGCTATGCCTTCCGGGCCAGCCAGTCGGACTATTTATGGAACGCCTGGTATGTGCAGCTCACCAATTTCCGGGATATCGACAGCCTGGCAAGCCGGGGCGATAGCATGAATACCTCTTACCAGGGTATAGCCCGGATTGGAGAAGCCTGGTTGTTTTCGAACCTGACCGATACCTACGGAGATATCCCTTACACCGAGGCGCTCAAAGGAAAGGAAGGTAATATGCAGCCCGCCTTTGACCGGCAAAAGGATGTTTACGAGGGCCTGTTTAAAAAACTGGAAGAAGCCAATGAATTGCTGGCTAAAAACCAAGCCATTGTGGTAACCAGCGACCCTGTTTATAATGGGGATATTTCAAAATGGAGGAAGTTTGGAAACTCGCTTTATTTAAGGCTATTGCTCCGTGTGTCGGGAAAAGCGGAGGTGGCGCAGCAATGCCAGGATAAAATCAAGGAAATTATACAAACCCCGGGCCGCTATCCCATTATGACCTCCAATGACGATTGTGCAAGAATTCTTTGGAATGGAGGCACCAGCAGTACCGATCCTTATACCTCTCCCTATGTATATAATGTAAGGGTGCAGGATTTCAGAAGCCCGGCTATCTGTAGTTACTTTCTGGATAGTTTGGTGAGCTGGACGGACCCGCGGTTCGCTTCGGGCAAACCTTTTGGGTCGGGCTCCATCGGCAGTATTGGTATTGCGCAAGCCAGCGGCGGCGGCTGGCGCGGTGTAGAAAGCGGGTATGAACCGGGCAAAGGCGAGGTAAAAGGCTGCTATTTTCAAAGCTATGATGATAAAACTTCCGGCGGAGTATGGTCCCTGCAGCAAAACCCCAAAACCGGCATCATTATGCAGTATGCCGAAGTACAACTCATCCAGGCCGAAGCGGCCTTAAAAGGCTGGATCGGCAGTAATCCCAAAGATCATTTTTACCAGGGAATTGCCTCCGCCATCAATTATTGGGTAGCTGCTTTTCCGGAAGATACCGCTTCCGCTGAATTTGATTTGCATCTGGAGAACCTGGCGGCAGGCGGCGTTGTTTGGAATGATACGCTTTCTACAGAAAGAAAAATGGAGATGATACAGGTACAAAAATACTATGCCCTGTTTTTAACCGACCTGCAGCAATGGTTTGAGTACCGGCGCACCGGGTATCCCAACCTGCATTTGTCCCAGCTGCATGGCCTGCAAAATGGCGGTGTAATGCCGGCCCGCCTGGTATACCCCGTGTATGTACAATCTGCCAACCCCACCAGTTATAAGGCTGCAGTAGCCGCACAGGGGCCGGACCAGATCAATACCAATATATGGTGGCAAAAGCCTTAAAGCAATCACGTTTAAAAGAATTACTGATGAAACATGTATTCAACCTTTTTTTAGTGCTCGGCGCAGTTGCCACAATCAGCAGCTGTACTAAAAACACGTACGAAAATTATCCGGGTGGTGTGCCCTACGATGTGGTATCCATTTTGGATGTGCGGCCAATTTATAAAGGACAGGATGTAACGCTCACCAAAGAAATGTTATATGGGGGCACCCGGCTGGAGGCCGTTGTAATATCGGACCATACGGAAGGAAATTTGCCCGAAGGCCTGCTGGTGGTACAGGATAACCATCGGCTCAACACACTGCGGGGCATTGCAATCGATTTGGGTGCGGCCGCAGCGGGGTATCATCCCGGCGATTCGGTAATGATCGATATTCTCGGCAGCACCCTTACCCGTAAAAATGGCATTTTAACGCTTACGAATATCGTGGAATCGAAAGTGACTCCAAAAGGGAAGGGCATTTTAAACGTGAACATCATAACCACAGCACAGCTGGAAGCAGATCCGAATAGCTACGAAAGCTCGCTTTGTGTTATTAACAAATCCTGCTTTAACCCCGCTCCGCAACCCGGCGATGAAATTGGAGGCGTCAAAACGATCAATGATGGTTTTGGAGATCTTACGCTGTATACCGACCCATCTGTTAGCTATGCCCAGGATGCACCGTACCTACTGGCGGCTTATGTAGGGATACCGTTTTCGAAAAGAGATGGATCGATAGAGTTGAGGACAAGGGATGGGGATGATATCTTGAACATGGGATCTTCCAGGCAGGATTTGATCATTTCCGGGTTTATGGGGGATCCGAAAGGGGGCGATGGAGGTAATGAATATGTACAAATGATCGCTACCAGGGATATCGATTTTTCGATTACTCCCTACAGTATTGTATTTTGCGCCAATGCCGGTACTTCTACCCCCGCTCACCTGGATAACGGCTGGGCTACAGGGGGCCAGAGGACCATTAAATGGAATATTACTTCGGGGAGTACAAAAAAAGGCGCCTATTTTTATTTTGGTTTTCAAAACAAGAAAATTAATGGGAATGCGGGCACGGTTTCGTTTCCGGCAGAAACCAACTGGTATCAAAAAAACTTTGCTACCAGTGGCACCAATAAAGGCGATGGCGGATTGTTTCGCGCTAGCTCGTTTTCCACCTCAGGGCCCTGGCCCAATAATGGCAACGCCTGTGGGGTGGCGTTGTTTAAAGGAACAACGGTTAACAAAACCTCTGTGCCCGAAGATGTATTATTTGTAAGCGGCGGCGGAACTATTTATGAGCCCAACAATGACCCCGTATATGGTTACCTGATCTGTAATAATGATTGGTATTCTATGTATTCAATCGCAATAGACCAGACTACCTATAAACCAAAGGTTGAGAACAGCTTCTATTATCGATCCCTTGGAAACGCCACCAATATGCCCTATGCCGTAAATGAAGCCCATCCCACAGCTCCGGCAGATGGAGGATTGTTCAATATGATGGGAGGCGTATATAATATTCCTCTGGGTAAATGGACCACAGCCCGAAAGCAGACGGTGGTAGAGCTATTCCAGAAAACGGAAGATGACCACGAAGCGGCTACTATTGCTAATATAGAAGCCGGCCGTGGAGGTCCCAATGATTCGCTGATTACAAAAATTGTGGAATAATGAAATTACAACTATTAGGTACCACATTATTGCTGGCGGCCGCTATGGGAGCCCATGCTCAAAAAAAGATCAGCCTGCCGGCAAAGTACCGTCACTTCGATATGGAAGCTCACCGGGGCGGTAAGGGCCTGATGCCGGAAAATACCATCCCGGCCATGCTGCATGCCATCGATATGGGAGTTACCACCCTTGAAATGGATATGCAGGTAACAAAGGACGGGCAGATCGTTGTATCGCATGATGCCACGTTTAACTACGGGTTTACAACCACCCCGGAAGGAGATACGCTTACGCCCGCGGCGGCAAAAAAGCGGATCCTTTATAGCATGACCTACGACTCCATAAAAAAATATGATGTAGGCAAAAAGTTTTATGACGCTGTTCCGCGCCAGCAAAAAATGGCGGCTGTAAAACCGCTGCTCAAAGACCTGCTTGTTACTACGGAGGCCTATGCAAAAAAGAAAGGCGTAAAGATCCAATACAATATTGAAATAAAATCCAACCCGAAAGGAGAGGGCGTTTATTGCCCGCCGGTAGCGGAGTTTACCGATCTGGCGATGAAAACCATCCTGCCCTTTAACATTGGCAAGCGCATGATCATTCAGTGTTTTGACGAGCGGGCATTAAAGATCATGCATCAGAAATACCCGCAGGTGCAAACCTCTTTTTTGGTGGGCGATAAGGAAACGGAACCTCTGGAAGCACAATTGAAACGCATTGGCTATACCCCCGAGTATTACAGCCCCAATTATAAAATTGTAACTCCCGAACTGGTTAAAGAATGCCACCGGCGTAACATCAAAATAGTACCCTGGACGGTAGATGACATTGAAACCATTAAGAAACTGGCGGATATGGGCGCCGATGGTTTGATAACGGATTACCCGGATTTATTTTACCAGCTGAAATAATTTTTGCAAAGCGCGGTGAACATGAAAAACAAAATGATCCGGGCCGCCGGAATGTTTTCGAGGCGACAGTTTATCCATGCCGCCGCACTGGCTGGCGCCGGCTTCGCTGCCACGGGGTGCAGCAAAACCAATGCTGCTGCAGATCCGCAGGATCCTGCCGGAGACGGAAACAGTGCCCTGCCCGATATGGCCGGTATGACGGTTAAAGGCCGGGTAACCTGTGCGGGTACCGGTGTGCCCGGCGTAGTTGTATCTGATGGGGTGGCGGTTACTACTACCAACGCCGATGGTATCTATTACCTGCCATCGGCAAAAACAAAAAATTTTGTTTTTATCTCCGTTCCGGGAGGCTATGAGGTAGGTGCCGCCAATACCATACTGCCGGCTTTTTACCAGGCCTTTAAGGCTGCGGCATCCGTGGTGGAAACCATGAACTTTACATTAACAAAAACGGATAATGACCGCCATGTGGTGCTGGCCCTGGGTGATATGCACCTTGCAAACCGGAATGATGATGTGGCCCAGTTTCAGAACGGCTTTTTGCCGGATGCAAAAGCCACCATCGAGCGGTACCGGCAACTGGGATACAAAGTATACGGGCTTACCCTGGGCGATATGACATGGGATGCTTATTGGTACGCCAACAAGTATGGTTTTGCAGAATACCTGTCGGTAATGAAAAACATCAACATCCCGGTTTTTCATACGATGGGTAACCATGATAATGATCCTTATGTGGCCGCCGATTGGGCTGCCGAAGCCGGTTTCAGGGCATCGCTGGGCCCCACGTACTACTCATTTAATCTTGGAAAAGTGCATTATATTGTACTGGACAATATTGAGTATGTAAATACCGGGGGCGCCCGGGGCACCGTGGGCGACCGGTCCTACAATGAAACCCTTGTTGCCAGCCAGCTGGCCTGGTTAAAAAAGGACCTGGCTGCCGTTGCCGATAAATCGGCCCCGGTGATCCTGGCCATGCACATTCATTTAAACAACAACCCCTCTGCTTCGGAAACAGCATCGCTGAATTTAACCAATGCCGCAGATTTGATCAGCTGCTTTTCCGGGTTTAGCAATGTACATGTACTAACGGGGCATACGCATATCTGCTATGCTTACGAAAACACGCCAACACTGATGGAGCATAATTCCGGCGCCGTTTGTGCCACCTGGTGGTGGACTGGGAAAAACGGGTATGCCGGAAACCAGGTTTGTAAGGATGGCGCCCCTGGCGGATATGCCATCTGGAAATTTGACAACACTGATTATGACTGGCGGTATAAAGCCATTGGCTATGATGAGCAGTACCAGTTCAGGGCTTACGATCTGAACCAGGTTCATATTACAGCAGCAGATTATGCACCTAAAACTACCGATGCCCTCCTGGCGGGTTATGCGGATGGCTACGCCACCAAAAACGCGGGGAACGAAATACTGGTAAATGTTTGGGGTTATGATAAGCGCTGGAAGGTGGAGCTTTTTGAGAACGGAACAACCCCATTGGCTGTTACGCGTGTAAAGGTAAAAGACCCGTTGCATATTATTTCCTACGAGGCCCTGCGTTTAAATGCCGGGGCAACGCCCACAAGTGATTTTTGTACTACCACATCGGCGCATCTGTTTAAGGCAACTGCTTTGAGCCCGGTATCGCCGGTATTGATAAAGGTAACCGACCGCTTTGGCAACGTGTACTCCGAAACGATGACGCGGCCCAAAGCGCTTACCCTGTCTATGAAATGATGGGAAAAGGCGGTTGTTCTTTACCACAAAGATTCTGTGTCGTTGCCACTGAAACGCAGAAACACCGTTTTTTTAGAAAAGCTTAAGCCCTCCGTGTTTCAGAGCCTCTGAGGCAAACATAGGGGGAGGCAGTGTAGTAGAAAAATGTTATGCATACTAAATTACAGGGATGACTATTTAAAGCGTATTTTTAAGCGGCGATTTGTGGTAGTGGTTTGTGAAGGCACAAACCACCCACTACACAATAACCAGATTTTTTTAGATAAAATATATAAATGATTCGCTATGCCAGCATACATTCTCTCTTTTGATGCGGGTACCACCAGTTCCCGTGCTATTATTTTCGACAAAAAAGGATCGATCGTGTCCGTTGCCCAGAAAGAATTTACCCAGATCTTCCCCCAGCCCGGCTGGGTAGAGCATGATGCCAATGAAATATGGAGCACCCAATTGGGCGTAGCCACCGAGGCCATCGTAAAGGCCGGGCTCACAACCCAGGATATTGCCTCCATCGGAATCACCAACCAGCGGGAAACAACGGTGGTGTGGGATCGCAGTACATCGCAGCCTATTTATAACGCCATTGTATGGCAGGACCGGCGCACTTCGGATTATTGCGACAGCCTGAAGAAAGATGGTTCTGCAGAAAAAATAAGGGAAAAAACCGGGTTGGTTACTGATGCCTATTTTTCTGCCACCAAAATAAAATGGATCCTTGATAACGTGGATGGCGCCCGTGCAAAAGCGCAAAATGGCGAGCTCTGCTTTGGAACCATCGATTCCTGGCTGCTGTGGAAACTGACCAATGGTAAAGTACATGCAACGGATGTAAGCAATGCTTCGCGTACCATGGCATTTAATATTCATACGCTGCAATGGGATGAGGAGTTGCTGCGGCTGTTTGGCATTCCGCAAAGCATGATGCCCGAAGTGCGCTCCAGCAGCGAAGTGTATGGTCACACCCAGCAGCTGATTACAGCGGTGCCCATACCCGTAAGCGGCATTGCCGGCGATCAGCAATCGGCCCTGTTTGGGCAAATGTGTACCCAGTCCGGGATGGTAAAAAACACCTACGGTACGGGCTGCTTTATGCTGATGAATACCGGCAATCAGCCGGTACCTTCAAAAAACAACCTGCTTACCACCGTGGCCTGGAAAATTAATAACGAAGTAAGTTATGCCCTGGAAGGGAGTGTATTTATTGCCGGTGCTGTGGTGCAGTGGCTCCGTGATGGATTAAAGCTGATTCAAAAATCGGGCGATATTGAAGCCCTTACGGCAACGGAGGCCGACAATGGCGGCGTATATATGGTGCCGGCTTTTACCGGGCTGGGGGCTCCTTACTGGAACCAGCACGCCCGGGGCACTATTACCGGGCTTACCCGGGGCAGCTCCGATGGACATATAGCCCGGGCGGCGGTTGAGAGCATCGCCTACCAGGCCATGGATGTGCTGAAGGCCATGGAAGCAGATGCCGGGTTGCGAATTAAGGAAGTGCGGGTAGATGGGGGTGCTACGGTAAACAATTACCTGATGCAGTTTCAGGCCAACCTGCTGAATACTGCGGTGATACGCCCAAAAATTACAGAAACAACAGCCCTGGGCGCGGCTTATCTCAGCGGGCTGGCCGTTGGTTTTTGGAAAGACCTGGATGAGATAAAACAATACTGGCAGGAAGATAAGCGGTTTGAACCTTATATGAGTGAGGATGTGCGGGAACAACTGAGCCAGGGCTGGAAGCGTGCCGTACGTGCGGCCCAGGTTTGGACGGAAACAGTCTAATTTGAAAATGTGGGAAACCAACTTGAAACTTTGAACCTGGAACGTTAAACAAAAACCTTCGGCGTTTAGCATGAAGCGATAAATAAAACCATATGAATATTTTTACAAGTGAATTGGTGGGTACTTTCTTCCTGATCATTCTCGGGAACGGGGTGGTGGCCAATGTGGTATTAAACAAAACAAAAGGAAACAGCAGCGGCTGGATCGTTATCACCATGGGCTGGGCCATGGCGGTTTTTGTCGGAGTGTTTGTTGCTTCAAAAGCCAGCGGGGCGCATCTGAATCCTGCGGTTACGGTGGCGCTGGCCTATCTTGGAAAAATTGGTACGGCAACCATTCCGCAATACCTGGGGGGGCAGTTGCTGGGTGCTATGCTGGGTCAGCTGGGCGTTTGGGCGGCCTACCGGCAACACTTTATCGAAACGGACGATACAGCGGCAAAGCTGGCGGTATTCAGCACCGGGCCGGCTATCCGCAATGCGGGGCATAACCTGGTAACCGAGGCCATCGGAACCTTCCTGCTCATTCTTTCCGTACTATTTATTATTGCGCCTTCCAATAGCCTGGGCGCGTTGGATGCATTACCGGTAGCGTTTATCGTGCTGGCCATCGGGCTTAGCCTTGGCGGCCCCACGGGGTATGCCATCAACCCGGTGCGCGACCTGGGCCCGCGCATTATGCATGCGCTGTTGCCCATTGGTAAAAAAGGCAGCAGCGATTGGAGCTACTCCTGGGTTCCCATTGTTGGTCCCCTGATTGGGGCGCTGCTGGCAGCCATTGTTTTTCAGCAGCTGAATCCATAAAAGATAACACGTATATTAGCAAATGAAGCAGCAGCACCCATCGCGCAGAAAATTTTTAAAACAAGCAGGATTAACTACTTCAGCCTTGCTGGCGTTTAACGGGCTTTCCTGGGCAAAGCAGCTTTCGGCACTGGCAGGGAGCCCCCTTCACAATATACCGGCAGATAAGGGCCTTGATCCTAAATGGGTGCAGTCGCTTTATGAAAGAGGCATGCCCGGCACCTATTTAAAAAGCAAAAATGAACTAAAGTATATTGGCATGCCCGCCGGCGGGCTGCATACAGGAACCGTTTACCTGGGGGGTGATGGGCGGCTGTGGCTTTGGGGCATCTATAATGATGACCGGGAAGGCGTTGATCCAAAGACGGTATCGTGGAATGATGGCAGCAAAGAAGTGCCGGTACGAAACCGGGATGGAGCCAATTATGTAGAACCTACTATTGCCGATAACAAACGCGTGCTGGCACAGGGCTTTGCCATAATGGTAAAACACAACGGCCAAACCCTGATAAAAGAACTGAAGGAAACCGACTGGGAAGAGATCCGGTTTGAAGCCACTTATCCTGTAGCCACCATCCGCTACAGCGATTCAAAATTTCCGGTAGATGTAATTGTAAAAGCCGGCGGGATCTTTATCCCGCTGGATGCCGAAAATTCCGGCCTTCCCTGTACCGTGTATTCCATAGAAATGAAGAATAAAACCGGTAAGCCGGTGCAGGCATCTGTAGCCGGCTGGTTGGAGAATGGTGCCCATAAAATAAGCGGCACGGAAAAAAATGGCAGCCGCTACAATACGGCGCTGAAGGATCCGGAATTTGTAAGTGTTTATGCGGCGTTTAAACCTGCCCGGCCGGAGGCCCCCCTCCAACGGGACGCCGGCACTACCTGCCTTACCTACGTGGGTAGCAATGCCCTTGCAAATACCGATGCCCGGCCCTGGCCGCTTTCACCGGGGCTGTTTACGAGCTCAAATGATACAGCAACATCCCGCGAGGCGGAAAAACTGGTTGGCAGCATCGCAACGGCGCAGGCAATACCTGCGGGAAAAACCACTACCCACAATTTCGTGATCAGCTGGCATTTTAACCACCCCCTGCAAAAACTCAACAAGCTGAAGGAGGTAACCAGCAACGAAGGATATTATTATGGGGCGGCCTACAAAAACGCGGCAGATGTAGGCGCTTATGTGGCACGAAATTTCAAAATGCTTCACGGACAAACCCTGCTCTGGTGCAAAACCTATTACGATGCAACCCTGCCCTGGTGGTTTTTGGAGCGCACCCTTTTAAATATTGGTACCCTGGCTACCGCCAACACCTACCGCTTTGCCAATGGCCGTTTTTGGGGCTGGGAGGGGGTAAATGCTTGTGAAGGCACCTGTACCCATGTATGGCAATACGCGCAGGCTATGGCCCGGATGTTTCCCTCCCTGGAGCGGGACACCCGGCAACGGACAGACCTGGGCATTGCGATGAAAGAGGACGGAGGCATTATTTTTCGTGCCGAATACGAAAGCCGGCCGGCCATTGACGGACAGGCGGGAACCATCCTGCGCATTTACCGTGAGCACCAGATGAGCCCGGACGACCGCTTTTTAAAAGAAAACTGGGACCGGATCAAAAAAGCCACCCGGTTTATGCTGGCACAGGACCGCAATGGTGATGGTATGACGGATACTCCCATGGAAAACACGCTGGATGCCGTGTGGGAGGGAGAAATTGCCTGGATCGTGGGCCTCTGCATTGCGGCGGCAAAAGCAGCACAGCTGATGGCAGAAGAAATGAATGACCAGGAATTTGCCGACACCTGCAGCGCCTATGTGCAAAAGGGCGGCAGGAATATGGAGGAACATTTGTTTAATGGCGAATATTTTATACACCGGCCGGATCCTGTACAGGGAAGAAAAAAACTGGGATCCTATAATACCTGTCATATCGACCAGGTGTATGGTCAAAGCTGGGCCCACCAGGTAGGTATGGGCCCGCTCTGGAACCCCGAAAAAACACGGCTGGCCCTGCGCGCATTGTGGAAATATAATTTTACCCCTGATGTAGGTCCGTATATTCAAACACATACCGGCGGCCGCCCCTACGCGTTGGCGGGCGAAGGGGGAATGATCATGAATACCAATCCAAAAAACGAAGCAAAACCCTACGGGGACCATGTTACCTGGCAGCTGGGATATTTTCATGAATGTATGAGCGGCTTTGAGCATCAGGTGGCCAGCCATATGATGGCGGAGGGAATGACGGATGAAGCCCTGGTGCTTACCCGGGCCATTCACGACCGCTACCATGCCGCCAAAAGAAACCCCTTTAATGAAATTGAGTGCAGCGACCATTATGCCCGCGCTATGGCCAGCTACGGAACCTTCATCAGCGCCTGTGGTTTTGAATACCATGGTCCCAAAGGATATATGCGCTTTGCGCCACGTTGGAATGACGGCAACTTTAAAGCTCCCTTTACTGCTGCCGAAGGCTGGGGTACTTACCGGCAGCAGGATAAAAACGGCAAAAGAATTCACTCCATACAGGTGCTTTATGGAACCCTGCAGCTGCGCACCCTTTCTTTCGCGGGTAAATCCGGAGAGGCGGCCCTGGTACAATGGGGTGCAAAAAAAATACCGGCGCGCTTTAGCCGTCAGGGAGCAGATATGACCATTGAACTGGAAACGCCGGTGAGGATTGCAGCCGGTGAATTATTAACCGTAATAATTTAAAACAACCAATGAAAAATATAAAATGAAAGAGGAGTATTCTTTAATGAAAGAGAACCTGCCGGTTTAAACGGGATCTGCTTACACACCCCTCCCGGCCAGAGTGGCGTTGCCGGGCTGGCGTCACCGGTAATCCGCAATCTTTACCAGCCGGGTTACGTCATGGATGAATATCTTCCGGCCTTTGGTTTCAAGGATGCCCGCTTCTTTAAATTCAGTCAGGATTCTTATTGCGTTTTCCGTAGCCGTTCCCACCAGGTTGGCAAGGTCCTCACGGCTTATATTGATTATGACAGGTTTATCCGGCTCAAAATTTACTTTAAATTTTTCCCTCAGCACCACCAATTGAAGCGCCAGGCGCTCCCTTACTGATTTTTGAGTAAAAAGACTCAGACCGTTAATAAGCACCGCAAACTCATGGCTTAGTGTTTTCAATAACCGGCCATTCAGACTCGGAGAAGATTGCAGCACGTTTAAAAAATCTTCCTTGGGTATAAAAGCAATCCTGCTTTCCTCCAAGGCAGTAGCCGAATCTGGATACCTGTCTTCCGATAGCAGGGCATGATAACCGATCAGCTCGCCGGTATGCGCCACATAAAAGATCTGCTCCTTTCCGGCATCGTTCATTTTAAATTTTTTGACAACGCCATCTGTGATATAGAAAATACCCTGGGGAAACCGGCCTTCTCTAAAAATAGGCTCCCCCTTTTTATATACCTGCTCCAACCGGTGCGCCATCAGGCATTCCAGGTCCTCCGGCGACATTCCCGCAAGGATTGAATCGCTTCTGAAATTCCATTTTTCAATTGGGAAAAGCCCGTTAATACTCATGGAGTACAAAGGTACTTCATTTTAGACTGAGCGGGGGGCGAAGTATAAGACTGATAATTTTTAGTTTTCAGGATGATATAATGCAGCCCTTTCTCAATAGGTAAATCCGATCTTTGTAAAATTGTACATGGAGCATACTATAACAAACTATTTTGAGTCGGATGAAAAATTTCATGAATTATATCCAATGCCGGTTACCGCATTGGCCAGCCGGCATTGGAGTCCTCTGGAGGTATCGCACAAAGCGGCAGCCTTCCTGGCAACACATAAAGGGGTGCGTATATTAGACATTGGTTGCGGAGTAGGAAAATTTTGTCTTTCGGCAGCTCATTATGCTCCCAACGCTACCTTTTACGGTGTAGAGCAAAGGAAAAGATTGTTGGAGTATGCCGAAAATGCAAAAGACGTTTTGCAGGTTGAAAACGTCCATTTTTTGCATGCCAATTTTACCCAACTGGACTTTAAGCACTACGATCATTTCTACTTCTTTAATTCCTTTTATGAAAACCTGGGAGTGGCCGACAAAATTGATGACAGCATCGATTTTTCCGAGGGGCTGTTTAACCACTATAACCGGATGTTATACTATCAGTTAAAACAAAAACCCAAAGGTACCAGGATCGTTACCTATCATAGCATGGAAGATGAAATTCCGCCAGACTATTATGTAGTAAAAACTGTTTCGGGCAACCTGTTTAAATGCTGGCAAAAAGTATAACCCCCGGAGTGCTATAAAAAAATAATCCTAAAGAACCATGTTTACGCCGAAGCTTTTTACAACGCTAAAAGACTACAATCCACAGCAATTGGGCAAAGACCTGATGGCCGGTGTTATTGTAGGCATTGTAGCGTTGCCGCTGGCGATAGCATTTGCCATTGCCTCGGGTGTCTCTCCGGAAAAAGGGCTATATACCGCCATTATTGCGGGCTTTATCATCGCGGCCCTCGGCGGCAGCCGGGTGCAGATCGGCGGGCCTACCGGAGCTTTTATCGTTATTGTATATGGGATTGTACAAACCTATGACGTTAGCGGTTTGATCATAGCCACTTTTATGGCGGGTATTATGCTGATGTTGATGGGCTTTGCGCGCCTGGGCTCTGTAATAAAGTTTATCCCCTATCCGTTGATCACCGGTTTTACCAGCGGTATTGCGCTCATTATTTTCGCCTCACAGATAAAAGATCTCCTGGGGTTGCAGATGGGCGTTGTGCCGGCAGATTTCGTGGAAAAATGGATCGCTTATTTCAGGCATATTGGCTCTGTCAACTTTTACGCGATACTGATTGGGCTTGTTACGATACTACTCATCTGGCTTTCGCCAAAATTCATCAAAAATATACCAGGCTCATTACTTGCGCTGCTGCTTACTACAGCCGCCGTTCACCTTTTTCGCCTTCCGGTGGAAACGATAGGGTCCCGGTTTGGAAAAATTGCGTCAACGCTGCCCGCCCCGTCAATTCCGCCGTTGGATTATGAGACCATAAAAAACATGATACGGCCAGCGTTCACGATAGCCCTGCTGGGAGGTATTGAGTCGCTGCTGTCCGCAGTAGTAGCGGACGGCATGATCGGCGCCCGCCACAAATCCAATATGGAACTGGTGGCACAGGGAACCGCCAATGTTTTTTCTTCGGTATTTGGCGGTATTCCGGCTACCGGAGCTATTGCACGTACCGCCACCAATATTAAAAACGGGGGGCGCACACCCGTAGCCGGTATCGTACATGCGCTTACGCTGCTGATCATTATGCTTTTTGCCGGAAAATGGGCAACGCTGATACCGATGTCAACCTTAGCCGGGATATTAGTAGTGGTGGCTTACAATATGAGCGAATGGGAAAGCTTTGTTTCTGTGCTTAAAGGTCCTAAAAATGATCGTGTCATATTGCTGGCCACCTT
Source organism: Niabella hirudinis (assembly GCF_051201075.1). Taxonomy (NCBI): domain Bacteria; kingdom Pseudomonadati; phylum Bacteroidota; class Chitinophagia; order Chitinophagales; family Chitinophagaceae; genus Niabella; species Niabella hirudinis. Next base: position 168,724 of record NZ_JBPEHJ010000003.1, read on the forward strand.
CCTGCTCACCGTTTTTGTGGACCTGACGGTAGCTATAGAAATAGGAATGATACTGGCTGCATTTCTTTTTATGCGCCAGATGATCCGTAGCAGCAACGTGAGCCGGGGGTTGGTAGAAAACGAGGACGATGACATTGAAGAAACCATAACGCTTCCGCCGGGGATTGAGGTTTTTGAAATATCAGGGCCTTTATTTTTTGGTGCCGTTTATAAATTCAGGGACGCTATGAAGTTTATGGGCCATCCGCCAAAAGTATTGATCATCCGGATGCGTCAGGTGCCCATTATTGACGCTACGGGCATTAAGGCACTCCGTGAAATTCACAGAGATGCGCTGCGGCACGGAACCCGGCTCATACTATCAGAAATAAACAGCAACCAGGTTATTGAAGAATTGAGGGCAGCGCGGCTTCTTTTTGCCATAGGAAAGGCGAATGTAACGGCCAGTTTTGAAAAGGCCGTACAAAGAGGCGCTGATTGTTTAAAGGGATAAACAGGATACCAGCATTTGGATATCCGCCTCCGTATTGTAATAATGGATACTGATGCGGACCATACCGTTGCGGCCGGTGGTAACAATATTGTTTTGTGTTAAACGCTGGTGCAGGCCCCGCTCGTCTTTTAATACCAGGATGGAACAGCGGTTTTCCCAGGCCGCAGGCCCCACCAATGTTACCGGAAGGCCGGAGATATGATGCAGCAGTAGTTTTGCAAGCCCGGTATTGTGCGCTTCAATGTAAGCCAACCCGGTTTTGTTTTTTTCTTCAATAGCTTTGTTAAGAAGGGTGAAGCCCAACATATTCAAACTTCCGGGCTCATAGTTGGCGATACCCCGGTCAAAGCTAAAGCCGGTTTCCGTCATCCTAAGCGTGCCGCTGTTAAATCCGTTTATTTTGGCCGGATACCGCTGCGCAAAGGCGTCATTCATATATAAAATGCCGTTGCCAAAACCCGCATTCATCCATTTGTAATTGCTGGCTATTAGAACATCGGGCTGTATTTCGGGAATCTGAAGCTCCATCGCACCCAGGCTTTGGGTTGCATCAATAATGCTCAGCGCCTGGTGCTGCCGGCAGATGGAACAGAGGTCCCCCAGGTCCAGCCTGAACCCGCTATGCCATTGCACATGACTGATGGCAATAATATCTATTTGCTGTTTTTTAATGATCGATGCTATCTGGTTCAGATCAATGGTGAACCCATCGGTGTCATCGATCCAGACGATATTAAAGTTATTAATAACAAAGGGCGCGTAAACAGAGGGAAAATCTTTTTTGTACAGGAGTATCTTTTCCTGCCCGGTCAATGCCTGCACAATACTGTTTAGCGCGTGTGAAAAATTAGGAACCAGGGCAATATTGCCCGGAGCGGCGCCCATAAATGCCGCTACGTTCTTTTTTATTTGCAGCACTTCCACATCCCGCCAGTGTTCGGCGGCAGCGGAGCTATTTTGTTCAAACCCCTGGTACAATTGTGTGCCCGCAGCCGATACTGATGGCGGAATAAGGCCGCAGCCGGCAGTGTTGAGGTAAGATGTCATATCAAAGCCTTTCCTCCAAAGTTAGGAGATAAAAAGACAATTAAAAAAGCGCCCGCAACAGGCGCTTAAATAAATGGATCGGCTAGCCCATCTGTTTAGTCCATCTTCTCCGGCCGCATTTGCGGAAAGAATAACACATCCTGTATAGATGGCTGATTGGTCAGCAGCATCACCAGGCGATCTACTCCAAAGCCGATGCCGGAAGTAGGCGGCATGCCATATTCCAGTGCCCGTAAAAAATCGTAGTCGATATACATGGCTTCTTCATCGCCCCGCTCCAGCAGTTTAGCCTGCTCCTCAAAGCGGGCGCGCTGTTCTACAGGGTCATTAAGCTCAGAATAGGCGTTGGCTATTTCCTTTCCGTTGATCATCAGCTCAAAGCGCTCTACCAGGCCCGGTTTGCTGCGATGCTTCTTGGTAAGCGGGCTCATTTCTACCGGGTAATCAATAATAAATGTAGGCTGTATATAATGCGCTTCACATTTTGCGCCAAAGATCTCATCGATCAGCTTGCCCTTACCCATGGTTTTGTCTACATGAATATGCAGCTCGCCGCAAACGGCACGCAACCCTTCTTCATCCAGCGCGCTTACATCGTGACCTGTATGTTCTTTAATAGCATCATAAATGGATACGCGTTGGAACGGAGCTTTGAAAGAAATGGTTTTTTCCCCAACCGGAACATCCGTGCTACCGCAAACATCCAGGGCCGCTTTTTCCAGTAGCTTTTCGGTGGTTTCCATCATCCAGTAATAGTCTTTATAAGCCACATAGAACTCAAGGATGGTAAATTCCGGGTTGTGTGTGCGGTCCATCCCCTCGTTGCGGAAGTTGCGGCTGAATTCATATACCCAGTCGAACCCGCCCACGATCAGTCTTTTTAAATAGAGCTCATTGGCGATGCGCAGGTAAAAAGGTACATCCAGCGCATTATGGTGCGTTTTAAACGGGCGGGCAGCAGCGCCTCCGGGAATGGATTGCAGCACCGGCGTTTCTACTTCTAAGGCGCCCTCTTTGTTCAGGAACTCCCGGATGGAGTTCACCAACCGCGTGCGCTTCAGGAAGGTTTCCCGCACGGCCGGGTTAATGATCAGGTCGGCATAGCGCTGCCGGTATTTGAATTCCGGATCGGTAACTTCATCAAATACGTTTCCTTCCTCATCCCGCTTTACTACAGGCAGGGGCTTTAATGATTTTGCCAGCAGGGTAAGGGTTTGTGTATGGATCGAGGTCTCCCCGGTTTTAGTAATAAATACGAACCCGGTTACGCCGATAAAATCACCCAGGTCGAGCCCATGCTTTACCACGTTCTCCCAAAACGATTTATCCTCACCGGGGCAAAGCTCATCCCGTTTTACATAAAGCTGGATCAATCCCTGTTTGTCTTGTATCTTGATAAAAAAAACCTTGCCTTTGTCATTAATACTCATAATACGGCCGGCAACACATACCTGGGCAAAAGCTTCCTTGTTTTCCTCGGTAAACTGATCTTTTATATCGGCAGAAAAATGACTTACCGGAAACAAAGCTGCAGGATAGGGATCAATGCCTGCGTCTATCAGTTTTTGCAATTTTTCTCTTCTTATTTTTTCCTGTTCGGAAATGGTTTGTACACTCATGATACGGCTCCAGATTTTTATGAGCGGCAAAGATACTTTATCATTCCGGAATACTTCTTAATAGTTACGCTGCATTCATTTGAGCAATCTGCGGAAAACAATCGCCATTGTTATTTGATGCTTTACAGGCGGTCTTCTCAGCTATATTGTGGGTTTGAATGAGCAACGGACTTTTACAACACTGTCCTCCCTTTTTTTGAGCGCGGCATCGTATCTTTAACTACTATATCAGCGGTATATTTAAAAAAATAGAATGGAGTACACTGCCTTATTGCCCGATGTGGAGCATTATGTGAAGCAATACATTGCCGATCATGCTCAGCCCGGGTTGTATTATCACAACCTGGAGCATATTACCCACGCGGTTGCCGCAGCAAAACAAATTGCCGATCATTACCAGCTTCCGGAATCAGCGTATGCGATCGTTGTGGTTGCCGCCTGGATCCATGATCTGGGCTATTATGCCGGCGGGCGGGATGGACATGAGGAAACGGGTGCCCGCATGGCGGCCGGTTTTCTTGCTTCAAAAAATGCGGATCTCTCATTTATTAAAGCCGTTGAGGGTTGCATACGGGCCACAAAAATGCCGCAGGCGCCGGCCGGCCAGCTGGAGGCCATCGTGTGCGATGCCGATCTTTTTCACCTGGGAACCGCCGGTTTTGAGGCGTTTAACAAACGGATGCGAAAGGAAGAGGAAGCTGTTTTCCAGAAAAAGATCTCTAAGGAGGAGTGGCGCAGCAGCTCCATCCGGCTGCTGCAGCAACACCAGTATCAAACGGACTACTGCCGGTTGCTCTTAAATGATAAAAAACAGGAGAACCTGGAAAAGCTGCTCGCCAAACAGCAGGAAACAACCTTGCCGGCAGCGGATCATAATGCGGAGCCCGGCAAAAAGAACCCAAAGGATCCGGGCCGTGGTATCGAAACGATGTTCCGGATTACCTCTACCAACAACCAGCGGCTGAGTGATATGGCCGACAATAAAGCTCAGATCCTCATTACCGTAAACTCGATCATCCTTTCGGCGATCATTACGCTGTTGCTACGGAAACTGGATGCCGATGACCCCCTGGTTTACCCAACATTCCTGATCCTTGCCACAGCGGTGGTCACCATGGTAGTGGGCATCCTGGCCACCAGGCCCAGCCTGCCCAACGGCGTTTTTACACAGGGGGAAGTAGATTCAAAAAAAATAAACCTTCTGTTCTTCGGTAACTTTTACCGGATGCACCTGGATGAGTATGCCTCGGGTATGCGGAAGATCATGGGCGACAGGGACTTTCTGTATGATACGCTGATCAAGGATGTGTTTTCGCAGGGTGTGGTTTTGGGAAGGAAATACAAATTACTGCGACTGGCATACAATATTTTTATGTTCGGGATCATTTTTTCGGTGATCGGTTTTGTGATTGCCATGACTCTGAATGATTAACGGTCAATAATACCTGATGAAAATTTTGCAACAATGGAACGACCGTGATATCAGCTGGCTGCAGTTTAACGGCCGCGTGCTGGAAGAGGCTGCAGGACCGGAAGTTCCGTTGCTGGAACGGATCAATTTTTTGGCTATTTACTCCTCTAACCTCGATGAATTTTACCGGGTACGCATGCCGGTGATAAAAGCGATCGGAAAGCTGGAACCTGGCTCGGCCACGCAGATAACGGATGTGGTAAAAGAGCTGATCAACCAGCAACAGCAACGGTTTGGCGCCATCCTGGGGGAGCAGATCCTTCCCGCGCTCCGGCTTCAGAAGATCAATCTTGTGTATAACGAACCCCCGCCCGAAGGGATTCGCGCAATGCTGCAGGCCTGTTTTTTTGACCTGCTGGCCGCTTATATTGTGTTGGTTCCGCTAACGGCCGCGCAACCGGCATTTCTTGAAAACAACAAACTGTATATGCTGGCAGACCTGGAAGAGGATGCCCGCCGGAGCTGCTACCTTGTAAGCATTCCTTCAGACAAAACGCCCCGTTTTTTACATACCGTTTATGAAGGGATTACCTATGTGGTTTTTATCGATGATATCATCCGGATGCACCTGGGCCTGATTTTTAAAAATGCGGTGATAAAAGGCGCCTATAATATAAAAATTACCCGTGATGCGGAGCTGAACCTGCAGGATGAATATGAGGGTGACATTGCCGTAAAAATAGAAGAAGAGATCAGGAAACGGGATTTCGGTCTGGCCACCCGCCTTTTATACCCACCCGGTATGCCTCCGGAGCTATTGCATACCATTGTTGATACTTATGGACTACAGGGCGCCAACACCACCGCTGGCGGCTATTATCACAACCTGAAAGATTTTTTTTCATTCCCGGTAAAGCCGCCCGCACTGCTTTATCCTCCGGAGCCCCCTTTTTCGCTGGTATCAAAATGGACCTCCCTGTTTGAGCTTATTGCCCGTAAGGATTTTATCGTACACACACCCTACTGCTCCTACGATGCTGTATTACGGTTTTTTAATGAGGCAGCCATCAACCCGGAAGTGCGGGAGGTATATACGACCCTATACCGGGTGGCAAGGGATTCAAAGATTGCGAATGCGTTGATCACCGCTGCAAAAAACGGCAAAAAAGTAACCGCCTTCGTTGAACTCAAAGCCCGTTTTGATGAAGAAAACAATATCCGTTGGGCCAAAACCATGAAAGCGGCAGGTGTCAAAATCATTTACAGTATTCCCGGGCTTAAAGTACATGCTAAAGTAGCCCTGGTGCGGATCCATAGGGAGGGGCGGCTAAAGGATTTTGGCCTTTTCTCCACCGGTAATTTCAATGAGGCCTCCGCCCGGGTCTATACCGATCATATCCTGTTTACCGCAAGGCCGGAGCTGCTCCGGGAGCTCGAACTGCTTTTTATCTTCCTGGCAAAACGGCGTAAACCATTGCCGGAAGAACAATCGCTGTTTAACACACTGCTGGTAGCGCAGTTTAACCTGAAGCAGCAGTTCCTGCACCGGGTTGATGTGGAGATCAATAATGCGAAAAGAGGCCTTCCTGCCGGCATTACCATAAAATTAAATAACCTTGAGGAGGAGGCCATGATCTCCAAGCTCTACGAAGCCAGTTGCGCCGGGGTAACCGTCAACCTGATCATACGTGGTATCTGCCGGCTGGTGCCCGGTGTGGAAAACTTAAGCGGGCGGATTAAAGTAAAAAGGATCGTGGATCGTTATCTGGAACATGGGCGCCTCTTTTTGTTTGAGAATAACGGAGACCCGCAGCTGTACCTGGGATCGGCCGACTGGATGAACCGGAACCTGTACCGGAGGATCGAAGTTTGTTTTCCCGTGTACGATCCTGGGCTTAAAAAAGAGCTGATAACAATTCTGCAGATGCAGTGGGAAGATGAGGCCGCCGCGGTTTGGATCGGGGACGAAGCGCAGGGTATACCCTTACGGGGCAATAAAACTGCCTTCAGATCGCAGACGGCTATTTACCTTTACTTAAAAGAAAAATACGAAAATGAATAAGCTCGGTATGCTGTTCTTTACCCTTGCAGCAGTTGCCTGTATGGGTCAAAAGGAATATACAAGCCCGGCGGGATACGATCTTTCCCACCCATCCACCCTTGAACTGCCGGCCGTACTGGATGAAATTTCCGGTATCTCCTTTGCCGCCGAAAGCGATACGGTTTATGCCATCCAGGATGAGCGTGGTGTTGTTTTTCATTTCAAACCAGGGGATAAAAGACTGATAGCTGCAAAATTTGCCAAAAAGGGAGATTATGAGGATGTTTCCCTTTTTAATGATCAGCTGGTGGTGCTGCGCAGTGATGGCAGCCTGTACCTGTTTCCGGTGGCGGAAACCAACCAGGAGGAGGCCGCTCAGGTAAAAGAATGGAAAAAGATCCTGCCGGAAGGGGAGTATGAAGCGCTGTATGCCGACCCGGAAACCCATGAAATGGTAGTATTGTGTAAACAGTGTGCGGCCGATAAAAAAACGGGCAAGGTAACCGGGTATGTGCTGCAATGGGCCAATGATTCCCTTTTTATAAAAAACAACATTACGCTCGATGCATCCGCCTTCAGCAAGGGCTCTTCGGGATATAAAGGGGCTTTCAAGCCAAGCGCCATCGCCCGGAACCCCCGTAGCGGTCAGTGGTATATTTTATCATCTGTAAACAAAATGCTGGCGGTGGCAGATAAAAACTGGCAGATCACAGAAACGCATACCTTACGTCCCTCATTGTTTTCGCAACCGGAAGGAATGGCGTTTGATAAGGAGGGAAACCTGTTCATCAGCAATGAAAGAGGCGGCGCTGGTAATGCAACGCTCCTGAGGTTTGAACGTAAGTTATAGCCACACAAAAGACATCGCCCCTGAAGAATATTATTGGATGTTTTGGCGCACTTTGCGAGGTCCTGGCGTTCCTTGCGGTAAAATAGCTAAGAGCAAAAAAGAACAAATTGGTACATGTTTAAAAGAACCGTTATCTGCCTGGTATTGTTCCTGCCGCTGTATAAGATACAGGCCCAGGACACCCTCATCAGCCGCCTTATTTTTATTGGCGATGCCGGTGAGATCAATGCGCATCAATCCGATGTGATCGGGGCCGCCGCTGCACAGGTTCGGAAAAATAAAACAACGGTTTTTTTCCTGGGAGACAATATTTATCCCAGTGGAATGCCGCTGGAAAATGAGGTAAAAATCCGCGCTGCGCAAAAAATCCTGGAAGCGCAATATGAACCCGTGCTCCGCAGCGGCGCAAGCGTATTCTTTGTACCCGGTAATCACGACTGGGACCGGATGGGTAAAAAGGGGTATCAAAAAATCCTGGCCCAGGGAGCCTTTATTAACGGGCAAGGCAATCCTGGCCTGAAACTGGTACCCGGCGCAGGCTGCCCCGGACCCGTAGAACTCCCCATCTCCAACGAAATAACGGTGGTGGCCTTCGATAGCGAATGGTGGCTTTTTCAACACGATAAAAGCGCTGCTGATTGCGAATGCAGCACAAAAGAGGATTTCCTGGAAAAGCTTTCGGAGATCGTAAACCGTAACCGGGATAAAATGATCTTTCTTATTTGCCATCACCCATTTCAGAGCTATGGTGTGCATGGAGGGTACTATAATCTTAAAGACCATATTTTTCCGCTTACCAGCCTGAACAAAAACCTTTTAATACCGCTGCCGGTGGTAGGATCGCTGTATCCGCTGCTTCGCAGCAGCATTCCCAACCCGGAGGACCAGGGGCACCCGGACTATAAGGAAATGATTGCGCTTATCGACAGCGTGTTCAGCGGGCACCAGCAACTGATACATGTGGCTGGACATGAACACGGGCTGCAGTTCATAAAAGGAAAGCAAATCCAGGTTGTTAGCGGTGCCGGGGCAAAAAATGCCTATGTAAAAAAGGGCCGAAACAGCCTTTTTGCCAAAAAGAACAGCGGTTTTGTTGTGGCGGATCTTATGGCCGGAAACCAGCTGCAGATCCGTTATTATGCACAGGAAAAGGGAAGACTGCAGCAGGCATTTGTCTACGATCTGCCATTTATTTCGCTGCAGCAGCAACGCGCGCATGTACAGGACAATAAGCTGGCTGCAATGGATAGCGTGGTGGTGCGCACCAATGCTGCGCTGGATAAGCCGGGGCGCGGACACCGGGCCTGGTTTGGAGAAAATTTTCGTAAAGAGTGGGCTGCCGAAACAAAATTGCCGGTACTAAAGATCTCCGCTATAGAGGGCGGGCTCACCCCCTTAAAAGAAGGAGGCGGTTCTCAAACCAAATCACTGCGACTGGAGGATTCTTCCGGTAAAGAATGGGTGCTGCGCAATGTGAATAAAAATATGGAAATCCTGCTGCCGGAGGCCCTGCAACAGACTTTTGCCAAGGATGCTATTACCGATGCGCTAAGCGGGCAGCATCCTTTTTCGGCACTTATTGTACCGCCCATTGCCAATGCGGTGGGAGTGCCCCACGCCAATCCCATTATCGGAGTAGTGGCGCCGGATACCGCCTTACTGCCCTATGCAGAAAATTTCTTCAATAAGGTTTGCCTGCTGGAGGAGCGGGAGCCTCTTGGAAAATCGGACAACACCCCCAATATGTACAAGGCCCTGCTGAAGGATAATGATAATACGGTGGATACGGCTACCTATTTTAATGCCCGGCTGCTGGACCTGCTCATTGGCGACTGGGACCGGCATGAGGATCAGTGGCGTTGGGCCTACAATAAAAAGAAAAAGGATCATCGCTATATACCGGTGCCCCGCGACCGCGATCAGGTATTTCATGTGGTACAGGGGGTATTGCCCACCATCGCTTCGGGCCCTTCGCTGATGCCGCGGCTGCATGATTTTTCCGGAAGGATCAAAAAGATCAATGCTTATTTTATGGCGGGCCGGGGGCTCAACGGAAATTTCTTTAACCAGTATGATTATGACCAGTGGATGCAACGGGTACATGCGTTTACCGCAGCCGTTACAGATTCGGTGCTGGAGGCGGCCCTGCAGCGGCTGCCGGCCGCTTCTTACAACATCCGGCACGATAAATTGTTAAAGATCCTTAAAGAGCGGAGAAAAAATCTCCCGGAGGCAATGACAACCTATTATCGTTTTTATAGCAGGGTGGTAGATATCCAGACGTCTGACAAAAAGGAACTGGTACAGATAACGGATGCGGAAAACAAGGGCCTTGAAGTGCGCATCCATAAAATAAACAAGGAAGGTGCCGTTGCAGACCAGTTGTTTCAACGGGTTTTTTCGCCTGACGTTACCAAAGAGATCCGGTTGTATATTCATTCCGGTAAGGATAGTATAGTCATCAACAGCCACTCCGGAATCCGGCTTCGTATTATCGGCAACAATGATGAAAAGCAGTATAACGTCATCAGCGGAAGAAAAAATATAAGCGTATACGGGAAGAAGCAGGGGGTATCCTTTACGGGAGCCGCTGAACAGGTACGGAAACGGCTCTCAGACGACAGCAGCAATACTGCATACGTACCAACCGATCTTTATAACCGGTACTTTATCCACCCCAATCTCGGGTTCAACCGGGATGATGGCATCCTGCTGGGCGTTGGTGTAAAATTTGTAAACCAGGGCTTCCGGAAAAGGCCCTATGCCAACTCGCACCAGTTCTCTTATCTGCATTCATTTTCCTCCGGGGCCAATAGTTTTCGCTTTAAAAGCGATTGGCTGCACGCATTGGGCCGGGCCGATGTGGTTGTTGCCGGCAACCTACTGGCTCCTGATAATGTGCAGAATTTTTTTGGCCTCGGCAACCAGACGGAATATGATAAATTGAGGGGCGTGGGCTACTACAGGGCAAGGTTTACGCTTTTTGAAATAGCGCCTGGTCTGCGCTGGCGCTATGGTAAAACAAAAACCATTTCAGTGGCGCCTTTTTATCAGTTTTACAGGTACCACCGGGATGATAACCAGGGCAAGCTTATTGCAATGCCTTCACTGGTAGGCAGCTATGATAGTGCCCTTGTGGATAAAAGCAAAAGTTATACAGGGGTTATTTTGAATTATGAACTGGACGCAAGAGATGATAAAATGCTGCCGGCCTCCGGGGCTCTTTTCAATATAAAGCTCCGGGGCTTCAAAAGGCTTAATACTGCGGCAAGAGACTTTGTTCAATTGCAGGCAGGACTTTCTGTTTTTAAAAAACTGGAGGAAGGAGGAAATGTGGTGCTCTCCGACAGGGTCGGCGGGGGGGCCACCTTTGGTAATGCGCCCTTTTATCAATCCCTGTTTTTGGGTGGCCAGGAAAATCTTCTGGGGTACCGGAAATTCCGGTTTGCGGGAGCACAGCTATTGTTTAACAACCTGCAGCTGCGGATCCGGATAGCGGATATCGGGAGCTATATACTTCCCGGACAACTGGGCTTTTCGGGCTTTTTTGATGCCGGAAAGGTTTGGGCAAAAGGATATAACAGTAATAAAGTGCATACCGGGGTTGGGGGCGGCCTGTATTTCGTGCCGGCGCAAATGGCCGTAGTACAACTCCTGGCCGGCTACTCAAAAGAAGGCTGGTACCCCCATTTCAGTATTGGATTCAGATTTTAAACTACCATGCAAACCAAATTACTTGATTTAACAAAATGGCAGGCTGTCCGGATGGAAGGAATTGAAAATGTACTTTCATTTGGCCCGCTTATACAATACCTGAAAGAAAGGATTGACCGGGAAACGACTATAAAGAAACATTTCTTCGAATTTGTGCTCAACAAATTGCTGGCAAACCCCCACCTTAAAGAGGAGCTGACCGTGAACGAAATGGGATATTTCAAAGATGAACTGGAACTCATTTATTGCCTGGTGGAGCCGGCTTTTGCAGAGGAGGAAAAAACGATCTGGGCCATCAGCGTACCATTGGATCCGCTGGTGATCTGTGGTACAGATGCTTTTTATGAGATGATGCAGGGAGGCAATGACCTGCTGCACCGGTCGGTGATCCAGTCAACACAGGATAAGTCCGTGGTGCAGACAAGGATGGAGTTTGTTTATTCCGTGATCTTTGAAAAGCTGTACAACCAGAAAATCCCTGTTGGCAATGACGTGAGCTATGCGCTTTCCTTTTTGGAAAAAGGGCTGCCCCGCTATTTTAAAATAAATATTGATACCCGTTTTATAGAAGTGGTGGCCCGGGGTCCGCTACCGCCGTTAAACCTGATCGAATGGGCAAAGGATATAAGAGGAGAGGATTACGACTGGGGCCAGGGGATCAAACAACTGCCGCTTTCATTGTTCAGGTTCCGGGGGCTGGCCATTATTACGGTTACGGATATTACACAGGAGCAGGCGGTGGATAATATTAAAGAAATAGCGCTTAGCCGGCACGGGTTTGCCTTAAAAGAAGATACACAGCAGGTGATCCATTCGCTGAAAGTGCTGATGGGCAGTCCTGAAACAGAATTCGGACTGCTGCCCAATTTGCGGGTAAATAATAAACTGGTTTTTACCCTGGAAAGCGGAAACAACAGCATTCTGCTGCAACCGAATCATTGTATCGACAACGGCAAGAGTTTCCAGAAACTTGCAGAGGAATACCTCAATCATCCCAAACCGGTGCTTATTGATGACTCCGTGCAGGGAGAAGATCCCCGGCAGCTATTACAATTCCTGAATATGGCCGGTATCCAGGCCTATGCGTTATTTCCGATTTTTCATAGTAATGAAGTGGCCGGAGTGCTGGAGATTTATTCCTATAAGAAGGGGGTGCTGAATTTGCAGAGCCTGGTAAAACTGAAGGACGCATTACCGGTGATTGCACAGTTGCTCAAAAACGCTATTGACGAGTTCAACAATCACCTGGATAATATTGTAAAAGATAAATTTACAGCGTTGCAGCCGGCGGTACAGTGGAAGTTCAATGAAGCCGCCTGGAACTACCTGCGGGAGAACCGCCTGTCGAACCAAAAGCGCCCTATTGAGAAGATCGCGTTTAAAAGTGTGTTTCCATTATATGGAGCAATTGATATACGGAATTCGACTATTGCGCGTAATAAAGCGATGGCGGCAGATGCGGCCTTTCAGCTGGAACTTTTGATCAAACTGCTGGAGCGTATCCGGCAGCAGACCGGGCTGGTGCTGGTAGATGATATGATCGTAAAATGTAATAAATGGCTGTCCGGCATCCACGGGGACATCCGGGATTCAGAATACGGGAAACTGAATGAGTTCCTGGATAACAAGATCACCCCGTTTTTACAGGATCTGAATGAAAAGGATAGCACCCTTCAACCCCTTATCCGGCCTTACCTTGAAGAAACGGAGGCCAGTACCGGAAGAGCGCTCAATAATATAAGGGTATTTGACAATGCCCTGAAAATACTCAATAATACGATCAACGGCTCCCTGGAGCAGTTTAACAACGAGTTGCAGACCTTTTATCCGTATTATTTTGAAAAGTTCAGAACCGATGGTTTTGAGTTTGACATTTATGTGGGTCAGGACATTGCCCCACAAAGACCCTTCAGCAGGTACTACCTGCAAAACCTGCGCCTGCGGCAGCTGCAGGTGATGGCAGAAATTGCCCGGGCAACCCATGCGCTTTTACCAAAACTGGAGATACCGTTGCAAACGACGCAATTGATCTACATCCGATCGGCACCCATCGATATTGTTTTCAGGCAGGATGAGCACAAGTTTGATGTAGAAGGCAGTTACAACATCCGCTACCAGGTTATTAAAAAGAGGATCGATAAGGTGCGGATCCTGGGTTCAGACGAGCGGCTTACGCAGCCCGGGAAGATCGCGTTGGTATACCTGAATGAAAGCGAGGTCCGCGAGTACAGGGATTATATAGCCTATCTGCAGGATCAGCAGTTGCTGCTGGATGATCTTGAGGTGGTTGAGCTGGAAGAACTACAGGGAATAACCGGGCTGCGGGCGCTGCGGGTAGGGGTAAAGGTTGACGTTTAACCGCAAAGTTCGCCAGGAATCCGCAAAGCCCGCGGAGAATATTAGCCAAAGTGTTAGCGCCCCTCGCGTGGCCGTTGCGCTCCTTGCGGTAAAAAAATCTGCGGTAGACGCCAAACCGCAAAGTACGCAGAGGATCCGCAAAGCCCGCGGAGAATATTAGCCAAAGTCCTAGCGAACTTAGCGTGCCCCTTGCGTTCCTAGCGGTAAAAAATACTTCGGTAAGAAATCCTGCATCTTTTGCGTTTTTTAAATTACATTTACGATGCTGCGCGAGACCCACCATCGCATTAGCGCAAACCTATTTGTTTAACACTAAAATTGCAACCTATGACAGAAAATGAACTATCCCGAATTGTATTTGATGCGGCATTAAAAGTTCACCGGAATTTAGGACCAGGGTTATTGGAAAGTGCCTATGAAGCATGTTTGTTTTATGAGCTATGCAAAACCGGACTTTTTATACGAAAACAAGACGCATTGCCGCTCATTTATGAAGAAGTGAGGCTGGATGCGGGTTATCGCGTGGATCTGCTGATCGAAAATAGACTGATTGTGGAAGTAAAAGCCGTAGAAGCGCTAAATGATATTCATCTGGCGCAGGTGCTTACATATTTAAAACTTTCGGGCTGTAAACTTGGACTATTGATCAATTTTAATGTAACGCTTATTAAAAATGGAATAAAAAGGATTGCGCATCATTTATGATCTGATGGGCATTTTATTCCTTTGGAATTTAACCGCAAAGTACGCAGAGGATCCGCCAAGCCCGCGAAGAATATTAGCCAAAGTGTTGGCGCCCCTCGTGTGGCCGTTGCGCTCCTTGCGGTAAAAAAATCTGCGGTAGACGTCAAACCGCAAAGTACGCAGAGGATCCGCCAAGCCCGCGAAGAATATTAGCCAAAGTCCTAGCGAACTTAGCGTGCCCCTTGCGCTCCTTGCGGTAAAAAACCCTGCGGTTAACACCTAACCGCAAAGTGCGCCAGGAATCCGCAAAGCACGCGGAGAATATTAGCCAAAGTGTTAGCGCCCCTCGCGTGCCCCTTGCGGTAAAAAACCTGCGGGTTAAACACTAACCCCTGTGCTGTTTCAAATGTGCTACCAGCTTGGATGAACGGTACCCGAAATCAGCGCCAAAGCTGTTGATCACCGTTCCCTTGATGTTGTGCTTTTGAGAAGAGATCGCAAATACAATGCTTTCATCTGCAGGATCCGTCATTCCTTCAAAACGGTAGATCTCATCAATCTCAAAATCTTCCGGTGACAGTTCAAGGGAATGCTGATTGCAGTAAAGGCAATCTTTATCTTCCATTGCCAGGAAGTCTTCTGTATATCCCCGGCGGCCCAGGTCATCCACTGCTTCACTCAATGTGTCGTAACTATAATGCGGTTTTTCGGTATTCATAACAAGGAGCTTTTGTATACCAAAGTTACTCCTTTTATACGTAGCCCTGAAATGCAATGCCGGCAGCAGGACTACGCAACTGCCTTTTGCTATACGGATACATTATTGCACCATCGGCAGATACTTTCTCCTGTTGTCGGTGATGATCCAGACCAGGATCACGGCCAGTACCAGGGCCACCGGTAAGCCGGAAGGATCCATTGTGGCATGATGCAGGCAGATGCCCGTCATGATCGGAAACAGGATCAATGCACCCAATGCCCGTGTTTTGGGAATGATCACCAGTATACTGCCCGTGGTTTCCATAGTTGCCAGCAGGGGCATCAGCCATTTGATTTTCATAAAGGCGCCAAATGCTTCCATTTGCCCCGGGGTAAGCTTGGGGGACGGCATATAATTAAAGAACTTGTTGAGGCCGGCATTGAGGAACATCAATGCAAACAGAGTAAAGACGATCTGTTTTACAATTTTCATTTTGCTGGTTTTAGAGGCTCAAAACTAAAATTGCCCGTCTGCAAAAAGAGCATACTACCGGCTGCTATAGTTAGTATACTCTAGTAAAGCTGCTCTCTCCTGATATAGTTAAAACTGGCGATCACGCGGTTCAATCCATCGGCGGCGGCCGAGGGCGTTTCTACAATTCCGTACAAAAACCCGGCCTGTTTTTTCAGCGGCTGCAGCGAATGAAAATCTACAATGCCATCGCCGGCATTTACGGGTGTTCCATCAGCGTTTACGTCCCGCAAATGCCATAGCGGAAAGCGACCGGGGTATCTGTTAAAAAGCGTCTCCGGGCTTTCACCAGCCTGTACTACCCAGCCGAGGTCCACTTCAAAAGCTACCAGCGCCGGATCGGTGTTTTTCAGTAGGATATCGACAGGGCGCTCACCCTGCAGGGGGGCAAATTCAAAATGATGATTATGATATCCGAAATGAATGCCGGCATTTTGGGCAATACTCCCAATATGATTATAACTTCTTGCGATCCGGTAATAGTCGTTTGCATTCCGGTTTTCATCGGGATGCATGTAGGTAACGAGGTAGGCAATAGGCATGGGCGAAAGATCGTTCAATATCTGTTCGATGCTATCCGCTGCAACAGGAGCGTGAACCCCGATGCATTGCATCCCGGTTGCTTCAATTTTTTGTTGAAAAACCCCGGGTTTTAACCCGAAGAGGGTGCCGCTCTTCAGATCATAGCCCGCTGCTTCTACATAGCGGTATCCCGTATCCGCAAGGGCTTTCAGCGTGGCATCAAAATTCCGGAACAGGTCATTTTTTACCGACCAGAGCTGAACGCCCAGGGGGATGGATGTGCTATTTAAAAAACCGGATCCCTGGGATCCGGTTTCTGAAAATGGTGCTGCTGTCATTTTACTACTGCTAAAATTTGTTGAAATCCCATTCACCCCGGTACGCGCGGCTGCGCATCATGTTGGCATAGGGATTGTCGAAAGCTTCTTTTGCGGGATCCCATTTCAGATCCTTTTGCAGTTCGTAAGCGATATTTACCGCATTGCAAACTGAAGCGGTCCGGTGCCCGACTTCCACATCACAAATCGGTTTGGAGCGTTTTTTAATAGCATTTACCCAATCCTGATAATGGTTATCGCTAAAGTACAAACGTTTATCACTGGTTTTGAATTTTAGCGATGCCAGGTTTTCGGGGTTGCTTCTTATAAATCCTCTGCTTACCTCTATCTTGCCCTTATCACCTATAAACTGGATGGCATTTCCACTGCCCCAGTTTTTATGATTGACTTTGATCCCGTTTGCGTAAACGAAGGACAATCCCTCTTTTGCGCCCGGCTCTTTTGGCGGAATAAATTTCACGGGTCCGGAATTGTCCATGCCCAATGCCCATTGTACAATATCAAACATGTGTGCGCCCCAATCGGTAATCAGGCCGCCGCCAAAGCCATAATATCCGCGCCACCAGGCCCAGTCTTTGGATTCCAGGGGCGGAGCAAGGATGGCATTGTACCCGCGAAACAGGGAAGGCCCTACCCAAAGATCCCAGTCCAATCCCTCGGGAACCGGTTCGGCAGGCAGGTCGCATTGCTTAACGGGTTCGCCTACAGAAACATTGATTTCACTCACCTTCCCGATGTATCCGTTGGAAACCAGTTCTGCTGCCTGCCGGAAATTAAAGGAAGAACGCTGCATGCTGCCGGTCTGGAACACGCGTTTGTATTTACGGGTGGCATTAACCATGGCGCGTCCTTCGGCAATGGTGAGCGCCAGTGGCTTTTCGCAATAAATATCCTTGCCGGCCCTGGCTGCGTCTATTGCAATTTGTGCATGCCAATGATCCGGAGTAGCAATTACGACTGCATCAATGTCTTTACGATCCAGCAGCTCCCTGTAATGTTTGTACCCTTTTACATCAGCAGCTACTTTTTTTTCATTGGCCTTCCGGGCCAGCCCCATAAAGTGTTCCAGCTTTTTTTCGTACACATCACAGGCGGCCAGCACCAATGTTTCCTTTGGCCCATTAATGGCATTCACCAGGCCATAAGACTGTTTCCCCGTTCCAATGTATCCCAGGTTGATGCGATCACTGGGCGCAACAAACCCGTTACCTCCCAAAACGGAGCGGGGAATAATGGTAAATGCTAATGCGCCTTTAGCAGTTTGGCCAATGAAGTTTCTTCTTTTCATACAATCTGTTGAATTTTTTAGATGAACAATCAACCGCGTTTCAAATATATAATATAAAATGAAACCGTGTCCATTTTCAAACGCGGCGTCTTTATGAATCAACCAAAGGGGCGGTTATTTTTTAGGAAGAGTTATTAATAAATCCTATAGCGGCCTTTATTAAAGTTTTGGTTCCCATCCGTTCTGGTAGGTCCGTTTCCAGAGTTTTTGAGCTTCCGCATCGTTGATAATATGCCCGTTCTTCGCATCAAGTTTAATATCCCGCCCTACACGCCAGGAGATATTTCCCAGCTGCATGGCCATAGTACTTTTATAACCGGCTTCCACATCGCAATTAGGTCGTCTGTTTTCCCTTATCGCATTAAGAAAATCGGCTACGTGCAGGTTATCAAGACCCAGGCTGGGGCTGGAAGTGTTCCTTCCATCCATTTGTGCTTCGCCGGAGCCGGGTTTTACTTCTTTTACCAGTTTCCCGTTCAGGTCGTACACCTTGTATGCATCGCCGCCGGTGTCCAGGCTTCCGTTTTCCCCATAAAAAATAACACCCCGGTCGCCACCCTCAATCTTTCGTCCATTGGAGCTCCGGTTTTCCCATAGCAGCATAACGCGTCCGGGGTATTCCAGCGTTACAATTTGTGTATCGGGTGTTTCCCAATCATCTTTATACTGGTAGCGCCCGCCCATTGAAGACACCCTGATGGGGAAGTCTACCCCCAATCCCCAGCGGGCCACATCCACCTCGTGCGTACCGTTGTTAAGGGCTTCCCCCGTACCCCAATGCCAGAACCAGTGCCAGTTGTAATGGATCAGGCCGTCTTTATAGGGCACACGGGGTGCCGGTCCCTGCCACAGGTCGTAATCCAGCCAGGAGGGCACTTCCGCCGGTTTTAAAAAATTGGTTTTACGGGTATTGGTGTACCAGGTTTTGGCCATGTATACCCGGCCGATAATGCCCTTATGCAATTGCTCAATACCCTGTGTAAGTATGGGGGCAGAACGGCGCTGGGCGCCCATCTGAACCACCTTTTTGTACTTGCGGGCTACAGCTACCGCCAGCTCTCCTTCATGAGGGTTATGGCTCAATGGCTTTTCTACATACACGTGTTTTCCTGCCTGGCAACCCATGATGGTTAACGGTGCATGCCAGTGATCGGGGGTGGCAATATAAATGGCATCAATATCCTTGTTTTGAAGTAGTTTGCGACAGTCTTTTTCCGTTTTGGGCGTTGTTTTCTGATTGCTTGTGCCCAGGGTCTTAATCGCTTTTGAAAAAGTACGGTTGTCTACATCACAAAGCCAGGATACTTCAGTGTTCTTTTGATTGGCAAAAACTTTTGCCATTCCGTTTCCTCTTCCGTTTATACCAATACAGGCTACAGAAATGCGGTCATTGGCGCCGATAATGTTCCGGTAGCTTTTGGCAGACATTCCCAATACGGAGGGACTGAGGCTGATCCCTACAGCCCCGAGGCTCATATTTTTAATAAAATCTCTTCTGCGGGTCATAAAAATTTATTTTAAAATTAAAAGTTTTATATTTTTAAAAGAAGCGGTTCCTCCATGTTCCTGCAGCAGGATCTTTCCTTTGTCAAAGGATCCAAAAGCGGGTAAGGTTTTACTAAATTTACTTTTACTAACGGAGCTTAAAAAATTTTCATCGCCACGGGTAAATTTGAGAATGCGTTTACCGTTTAGCCAGTGTTCTACGGATTTGCCTTTACATACAATTTTGATGGTATTCCATTGCCCGGGAGGGTTTACCTGTTTTTTGGAATTATCGGGCGCCATTACATCATAAAACGATCCGCAAAGATGGTTGTCCTTTTTATTGTCTTCTGCTTCGGCATCATCCAAGATCTGGTACTCAAACCCCAGGTTGCCGCCTGTAGCGTATTTCGTATAAAAGTACTTAACTCCGCTGTTGCAGGTTTTTTCAATAGTAAAATCCAGGGTCAGTATGAAGTTGCTGTATTCATTTTCTGTAACAATATCTCCACCGCCGCCACCGCTTTTTGTAGACAGGAGTCCGCCGCCAACCTGCCATCCTTTTGCTACGGGTTTCCCCTGTGTTGTGGTCCATCCGTTGGTTGTCTGGCCGTCGAAAAGCAGGATCCAGCCCTGTTTTTGTTCTGCCTTTGTAAGCGTGTTATCAGCCTTCTGGCAAAAAGCAGTGTGAACAAAAAGAAGAAAAAGCAATGTGTAACTGGTTTTCATTGTACTGATTATTTTAGTTTTTTAGTTTTAAACGGTTTAAAGTGTTCCGGTTGTGTTTGTCTGCTGCTGCAAACAGCAGCTCCGGACTTCCGCCAACGTTGCTGTTGTCCTGGTATATAAAGATCTCGTTTGGTGCGTGCCATGGATGTTGATTGCTTTTAGCCCAATGGCCGGTTCCCACAGAGGGGGAGGACAAGAGGGTATATTGAAGCGTAGCAGAGTAGACAAAATCGTTATTGTGAATCGCTGATATAAAAATAGAGCAGGCGGCTATACGGATGCTGAATATCTACGAAAACGTTATAGGGCGGCACCATCGGACCGCTATTTTTTTAGAAAGCTTTCTGCCGGCAAAAGTGCTGCGTGAGGACTTCTATCAAATGAAAGGATTTAAACAGATAAGGAGTATTTACAGAGCCCGCCGGGCTGCCGGTATCTTCGCACTTTGCAGTAAAAGACTACAATGTGGCTGAGTAAGCGGCCCCGATGTATACCGGTTCATCCGGTTTGACGAATACGGCGAATTTTTGTAAATTCGGAAAATACATATCACAGGGGAGGAGCCGCGAAGGACGGTACCGGCTTCAGACCTTTTCGTTTTTATTGTAACGATCAAATCCTGTCAGGTTATGTTGGACTCTCTATGGGTGATCAGTCTTTATATTGTTTTATTATTCTTCAGCATTGCCGGAGGCATCTGGTATGCGGCGTACTACCGGAAAAGATCACGTTGGGAGAGCTCCGGCGTTGAAAATTCCATCGTTGGTATATTTGGCCTGATCATTTCGTTCACGTTCCTGCAGGCAGGAAATGCCCACCGGGAGCGGTATGCCTATTTGCATAAAGAAGCCAATAGTGCAGATGCGCTTTACCGTTACAGCCGGGATATGCCCGATTCCTTCCGCTTGTATACAAAAAAAATGCTCCAGGTATTTTTAAACGATCAGCTGGCTTACGAGCAATCCGGCGATATCCGTTTTTTTTATGACGCAAAAAAGCAAAGTGATACGTACTGGGCAAACCTCACTGCCTTGAAAAAGCAGGGTTATAATGGCCCGGTTGATAAAATAGAAGAATATTTTGACCAGTTGCAGGACACGGTGTCCCTTTTTGCCTATTCCAATTATGAAAGAACCCCTGCATTTGTGATCTTCCTGCTGGTTATTGTATCGATGCTGATCGGGATTTTAGTTGGGTTTATGAATGGGGTGAGAGAAAAGATCCATTATATGGTTCCCGTTATTTATTTTGTAACCGTTTCGCTGACCATGCTCGTCATTAGCGATCTGAATAATCCCCGGCTGGGATTGATAAAGCCCAGCTATTATCATCTTCAGTTAACACTGGAATACATCCGCAACAACTAAACGCTCATGCATCTGCTGTTATGAATAATCCAATAAAAAGAAAGTGGCTGGTGGTCCTGGTAGCGGCCGTTGCCTGGTTTGCGGTGATCCTCCAGCTTTACCTCATGTTGCTCCATACAAAGAACCCCATAGGAGAAACGCTGCTGCGCTTTTTTAGCTACTACACTATCCTTACCAATGTACTGGTTGCCGTTTATTGCACGGTGCTGCTTCTGAAACCATCGGGCCGGCTGGGTCGCTTTTTTTTAAAGCCGGCATCGGCAACAGCTATTACTGTTTATATAACGATTGTAGGACTCGTCTATAACCTGGTGTTGCGTCATTTGTGGAACCCGGCTGGCTGGCAATGGATGGTGGATGAGTTGCTTCATGTAGGGGTGCCGCTGCTATTTATACTATATTGGCTGATGGTAATACCAAAGTCCGGCCTGCGCTATAAAAACGCCGGAGCCTGGCTCATCTACCCCGCGGTATATGCTGTTTGCATCTTTGTCCGTGGTGCAGGCTCGGGCTTTTATCCCTATCCTTTTGTGGATGTTGTATCGCTGGGCTATCCGCGTGCTTTGCTGAACAGTGCTTTGCTGGCCGGCGGTTTTCTGCTGGTGTCGGTCCTGTTTGTAGCGTTGGGCCGGTTGTTATCCAGGGGTGGTCGCTGACCGGGATTTACAGTTGTACAACGGTAAGCCCCTCGTGGGTAAGCTCCAGGCTTTCCATTGCCGGCTGTCCCGTTCCTGCATAAAGCACGGGCCCTGTGTATTTTACCGGGAAGGCATTTTTAGCCCGCCATACAACGATGGGCTCGTGATTTTCATTCAACAGCGAAATGGTAATATCCCTTCGCTGGATATTGTTCATTTGTTTGGTATTGATCCAGTCAAAAAAATCATTATCGCCTTTGAGGATATTTCTTTTTAGTACGATGTTGGAGTAACTGCGCAGACCGGGTATTTTACGCATCTGATCTTCGGGGCTGGCACCTTCGCGGAAAAGAACGGGTTCTATTTCAATATTCAATCCGGATATTTCGGCAAAGCCATTGCGGGAACCGCCCCAGTCGGCAGTAAAGTGATAGCGGGAAATGGGTTGTTGCATGGTATGTTGTTTTTAAACCCGGCTCTCCGGGCAAATAAAAACCCAATATACAATAAACAGGAACGGTTGGGGATCGCTAATTTTATGGATATACCGGCAGAAGGGAGAAAGTTTTACGTTTCACGTTTAAAGTTTGACGGTGGTGTCTTGTTTATACTTGATGAGAGGTATTTTTATATAGCTGTTTGTGCAGGGGTTAAGTCTCTGTTCTCTCAAATCTCCCCCGAAGTTTCGCATAAGCGTCAAGTTAATTTTGCTAACAAGAAAGCTGCAGCGCAGCGTTACTCTCTTTAGCAACGAACACAAGAGAAAATGGAGGTGCAGCGCACCGGCAATAACGCTCCGTGCATGAGCTTACCGCCGCGCTGCGGCTGGGAATATCCGTTGTGTTGCTTCAAGTTACAGATGCAATCGGCGCTCTGCGCCTTGGCCAAACTACCCAAACAACTAAAACTGCCCGTTGCCTGAGCATTTTATGTCAAAATAGTCTTTCTTGACCTGACGTAAATGCGAAGTTTGGGGGTTCATATCTCTCTGCTTCGGGCTGAAGGCTTATAGCTAAAAGTTGATAGCAGGCAGCTGAAGGGGGTGGACGTACTCCTACCCTTATAGAAGAAATGCTTTTAGTCCGCAGACCGTCCCCCTCCGGAAGGGGATATTGTAATTTCCTTTATCCGCTACAATTTGCCAAAGCGGGCCAGCAGCTTTTCTTTTTGCGCGCGGGCAACCGGCAGCTGCACATTGTTATCAAGGGTAATAATAAAATCCACCCGGTCAAAGTGTTTTATCTTGTTAAGATTAATGATGTATTGGCGATGAATACGAAAAAAATGCGCTTCTTCTAAAAGGTCCTGTACTTCTTTCAGCGTTTTAGACACTATAAAGCGGGAGCCATTTTCCAGCAGAAATACGGAGTAATTACTGCTGGCTTCGGCATATACAATCTCGCTTAAGCTGATAAATGAAATGCCTGTTTGGGTAGAAACGGCAATTTTGGTAATGGCATCGCCCAGCACCTGGCGCTGTACCAGGCCAAGCTGGGCATCAGAGGGCGCGCCTGCGGCAACGGCTTTATCTACTGCTGCCATCAGGTCGGTAGCCAGCACCGGCTTTACCAGGTAGTCCAGCGCATTGTACCGGAAGGCCCGGATGGCATATTGATTATACGCCGTCACAAAAATAACCGCGGGACGAAAAGGGGCCAGCTTTTCCAATAGCTGGAAGCCGTTCAGCCGCGGCATTTCAATGTCCAAAAAAAGCAGCCGGGGCTGTAAGGCAATAATGGCAGACAATGCCTGCTCCGGGTCGTTCTCTGCGCCCAATATCTGCAGCTGCGGGCAATGCCGGCCCAGCTGCAGCGCCAGCAGATCGGTGCTGTCTTTTTCATCATCCACCAATAGGGCGGTCAGTTGCGGGTTCATTCAGCGGAAGTTTAATAGTTACCAATGTGCCGGCCGGCCGGTTATTCGTATCATATAAATCGGTAGTGGTTACTGTGGCGCCCATACCATATTTTTCGTTGATCAGTGCAATGCGCTCCCCGGTTATTTGTGTGCCGTAGGATTTATGCGGCTGTCCGGCAGCCGCTGTCTTTATTGCGGCAGATCGCTCCCTTCCGATGCCGTTGTCCTCAACGGTTATTTGCAATACGGCATTGTCTGCCACCTGCAAAAAGCCGATTTTGATGGCGCCGCCCTCCTTCCGGTGCATCAGCCCGTGCCAGATGGCGTTTTCAATATAGGGCTGCACCAGCATGGGCGGTATTTCTATAAACTCGCTGTCCACCTGATCGTCTACCAGCAGTTCATAGGCCAGTTTTTCTTTAAATCGCATGGCTTCTAATTTAAGGTAGAGCGCCAGGGTATCGATCTCCTCGCTCAGGGTTACTTTTTCCCTGCGGGCATTGTGCAGGGTAACGCGTATGAGGCGGGCAAACATACCCAGGTATTCGCCCGCCGCCTCGCCGTTGTTTTGCTCCGTGTATAAACGGATACTGTTAAGACAGTTAAAAATAAAATGCGGGTTCATCTGACTGCTCAGTGCGGCAAAGCTTACATCGGTAATACGGGTTTGCAGCTGCGCCTCCTTCAACTGTTGCGATAGTTTTTGCCTGCGGGCAAGGAGGATAACGGCTACGATACCTATTACAAGTACAAATATCACCAGTGTAATGGCAATAATGGCAGAAAAAAAGCCGCTAACCTGCATTTGACCAATGTTGTTTTTTATCACTATTGCGAAACAGGAAGAATGCATAACCTATAAAAAGATACCGGATTGCCGTTATATAATTGAGGCACACCAGCAATATCCTGTTTTGATCCCTATCCAGATAAACCGGTAAATAATCCCGCACAGAAAAATAGACAAAGCTGCATCCGTAAAATAAAATGGAGCCCACACATAACCAAAAAACCGCTCCTCTGTATAAGGGTCCGCGCTCTTGCATTGCATAAAAGTACAGCAGGATAATAAATCCAATAAGCAAAAACAGGAAATCCGCAATAAAGGCAAATTTTAAATACCCGTTTACCCCCTTTGCCCATACGGTATTAAGCGCCCATACGATCATAAACAGGGCTGCAAACCCATTGCTTGTTTTCCTTACAAAATTATTCGGGACCAATCCTTTTATTATTTTCAACTGCAGCAGGTTGTCGGCAACTAAATATAAGTTATAGGTCCAAAAAATATTTATCCCTGCCCTTGTTGTAAAAAGTCCCAGCAACTCTACCGTGCAGGTGATGGCCACATACAGGAGCAACAATTTAAACGGTTTGTTTAGCAGGCGGTAGCAGACCAGCCCTGCTAACAACGCAATTAACTCGCTGATCAGGCCTAATAGTGCGTTAAACGAGAGCATAAATTAATTCCTTAAGTAACTATTTTGCTGCATTTAAATTAATAGTTTTTACTCCTTCCGGAGGCATTTGCGTAAAATCGGCCCCGTAGTTCTTAGCTCCGATGGTTATAGGTTTGTTGCCTTTACCATCAAGGTTATAATGGGCTATAACGTGTAGTTTGTGGTTCTTGGCTTTCGTCCTGTTTTTTCCGCCCCAGTAGAAGTAATTCGATGCAACAATTGAAAATGTAATGGCCGGATCACCTTCATTTTTAATTTTTAGTCGTTTCATCATTTGCGTAAGATGGCTAAATGTAAAAAGACAGTAGCTTACATCTTCTTCTTCTTTTTCAAGCCTTGTTCTGCTTGGAGTATAAGCCCCAACAAATTGAGTAATATCCTTTGTGCTATCTGTATTATGTATAATATACATATCAGAAGAGTTGGTATAATTTCTAATTATTGAGTCTCTTTTTGCGGTATCTAAAAATTCCTCAAATTTATTGCTGTCCGGATTAATCCAATAATAGGCGTTCGTTGGATGTTCATCAATGCTAAATTTACGTCTTTTATCACCGATACGGGTAAAAGCTACGGGCTGGTAAAATATGACCAATTTTTTATTAACTCTGCCGAATATCATTTTTAACAGGCCGATCGAATTGGGTTTATCTGCCATATTTAAAGAGTTGTATAGCTTGGTCAAATCGCTTACTTTGATCTGATCATGCGTAGCGTCCAGTTCGGTGTCTTTATTTTTATATTTAAAATGTGCATGAAAACCGTCCAAAGCTTTTTCCAGTTCTTTGGATGTATAATAGTATTTCCATTTTTTTGACAGGCGCGTTGTAATTTTAGGGTTTCCAAAATTCAACGTTATTTCTTCATTCTTTGGAAGGCCTGAAAATATGGTTAATGATGCCTGGCACAAAGATTTCATAGGCCAGGACAGCAGTATGAAAAATACAATAAAAGTGAGGCCTGCAAAAATTTTCTTCATAACAATTGTTTTAAAGGTTTAAGGAAATACATATAGTTCTGCCAGGATCAATCAGGGTGCTTTTCATGGCCAATCGATTCAGCTTTTATACAGAGCAGCCTGACGAAATATATCCCTTGCTCAGCATAAAATTATGGCGGCAGCACTCAGGCCTAAGAGCATATTGAGCAGAACCCTTGTTTTTAATGATCAACGGTGCCATTGGTATATTGGAGTCAAAGGGGTATACGCAGTACATGGTTTGGCTTTTAATCTATACAGGAAGTTACAATTGAAAAATGCAAGCACCAAAAATCCTTTTCTCAGAGGCAAAAAATCACCCTTTGTGGGTATCAAAATTCTTTTGTAGTCCGGTTTTAACCGCAAGGAACGCCAGGATTTCGCGAGGTTCGCCAGGATGTTCAACCGCAGGAGCCCACCATTGCGGCCGTTGCGGACCCATCGCGCACTTTGCGGTAAAAGGAATGCTCCATTAAAGAACGGAAACTTCCGCTTTTATAGAACGCAATTCTACATTTTACATTGGATATTTAATGTTCTGCATTCCCCTACGGGCTTTTTACACACCGGATCCTGCACTTCATCCGTTAAACGCCCGGCCTCGCTCAATGGCTTCCAAACCCGGCAGCACGCAATAGTATCTTAGCATTGAGTATAAAAGGAAGCATACCCACAAAATACCCACCAGGGGGTATTGCAGGTAGACGCGGCAAAAAATACTTTTGAACAGGAATGATGACCCGGACTAACTGCTTATGAGATTGTTTGAAAATTCGGATACAGTTCCTGCTGAGCAAAGACGATACAGAGCAAAGACGAAGTATAAAACCTGTATTCCTGCGTAAATCTGGGTGATCTGCGGGAAACGTTGGCCATATCAACCAGATAAAACCAAAACCTTACAAATGGAACCCCGGTGGAAAATAGAGCGCCTGAGCAGTAACGATATTTTAAGAGTGACCATCGATATCCGTGTGGAAGATATTGCCACCCTCCTGGTAAACGACCGGAGCAAGATCGACCTGGCAAAAAAAATGATCCGCATCCGGCAGCCCTTGTTTGATACGCTGTCTGTACGGGAAAAAGAGATCCTGCGCCTGCTCATACGTCCCCGTCCAATAAGCAGGTAGCGGTAGAGCTCAACATAGCGCTGGACACGGTAAAGACCCATCGCAAAAACCTGATGCGGAAGCTGGAGTGTAAAAACAGCGCAGAGCTGATGATATATAAGGTGTTTATATAATACCCGGATGGCAAAGGGGGGATTTTGAGTAAGGAAGCAACCTTTAAAAATTAAAATTATGAGAGCCGAAATTTTGTTTACAGGAACCTTGTTATTGTTTGCTGCGACAGTCAGCGGACAGAAATGCGTCTGCATGCCTGATGCTCTGAAAGATAAAAGGATAAACATTATAGGAGAAGATTTAAAGAAAAGGCCCAATAATGCGATTTGTAAGATACAGGTATCTCGATGGTACAATTTGGGGATTTGTAAAGGGGTTGGAACAGCCTCATTTATTAATGATTCCGTTTTAATAACAGCTAATCATTGTTTGCTTAAAAGCCTCTTTATTTATAGAATCGTCTTTCTGGGACGGGGAAAAGCGGATAGTTCTTTTAGCCGTAAGGATTTTAGAATTTATCACTACCCACGATCGCTTTTCGCAAAAAAGTATAAGGACATAGCGATACTGGTATTAACAAAACAAGGTAAAGATAAGATTAGAGGCTTAGAACACTCAGCTTTTGAAATAAGTGATTTTAAAACTCTAATCGGAAGGGATGTGGATGTGCACGTGACAGGCTTTCCCTGTGATGTGCCGGAAACGCTTGTGGATAAAACCTGCAGCGCCAGGTCGCTAATTTTCAATGATGAAAAAGGAGGAGGAGGTCGTATAGATAAAACTGCGGTAGCATATCCAAAATTATGTACGGTAAGTGGAGATAGTGGTGCGCCATTGTGGTATGAAGCAGATGGCGTTTTCAAAGTTGTGGCAATACATCATGGCCGGGATACCCGCAGAGGAAATTGGGGGGTCAGGATTTCTGACGATGTAGTAGCCTGGATTGGCAATAAAATTTCAAAAAAATAGATAGCAATGAAAACAAAACTGCTTTTTGCAATTGGATTGCTGATGATTTCTGTTGGAGGTTTGGGGCAAACATTTAATGGCTCCGGCATTAGAATAACTGACAAAGATTCTGCCTGTAGGTACATAAAACAATTTTTCAAATCCATTTCAATAGATTCAGCATTGTTTAATAATTTGAGAAGAGCATTAGATGCAAGTGATATACGCTTGCATGCGCTTATTACAAAAATAAAAAACCAAGAATATCATATTGGTTATACAAGTGAAAAATCATCTGATGGGCATGAGTATTTAATCGTATGCAGAAGAGATAATGATAATATCTCATTTTACCAAGAACAATGCAATAGAATAAATCCGATTAATTTATCCCGTTGGATAATGTATCAGTTAATCATTGTATCTAAGCCAAATCAAATGTTAAATATAGATAGTAGTCGTAATCCAATTGTTGCTGAAAAAATTACAGAAATCTATACTGACTACCTAAACACTATCATAATCCCAAAACCTAAATTAAGTCATATTGATTTTGAAATTGAGTGTAATCATAAAATGATACCTTCCGATGATTTTGATGCTTTAGTGATAAGAGATGCCTCTTATTTGATGGGAGGGGAAAGCGGTAAACTAAAACAATCAAAAGTAGCTCTAAATTTGTTTAACCCTACTATTCAAAGTTTTGTTCAAACTTTAAATTCAGCAAACAGTCTTTCTCTTCAAATAGGTGCAACAGCAAAATTAGACCAACCGGTAGATTTTTCTAATTGGAATAGAGCAAACTTTAAAGGCATATTCTCATTGCAATTGGATAAAGTGCTTGGTAAGAATATATATCATTTTTATGCAGATAGTTGCATTAATTGTATTTTAGATAGCTACGGTAATTACAATTTAAACAAAAGCAATGCTTATGATTCATTATATAGTAAAATAGAATGGAATGCAAAATGTGTTACTTGGATTAGCTTCAAAGCAGATGGTATTTTCAAGTCATACAATATTTATTCTCCATCACAAAATGATACATTGCTGAAAGGAGCGCAGGGCGGATTTTCTGGAGAGTTAAGTTACAATATACACCATTATATAAATCCTAAATTTAAAAAGAGGAGCACAGGAAACAGCTACTTAAAAATTGGAGCAGCTTTTTCATTGGCGAATAAAATAGACAATGAGAATTTAAAAGCGGTTGAATTTGAGACTTATGAAAATGCTGCCGATTCAACAAAAAAAATCACAACACGATTAAATGCGTTTGATGAAAATGATTTTAAAAATCAAACTTTCACACTTAGTCCATTTGCGGACTTTTATATTATGAATAAGAAACGAAATTTAGGCGCTCACGTTTTCGGGAAATATAATATGCCGTTTGACAAAGGCTTAAATCAAAATCAATCTTTAATAACAGCATTCGGAATTTTTACAAGTATACCCCAAAAATTCACTACTGAAATGTTTCGTAAAACCGAAGGTTCTGTTTTGAATATAGAGCTGCTATTTACAAGCGGAAATTTGTTTGATAAAAGCGTTAAAACCCAATCATTCTTTGGAGGAATTTTTAGACCTGAAATGAAATTTGAAATTCCATTCAAACTTCTTGACCATTAGATATAATCACTGTTTCCGCCGTTGTTTGTTTTGTCTCCAATTACAAAATGACAGAAAAGTCCTTGTTTGCTATAAGATACAATAAGGACGGAAAGAAATATTCCCGCTCCGGTACGTTTCCTCATGCATTGTAATCAAAAGTCTTGTGAAGGATACGAACCATAGCGAAGGTTAATAGAAATTATGAACAAAATACATCAACGATCTCTCCCGCACAGGTCTCCCTGTTTGTGCGCATTCATTCAATCAAAACAATTAAAATGAAAACCAATTTTTTTTTGGGGCTGATGATTCTTTCTTTGTTCATTTCCTGTAAAAAGACCGATGACAGGAAGATCATAAAAATTCTTCCGGTTCTTACAACGAATGTAGTTAATGTTTCGATCACAACAGCTACCCTTGGCGGAAACATTACAGATGCCGGAACGCCGGCATACACCGAACGTGGCATATGCTATGCTACCACCGAAAAGCCTACAACAGCTAATAATAAGCATGTTGTTGTCGGTTCCGGAACAGGAAACTTCAGTGTCATTGTAACAGGATTAACGGAGAACACAACCTATTATGTGCGGGCCTATGCGGTTAACAGTGACGGAACGGTTTATGGAGAACAGGTGAGTTTTAA
Source organism: Niabella hirudinis (assembly GCF_051201075.1). Classification (NCBI taxonomy): domain Bacteria; kingdom Pseudomonadati; phylum Bacteroidota; class Chitinophagia; order Chitinophagales; family Chitinophagaceae; genus Niabella; species Niabella hirudinis. Next base: position 199,170 of record NZ_JBPEHJ010000003.1, read on the forward strand.
AACCAATGCATTCGTTTTGCCCTCGCTTGTCACGAATGCCGCAGCAGATATTACCACCAGCTCAGCAACTGTGGGCGGTAATATTGCCAATGCCGGGGTGCCTGCATACACTGAACGGGGAGTGTGCTATGGTACCGCCGAAAATCCTACAACCGCCGATAATAAGGATATTGTTGCCGGTTCCGGAACGGGAAACTTCAGTGTCATTGTAACCGGGTTAACGGAAAACAAAATCTATTATGTGCGGGCCTACGCCGTTAACAGTGCCGGAACGGTGTATGGCGAACAGGTAAGTTTTAAGACCAATCCTTTTGTACCGCCTGTGCTTACTACTGAAGCCGTAAGCAATATCAGCTTCAGAACGGCAACCTTTGGGGGAAATATTACGAATGCGGGAACGCCCGCATATACTGAGCGCGGGGTATGTTATAGCACCAGCCCCAACCCAACCATTGGTAACAACAAGAAAACGGTTGCAGGTAACGGCATGGGTGTCTTTAATATCGGTGTAACAGGATTAACGGAAAATACAGTTTACTATGTGCGGGCCTATGCCACTAACAGCACAGGAACGGTTTATGGCGAACAGGTGAGTTTTAAAACGGAGATTCTTGACTTTCATCTAAACGGGGATGTAAATAGATTGTCCTATGTTGGAGAAAATGCAGTAAACCTTGTGATATTGGGCGATGGCTTTGTGACTGAGGATTTAAAAAAGGATGGATATTTTGATAGTAAAGCAAAAGAGCTGGTAGAATACCTTTTTACTGTAGCCCCGTTTAAGCAATATCGTAAATATTTTAATGTTTATATTGTATATGCAGTCTCCGCCAACCGGGGGGCGGCCCAGGGAAATATGGTGCCGGGACGAACAACTTTTGGGTCCTATTTTTACGGTCCAACCGACCGGCTTTTAGTAACCGGCAGTTACGATTCCTGTATGGTTTACGCTCGTAAAGCGGTACCGGCAAACAAGGAGCACATTGTGCTTTTAGTGGTAAATGAGGATCAATACGGGGGCTCGGGAGGTAGTGTTGCCGTGGCATCCACCAACAAATATTCCAAATACGTTGCGGTACATGAAATCGGTCATAGCTTTGCGGCTCTGGGAGATGAGTATATTGAAGAAGCTGTTGCAAATAACTACCCATTGTCTCGCTTGCCATATATGGCAAATATTGATGATAAAAACGATCTCAATACCGTTAAATGGAAACACTTTTTTAAGTACCCTGTTTATAACGGAAAGATAAGTGCTTTTAATGGTGCATATTATAGAGAAAATTTATACCGGCCCGAGCAAACCAGCCTCATGCGGGATCTTAATACAATTAGCTTTAACGGCCCGAGCAGAGAAGCTATTGTGAAAAAAATATGTGCTACTGTTGGGGTGCCTTACGACCAGGAGGCTTTTTTTGCGGAAGATGCTGTTAATGTTAATCCTATTAGTATCCAAATGAGCGCAAAATGGAATCCCCCGCCCCTTATTAATGATTTTATTATCACTCCAGTATTTCTGCAAAAACATCAAAGTATTATGCAGAAATTAAAGGTTAAATAAAACCCATCTCGCGCAGGTCTCCCTACTCTTGCGATGGCTTTCCAACAATTATCGCCCCTTGCAGGTGAGAACTTAACCGCAATGAACGCAAAGAATCCGCAAAGGGCGCGAAGGGGGAATAAAAATCTTAGCGTACTTCGCGTGTCCCTCGCGTCCCTTGCGGTAAAAAGTCCAAATGGTGAAAAAACCGGAACTCACACCGGTTCTGTTTAAAAACTCATGGTGTTTAATTCGTCCAGATAAAATCCATCTTCGGCACATTCATAGACCGGTCAATAACCCGGATCTCTAATTCCAAAATAGATTTGAGGGCTTTAAAGTCTATTTTACTTGCATCATCCCCTGTTTTGTGATAGTCGGGGTGACCCCCTGTATGAAAAAACAGCACGGGGATATTCTTTTTGTAAAATGAGGTCTGGTCCGAACCGCCGTTCCCATCCCTGCCGGTATAGAATTTTATATCGGAGGTAATTCCTTTAAAAATTTCAGGGAAACAGGAGCTGGTGCCGTATCCTATTACCGCCACTCCATTGCCTGGGTTATATCTCCCGATCATATCCATATTCAGCATCCATTGAATGGTATTTAAAGCAACCGTAGGATGCTCTGTAAAATATTTTGAACCCAGCAGCCCCAGTTCTTCGGCTCCAAAGGCAATGAAAAGGAGGTTGAACCGTTCTTTGATCTTGTTTTTAGCATAGTGTTTGGCAAGTTCCAGGAGCCCGGCTACCCCTGATGCATTATCGTCTGCGCCATTATGTATTTTGCCAATATTCAGCGAGTCTTTACTATTGCCCAGGTCTCCATACCCGATATGGTCGTAATGCGCCCCCACCACAATGGTATACGCAGCACCGTTATCTAAAAACCCGATGATATTAGCGGCTTTCCGGATGCTGTCCGCGACCACCACTCTCCTAACCCTTGCTTCAAAGGGCTGGCGGTATCCGTCTGTACCCTTTGGCGTGAGACCGTATTTTTTAAAATACCGTTCAATATAGGTTGCAGCTGTTTCAACTTCCTTACTTCCCGTTTGGCGCCCTTTCATATTATCTGCTGCCAGGTAATGGATATGCTTTTTCAATTTTTTTTCAGACGGCTGGGCATTGGCAACTGAAACGGCCAATAAGAAAATAAGCAAAAAATACCTGTTCATAAATCCTGGTTTTAAAAGCGCCCATGAAAAAGCCACAGGCATTTTGATCATTTCGCACGAAGATCGGGAAATAGCGCCATCAACGGCTATTGCCATGCCGCCAAAAAGATCGCATCTTTTAATGGCAAACAGGCGCAGCGCGCCGTTGACCCTTATAACGATGAACCTCCAAAACCTCCCGTAGCCGCAGCGCGGCGGTAATTTCCTGTGCACGGCTTGTACAAACCGCAATGATTACCGGTGCGCTGCACCTTTATTACCCGTATTGTCGTTTACTAACAGGATCAGCGCTGCGCTGCAGCTCCCGGAGCAAAAATTAACCTGACGCGCATGCGATCGCCATCGGGACGGCATGACAAAACAGCGACTTTTGATACAGCCTTTTTTTATTGCCTGTTTATTTTAGAAGCCACATTACTTTATTGATTTCATCTACGCCACTGTACTGGCGGTTCAGTGCCTCAATCAGGTTGGCCTTATTGTAACTGACCTCAGACGAAGGATATAACCAGCGTACCGGGATGGCATTTTTGTTATTTTCATTTAAAGAGGTAGCGGGGTTTATGGGAAACGCCGGGAATTTTGTTCTGCGGTATTCGAAGAAGGCTGTTCGCGGATCCTGCATAAAATTGAGCAGGTAACGCTGCGCCCAAATCTGTTGCAGCTGATCATCGGGGTTGGATTTAAACGCGGCCTCACCGGTAAAATACCCGTCAATATATGCTTGTGTAACGGGCATACCGTGTGCATAGGAGGCTTTTGCGTTCAGCATTGTTGCCAGGGCGGCTTTTACACCGGATTCATAGTACTCTTTAGCAGTGCCGGTGGTAATCCAGCCCAGTATGCGGGCTTCGGCCAGTACCAGCTGTTGCTCTGCATAGGAGATCAGTATCCGGGGATCACCCACTGCTTCTTTGAGATAGCGGGAATTGATCAACGCATATTTATTGGCAATGAGGTTGGCCGTAATATCGTTATAATCGGCAGATACATCGGCTCCCACATAGGCTGCCGGGTCCGATTCGGGAACCCCATTGGTGATCTGGGCCTTTGCCGGATCAGCAAAATAATAGAGCCGGCGGTCGTTCAGTTGCTTCAGCTGGTTGATGACCAGGGAGCTGATGATGGTACGGCTGGTAAAAAGATCGTTGGTCCCGGATAGCGGATGTACATTGGTGGTGGAGTAATTAAGCCCGAGGAAACCGGTATTGTTTTGCAGTAGCGCACCGCTGTTGGCAATGGCGGCAAAACGGTTTTTGATATCAAGCGATGCCGTACCGGCTTTCGGACTAAGGGATAGCAGTACTTTCAATGAAAAGGCGTTAACAGCGCGGCGCCATTTATCCGGGTCGCCGGCATAGGGACTGGGGTCCCCATCGAACTTAACCCCCCGGGCAAAATGCTGGTCGGCCTCTTTGAGCTCGTCCAGGATCCCGAGCAATACTGCTTCCTGTGTATCGTAGGTTACCCGGATATTCCCCGAGCCTCCCTGTCCTGTGGCACTATAAGGAATATCGCCCACCTGCATAGTGAGGTTGTAAAACATATAAGCCCGGGAAAACTTTGCAAGACCTTTATAGGAATCTTCCATTACACTTCCCGCGGCATAATTTACCATGCTGGCCGCGTTTGTAACCAGGAGCATGGGACCAAAGTCCGCTGCACCCAGGTAGTTGTACTGGGAGGCAAGAATGGTTTCATTGCCATAAGCAATGTATTTTGCCAGCCCGTTATCAGAAAGATAGGCCTTGGCATCACGCCCCTGGAATTTCAGGTTTTGTAAAATAATATTGGTGGCCAGCAGGGTGGCATTCACTTTTTCCGTTGCATCGGGGTTGGTATTGATCTCACCAAACTTGCTGCAGGAGCTTAGCAGGAGGATGCCGGATAAACAGAACAGCCCTGTCTTTTTTAGTATTTGTTTCATATCTATTCTTTATGAAGAAGGATCAAAAAAGATTTAAAAATCAAGTTTAATGTTCAACCCGATGTAGCGCATAGACGGATCTGTAAAATTTTCTGTTCCGCCGTCGATATCAGAGTACTTAAATTGTTTGGCCCAGTACACCAGGTTCTGTCCGATGGCCGCAACCGAAACTCCCTTTGAATGGATCTTTTGCGTCCAGGCAACCGGGAGGCGGTAAGTAAGCGACACCTCTCTCAGTTTTAAAAAGGTAGTGCTGTAAAGGTCGGCTGCAGAAGGTGCACCACCCCAGGCGGTTCCTTTATGAAGCCCTTCCAGGTACGATTTGTAGGTGGTATAAACATCGTTCGGCGCAAACTCGCGGGTATCGCTTACTACATTATTATTAGCATCGTAGGTAATGCTGCCGGAAATCACTTTTACGCCCTGCCCCAGGTAGTTCTTGGTGCCCGGCTTGGTTGCATCCAGGTAACGCTCTTCTGTTAAGGATAGGGGGTGGTTGCCGGAGCGCCACATATACATTTCGGTAACGGACTGTGCCAGGCCGCCAACTCTTCCATCCAGTGAAACGGCAAAGGAAAGGCTTTTATAGTTAACGCTGGTATTAAATCCCCAGATCCAGTCGGGATCAGCATAACCTGCTATAGAGGAAATGGGCTGATAGGTGGGCACGCCGTTATTGAATACCATATTGCCGGCATGGTCTGTTTGATAGGCATTAATAAGGTAATAGTCTGCCCGTTTGCCCACGTCTGCCCAGGACCGGTTATTTACAGAGTACTGGGTATCGATCTTTGTAAAATAGGTTGCATATTTCGACCAGTTCAGCCCCAGGTTCCACGAAAAATCGGCTGTTTTTACCGGAGTGGCATTCAGGCTGATCTCAACACCTTTGCGGGTCCGTTCTTCCCCGCTGTTGGTGTAAACGTACTGGTAGCCGGTGGTTGGGCTGATGGGCGCCTTTACAATATAATCAAAACCCCGCTTGCGGTACAGGGCCACATCAAGGTGAATGCGGTTGCGCAGGAAACTGAGGTCGGTACCCAATTCGGTTGTGGCAGACCCTTCGGAGAAGATGTTGGAGGGGCGGATGCTGGTAGGAAAGGCTGCAGAGCTCAGAGATCCCCATTGATTGGTGGCAATGGTATATACATTATTGATATCATAGATGTCGGCCGGTATGCGGTAGGCCGTCCAGGATCCTCTTAACTTCCAGTAAGAGAGCCAGTTATTGCGGGGAAGCAGTTCACTGGGTATAAAACTTCCGGCCACGCTGGGATAAAAGAAGGAGCGGGTATCTTTGGAAAGGGTAGATGCCCAGTCGTTCCGGAATGTTCCTTCAATAAAGGCCAGGTTGCGCCAGCCGGCACCCAGCTTTCCGTAAATGCTGTTGACCTGCTTTTTCGAAATAAGGGAGGCCACGCTGGCTGGACCAACAGATGCTTTTAACGAATAGTAGGCGGGAATGGACAGGCCGCTTTGGGTACGGGCTTCCATTCCTTCGTCCTGTTTGTAAAAAACGGAAGTTCCAAGAAACCCGTCAAAGGAAAAATCGCTCCATTTTTTTTGCGCCATCAGCATAGCGTCCGTGTTGGTGCTGAATCCACGGCCGATACCAATATTGTAGGAACCTTTCTGCGACTCGCCCCAGATCTCGGTACCGCCGGCCAGTACCTTACTGCTGCCCCCTCCCTGGAAAGAACCTTTGGATACCCGTACTTCCTGCTTATTGCTATAAGTATCATATCCCGTTCTTACCATTGCTTTGAGCCAGTCGGTAAATTCGTAGTTCAATGTAAGCTGACCATTGAAAATGTCTTTTTTATAAGGGTGAAGCCGCTCATAGCGGTCGAAGTAGGGGTTGTTATTTCCCGCGGTATAGCTGCTGTTCTGCACTTCATTCGGCACCAGCCAGTAATCCTTATAATCCCTGATATCCCAGTCCGGAGATCCCCATACCAGCATACTGTACATCGGGTCATACCCCGTATATCCGTTAAACCCGATATTGGGTGAAGCGTGGTTATTATAGGAAAGGGTTGTTGAAAGGGAGAACCGGTTGATCTTTATATCACCGCCAACACTGTAAGTGATCTTATCAAAACGGGCATTGGGATAAGTGCCTTTGTTTTCCATCCAGGATGCGGAGGCCCTCAGGCTACCCAGGTCCCCGGTTTGGACGATGCTCAGGTTATTATTTAAGATATAGCCCTGTTGCTGGAAATTTTTAAAGTTGTCTTTACCGGTTGGCAAAAAGGGCATGGGCTTCATGGTTTTGCTGACAGGGTCCCACTGGGTCACTTCCCGGCCATCGAGTGGCGGCCCCCAGGAGCCGTCTGCAGACCGGACATAGGCGTTGGTTGCGGTATTTACCACCCGGCCGTACCTGCTTTGCATTTCCGGTATAGCCAGGTAGCCTGCTTCAAACAGGGTGCTGCTGTTTAATGTTACTGCCAGCCCTTTCTGGCCGCCGCCTCTTTTGGTGGTGATCATTATGGCCCCGCTTCCTCCCCTTTCTCCATACAATGCGGAAGCGGTAGCTCCCTTCAGAAAGTTAATGGATTCGATATCATCGGCAGGAACATCTCTTAATGTCATGTTGCCATAAGGGATCCCATCGATTACTAAAAGTGGTTTTTCACCACGCAGCGTTAGTTCGGGTTCCGATAGAAATTCCGCGCTGTTCTTTACCATAAGACCCGAAACTTTTCCGGTGAGGGAGGTCCCCACATCAATGCCTTTAACGGTTTGCAGGGTGTTGCCCTTTACCTCCTGTGTGGAGTAGCCCAGCGAGCGGCTCTGCCGTTTCAATCCAAGGGCCGTAACAACCACAGTTTCCAGTTTCCGGTCATTTTCCACGCGCATTACGATCCGGATATCCTGCGTTGCTCCGATGGTGTGCAGTTGCGTCTCATAACCAATATAAGATACCTGCAATTGCTGGCTGGCATTGGCCACAACTGAAAAGATCCCTTTTTCATCTGTTTGTGTACTCATTCCTGTTTCCACTACCATTACGGTGGCTCCGGCCAGCGGCTCCTCCGTTTCATTTACCACTTTGCCGGTAATTTTTCCCGCCTGCGCCGCCGCCAGGTTACAAAACAGAACAAGTCCCAAAAGAAACCCTGAAAATTTACTCATAACATTTAAATATTAATAAATGGCCAACTTTTTAAACCCGGAAGAGCAGGCAATCATTTTCTGAAACATACATGAAGCGTACGCGTTTTGTTTTCAATTGCTGGCAAAAGCTCCCCGCAGGCAATAATAATGCGCTTACAAAAATGCAATAGAAAGGGCTGTTTATAAAATCCGCTGGCCCTACATCTACACTACATACGGAAAAAACATTATTGATTATCAATTGTTTAAATCCCCACAAAAGCAGTTGTAGAAAAAGAACGATCTTTAACGATTAAAAACAAGACCTTGAACTTTTGAAAAAATTATCAGCTTGCTTTTTTGTACTTTTTCCCTTGCTTGTGGCTGCTCAAAACATTATCGGGTTGCCCAATACCGTCAATTTTTCTCATAAATCAATAGGCGCGGGTGCACAAACCTGGCAGGCAGCACAGGACCGTTTCGGAACCCTTTATTTTGCCAATAACTCGGGGCTGCTGTCCTACAATGGCAAGGAATGGAAACTATATAAGCTTCCTAATAAAACCATTGTCAGGTCCTTATTGATTGCCGCTGATGATAAAATATATATAGGAGGGCAGGGGGAGTTTGGTTATTTCTTTCCGGATCAGGCCGGCAATCTGGTATATCATTCATTAGTTGAGCAGATCAGGCCGGAAGACCGCTTATTTGGAGATATATGGAAGATCGTATTGTTTGAGAACTGCATTTTTTTCAGAACATATAATAAAATATACCGGCTGGATCTCAGAAACAACAAGGTAACCGTTTTTTCCACCCCCCATCAGTCCAGGTGGGATTTCCTGGAGGCCGGCCACGGATTGCTGTATGCGAAAAACGATGAGAACGGGCTGGTAGTGTTCAGGGATCAGCAATGGCAGCCGCTCAACGGGAATGATCTGAAAAAATCGGTCATTACCTCCATGCTGACATTTGGCCGGGATTCACTGCTGGTGGTTACACTACGCGAGGGTATTTTTTTGCTCCGGGATAACCGGCTGACACCCCTGCCGGTGAACCCGCTGGTTAAAAAAGCCCAGATATATACCGCCTGTAAAATAGATGAAGCATCGTATGCCGTGGGTACGGTTTCGGGGGGCGTTTTTTTCCTGGACCGGTCCGGGGCCCTGTTGCGCCATTTTTCAGTTAACAACGGCCTTCAGAACAATAATGTGCTAGCGCTGTTTAAGGACCGGCGATCGGCGCTTTGGGTGGGGCTGGATGAGGGGATTGACCTGATCAATTATGATGCCCCGCTCCAGTTGATCAGTCCTGATGCAAAAGTTCCCGTTGCGGCCTATACCGCTGCCGTGCATGAAGGCAATTTATATATCGGAACTTCTGATGGGGCCTATTTCACAAAGCTTTCCGTTCCGGAGTTGGCCGATCAAAGCTTTTCACAAAATGAGTTTCAAAGACTCGGCCCTACGGCCGGGCAGGTATGGAGCATCAGTACGCCGGCAAACCAGGTATTGATTGGTATGAATGACGGGGCTTTTATGGTAAAAAACGGCCGGGCGCAATTGCTGAACAATGGGATCGGGGGTACCTGGCTTTACCGTACGATACCGGGACAGCAAAAAGTGGTTGCGGGCACCTATGCCGGCATAGAGCTGTTTATACCGAAAAATGGGGGGCTTCGTCGTGATCTTTCCTTTAAGACCACTCTTAAACAATCGCTCCGGTTTATTGAAACGGATTCCCTGCATCATACGATCTGGGCTTCACATCCGTACCGGGGTATCTACCGCATCCGGATGGATGCCGGTTATGAGCGGGAAATGGCAGTGGATCAGCTAACCACACGTGAAGGGCTGCCCAGCAACAATAATAACTTTGTTTTTAAAATAGACGGGAATATTGTTTTTGCCACGGAGCAGGGAATTTATGAATGGGATGATTCCGGTAACCGGTTCCGGCGATCAGCCCGGTATCAGCCTGTTTTTGGATCACTTTCCATAAAATTTATGACCCAGGATGCTGCCGGCAGGATCTGGTTTGCTACCGAAAAAAGAATGGGTGTGGCAGTGCACAACAAGGTGCACTATTTTTCAGAGCTGGATGGGCAACTGATTGCCGGTTTTGAGAATATATACCCGTTTAACGACAGGAATATTTTTATTAACTCTTATAAAGGGATCCTGCACCTTAATTATGAACAATACCTGCGGGAACAACCCGGTATAGCTGTTCTGCTCAGCAAAGTACAAACGATCGGACAAAATGATTCGGTTCTTTTTAATGGCTATTTTATGTTAAAAGGAAGACCGGCTGCCCGGCAGGATACAGAGCAGTTTTTAAAACTGCTCCCCCGCTACCGCTCTGTTCATTTTGAATTTGCTGCGGATGATTATGCCTATGCCGATAAGACCCAGTACAGCTACCAGCTAAAGGGGTTTGATGAAACCGCCTCTCTCTGGTCGTCAAAAACAGATAAGGATTATACCAATCTGCCATACGGGCGCTACACCTTTGAGGTAAGAGCAATGGACCACAGGGGCCGCATCAGCGCACCGGTGGCGTATACCTTTGAAATACTTCCGCGCTGGTACCAGACCTGGCTGGCCTATAGCAGCTACCTGTTACTGCTGTTACTACTGTTTTTCCTGGTGCATAAGATCTACCAGCGCCGCCTCCGGAAACAGCAGCAGGTGTATGAGTATGAGCAGGAGCAGCTCCGGTATATTCATGAGCTGGAGCGGGACCGCAGCGATAAGCAGATCATACAGCTTCAGAAAGAGCGGCTGGAGACCGAAGTGATGTATAAGAACAAAGAGCTGGCCACCACTACCATGCACTTATATAAAAGAGGCCGGTTGCTGGGCAAGATAAAAGAGGAGGTTTCTGACGGCATCAAGAAGATCAGTAACCATGAAGAAAAAAAAGGCTTTAACAAGCTGCTGAAGCTGATCATGGAAGAAGAAAAAAAAGAAAGCGACTGGAACCAGTTTTCCATTCATTTTGACCAGGTACACAATAACTTTCTTCATAAGATAAAAGCGGCCTATCCGTTGCTGACGCCCAGCGATATGAAGATCTGCGCCTATGTAAAAATGAACCTTTCCTCAAAAGAAATTGCACAGCTGCTGAATATTACGTTAAAAGGAGTGGAAATAGCCCGGTACCGGCTGCGCAAGAAATTTGGCCTGCCCCAGGAAGTGCCGCTCTCCGGCTTTATACAGGAGTTTTCGTAAACGAACATGCAGCCGGCGCATTATTTGCTACCTTTACGGCGTCATTTCGGCAAGAGACTACTTTGTTGTGCTCTTACCGGAAAAACCGATCATTCATGGCCACCGTAAAATTATCTTTAAATACCGAGCAGATCACCGAAGAGTTTTTTGAAGACACAAAACTCCTGGGGATCGTAACAACGGTAAAGGATTATAAGTTTTGCTGGAACCTGAACAATTTACTGGAGCTGGATTTCCGGATCAACCATGATATTGAGATAAAACTCAAGCGGAAACGGCGGCTCTACTTTTTTTCGGTATATGAATACCGCGATCCTAATAGCTCGTTATGTCATTATTTATATAATAACCTATATGATGGGGAGTTTTTGCTGCCGGAATTTAAACACCTCGATTTTCTGTGGCTGATGAAGAACGACACCGTAACCGATGAGTACCTGGAACAGGTAAAAGCCTGGTTGCGGGAGATCCCCGGGGTGCAGTTGATTACTGAGCTCACCAACGAAAAAATAAAGAACAAGGATTATCTGATCTTTTAAAACATTTGTTATGTGGACAGAAAACGACAACAAACTCTACCGGAAGTTCTCCTTTAAGGACTTTAGTGAGGCCTTTGGCTTTATGACCCGCGTGGCGATGGCCGCCGAAAAAATGGATCATCATCCAAGCTGGACCAACACGTATAATGTGGTGGAAGTCTGGCTTTCGACCCATGATGCCGGAGATGTGGTCACTGAAAAAGACCATAAACTGGCAAAAAAGATTGATAATTGTCTTTAAGCTTTAATTTGAGAAAGCTCTTTGTTAGCCACGGCAGCTGTTTGCGGGAATATTTATTACTTTACATTTCCTGCAGCCTTTTTGAAAGAACGGTCTTTTATAGCAGATCGATTCACTTTTTTATCCCCTGACCAGTATAAAACCCGGTTTTCTCATAGCCAGAAAGCGATAAGATGCCCCCGGCTCCCGGAATCATCGTGCCCGGGCGAAAATTTTCGCCTCCTTATTTTTTGTTAGGAATGTGGTAATACACTACTTTTGCAGCCTGAAAACGGGCGTTAGGCCGCGTTTGTATACAACAATCGTATTAAATATCAGTATTTATGCCGGAAATAAAACCAGACGAAATAAGTGCCATCCTTCGGGAGCAGCTGAGCAACTTTAATGCCCAGGCAGATTTAGAGGAAATTGGCACCGTACTACAGGTGGGTGATGGTATTGCCCGTGTTTATGGCCTTGGAAATGTAAGGTATGGTGAACTTGTTGAGTTTGAAGACGGTGTACGCGCCATTGCCCTTAACCTGGAAGAAGACAATGTGGGTGTGGTATTGATGGGTGAAGGCAAGGATATTAAGGAAGGATCCAAAGTGCGCCGCACCAATCAGATCGCCTCTATTAAAGTAGGTGAGGGCATGACCGGCCGTGTGGTAAACACACTGGGACAGCCGATCGATGGTAAGGGCCCTCTTTCCGGAGAGCTTTATGAAATGCCGCTGGAGCGGAAAGCCCCGGGGGTTATTTTCCGGGAGCCGGTAAAGGAACCGCTGCAAACCGGTATTAAAGCCATTGATGCCATGATTCCCATTGGCCGTGGCCAGCGGGAGTTGATCATCGGCGACCGCCAGACCGGCAAAACCGCGATTGCCATTGACACCATCATCAACCAGAAAGAATTTTTCAAAGCAGGCAAACCTGTATATTGTATTTATGTAGCCATCGGGCAAAAAGCATCCACTATTGCTGGTGTTATGAAAACACTGGAAGATAACGGCGCCATGGAATATACCACTATCGTGGCCGCTTCTGCTTCTGACCCGGCTCCGCTGCAGTTCTACGCTCCGTTTGCAGGTGCCGCCATTGGCGAATACTTCCGTGACACTGGTCGCCCGGCGCTGATCATTTATGATGATCTGTCCAAGCAGGCCGTAGCTTACCGCGAAGTATCCCTGCTGCTGCGCCGCCCTCCTGGCCGTGAAGCTTACCCTGGTGACGTATTTTACCTGCACAGCCGCCTGCTGGAAAGAGCTGCGAAAGTGATCAATAATGATGAGATCGTAAAGAACATGAACGATCTGCCGGACTCCATCAAGCACCTGGTAAAGGGCGGTGGTTCTTTAACAGCACTCCCGATCATCGAAACACAGGCGGGTGACGTATCGGCCTATATCCCCACAAACGTGATCTCCATCACCGATGGCCAGATCTTCCTCGAATCATCCCTGTTCCTCTCCGGCATCCGTCCGGCTATCAACGTGGGTATTTCGGTAAGCCGTGTGGGTGGTAACGCACAGATCAAATCCATGAAAAAAGTAGCCGGTACCCTTAAGCTGGATCAGGCATTGTACCGCGAGCTGGAAGCCTTCTCAAAATTCGGTGGCGACCTGGATGCTGCTACCAAAAATGTAATTGACAAAGGTGCGCGGAACGTAGAAATCCTGAAGCAGCCGCAGTACTCTCCATATTCCGTTGAAAAACAGGTAGCTATTATTTACCTGGGAACCAATGGTCTTATAAAGGAGGTGCCGGTAAATAGAGTAAAAGAATTTGAAGAACATTTCCTGCTGGAAATGGAAAATAAATATCCCGAAATTTTGGCGGAGTTTAAAAAAGGAAACCTGCCGGAAGAAGGGCTGAAGAGCATGGTGGACCTGGCAAACAGCATTATCCCCCAGTTCAAAAAATAAGATCAGCATTAAGGAACTACTTTCTGGGCCATCCAAACGGATGGCCCTTTTTAATGGGCTAAAACCGTATTGATCCTGGCAGATTCGCCCATTTATGACCTGCCTCTTCCTGAATTTAACCCGAATCAATTTTTCAAATGACAAATTTTTCGTATCTTTAGGCTACCTTAGACTACATAAATGAACATAAATGGCCCTCTTATATGCTTATTAGTTGACGATAACAAGGTAGCGCGGGTCCTATTGAAGAAGATTCTTTTAAATGTAAATAGTATAAACGTTATTGGCGAATGTGAGAGTGCATTGGAAGCCAAGCACTTTTTGGAGACCAACCATGTTGATATTATGTTTCTGGATGTTGAAATGCCGGAAATGAGCGGACTGGATCTGTTAAAGTTGTTGCCTAACCGGCCGCACACCATTTTAACAACCGCAAAAGAAGAATACGCAGTAGAAGCATTTGAGTTAAATGTGCTGGACTATCTGGTAAAGCCGTTTACACTTACCCGGGTACTGGCTGCTGTAGACAGGGTGCTGGAACTGATCCGGTTTAAGCAGTCGCAACAGCCCGAAGCCATAACACCCAAACATCTTTTTATAAAAGAAAACAAGGTGATCCGTAAAATAAATGTAGACGATATTTTATGGATGGAGGCAAAAGGAGATTATGTGCAGTTTAACCTGCCGGATAAGATGTATATGGTGCATGGCAGCCTCAAGACGATTGAAGACAAGTTTTCGCCCGATAAGTTTGTAAGAGTACACCGGAGTTATGTGATTGCGATTGACAAAGTGGAGTATATTGAAAACCGGCTTGTGTATATAAAGAATCAACCAATACCCGTTTCAGAAAGCTATAAGGATGCACTGCTGGCAAAGCTGCACCTTTTGTAAAGATCCCGATGCAGACAACGCTTTTTACACCTGTTTGCAAACACGCCCAAAGAACCCGTAACCATAATAAAAGAGATTGACAAAATGCCCCTGATCATGACAGAACCCGTTTTGGAGAATGCGGAACCCTCCTATAATAATCTTACTTATCTAAAAGAATTGCTGGGCAATGATGCCAGTGCCATAAATGATATTCTAAGAGAAATAAAACTGCAGTGGAAGGAAGATCAACTTCATTTAGGACAGGCGCTGGCGTTGGAAGATCTGTCTGAGGTAAAACGGTTATTACATCGCATTAAATCTACATTTTCTCCTTTAGGCCCTGGTCATGTGCTATACCTGGAGGTTGTTAATAAGGGAGAAGCCTTTTTGGAAAAAGAGGAAAACTTCGATGGCGCTGCTGACTATTGGCAAAATTTCATTGGCGATATTGAGCAAATGGTAGGCGATTTGCCCCTTCATATTTAGGCAGGAGCTGCCGTTTACTAAACAAGGTGTAAAAAAAGGATTACAAAAAATGTTATGCACCCATCCCAACTTTAACGTTCATCCCGGTTGAATGAAGTACAGCCTCAAACCGTACCTTTTTTCGTCAATTATCCGCCTTCAGCGGGATTCGTGCAATCGATCAAACCAAAAGCCTTCCCGTCCAAATTATTGAATGAGTTTTTGTATATCCCGGTCGGGCTTTAGAAAGTTCATTTGCTGTACGATTTCCCTGGCCCGTTTTGCCACTTCGGGGGCCATGGGTTTTATCTTACGTTTCAGGGGGTTGGGCAATACAGCGGCAATAGCAGCGGCTTCAAAAGCGGTCAGCGATTTGGCTGGTTTATTAAAATAGGTTTGTGCCGCCTGCTCAATTCCAAAAATACCACTGCCCATTTCTGCAACATTCAGGTATACTTCAAGGATCCTTTTTTTGCCCCAGACGTTTTCGATCATAAAGGTAAAATATACTTCAAGGCTTTTTCTTATCCAGCCACGGCCCTGCCACAAAAACACATTTTTAGCTGTTTGCTGGCTAATGGTGCTGGCTCCGCGGATCCTTCCGGGTTTTCGCTGGTTGTATTCAATCGCTTTTTGTATCTGCTTCCAATCGAAACCATTATGATCCGGAAACAGCTGGTCCTCCGATGCAATTACCGCCAGGCGGGCGTTTTCAGAAACGGAGGCCGCCGGCCTGTTTTGCTGATGAAACCCGCGGCCATGCAGCAGGCTGCCAATTTGCGTAAAAGTAATGGGCGGGTTCACCCATTTCAGCAATACCACATACACCAGCTGGCCCACAAACAGTATAACAAATATTCTCCTGCCCCATTTCCATATGCCTTTCAGAACCTTCATCTTATTCAAACAGATCCATTATTATATAAAAATAACAGATTATTCTTTACTTTTTATATACGGGGAAGAGATCATTCCGATAACAGATCAGAATCGTAAAGGAATTAAGGAAATTTTAAGAATCGTTTTATATGGCCAGCCTTATGATCAATGCAATACCAAAGCTGATCAGCACAAAACCGTTGACGCGGTTCATCAGATGAATATTACGGGGCGTAAGCCGGGTCCGGATCTTGTTGGCCAGCATTACCTTAACAATATCGGTGGCCAAAACGATGGCCAGCGCCGTTACAAAAATAACAATACGCTCATTGATGGTATGAGTGATAACGGAGGAAGACGCGGTGAGCCAAACAAGAAAAATACCGGGATTGAGGGTATTTAGGAAAAACCCCGAAAGAAACAGCTGCAGATAATCCCGTTTCCGGAATACCGGCGGCGTCCTTTTGATACGGTCCCGGATGCGGATCTTTTTAAAAAAAGCGTAGTAAATACCCAGTACAATAAGAAAGGTACTTCCTATAATACTGATGGCCACTTTTTGGGAACTGAGACTGATAAAAAACTGCGAAAAGAAATTACTGATGAAAGCAAGGGTGGTATCGCTGGCCGAAACGCCCAACACAAATGCCAGCCCTCCCCGGTGACCTACATTGATGCTGTGCTTGATGACTGAAAAGAACACGGGCCCTACTGCAAGACAGAGGATCAAACCCATGGATGCTCCTTTAATAAAGGCTTCAATCATAATTGGATAACAAGATAGCCGAAGTTTTTAAAAAGGGCACTAAATCTGCCCGGTTTTTAAAAAATTTTCCCAGTCTAAAAGCATCCGCCCCTTCATTACCCGTGGAAATTTGTGCTGGCTACCTAATTTTCCTTTTAGCTCCATAAATTTCATAAAAGTTTCGGGAGGTAATACTTCAATAAATACTTCTTTAAGAGCACTGGTGCGCTCCGTTGCATAGTCATCATTGATTTCCCGGAGCTTATTATCGATGAAGGCAATCAGCTCACCGGGGTTTACCGGGTCGCTGGTGGCCACATACCATCGATGTGCAAAGTAGTCCTTATGGGGTAAACCGATAACGGTATATTCCTGGATGCTGATATTGAAATGATCGTTGGCATCCTGTATGGCCCGGTTCATATTCTCTACGCTCAGATGTTCGCCCACCAGGCTTAAAAAATGCTTGGTGCGGCCGGTAATGATCACCTCTGCCTTGTCTATATCAAGGAATTTAATGGTATCTCCAATCAGGTAACGCCAGCTGCCGGCATTAGTACTCATCAAAAGGGCGTATTCTTTTCCAACCTCCACCTCATCAATCAGTTTTGCTTCTGGTTGATCAATCATGGTACCTTCCGCATCAAAATTGCAATTGTCGAAGGGGACAAATTCAAAAAAAATATTATTGTCCGTCACCAGCTGAATACCCCGGTCTTCCTTCATTTTATATCCGATGAAACCTTCGCTGGAGAGGTAGTTTTCCACATAAACGATGGGTTTACCAAGAAGCTTGTCAAAAGATTTTTTATAAGGTTCAAACGCGACTCCTCCATGAACAAAAATGCCAAAATTTGGCCAAATTTCATGAATATTGGCCAAATTGTAACGTTCAATAACCATTTCCATACACATCTGACACCAGGCCGGCACTCCTACAATGTAACCGATATCCCATTTATGTGCATTATCAACGATCTCATTTAATTTCTGGTTCCAGTCGGCGATAGCAGCAATCCGGCCTCCGGGTTTATAAAAGGTTTGAAACCAAAAGGGGCGCTTTTTTGCCAGGATGCCGCTCAGATCGCCGGCAAACCAGCCCGCTTCTCCCCGTTGAAGGTTGGTAGCACCGCCGATAATCAGGAAGTCTTTTGTAAGGGATTTTTTGTTGGCCTGTTTGTAACCAAAAACGCTGATCAGTTGTTTGATGTAATTGATCGTATTGCTTTTCAAAAGGTCGTTGGTAACGGGAATATATTTGCTGGCGGCCTCCGAGGTGCCCGAACTCAATGCATAATATTTGATTTTGCCCGGCCAGGTAATGTCGGACTTGCCCTCCAGGGTTTTAACCCACCAGCGGTCATAGATCTTGTTATAATCATATACCGGAACCAGCTCCTGGAAGCTTTTATCTATATTTTTGGAAAGCAGGATCTCGTCAAACCGGTATTCCTGACCAAATTCTGTAAATCTTGCCTTTTTTAATAATTTTTTTAATACTTTCTGTTGCTGTGTTTTTGCATTACGCTTGGGAAGCCGCAGTGCACTGGCAATCGATCGCGGTAATTTAATATCTATTATTGATGCCATATTCTACTAACTACTGTAACCTGCAAAGATACGCATTTGCCGGCCTGCAAGGTAACAATAAAACCAATAGTAACCGTACGGTTGTTAGCGACGCTATTGGGGCTGTTTCAGGTTTAATGTTCAAAGTTCAACATCCGATGCAGGATCTCCGGGCCCAGAATTAATCGGCTGATTGCTGAAGGCTAAATGCTGAACGCTGAATGTTAACTTCAGCTTCCTGAAATGATGCTGTTGCCGCTGAAGAAATATAAACAGGAATGCCGGCTTTGACCAACAATGCGGATCAGTTCGACAAAGCGGAGGTCCTGCTCGCAGATATATATGGGAACGGAGGAATGTTCCCTAAGAACCTTTATCAGCTGCGTGTCCCCGGGAGCAAGGAGGGTAAAGGAGTTGTTTTCCGCTGCCGGCAATAAAGGGATAAGGGCGTTTGCCGATGCCGGGGTGCCAATGATGATCCCTGAACTTTCCGGCCGGGTTGTTTTTTGCTGCCGGGCCCGGAGCAGGTCCGCAATATATTTGAAGGGGGCGTGTACTCCAATGCCGGTATGCACCAGCAGGCGGAACCCCAGCTTTTTAAATCCCGTATAATGCTTTTTTACGAAGATGCTCATGGCTCCATAAAAGTTCCGGATATAGGCCAGGCTTTTTTTGGAAGTGCTTTCGCCTTTAAAATGAATAATGGACGGGGACGACAGGTAGTAGTTTTTATAGCCGGTTTTATAAACCCGGTAACTAAGGTCTATATCCTCTCCATACATAAAAAAAGCTTCATCAAACCCCCCTGTTTTTTCCAGCACCCCCCGGGAAATCAGCATAAAGGCGCCTGCAAGCGCTTCGGTAAACTGGTCCTTTTGGGCATTCAGGTGTCCCATATAATACCGGTTAAAAAAACGGGAGCGTGGAAAAAGCCGGTTGATACCGGATAGTTTGAAAAAGGCGGCCGAAAAGGAGGGAAAACCCCGCATGGATTCCTTCAGAAAAATACCCTGCCCGTTGATCATGCGGATGCCCAATGCGCCCACTTCTTTATGCCGTTCAAAAACCTGCAGGCATTGGGAAAAGCAATCCTCCGGAACCAGTGTATCCGGGTTCAGAAACAAAACAAACCGGCCGGTGGACTGGTGTAACCCCTGATTGCAGGCCCTGCCAAAGCCGGTATTTTCCTTGTTGGCAATAAATAATACCCGTGGAAACAGGGGCTGCAGGTACTCCAGGCTGCCATCGGTAGAGCAATTGTCGACCACAATCAATTCTGTTGCTATATTCCTGGCAGCCCGTTGTGCGGATAACAGGCAGTGCTCCGCAAAATATTTAACGTTATAGTTGACTATGATGATGGACAGGGTCATTTTTTTAAAAAGCAGGAGCTGGTGCAAAAATAACTGAATTCGGCCATCAGTCTCAGGTTCCGGAATGAAAGTACTGTCCGCCATTGAGAAATTCCTTACTTTAAAATTTTATATTTCATATTGGATATTTTAAATTCCCCGATGGGGTATCTTTGAACCTATGTTAGCAACTGTTTTAGAAGAAGCCGTGCGGGCGGGCGCGGCGGAACTAACCCGATATTTTCAGCAGTCCTTTTCGATACAACACAAAGAGGGCCGCAATAACCTGGTTACGGATGCCGACCATGCATCGGAAAAAGCGATCATCGAGGTGATCCGAAGGCATTACCCCGATCATTTTATACTGACCGAGGAAAGTGGGGCCCTGGCAAAGGAGTCTGATTATAAATGGATCATCGATCCGCTGGATGGCACTATTAATTTTGCACACGGAGTACCCATCAACTGCGTATCCGTTGGGGTAGAATATAAAAAAGAGATCATTTTGGGGATGGTGTACAACCCGCACATGAACGAGTTGTTTTTTGCGGAAAAAGGCAGGGGGGCCACACTAAACGGACAGCCAATAAGCGTAAGTAAGGAAACGGAGGCGATGCGCTCCTGCCTTGTAACCGGTTTTCCGTACGTCTATATTAACATGGAAAATGGTCCGCTGCAGGTTTTTGAACGGCTGATAAAAGAGGGCGTCCCCGTGCGCCGGCTGGGTGCTGCGGCCATTGACCTGTGCTGGGTAGCCGCCGGCCGGTTCGATGGGTTTTATGAGCATAAACTGGAGGCCTGGGACAGCGCTGCGGGCTTTTTGATTGTGGA
This sequence comes from Niabella hirudinis, assembly GCF_051201075.1. Taxonomy (NCBI): domain Bacteria; kingdom Pseudomonadati; phylum Bacteroidota; class Chitinophagia; order Chitinophagales; family Chitinophagaceae; genus Niabella; species Niabella hirudinis. The sequence continues at coordinate 219,547 of NZ_JBPEHJ010000003.1, forward strand.
AGAAGCCGGGGGCAAAGTGACTGATTTTAATGGGGATCATTACTCGCCCTATCAGCATCGCATATTGGCAACAAACGGATTGATACATGAACAGATGCTGAACATTATTAATGACAGGGTACTATCTCCGGGCGTAGGGAAATTTTTTGGATAAGTTCCGCATCAGGTTATCAACCAATTTTCCGGTTGAAGATCCCACACCACCATTGGCTTCATAATCGTATTTCCATAACAGGTTGCCATTACTAGCTTCTTTTATATTTACAGAAGTTTCCACCTTATTGGTGCTGCCGTATGCGCCCACCAAAACAGCCACAACAATTGCGGCTCCGTCCGACATAGGCTTATCTGATCTGATATTGGTTTGAATCAATGCATCCACGCCCAGGATCTTAGCGATTTCTTTAGCCTGTTTTTCTGTTAGCCCGTTGTAATCGATTCCTGCCTTTTTCAATAATACATTGGTTTCAGCGGCATCCTGGATCGTTACCGAGTAATTTTTTTTGTCGGAACGGCGCAAAAACCAGGAGTACATTTTATCCTGTACATCATAGCCGGTTTTTTCCTCCATATTCCTTAGCTGTTCTGCACTGGTTTTTTTCATTTCGTTTGGCCGTAGTTTTATCGAAACATTGGCCGGTAAAATGGCTACTACCCGGTGATTTTGAATCGTACGATTCAGATCGGTTGATTTGTAGATGGCAGGTCCGCAGGAGCTGAACAGGGCCACAAGGGCCGCAGCAATTACTAATAGTTGTTTCATATGTTTATTTTGTGTTCAATTTAGTTTTAGTAGGCGATAGGCGTTAGTCCATGTTTTCCAAACTCATCAGCTGTTTGTCGGATTTTGAAATTTCTGGCAAAATAGTAAAATAAAGTCAAATTTCTCTGCAAACCGTTTAAATTTGAGCCCGTATAACATTTAGTACTGGTGATTATTTTCCCGTTCCCATGGGAGTCATCGGGATGCAGGAAAAGAACGCATCGGCGGGCAAAAATCAGGGTCTATAAAGATGGTAATTACATTGATATGAGCACAGAACGCACAGAACTATCCGAATTGGGTGAATTTGGTCTGATTGATCATTTGACCAAAAACATAGAATTGCAGAACGTTTCCTCCCTGCTGGGCGTGGGCGATGATGCAGCCGTGATTGACCATTTTGGCAAGCAAACGGTCATAACAACCGACCTGCTTTTGGAAGGGGTTCATTTTGATTTGATGTATACCCCGCTGAAGCACCTGGGTTACAAATCGGTGGTGGTAAACCTCAGTGATGTATATGCGATGAATGCCGTACCTACCCAAATTACCCTGGGCATTGGCATCAGCAACCGCTTTAGCCTGGAGGCCCTGGATGAATTTTATGAGGGGGTATATGCCGCCTGCAGTCATTACGGGGTGGACCTGGTAGGGGGCGATACCACTACCTCTCAAAAGGGGCTGGTGATTGCAGTTACCGCCATTGGGGAAGTTGCCCCCGATAAATTTGTAAAACGAAGTACCGCAAAAAAAGGGGATCTGCTTTGTGTAAGCGGCGACCTGGGGGCGGCCTATGTGGGCCTGCTCTTCCTGGAGCGCGAAAAGAAAATATTTCTCGAAAGCCCAAAAGTGCAGCCGGATCTTGAGGGGGAAAACTATGTAATCGGGCGCCTGCTGAAACCCGAAGCCCGCAAGGATATCGTTGAGTTTTTTGCGGAAAGCTCCGTAATGCCCTCCGCCATGATGGACATCAGCGATGGTTTAAGCTCAGAAATTTTGCATATTTGCAAGGACAGCGACCTCGGCTGTGTGTTGTATGAAGATAAGATACCTGTTGCGGAAGAAACCCGCAATGCGGCATTTAAATTTGAAATAGACCCCACGGCCTGTGCCCTGAGCGGAGGAGAAGACTATGAATTGCTGTTTACCGTTCCCCAGTCGGATTATGAAAAGATCAACGCAAACCCGTCCATTAGTATTATCGGGTATATGACGGAGGCAACCGAAGGAGCGCATATCATCACCAAGGGCGGCAGCCGGCATGAAATAACGGCCCAGGGCTGGAACCCGATCGGGTAATAATTTAATGCCAATCTTCTCCTGCCAATTATTATTATGAGTTAATTTTTCAAGGCAATACGAAACTTTTTTGAACACCTTGTGTCGTTTTTAGAAACAATTGCTGTAACTTGTATTTGAATTGAGTGCACGCTCATTTTGATATTGAAATCTTCTTTTATTATGTACAAAATCCTGAAACAAATATTCTTTGCTGCTGAGGGTACTTTACAAGAATTGTTTGGCTCAGATTCCGACGTAGTGAGTCCAGAGGTAAAGAGGATTTTATCGAACCCCAAAGACCGGGATGAATACATTGAAGCTCTGCAAAAACTCGAAAAAGAAAAAAAAGAGGTAACTATACAACTTTCTGATGGAGATACGCTAACTTTAGTTAGCTAATATTTCTTATGGAAGTACCTGTTACTCTTTTTAGTATAATTACGCTTGTTTTAACCTATGTTCCGGGATTAGTTTTTAAGCGCTTTTATTTTACCGGCGAATTCACCAAACAATTTGGGGCAGGGATCTTTATTGAGCGTTTTATAACTTGTATTTTTACAGGCATTCTTATCCAATTAGTTACCTTTTTACTTGCCAGGAACGTTTTGGACATTGATACGAATTCAACTATTGTATTGGTGAAATCGTTTTACAGGCAATTGACATCAAACGATATTCCCGGAACATTCGAAGATTATAAATCCATAACACTGTACCTTCTAATCTCGTTGTTGATTGCAGGTTTCTTAGGAATTGTTGCCCACAAATTGGTGAGGCTTTTAAAGCCGGATAAAAAATCTATTTTTAGAGCATCAATAAAAAATAGTTTCCTGCATGAAATGGTGGATGAGTTTGTTTATGGGCGTTCTACTGTGTTCCTGTAAAACGGGAAGGGAGGCTTTTAACCCCCATAAAAAATTCAGTCCGCAGCAGCTGCAGTCGGACTACCGGCTCTTTAGAAAGATATTGGAAGAGCGGCACCCTTCTTTGTATTGGTATACCACCAGGCCCGCGATGGATAGCGCCTTTGAAGCCGGAAGCCGCCAGTTGAAGGATAGCCTTACAGAACAGGAATTCCGCAGGGTGCTGGCAAAGGTTATTGCTGCAGTCCGGTGCGGACATACTTCTGTAAGGGCTTCCAGGGGCTATACAAAATATATGGATACATTGAAGACAAAAACGCTGTTTCCTTTGTATATAAAGACCTGGAATGATACAGTGGCGGTGGCGTATAATATTTTTAAAAACGACAGCAGCCTGGTCCGGGGGGCACTGATCGATTCGATTGGAGGCAAGCCCGTAAAAGCAGTGCTGGACAGCTTGCGCGGCTATATACCGGCAGACGGCGGGAACAGGATTGCACAGGACCAGCGCCTGAGTACCGGCACCTATTTTGGATCATTATATACCTGGATCAATGGATGGCCAAAGGACCTGAGCATCCGGTTTCGCGATAGCTCCGGGGTGCCTGGCACCCGTGTGATAAGGCCCTACAAACCCCCGGCGGATACCAGCCATAAACCGGGCCGTATATCCCAACGTAAACAAAGGGAGCCCCGCCGGAAGCGGTTGCAGGAGGAGCGCTCCCTGCAAATAGATAGCAGTGGGCGCTTTGCAGTAATGGAGCTGAACAGCTTTTCCGAAAAGCTGCAACTGCGCTCGTTTTTCCGGCGCTCCTTCCGGAGGTTGCGTCGAAAAAAAGTAGAAAACCTGATTGTGGATCTGAGAAGCAATGGGGGTGGAAGGGTCAGCAACTCTAACCTGTTTATGAAATACCTCAGTAACCAGCCGTTTAAACTGGCCGATTCATTGTATGCGCTTACCCGCAGCTCTGTTTATAGCAGGTATATCCGCAATGACCGGGCATTGAAGTGGTTCATGCGTTTTGTAACACATAAAAAAGCCGATGGCCGGTTTCATTTTACCTGGTATGAAAAGCATTATTTCCGCCCCAGGAAAAAAAATCACTACGAGGGCGCCGTTTACCTGCTAAGCGGCGGCAACTCGTTTTCGGCTACCGCGCTGGTAATGGGGGGCTTGCGCGGCCAGGAGCATATTATTGTGCTGGGTGAGCCCACTGGCGGCGGCGCCTATGGCAACAGCGCCCTGCTGATACCGGATGTAACCCTGCCTGCTACCCAAATCCGGTTCCGGCTACCGCTTTTCCGGCTGGTTACGGATAAAAGTATTTCTAAGGACGGACAGGGTGTACAGCCGGAGATCCTGGTGCAGCCTACGGTTGAGGATATCCGCCAGGGGAGGGATTATAAAATGGAAAAGGCAAAGGCGCTGATAAGGAGGTAGTTGTTGTCAACTTTAACGCAAGGTGGATTAGGTAATGCTATGGTCCTTTTTTTGCGGTTTTATTGAGCTAACAGATAAACAGGTTTTGCGATTATCGCAATTTCCGAAAATGGGACGTTCCCGCAATAACAGATATCCCAATATCAGCTTTTTATTTTATGAATTCGGGTATTGCCCGGCTTTTTTATTATAGACTTTGATCGCTTTTTTTAGATTATCATTACCTGCAATTTTTTCCGCCCTGGCGTTGCCTTTAACTAAATCGAGTACGATACGTTTGTTTGCAGGAACAATTTGCCCCTTATACTCCATGGGAAAGTTGTTCCAGGTATTGGTGGGGTTAAATAAAAAATATCCCTCCAACGCACGATACGTTTTTATTTTATCATCAGGATTATCAAAAAGTGGTTTAAGGAAATAGTTATTGTTAAAATACACCGTCTATCTGGTATACCCACGCATAGGGACTGGGATTATTGGCCGGCGTAACATGCGGCGCACGAATGGTAATGCCCCCGGCTGCCGACCGAAAGCTGAGTTTTTCGGGGACGCCCAGCATTTTGATACCTGATGCCTTTTTTATGCCTTTGATGGTCAATGTCTCCTTCCAGGTGGTGGCAATGGCATAAAGGGTGCTGCCTTTCCGGGTAAAACGGATAGTGGAATCGGCCTGCAGGGGCTTATCCTTCCAGGCGGTGGTACCGTAAATGGCGGCCCCGTTCACTTTGAGCCAGTCGCCCATATCCTTTAAGCGCTGCTGCATGATAACGGGGATTGTGCCATCGGCTGCGGGCCCTATATTGAGCAGCAGGTTGCCCCCGCGCGAAACAATATCAATAAGCATCTGCACCAGGCTTTTACTGCTTTGATATTGCTCCAGGTTTTCGTTACGGTTAAAACCAAAGGACTCACCAATACCCCGGCATTCTTCCCAGGGCTTATGCAGGCCCGCATTTCCTTTTCCGTATTCGGTAGAGTTAAATGTGCCATAATGTTTGTTGCCGGTTCCCCAGCGGTCGTTGGTAACTACCGTATTTTTTACCGGCGATTCGTTATACAGCCAATCGATAAAGGAACGGCTTTTCCATACCGTGTCGGAGTGGTCCCAATCCCCATCGGCCCAGATAACATCCGGCTGGTACCGGGTTACAATATCTTTTAATTGGGGCAGCATGTGCTGGTCTACGTATTTTGCAACGTCCGTTTTATACAGCGGGTTGTACCATTCGTACAGCGAATAGTAAAAGCCCATGTGCAAACCGGCGTCTTTTACGGCTTTGGAAAGATCCCCGGCCAGATCGCGATGCGGTCCCATATCCACGGCATTCCAGTTCCAGGCTTCACGGCTGGGCCAAAGTGCAAATCCATCGTGGTGTTTGCTGGTAAGCACCACATATTTTGCCCCGGCGTCTTTGAAGATCTGTGCCCATTTTGAAGGCTCAAATAATTCCGCTTTAAAAAGCGTGGCAAAATCGGGGTATTTAAAATTGGGGCCATAAACCCGGTTCTGGAAGTCGACGAATTCCTTATGGATCTTCAGTTTGGTATTGTTGAGCCGTTCCCAGTACCATTCGGCATAGTTACTGCCAAAGCCATCGGCATTGGAATTGGTGGCCCAGGCCGGAACGCTGTACAGGCCCCAATGGATAAAGATTCCGAATTTGGCATTGGTATACCATTCCGGTACGGGCCTCGATTCGAGCGACTCCCAGGTAGCCTGGTTTTGCTGGCTGCTGGCCGTAAAAGCGATGAGTATTGCCGGGAGCAGGGCAAATTTTGAAAGGATCCTTTTCATGCCGGCAAGTTAGGAAAGCCCGGCGAGAATTTGAAAATTTGAGAATGTGAAGATGTGGAAATTTGGAAACAGTCAATGGTTAACCAATGCCGTTTCCTTAAGCCAGATGTTGAGCCCCGAAGACGTAAAACCGGGAAGCGTATTGGGTTTTGGCGCATCATGCGTGTCAAGTAAATTTTGCCCCCGGGGGAAGCTGCAGCGCAGCGCTGATCCTGTTAGTAAGCAACAATACGGGTAATAAAGGTGCAGCGCACCGGTAATTATTGCAGTTTGTATAAGCCCGGCGTACGAAATTACCGCCGCGCTGCGGCTGCGGGAGGTTTTGAGTGCTCATCATTATAAGGTTTAACGGCGCGCTGCGCCTGTTTGCCACTGGAACATCTTTCTTATCTTGACGTCTATGCGATGCATCGGGAATGAGCCATATAATTAGACATCCGCGCGCTAAGGAAACGACATTGAATGGTGAATGGTCAATAGATCATCGGGTATCAAAACGGATCTGACGTGAAACGTTAATCCTTATCAGAATTTGAAAATATGGAGATGTGGAAATGGAGATCGATTGCCGTTCGATATGCTTTGTTTTGAGGAGAACATAAATTAGTATCGTTTAAGATCAACCCCTTTAAACAACTGCGGTTCTTTTCGTACTATTTCGTGTAAAATCTGTTCTGCAGTATATTCGCTATCATAACTGGGGTATTTGTCTTTTGTAGTGCCAAGCTCCTCCTCGCCCCTGCTGTCTGTGTATTTTTTTATTCGGTACCTATGATATCCAAAATGGCCATCATCACCCGATCCCCATATCCCATCTAAGAAAATAATTTCGTTTTCGTCCTTACTATGCACGGCGAAAGTAAGTTCATTACCCTGAGAAATTTCGGATATATGAATGTTTTGATAATCGTAGGTGACCTCAAAAATATCTTTTAAATACCCCGACCCGCCGGCTGTTTTGATACGCTTAATATACAGGCGGCCAACATCGCTCAATTTGCGCCCGTTTGCTTTAAAAAGGATGCAGGGCTGGCTCCAGTTTTCGTTGTCCGAACTCAGGCGGTACGCATAAAACGCAGTGTCTTCTCCCATTTTAGTAAAAACCAATGTGGGAGTGGAAAGCCCATCATCTTCTTTGAATTGGGACGAAAACTGAAAATAATTGTTGAACCGCTCCCGTAATATTTTTACAGAAAATGGTTGCAGGCCAAGCACTACAGTTTGGTAAACCGTGTCCACATCAAATAACTCCCGATCGTTGTAAAAAGCCAATAATTTTTGTTTGGGACTGGGGGCCGGTTTTTGACAGCCTGCAAAGAGTGTGATGGCACAAAGAAAAAGCAGCGGTTTCATCTCTTAATCGTTTTGATATCTTATGCGAGAGACGAAAGTTTCGCAGTATTTGTTGCATTAGTTTTCAAAGGACAGCGGAAAGCCCGGCGAGAATTTGAAGACGTGGGAATGGGCAATCGTGAATAGTTAACAGGCAATGGTTAACAGATCATCAAGTGTAAAACAGGATGTGCGTGAAACCTTGAACTTTAAACGTGAAACAACTCTGTACTAAAACGCCAGCGGGTATTGCCGGCGCGCATCTGCATAAATGGCCCTGTAGGCATGGTACCGGGCAAGGGTAAACAGGATGGCGAGCGTGCAGAATGCAGCCATCGCCAGGTTGAACCAGGGGGTATGGTTCACATCGATGTCAAAACCGTTCACCGCCAGGTTAAAATAAAGGTTGGGCACCTGGAAGAGGCCCACAAAGACGGTAAAACTGCCGGTATGTTTTAACAACAACAATTTTTGCACAGGGCGTTTAAACCGGATGCTTACAAAAATGATCGCAAAAAGAGCAAAGGCGAATAAAAAAATACAATAAGCCTTGTAAACCGCGGCGGCATCCCGTATTTTAAATAATGCAACAGGTGCGCTTAGCAGCAGGAAGAGCAGGAGCGACAGGGCGATTTTTGGAAATGTAAAATAAGCCTTGAAATACTGGCGCTCCTTTTTCCGGGCGCGTTTACACGATGCTTCTTCCCGCTGCCGGATCACGTTGGAGAAACCCGTAATGCCAAAACCACTGTATACCTGCTGCAATGCAGTTTTAAAGTCTGTTTTGGGATCTGCAGCTATCCGGCCTTCTATACCTTCGGCCAGGTGATCAACCAGCTCCTGCCGGAGATCGTAATAGTGTACCCCTTTCTTTTGACAAAAGGAATCAAGCGTTGTTATTTGTTCATCAGTAAGCATCTTATGCCAGTTTAGGATTAAAGATCAGTTGCAGAGTATTTTTAAAGGCTTCCAACTCAATCATGGCCTTTGCCTGCTCTTTTTTACCGGTTGGTGTCAGAGAGTAGTATTTACGTACCCGGTTGCCCAGGTTTTCCATTTCCACTTCCAGTATACCTTCCGCCTCCAGCCGGTGCAGCAGGGGATATAAAGCGCCTTCCGTGATCTTTAATTCGCCGGCAGTAAGTTCCTTTACCCTTTGAGTGATCTCATAGCCATACATCCGCCCGTTTTCCTTTAATAGCTTCAGCAGGATGGGCTCCAGGCAACCTTTATATAAATTGGTTTTATTCACAGTAAAACTGATTTCTCTATAAAGATACATAAGAAATCAATACATAAGTAATTTAGGTATGTGCTTTTTCCACTCACTGCAGTACTATAACCAGAAAAGTAGACAATCTTAGTTTTTGAAGATCTTTGTCCAGCTCAGATATTCTTCAATTCGTGAGGCCAGATAATACGGAAGATTTAACAGGGTATATTCTTTGCCGTTGGGAGTGATAACTTTATCACGCTTTATTTTACCGTTGTATAATCTTACAGATAGGTGGTGAGGGGCAGCATCCATGAAAAGATGGAGTGAACGTAATGTGCCGCTGGCTCCGGATTTTACTTCAACAGGAATAATTTTACTATCGTGCTGGATTACAAAATCAACTTCGGCAGTGGCGTCTGTTTTTTGTCGAACCCAGAAACTGAGGTTATTTAACAAATGAGGTTTGGCTGCCAACAACTCTTGTCCTACAATGTGTTCGGCTATTCTACCTTGATATATATTGTCCAGGTTATTGGTTCCGATAATTTCCTTTTGTAATCCGGCAAAATGATTCATCATGCCCGTATCTAATACCTGTAACCTGGGAGATTTTTTGAGATCGGGGATTATGGGTATACTCGTATTGGTGGTAGGATAAATGAGCTGAAGAAGCATCACTTTCTCAAGCGCACGCATGGCCTCGCCTACTTCCTTTGAAGCGTAGTTCGAATTACCAAAATGGTTGAATTTTATGCGGCTTCCCGCTTCCAGATACGTGGATTGTATAACATGCCGGATAACCCGAACAAGGTTGGTAGTACGTCCATATTTTTCAACATCACTGATGTAAGAAATGATCAATGACTCATAAATGCTACGCAGAGCGGTAAGGTTTCTGTGCTTGAGGTAGTGATCCACAATGGCTGGCATACCTCCAATCAGGGTATATGTATGAAAAAGGTCGAGTAGTTTCTCATGCGCGTATGCATCTCCCGGCGTTTTCCTGAATTGTTCTAAAACAGCCTTGTCTCCATTTGCTTGCAGGAACTCATCAAAGCAAAGGGGACGTACAACTTTGTATTCAACTCTTCCCACAGGAATTTTTACGTCGCCATTAAGTGCTGTTTCCAGAAGGGAACCGGCGGCGATCACATGAAGCTCCGGAATCTGTTCATAGAAGTACCGCAGAATATTGATGGCCGCAGGTACTTCCTGAATTTCATCAATAAATAGTAAGGTGTCATTGATTTTATTCATGTCCTGGTCCCTTAGAAAAAAAAGTTGTTCTACCAGTTGACGAATGTTCCTGAATGTTTTGAAAGGGTTGGCATCCTCCTGCAACTCCAGGTTGAGGCTAATGAACTGGGCATAATTTTGACTAAAAATTTCTACAACGGTGGTCTTCCCTACCTGCCGGGCGCCTCTCAATATCAATGGTTTGCGTAAGCTGCTGCTTTTCCATTGATCCAGATCCTTCAGAATATTCCGGTATAACATTTCCTTGTTTTGGGGGTAAATTTATGAATGTTTATACTCATTTTGGGGGTAAATTTATGAATATTTATACCTGTTTTGGGGGTAAATTGTTTTCAAAGGACAGAAGGGGGCTTTTTAAAATGAGAATTCCGGTTGCCCTTAAGGGGCTAAATGTTCAATTTAAGAAATCAGGAACCTATCCGCATCCCTCCAGAAAGGAAACCGGCTGCGTACTTCTTCCAGTTTTGTTTTGTGCAGGGTAATCGTAAAAACGTCTTCCTCATCTGCTTTATGATAAAGCGTTTCGCCCAAAGGATCAATAACCATACTATCCCCGCCATGGTAAATGCCGTTGCCATCATCGCCTACCCGGTTTACGCCCGCTACGTAACACTGGTTTTCAATAGCCCGTGCCTGTAGCAGGGTTTTCCAGGCCAGGCTGCGCCGTTGAGGCCAGTTGGCTACATTAATAAGCAGGTCGTATTCGGGTGCAGTTTCGGAGGCTTCCGGGTTGGTATTTTGCCGGCCCCAAACCGGGAACCGGAGATCATAGCAAACCTGCAGGTTTATCTTCCAGCCATTTACCGAGGCAATCAGCCGTTTATTGCCTGCGGCATAATGCTGGTCTTCCCCCGCAAATGCAAACCGGTGGCGTTTATCATACACACCGTATTGACCATTGGGCAGCATCCAGATGAGGCGGTTAAAATAATCGGTACCTTCCCGGATAATGAGGCTGCCGGTCAAAATGACCTTTTGCTTTGCCGCTACTTCCTTCATCCATTGAACGGTGGGGCCATCCATGGTTTCGGCCAGCGGTGCCGGGTTCATGGAAAAGCCGGTGGAAAACATCTCGGGCAATATCACGATCTGCGTTTGCGGAATGCTTTCAATTTTTTGCCCAAGCATGGCAAGATTGGCTGCTTTATTTTCCCAGTGGAGCCGGGTTTGTATCAAGGTAATACTAAGCGACATAAGAAACCTAAAGTTCGGTTATTTTGAAGAAAGTTGGGCCTGCTCTTCTTCTTTTTCCATCTGTCTGCTGGTTTTGCGGCTGCCGTCATGGCTGTAGCCCGGAGGTCCAAAAAGGTAGCCCATCCGCTGTTTCCAGTTCAGCCCTTTTTTAGATACGTCTTTACAAACCTGTATCCATTCGTGAAAAATCAGCGTGAACGGATTGGGATTTTCCAGGTTTTTTGTAAGGCCGTATTGAATGGGGGCGTATTCATTTTCCGACAACTCTTTTTGAAATGTGCCAAACAACCTGTCCCAGATGATCAGGAACATGCCCATATTTTTATCAAGATATTTTGGGTTGGAACTATGGTGCACCCGGTGGTGCGAAGGAGTAACAAATACAGCCTCCAGCCAGCCCAGTTTGCCTACCAGCTCGGTATGTACCAGGGTTCCCCATATTTGTGTGGCGGAATACATAAGAAAAATATCCAATGGCCTGAAGCCGATCCAGGCAAGGGGCATAAAGAAGATAAACCGGTACAGGGGCTCAAAAACAGAGGAGCGGAAACCTACGCTGAAATTGAATTTTTGCGAACTGTGGTGGGTGACGTGTACGGCCCACAGAAAACGGGTGGTATGATCAAAGCGATGCAGCCAGTAATAAACAAAGTCCTCCAGAACCAACAACAGGAGCCAGTAAACGATCCCGTTCTCTAAAGGCGGGAACAGGCGGTGGTTGTACACCTGCACCAATACCCACAGGTAAGAGAGCTTAAACGCCATATCAACGAGCCCGTTGGCCATGGTAAGATAAATATTGGTAAGGGTATTCCTTAAGGTGTAGGTTTTTTTATGAAAATGGAAATTAGACAACAGGATCTCTGTGCCAATGATAATGATATAAAACGGAGTAGAAAATAACAGCAGTAATTGTTCGTGGTAACTAAAACCGTGCATGACGATGGTTATTTGATGGTATGAAGCAGCGGCTGAAACAATTCCGGCTCATACCCCCGCTGAATAAGGAAAATGGAGGTTTTTTTCATTTTTACAAAGCGGTTGCGCTCTCCTTTGAGACTATCCCATTTTTGCTGCAGTAATCCGGTCATAATCTGTTCGTATATTTCTTCATCAATCTCCTTCATTCCCGCTTTAATGCAATACGGGCTGATTTGCTTTTGCTGCAAGGCCGTTTTTATCTTAATGCGTCCCCATTTTTTTTGACGGAAATGGCCCCCGGCGAAGGCCCTGGCAAAGCGTTCCTCATTTAAATAGTTTTCCTCAATCAGTGCAGCAATGATGGCGTCCTGCTCTTTCTTCCATACGCCCAGCTCAAAAAGTTTATTGACCACATCGCTGTGGCAACGCTCGCTGTAGGCGCAGTAGTGCTGCAGTTTTTTGAGTGCCTGTTCCGGGGAAAGTTTGATGTTTGAAGTTTCAGGTTTCATGTTCACTCCTCTAAACGCGCGGTACAGCCAAATTCGTTTTTGAGATAATCGTCATAATGATCGGCCTGCTCAAACAGGGTCTTAAATTCTTCAATACCCGATTCCAGGGTCATATCCAGGTCGTACAGCAGGCGGCTTAGCACAATGTTGTTTTTTGTGCAGCTCAATACCAGGCCGGTCGATTTGTTGTTTTCCTGCAGCAGGTATTGGTACAGGGGCTTTATTTTAGTGGCTTCCAGCGGCATCTGGCACAGGTAGGCATCGCCGGCTATAAAATAGTTATCAGCGTTATAGCTGATGTTGATCTTTGCCGACCCCTGTTTTACGCTCCATTGGTTGGCGCCATCGCGGGCCAGCCGCACGTCCTTGCCCAGGTCCTTTAATATATCTTCAATGAGCTTGGCAACACCCATTAATTCTGCTTCCTTTTCCGGAACCTGGAGCAGTGTTACCTCCGAGCCGCAATTGGGACAGTATTTATTATTGTCGATATTAGCTGCAGTAACCAGGGAGTCGCAGCTGGAGCAGCGGGTGGCTTCCCCGCCTTTAAACGGCATATAAAGATCGATGGCTTCTTCCAGGTAGCTGGCGGGGAGCGCAAAGCCCAGGTTGTCGCCGCCTTTTATGATAAAAGAGTTAACGCCGATTACATCCCCGGCATAGTCTACCAGCGGACCGCCGCTGTTGCCGGGGTTAATGGCTGCGTCAATCTGGATGTATTTAAGGCCATCGCGGATACGGTCTACCTTGGAAATAACGCCCTGGGTTGCAGAGTAGCTCAAATTATAAGGATGACCAATGGCAATAACATAATCGCCATCCTTCATGGCTTCATAGTTGCCGATGTTGATTTGCGGCAGGTCAACGCCGGCCGGCGATTGTAAAAATGCCAGGTCGTGTTTCTGATCGGTATACAAAACCCTGGATAGCTGTTTTTCAAACAGTTTTCCCTGTATGGTTACTTCCGGGGTATTGTTCACAACGTGATTATTGGTAACAATCAGGTCGCAGGTTTTCAGATAAAACCCGGTACCGGTGCCCGTTTGGGTGGCAATCTGTATAATGGCCTGCTGGTATTTGTTAATGATTTCCTGCGTGTTCATAAATGCTTCGTTATGCCGGTATGTCCATATTCAGTTTCTCTATCTGGGTGGTAAAGCTATTATTAAAGGCGGTAAGACCCGAAAAATTCAAGGCCTCCGTTCCAAAACTCATATAGGGATAGCGCTCCCGCCACTGCCCCTCCACATTACGGATATATTTGATCACTGCATCTTCTTTAAAGCGGTTGGTTGCCGTATCAAAATAGGGCTCGTTATAACCGAGCGCTTTAAAAAAGGAGGGATAGTTCACCTCCATAAACAGCTTTATCAGCAGGGTAATGGGCCTTGGCAGGCTATAGGAGTACTGGCAATAGGAGAGGCCGTATTCCATCAGCCGGTTGGCAAAATACTCGTACCCATTGTCGCGGTACCAATGCATGTTTTCATTGGCCTCATGAATGGCGTCTGCCATTACCTTGTGCACCTGGGGCGTAACAATAGAAAAGGTATACTTGGACCGAAACAGGGTTTTAAAAATCTCTTCCTTCGACCTGGCCTGCAGCTGCCGGAGTGTTTCAATCATCTCCCGGTTTTTATCAACAATAGAGCGCTCGTCCTTTTTAAAATAGATGGCCCCGATTTTTTCCAGCTGGTTCAGCAGCTGCCCCTCGGGAGTGATCAGGAAGTCGATCCGGTAAACGAGGCTCAGCAGGAGGTAGGAGATGCCCCCTGAAAATTTATCGGCATCCACTGCTGCAATTTTATCCAGCGTTTCTGCAATCCAGTGCTGCAGGAAATCATACTTCACCTGTTTCTCCGCATCCGACAGTGGGGTAATATGCTCCAGGTCCACCGCCTCAAGAAGTGCAAAATCTTCTATTAAAAGGTCGTCCTGTTTATCCGATTTGGTGGCCAGCTCCTTCAGGCCATAATAAAGTTTGTTGGGGTTGGCGGTGTTCAGGTCGGTATCAAAACGCATACACAGCTCCTTGTTATTGAGTGCAAAACGGCTGTAGTAAAGCCCAAAGTTCATTTCCAGCAAACGGCGCATTACCGGCACGGAGGGCTCTGGCATCAACGCCAGTTTTACATCGGCGGAAAGCCGGTTTTCCCGGATGGCTCCCCGGATGATCTTAGAGCCCTGGTATAATTCAAAAGTGGCCGTGTCACCGTTGCGGGTGTAACGCACATTCTGGATTCCATCGTCTTTCAGGTAATCAAAAAATGCGTCTACAGATGCGGCATAGTTCTTTTCCTTAAACAGGTTGTCGGCCTCCTTCCAGCGGCGCACTTTTCCGGGCACCTTATTATTATCAGAATACCGGCCAAAATCGACGGCAATATTGTTTTGTGCCGCCGGTTCTTCTTTACCCCTGACCCAATTTAAAAATTTATTCAACATAGGCCCCTTTTTTAAGTCGGGGAAGTTACTAAACCTTATCAAACTACCTAAAAAAATTTGCTTCGGGGAAAATCTTCGTTTTACCCCTATATTTACCAAAAAATGGGCATAGATTTTTCGAAACTTTAGCTAATAAAATAGTAGTTTCGCTACCTCCATTTTGCCTAAAAAGGAAACAGAAACGTAAAAATTAATATATAACGGATGAAATTTATTGCATCATCATCGGCTTTACTGAAACAGCTTCAAAATATTTCAGGTGTCATTAATGCGAATAATGTATTGCCCATTTTGGAAGATTTCTTGTTTGATATTGATAAAAACCGTCTGACTATTGTGGCTACAGACCTGGAAACGGTTATGAAAACAGAAATGCAGATAGAGGCAAAGGACAGCGGCCGCGTATGTATTCCTGCAAAAATCCTGATTGATTCGTTAAAAAATATCCCCGAGCAGCCGCTTACGTTTAATATTGATAAAAATTACAGTGTTGAAATTACCAGCGACAATGGTAAGTACAAAGTAATGGGCGAAAACCCCGATAATTTTCCAAAGGACCCCACGGCCGATGATGCTTCCAGCTTTACCATGACGGCTTCTGCGCTGGTAACGGCCGTTAACAAAACCCTGTTTGCCACCAGCACCGATGACCTGCGCCCGGCCATGACCGGCGTTTATTTTGAGCTGGATCAAAAAGGGATACAATTTGTGGCTACCGATGCGCACCGCCTGGTTCGCTATAAAAGAACTGATGTAAGCTCGCCCAACACGGATACGTTTATTGTGCCGCGCAAACCGCTGAACCTTTTAAAATCGGCCCTGCCGGATAATAATGACGAAATCACTATTAATTATAATACCAATCATTTTTTTGTGATCCATGGCACTACCCAAATGAGTTGCCGGCTTATTGATGCCCGGTTTCCGGATTACAAGGTAGTGATCCCCACGGAAAACCCTTACCGGCTTACTGTAAACAGGACCGAATTTTTAGGAGCGTTGCGGCGGGTAAGCGTATTCAGTAATAAAAGCACCTACCAGGTGGCGCTGAACATCAGCGGCAGTGAGCTGCAGCTGGCGGCGCAGGATGTGGATTTTAGCTTTGAGGGAAATGAGCGCATGAAATGCCAGTATAATGGCGAAGACCTGGTAATTGCCTTCAACGCCAAATTCCTGATCGAAATGCTGAACGCCACCGACAGCGATGAAGTATATATGGAGTTAAGCACGCCTACAAAAGCCGGTTTAATAAAACCGGTGGATCAGGATGAAAATGAGGAACAGCTGATGCTGGTAATGCCCCTGATGCTGAACCAATAAAAAGATATTATTTTTTAACCGGCCTTTTAGGGCCGTTGGGCCTGACTGATTTATGCCTTTGGCAAAGTGGTCAGGCTTATTTTTTCAGAGCCTTTTGTAATGATTGTTACCAACGTTTGTATTATTGGCGCCGGCCCGGGAGGGGCTACTGCGGCCCTGCAGCTGAATAAGGAGGAGATCGGTTGCGTGGTGATTGACAAAGCGGTTTTTCCGCGGGATAAGGTTTGCGGCGATGGGCTGAGCGGCAAAGTGCTCACCTGCCTTAAAAAGATTGATCCCTCCGTAGCCGAAAGGCTCAGGCAGGCCGGCTTTAAGCTCAACAGCTGGGGCGTTAGTTTTATAGCGCCCAACCGCCGGGTGCTGGAGGTTGGCTACCGGCCCGATTTTGATGCAGCAGACCTCCGGCATAAGGAAGTGCCCATCGGCTATGTATGCAAGCGTTTGGACTTTGATCATTTTCTGGTGCAGGAGCTAAAGCGTTGTGCGCATGTAACCCTTTATGAGGGCGTTGCTGTAACGGAGTATACGTCCGGGGCGGATGGGTACCTGGTAAGTGATGGAAGGGGCTTTGTGGTAAAGACCAGCCTGTTGATTATTGCAAACGGCGCGCATTCCTCTTTTACAAAACAAGTGGCCGGCATCCGGATGGAGCCGGAGCATTATGTGGCCGGCCTGCGGGCCTATTATAAAAATGTAGAAGGCCTGCACCCTCAAAATTTTATTGAGCTGCATTTTTTAAAAAGCCTGCTGCCGGGCTATTTCTGGATTTTTCCGCTGCCCAACGGGCAGGCCAATGTTGGGGTAGGCATGCTTAGTGAAACCGTAGGCCGTAAAAAAGTAAACCTTAAAAAAGAGCTGCTCCGTATAGTGGCGGAGGACCCCGTATTTAAGGAGCGGTTTAAGAATGCGCAGCTGCAAGGGGGTATTGAAGGGTACGGCCTGCCGCTGGGGAGCAAAAAAAGAGTGCTTACCGGCGAGCGGTATATGCTGGTGGGCGACGCGGCATTTCTTATAGACCCGTTTACCGGCGAGGGCATTGGCAATGCGATGGGCTCCGGCCGGCTGGCGGCATTACAGGCGGTAAAAGCCATCCGGGCCGGCAATTTTTCGGCAGCCGGCCTGGCGGCCTATGATGAGGATATAGAACGGGTGCTGGGGCCGGAGCTGCGGCTGAGCACCCGCATTCAAAAACTGGTTAATTATCCCCGGTTGTTTAACCTGCTTATCAATATCAGCGCCCGCAACAAAAAAGTGCAGGAGCTGCTCTCCTGTATGTTTTACGAGGTAGACCTGCGAAAAAAATTAACAAAGCCATCGTTTTATATGGGGCTCCTGTTTAACAAATAAAAACGGCGTTAATTTTGCAGTGTTACAGTATACTTAAAAAGATTTAAATGCTGCAGAAACTATTTTCGGGTATGTTGTTATTGCCAATTCTGTTGGCGCTGGCCTGCAGTTCCGGCAGAAACCTGGATACGCAGGTACATAAAAGAGATGGGGATGGGAGGGATGTGCACATAAAATATCCGCAGCAGCCCACCGAAACCCCGCAAAACATCAATATGTCGTACGATTTTGAGCAACTGTTTACTGCTGCTCAAAATAAAAAGATCGACAGCCTGTTACGGGTATTTGAAAAAAGCAACCTGATCGCTGTTAAGCTAACAACTATTGGGGCCAATAGGGTTACGGCGGCTTCTTTTAATACGAATAATAAAACCCTTTTAAAGGACTGGGCGGCGGTGCATGGCAACACCGGTAAAGCCATCACAATTTCCATGAGCAGGGAGCTAAACAAGGTAGCCATTGACTATGGCCCGTTTGTGGGTAAATTATTATCCGCCGGGGAGGCAGCGCATAGCATCAGCAATGATTTTCTTCCTGCCCTACAAAGCGGCTCTGTTTATGAAGGTACAGTAAAGGGGCTCAATAACCTGATGGATGTAATCCGCAGCAATATTAAATGATGAAAGGAGGGCTATGCCTCCTTCCAAAAACGCTCCAGATCCCGGGCCTCATTCCCCGTTTTAAAGGTTTCGTCAAAGTTTCGTTGTACAAAGTTATACGGTGTCCGGCTACTGTACAAATCGGATCGTGGATGGGGACAAGCAGATATTATTGCCAAAGGCAATAGCTTAACGACACGAGGCTACAAGCCTCATGCAGCGGTATGCTGAATGGCGATATGCTTCGAAGAGCTTGACAGACCGACCTTGGCAAGGCCGCCGGCGTATCCCGCGAGATCATCGGACGCTACGAACGCTACGAAGCCTCTCCATCTATTGAAGTGGCTGCCAAAATCGCCGATACACTCGATGTGTCTTTAGATTACCTGGCCGGCAACACCGACCTGCTGCTCGAAAAAAATGTAGTCAATAAAATTATTCGACATCCAAAAACTCGGAGCCGAAGACAAAGCCCATGTGTTCGCTATACTTGACGCATTTCTGCGCGATCATAAAACCAAAAGGCTTACGCGCAATAAGAATAAAAACACACTGAGAAGCCATTAACAACGGAACGCCCGAGCAATTTGGCCACTAGCCTTGGCTCTTCGAAGCATGTCGCCCTGCCCAATGTCGCTGCATGAGGCTTGCAGCCTCGTGCCATTCGTCATTGCCTTGGGCAATACTATTGTTTTGTTCTTCGTAGTTTTCCATTTGATAAAAAATTATTAGTCGAACAATCCCGCTGAAAGCGGGAACGATCCATTTGGTTCCGATAAATCGGAAGGAAATGGGCGGCCAAAACTACACCGATGCGGATGGATATCGATACGGTTACCAGAGCCTGTCCTGCCAGCGAAGCTGCGAAGCGTGGTGGGAGCAAGTACGCCGAAAAGGATCCGGAAACGGGCTGGAGCAGTTTTGAGTTAAGGATGCCTGCCCGTCCGTAACGAAGTGGAGATGGGCATGGTAGCAGACTGGGTAGATGGTCCTTCTCGCGCAGGTCTGCAGCCGGGCGGTATGTGTTAGCTGACCTGTGCTTCACTGTTACTGATTACTCTTGGCGCTGCCGGCGCGGAGACCCAGAACTATGAGTACAATGTACGGGAGGCATGAACCGGGGCTATGTCAACAGTGTATTCTGTGACACGTATGTAACTCCCGATCATTGGCATGCGCGTCAGGTTAAGAACAGATCATGTTGCCATGGAATGTAGTAGGGGTAAGCCTTTCACGCCAAAAAGATGGCAGCTTTTAATGGCAAACAGGCGCAGCGCGCCGTTGACCCTTATAACGATGAGCGCTCAAAACCTCCCGTAGCCGCAGCGCGGCGGTAATTTCCTGTGCACGGCTTGTGCAAACCGTAATGATTACCGGTGCGCTGCGCTGCAGCTCCCAGGGCAAAAATTAACCTGACGCGCATGCGATCATTGGGGGCCATACTATGCTGGCGGGAGCCTTTATGTTGAAGTGTCTGTTCCCCATAACGGAAATTTTGATTTCCCCTCTTGCGCAGGTTTGTAGCTTTGGGCAGGCAGTGGAGATGCAAATGGCTTACCAATTTTAAAATAGTGCCCAATTACATCAACGTAAAAGAAAAGGTGTTTGTATATAGAGAAGATTTGAAAAATGTAACCTCTGAAAAGGATATGAAAGTGAAAAAAGAAATTGCCTGCACGATAGATTCTGAAACAAGAATAGATCCCGCGTCAGGCCCGGGATGACATCTTCAGAACGACATCATGCTGTAAAGCTCATCCAGGCTGGGAGGGGTAACTCACTAAGTTGGCTATGGGTACATGGAACGTTTATGGGATTTCTCAACCCGTTTTTTTGCGAAACAGGGCTTTATATTTCCTTCTTATTATGCGCCCTTAGCTGCTGCTGTTTTTGCTGGTAGGCGATAAATTTTTTTTCATCCGCTTTGGAAACGCCCTCATAATAGGTGGCAAGTGCTGTATAGGAAATTTTTAGTCCTTCGGCAATAGCAATTTGAGTGGATAGCGTTACATTCCGGTTTCCGTTGGCAATAAGCTGCATGTGCGATTTTTCTATACCACATTCCAGCGCCAGTTTGGTGGGGTTTGTTTGGGCGTCAATCATTGCTTTATGGAGGCCAACGGCAAACTGAAACAGGATCCTGTTCTTTTCTTCTTTTGTATACGCTTTCATTGAAGCAAGCTGAGCGAATTTCTAAAAAAACGTGGCCTATTATAATAGGTCTATTGAATTTTTTATTATATTTGTCTCAGAGTATTAGTTTTGCGATTACTTCATAAAAATATTTGAAGCATTCGCTTTGAGTCTCGCTTTTGAAACCTGAGAAATTTCTGTAGCAACGAGATGAAGAGTAGAATAGCTCACGTTAAGGCGTGAGCTCTCTTATTCGTTGCTGGGCTTCTCAGGGCCTCAAAAGCGGTAAGTTGAGTGTCACGCCTTCTTATTGCTTGTGGCGTAAAATAACTTGCCGGCAGACTCGTCCAACCCAAAACGGATGCGTATTTTTTTGTCATATTATTTATTAACCGCATCACCCTGCTATATCGGGTGCAGGGGTGCTGCTAATCATAACCACCGGTACGCAACCCGGATTAAATTTTTGCCGGGCGGCGGGCCGGGTTACTCCAATTAAGCAACGGTCCTGCCAGCTCCGGCATTTTGTTGGGCGTCAAAAGCATAGCCTTCCAGCGTGTATTGCAGTCCGTTAAAGGGCCGGGTACATTGCAACTCCGGCACTGCAGGCTCCGTTACTTTTATATTTATTTTATAAACCGTATCTATTATTTCCGGAGCTGTTTTTCATTGTCTTTATCTGGCCGGCAAAGCCCGTTTTTGTAGGCATACGCTACCAATTCAGCCGCATTCTTTGCCCCGGCCTTCAGGAAAAGGCCCGCCCGGTATTTCTCTTCTGTTTTAGTGCTTATAAATAGGGCAGCGGCTATTTGCTGCGATGTGCACCCTTCACTAATGAGCCGGAGCATGGCCTTTTCTACATCTGTAAAAGGGGCGGCTGCTGCGGTATAGCTGCGGGTATGTCTTTTAATAAAATGCAGCATGGTTTCCGAAGCGCTGCTGCAATAATAAGTGCCGCCCTCCATAACCGTAAAAATGCCCTGTACCAGGGAGCTGCTACCGCCTGTTTTCAAAACGTATCCTTTAGCCCCCGCATCCATCATTTCAATAATCCGGTCTTCCTCGCCAAAAATGGTATAAGCCAGTATTTTAAGATGAGGGTATAATTGCAGGGCCAGCCGGGTGGCTTCCACACCGTCCATCACCGGCATATTTATATCCATAAGTACTACATCCGGGTTTAGGGTCAACAACTGTTCCAACAGGTCAACGCCATTGAGGGCGCTGCCGGCTATCTTTATTTTTCCGTAGTCATTTAGCAGCAGGCTGATGGCCTGGTGGCAAGCCGGCTGATCATCTACCGAAAGAATTCTTATCATAGAAGTTGAGTACATAAAAAAATCAGGGGGTTAAAGGGATAGTAATAAAGTAGCGGAGTCCTTTTCCGGCCTCGGTTTTAAAAGTACCACCCAGCCGGGCCGCCCGGTTCCGCATGCTTCTAAGCCCAAGACCGGTTCCTGAAGTTTTTGGATTCATGCCATGACCATCATCTGCATAATACAGGTAAAGCAATTGCTGATGCTGGCGAATCCTTAATTGAATATTCCGGGCGCCTGAATGCCGGAGGGTATTGGAAAAAAGCTCCTGTACCATCTGAAAAATGGTATAGGTTACCAGTGGGGGCACCGGAGCAAGCATTTTATAATCAAAATCGATGACAGGCAGGGTATTCGTGTTTTGGTAGCGGCCAATCATTAACCGAAGACTGTTTTGCAGGCCCTGCCGGATGATTTTTTCATCGTTCATATTTTGCACAACATGGCCCATGCCTGCAATTGCTTCCCGGATAAGGGCACTGACCTGCTCCAGGGGTTGCCCGGGGTTTTCCTTTTTTATGGATTCCAGCATGACCAATGCCAGGTAGAGCGTGGAGTTTGTGGTGTCATGCAGATCCGTCATAATGCGCTTGCGTTCTTCGGTCAGCAAAGAAAGATGCCAGTCGTAAAAGTGCTGATTGCTACGGAATTGACTTTGCTGTCTTCGTATGACCACCAAAGCAAATCCACCCAGGGTTACACCCATGATGACGCAACTGATCAATACCGGAATATATACCGGAAGCTGAACGGAATAAAACAGATAGCCCATGTAAACAGCAGGTTGGTTAAAAAATTGATGACAGACAGTACCACCATAACCAGCCCCCCCATTTGATGATCGTGCATCACTCCAAAAATTAAAAAGAGTTCGGCTATAGCAGCGCATGTATGAAACAATATCAAACCGATACAGATAACAAATATCGCATTTTTATACAACGCGGGTAAAACAGGAACCAGCTGCTGCGTGAGCATAATCATTGCAAAAAACACAATGCAGAGGGCAAAAATAACGGTAGCAGGAGAAACAGTGTACCGGAGCGAGCCCCAATATGCCCACTCACTACCCCATAACAACAAAAATAAAAGCACCCAAAAAAAATACCAGAGGCTGTTTTTTCTCCACAGTTTCCAGCAATAGAACTGTAAAAGCAACAATTGACTTTCCACCAGGCCAAATACATTGTAAAGCACGGTATTGTTGTGGTTGCGGTAAATAAAAACGATGCTGACAGCCTCTTGTACAAAAGCCAGTGTAAGTAATAGCAGGAATGGCATAAAGGAACGGTCGATACGATAAATCCGGCTCCATCCTAAAACGGCACCGGCTCCTACAAGCAGACTGGCAGCAGCGTTGAGTTGAAAGATCATAACATTAAATTATGATCCGAAAGGTGTGTCAGGATCCGGGCAAAGAGGCGGGCAACGATTAGCCCGATCAATAATAACAGCCTGGCCTTCTTCTGCATTGGCGTCAGCAACGGCGGGTGGCAGCAGATTCTTACCTGCGGCATCAACAGCTACAAGGATCGCATGTACTTTCAGCGCTTCATCCATACCATAATAGATACGTATTTTGCTACAGCCTGTTACCTGCAGCAAGCTTTCAATTGCCTGGCGGGGCAGGGTTTCGCTGATGGCAAGCAAATCCTGGTTTTGGTGCTCAGGCAGCAGGATGGAATTGCGGTTGGCTGCATAGCGGCTCGTCATAGCAGTGGCTTCTTCACGTGAAATGTTGTGAGACATAGTATTATTTTTTAATTGCAGCTAAGTAACGTTTTTCATCCGGAACGACCGTAGGGATTTCCCTATTTTTTCCGCAGCCTGTTTTTAATGCGTTAACAATGCTCCGGTGCCGGTATAGCTGAACAATGCAGTTTGAGTACCGTTACAAACAAGCTGAAAATTATTTTGGATTTGTGCGGGGTGCTGTCTGAAATAATTTGTACCATGGCTCATGGTAATTTTTAGCGCGGTAACTATTAAACTACCAAAAGGGGCGACTTAACAGCCGCCCCTTTAAATTTTTTGTTGGATAACAGTGGAATTTTTATAAAAAAACGCTAAAAGTCAGTACATTGATGTCGAACTCCCGTTATCTTAAATTCTGCTATTAATAAAACTTGCTCCTGTAATCTTTGATCGTGGCAGCTTCCCGCAGGGCCTGAATCGATTGAAACTGGGCCTGCTGCTTGGCTTGCATGTAACGCATGTTTCGGATTTCTGTTACATTTTGCACCGGAGCGGGGGTGCTCATCAGATTGTCTACGCGTACCACATAAACGCCTTGCGACCCGGCTATGGCCTCAGGCACCACCTTTTGCAGGCTGGCTTTATTAAAGGCTGCTCCAATTACTTTGGGCTCAAAACCAATGGCAGAAGGGCTTTGACCATTAAAGCGGATGCTGTCAGCTGTTTCAACCTGCTTTTTCAGTGTAGCCGCCACAGCTTCCAATGTGCTGATCTTTCCTATCTTATCGGTAATGATTTTTGCCTTTTTTTGATTGATGAGCAGCGGCTCTACCATCATGCGCGCTTTTGCAACGCTCATGGTGCCTTCCCCGTTAATTTCGGTAACCAGTCCTACAACATAATAGTCGCCTACTCTTTCGGGCTGTACCACATCACCCAGTTCTGCCTTGTAAACATTTTTTACAAAAGCGCGGGAAGCGCCCAGTCCCTGGATCATGGCGCCGGTGGGCGGAATGTCAGAAGCGATGGATTTCAGGATCCCTTTTTCTGCCTGCAGCTTTTCGGCTGCGGCGTTAAAGGTTTTTTGATTGGTAGCCTGCGCTGCAAAATGCGTGGCTGCATTGCTGGCCGTATTATCCGTTTCCTGGCTGGCTTCAATGGGCTTGGTTACATAAGCAATTTTATAACCGGTAGCACTTCCTTTGGTGCTCAGCACTTCAATAATATGATATCCGTAATCTGTTTTTACAATGCCCTTGCTGCCGGCAGGATGCGTAAAAATATAATCATTGAAAGAAGGCATCATTTGTCCCGAAGGCACATTGTCATAAACACCACCGGTTTGTATGCTTCCCTGGTCGGTAGAAAACTTTGCCACAAGCGTGTCAAAATTGGAACCATTCTGTATTGCGGTAAATAAGCTATCGGCCAGTTTACGCGCTGTAGTGGAGTCTCTCAGTGGAATCTGCTGACCCGTTTGGGGGTCCTGGGTGGCTAACCCGATAAGGATATGCCGAACTTTTACCGTATCGGGCATGCTGGTAGTAGCAACAATTTTTGCCAGGGCATAACTATTGGCGTCTACATAAGGGCCATAGATATTGCCGGTTCCCACTCTAAGGATGGAATCCTTCATGGGTACCTGGATGCGGTTGCTGCTGATAAATCCATCATAATAATTATTGATGCCCTCGCTTACCAGGAAGTCTTTTACATTATGTGCGCTATCAAAAGCTGGTTTCAGATCCAGCAGGCGCTGGCGGGCTGCAGTGCTGTCGGCGGCATTGGGCTGCGCATTAAAGGCAACATAGGATATGCTGCGGCTCTCCTGTTGTTTGAAGTCGCTCTTATGTTTGTTAATATAGTCCTGTATATCGCCATCGGAGATCTTAACGGCCGAATCGGAAATGCTGGTATAGGGCTCTCTTACAAAAGAAACCTTCGACATCAGGGCATCATCGGCATTTTGTTTTTCAATCATCCATTTGGGAAAATTGATGCTGGTGGTTAACAGGGCATCGTATTTTTCTGCCTTGCGCTGCAGGGCCAGCTGATCCAGGAAGAGGTTGATCTCTGTTTTTTGTTCAGGTGTTCCCTTGGTCCTGATTTGATCAATCTGGCTTTGTGCCGCGGCGGCATTGAATTTTCCCGTTTGGGGGTCTGTAAAACCTTGTGCCAGCTCCCGGGGTGGGTTGGCGCCAAAAAGCAGGTCGTTCAGTTCTTTGCGACCAACTTCAAGCCCCAGCTTACCAGATTCCTGCGAAAGCAGGATGCGGGATACTTCCTGACCCCAGGCCATTTCGTTGGCCTGTTGTGCAGCGCCTTCACCGCCGCTCATACCCTGGGATTGCATCCGCTGTGTTTGCTGTTCCACTAAAGCGCTGAATTGGGGGAATTCAACTTTTTCTCCATTCACTTTTCCAATGGTGCGTACGTCTCCGGTAAAAAGGCTGCCGCCGTTCTCAAAAGCAAGCATCACTACAAATATGACTAACGCAAGCCCAATGATTACGGCCATTACCTTGCCATACTTGTCCTGGATCTTCTGTATTACTGACATGTTATATAAGATAGTTAATTAAAAGGTTGGCAAAAATAGCGTTTTTAAAGATATTAACAAACTGTGGAAAAACGGCGGTAAACGGCCTGCGAACCGGCCGTCCGGAAACGGAAAATAAAGGGATAAACTGCCTTTTTAGCCTTTCCGGACCACTTCGTATACGTCTTTTCGCCGGTCTGCCAGGTTTTTAACACTTCCGAACCTGTGTAAGTGCCGCAGGAGGTCGATATCCACATCGCCGATCACC
Organism: Niabella hirudinis; assembly: GCF_051201075.1. Lineage (NCBI taxonomy): Bacteria > Pseudomonadati > Bacteroidota > Chitinophagia > Chitinophagales > Chitinophagaceae > Niabella > Niabella hirudinis. Next base: position 245,781 of record NZ_JBPEHJ010000003.1, read on the forward strand.
ACCATTTCTGTATTAGGGGTGGCTTCTGCCTCAATGCCATTGGATGGAAAGGAAAAGTCGCAAGGGGTCAGGATCATGGATTGTGCGTACTGGATATCCATGTTCTGTACCTGGGGCAGGTTACCCACATTGCCGGCAATGGCCACATAACATTCATTTTCAATAGCACGGGCCTGTGCACAATGCCGTACGCGGAAGTAGGCGTTTTGTGTATCAGTAAGAAAAGGTACAAAAAGGATGTCCATGCCGTCATCTGCCAGCAGACGGCTTAGCTCAGGAAACTCGGAGTCGTAGCATACCAGGATGCCCACTTTGCCGCAATCCGTATCAAAGGTCTTTACCTGGTTGCCGCCCACCATGCCCCATACCCGCTCTTCATCCGGCGTTACGTGGATTTTTTCATATTTATCTATGGAGCCATCGCGTTGGCAGAGGTAGCCCACATTGTAAAGGCGGCCGTCCACTACCTCCGGCATACTGCCGGTAACAATATTTATATTGTAGCTGATAGCCAGCGCCGCAAACCGGTCCCGTATAGCGGCGGTATATTTTGATACTTCTTTTACCGCATCAGCAGCAGAAAGATGATTGTACGCTGCCATCAGCGGAGCGTTAAAAAATTCGGGAAACACTGCAAAATCACACCGGTAGCCGGAAACCGTATCTATAAAATATTCCACCTGGGTCATCATTTCCTCCAGGTTCTTATAAAGCCGCATCTGCCATTGTATGAGCCCCAGCCGCACCACCCGCTTTAGCGGAAAGGCCTGTTCGCTCTGGTCCTCGTAGTAAATATTATCCCATTTCAGGAGCACACCATATTCGTTCGACTGCACATCGCCATGCAGGTAGTTTTTTATAATACGCACCGGGTGAAAATCATTGGAAAGCTGAAAGTCCAGGACCGGATCGTGTAGCTCTTTTTGCTTTACTTTCTGAATATACTCGCTGGGAGTCATTTCCCGGGCATATTTGTGGTATCCGGGTATCCGCCCGCCAAATACGATACCTTTCAGGTTCAGGCGTTCCGCCAGTTCCTTGCGATAGTCATATAAGCGCCGCCCCAGGCGCATGCCACGGAACTGCGGTTTGATAAAGACATCAATACCATATAAGATCTCGCCTTCCGGATCATGCGAGTTAAAGGAATAATTGCCGGTAATACTTTTATAATTATGCCGGTTGTTCACCTTTTTTTCATCCACGATGATCGAAAGCGCACAGGCGGCCATTGCTCCATTTATATAGATTACGATCTGACCTTCGGGAAAAAGGTTGATGAGCCGGTTGATCTGTTCCCGTTGCCAGTAGCTTTCGGGCATGCTGGGGTAGGAGGCAATCAGGGTTTCTTTAAGGGCTTCGTACTGGTCCTTTTCAAGTGTTTTTATTTCAATATTGATTGGGTCTGTCATACCAACAAATTTACTATAAATATCTGCCTGATACGGTATGCATCAGGGCAACGCATAAATCTAAAAGATCGCCGCAAATGCGCGAATTGAATTAGCTATTGTATCCCTCACCCAAAGAAAATAAACACGAATTCCATGCGCCGCCGACGCTATTTCACCGTTTTACGAACAAAATAATCATTTTATTCGTGCATTCGTGGCTTCATGAATGCAATCGGTTGTGCAGCCGAATCACCGGGTTTCACAATATATTCGCATACACACGAAAAATTACGCTTTATGAACCGTTCCATAAAAGGATTGTTTGCAGGATTGCTGCTTTTTGCTTCTGTTATCAATGCCCAAACCATAACCGTTCCTATGGGAGGCAACGCCTGGGCTCTGGAAAGGACCGGGGATGGAGTGAGGGTTCGCAATAACGGGGTGTCCAACTGGACAAAAGCCGGTGATGGTTTTACGGCTTATATACGGGTAACACAGCCCGGCACCCTTAAATTGTGGTTGGAAACCGGCGCGGTTACCGGCAACCCCGAAATTGCCGTATCGCTGTTTAAGCAAACCCGGAAAATAATCCTAAAGGGAGATGCCAGTTCCTTTTATATGGGCGAATGGAATATAAAAGACAGTGGCTATGTGCCCATTGTAGTAAAGGGATTAAAGAAAGAAGGCTGCTGTTTTCCGGATGTTACGGCTATAAAGCTGGAGGGAACTGCCCTTACTGATAAAGCCAGTTATACAAAGAACAACGATGGCAGCTTTTTTCATTGGGGAAGAAGAGGACCTTCTGTACACATGGGTTACCAGCTACCCAAAGATGTGGATGCCGAGTGGTTTTATAATGAAGTAACCGTGCCGGAAGGTAACGATGTGATCGGATCTTATTTTATGGCAAACGGCTTTGGAGAGGGCTATTTTGGAATGCAGGTGAACTCCGCAACCGAACGCAGGATCCTGTTTTCTGTTTGGAGCCCCTACCAGACAGATGATCCCAAAAAAATTCCGGAGGAGCAGAAGATCAAAATGCTGAAAAAAGGCGAAGGCGTTTATAACGGTGAGTTTGGCAATGAGGGATCCGGTGGTCAAAGCATTCTGCGGTACAACTGGAAGGCCGCTACTACTTATAAGTTCTTGCTGCATGTAGTGCCGGATGGCGATAGCCATACCATTTATACGGCTTATTTTTATGATGGGGCAAAGAACACCTGGTTACTGGTGGCCAGCTTCCGGCGGCCCAAACTGGCTACCTACCTGAAGCGCCCCCACTCCTTCCTGGAAAATTTTAGTCCTGACCAGGGAGATATTGAACGGAAAGTGTTTTTTGGAAACCAGTGGGTACGGGATACAAAGGGCAACTGGCATGAGCTCACCAAAGCACGCTTTACTGCCGATAACACAGCGCGCGTGGGCTATCGCAAAGATTATGCTGGCGGTGTAAAGGGGCAACAGTTCTACTTAAGAAACTGTGGCTTCTTCAATGATTATGTTCCCTATGATACCATGATAGAGCGCCGGCCTACCGGCAAGGCGCCCCAGGTGGATCTGAATGCATTGCCATAGGCGGATCTTATCTTTTTATCAGAAGGCTGTATCAAAAGTCGCTGTTTTGTCATGCCGTCCCGATAGCCATCGCATGCGCGTCAGGTTAAGAACAGATCATGTTGCCATGAAATGTAGTAGGGGTAAGCCTTTCACGCCAAAAAGATCGCATCTTTTAATGGCAAACAGGCGCAGCGCGCCGTTGACCCTTATAACGATGAGCGCTCAAAACCTCCCGTAGCCGCAGCGCGGCGGTAATTTTCTGTGCACGGCTTGTACAAACCGCAATGATTACCGGTGCGCTGCACCTTTATTATCCGTATTGTCGTTTACTAACAGGATCAGCGCTGCGCTGCAGCTCCCAGGGCAAAAATTGACCTGACGCCTATGCGAAGGCTCGGGATTATTTCAGCATCTATGCATATTGTCGTTCAATAGACCCTGAAACAAGAATAGATCCCGGGTCAAGCCCGGGATGACATCTTCGGCCCCGGGATGACATCTTCAGAACGACATGATGCTGTAAAGCGACTTTTGAGACAGCCCTTTTTTATGCCACTTACCAGGGTTATGGAACATTGCACAATAGGAGCGGGCAGATCTTTTATCCATAAAAAAGATCCGCGCTTATCTGCAGCGATGCTGCAGGAATAAACGAACATTCTGCTTTTCAATAATAGTCTACCTGTTTTGTAGAAATTTATTTTGTTAATAATCTTTTAGCAATTACCTTTGCCCTGTCTTAACGGACAACTTATCAAGAAAGACTGAGGGAGATGGCCCTGGGACGTCTTAGCAACCGCCTTTAAAGGGACTGGTGCTACATCCATCCGCCAGAAGGCGGAAAGATAAGTGGTCGTCAATGTTTCTGCATTGTCTTTATCCACGATTTTCTTTCCATAACTAATTTTTTAAACGGCAATTTTTGAACATGAACACAAAAATGCAATCGTCGGGGTATGGCCATGCGTCTCCCAATTGCCGGCAGATGAACTGTCGTAACATACAAGCACTGCAATCCACAGCCATAATGATGGCGTGTTGTTGCTGCTGATCTTAACTCCTTTCATTATAGTTTCAAAATAACGGCCTGGAGCCGAAAGGGATTTTTATGCTTCGGCCGCAACCATCCAAATATTTCTAAAACATAACGTAACGATGAACCAATTTCTAAAAAGACTTATTTATGCAGCGCTCGTTCTTTTTCCCTTGCTGGGGGCTGCACAGTCGGTAACGATCACAGGCACTGTAAAGGAGCTCCAATCGGGCGCACCGCTGGCCGGGGTAACAGTGGAAGTTTCCGGAACCAACCGGCGCACACTCACCGGCGAACAGGGAACGTTTTCCATTGAGGCCAAACCGCATGCGATCCTGCTCTTTTCCTACGTAGGATACGCTAACCGCCAGGTAAATACTGATACCATTAAAGGGAGCCTGCTGGTACAATTGCAAAGTTCAAATACGGCGCTTGACGAAGTAGTGGTAACGGCGCTGGGTGTTTCCAAGTCCAAAAAATCCCTGGGATATGCCACTCAGGAATTAAAAGCAAAAGATATTTCCGAAGCCCGCGAAACCAATATCGTAAATGCAATGGCGGGAAAGATTGCCGGGGTGCGGATTACCAATACGCAGGGCGACATGGGATCCTCGCGGATCGTAATACGGGGTGAAACCTCCATCGCCGGAAATAACCAGCCCCTTTTTGTGGTGGATGGAGTACCTGTGGACAACTCACAGCTGGGTGCCGGAGGATCACGGGATTTTCGCAATGCTATTGCAGACCTTAACCCGGAGGATATTGAAACGATCAGCGTACTGAAGGGGCCCAATGCGGCGGCACTTTATGGCTCGCGGGCTGCACAGGGAGTAGTGCTGATCAAAACGAAAAACGGAAGGAGTAAAAAGGGGCTGGGCGTAACCCTCAACTCCAATGTAAATATTGCCAAATTACTGATCCTGCCGGAATACCAGAATGTTTTCGGACAGGGATCTGAAGGCAAGTTTAGTTATGTAGACGGTAAGGGTGGTGGCACCAATGATGGCGTTGATGAAAGCTGGGGCCCGAAGCTGGATGGCCGGTTGATTCCGCAGTTTTATTCCAACGGTCAGCCCGTGCCCTTTGTAGCCCATCCCAATAATGTGCGGGACTATTTCCGGACGGGGCTTACGTACAGCAATGGAATTGCATTGGCCAATGCCGGGGATAATTACGATTACCGCATCTCTTATAACAACGAGAAGCAACGGGGTGTGGTGCCCAACAGCGAGGCTAAAAAAGACAATGTTTCCTTTAATGCCAATTACAATGTAACACCTAAATTAAAGGTAGGCGTGAATGCCAATTACGTAGTAAACGATGCACCCAATCTGCCGGGAGCAGGTGGTAAAAGAGCCACCAGCACCATGCTGCAGTTTACCTGGTTTGGCCGGCAGGTAGACGTGAACCAACTGAGGAATTACAAAGACGCCAATGGTAACGGCATCAACTGGAACAATAGCTACTACAGCAATCCCTATTGGATCGCTTATGAAAATACCGTAAGCCAGCGCCGTAACCGCATCATCGGAAATGTGAATATTAATTATACGATCCTTGACGGGTTAAGTGCCAACTTCCGCTCCGGTACCGATTATTATAATGACCGGCGCAAATTAAAAGTGGCCTACGGTACCAGTGGTACGCCATTCGGATCTTACGGGGAAGATGCCTTTGCGGTGAACGAAAACAATACAGAGGCAACGTTGCGCTACAATAAAAATATCAATAGCGATTTCAGTCTGGATGCATTGGCCGGATGGAACCTGCGTACCAGGGTATACGAGGAGAATATTCAGCAGGCGCCGCGTTTGGCTGTGCCGGCGGTATATACGCTGGCCAACTCCAGGGATCCGCTGGTTTCTTCCAACTATTATTCGAAGCTGAAAACATATAGCGCCTTTGCTTCGGCGCAACTGGGGTATAAAAATTTCGCTTTTATAAACCTTACGGCGCGTAATGACTGGTCATCAACATTACCGGAACAGAATCTTTCCTATTTCTACCCCTCTGTAAATGCCAGCCTGGTATTAACCGAAGCATTGGATATCAAAAGCCATGCGTTAAACTATCTGAAATTAAGAGGCGGCTGGTCTAAAGTGGGCAGTTCGGCGGATCCATATCAGCTGATCAACATTTTTAATTTCAACGCTCCTTTCTTAAGCAGCCCGGAACTGGTGACTTCGGGGGTGGATCTGAATCCGAACCTGAAATCAGAAAGTACCAGCTCTACAGAAGCCGGGTTGGAAGCAGCATTTTTTAATAACCGGGTGCGGCTGGATCTGAGCGTGTACAATACCAATAGCGTAGACCAGATATTGAAGGTGGATGTTACCGCAGCAACCGGATATAACCAGAAATTAATGAATGCAGGAAAGATCAATAATAAAGGGATTGAAGTACAACTGGGTATTATCCCCGTAAAAAAACAGGACTTTCAATGGAATATCGACCTGAACTATGGTGCGAACAGAAGCCGCGTACTGATACTGGATTATGAAAAGCGTTTGCAGAATTATGTGCTGGGATCCTATCGGAGTGTACAGGTGCTCGCTTCTGTAGGAAAACCCTATGGTACCTTATTTGGCAACGCTTATCTTAGGGATGCCCAGGGTCATATTGTGGTGAACAATAGTGGTATTCCGCTGGCGGATCCGAATAAAAAAGTACTGGGTAAATTTACACCCGATTGGGTGGGTGGCATCAGCAACAGTCTCTCTTATAAAAATGTCAGCCTTTCCTTTTTGGTGGATGCCAGCATCGGGGGCTCGCTGTTTGCAGGAACCAACTCTACCGGCAGCTACACGGGCGTGTTGGCACTTACGCTTCCCGGGCGGGATGCGGAGCATGGAGGCCTTAGTTATTATTACCCCGATAACAAAAAGACAAATGGTATAAAGGCTGGTTCCAGCGGACCCAACGGGGAAACCGTATATGACGATGGAATGATCTTTAACGGGGTAACCGCCGATGGTCAAAAGAATACCGCCATTATTCCGGCTTCCCAGTATTATAAAGCAGCGCGGAGTATTGAAGAGGAGTACGTGTATGATGCGTCCTATGTAAAGCTGCGCGAAGTAAAGCTGGGATATAACCTGCCCGCGCAGTGGATCCATAAGATTGGTTTTCAGGGAGCTTCCTTTTCTGTGGTGGGCCGTAACCTCTGGATCATTCATAAAAATGTACCCAATATCGACCCAGAAGTGGCTTTTAATACCGGCAATGCACAGGGACTGGAAGACCTGACGCTTCCTACTGTGCGCAATATCGGATTTAACCTGAACCTTAAATTTTAAAACGGCAGTCATGTATAAAAATATATTCAAACTATTTGTGCTTCTTCTTACGCTTTCTTTTACTGCCTGCAAAAAGAACCTGGCGGAGATCAACCGGAACCCCAATGCGGTGGAAGATCCGCAACCGGATTATTTGCTGACCGCAGCCGAGAAGATTGCGGCTGATGCCTACTGGGGGGCAGATAATAACTTCAACTCAAGCCTGCTCATCATTCAGCATTGGGCTAAAATACAATACACAGAACCCGATCGCTATATTTTTAGTAACAGCAGTTTTACCTCACTTTGGAATACCGGTTATGCGCAGGTGATCACCAACCTGAATACGATCATCCGGTTTCCGGATGAGAAGGCGAATGCGAATTATAAAGCCGTTGCCACCATCCTGAGGTCCTGGATATTCCAGTTGCTTACCGATGCTTATGGAGCAATACCGTATAAAGAATCCGGAAAGATCAAACAGACCCTCACGCCTGTATATGATTCGCAGAAAGAGGTCTATTTGGGCCTGCTGGATGAACTGAAATCGGCCGCGGCTGCACTGAATCCTGCTGCCGGCAGTGTTGCCGGGGATGTGCTATATGGGGGAGGGTTAGCCAACTGGAAAAAATTTGCGGGAGCGCTCCGGTTGCGGATCGCCTTGCGGATCGCCGACCGGGAACCGGAAAAGGCCAAACAGGTGATTAGTGAAGTAACCGCTGATCCTGCATTGCTGATCGGCAGCAATGCAGAGATTGCGCAGCAATCATACGATAAGCCGCCCTTGCAAAACCCGGTGGCAGCCTGGTTTTCCACCAGGGATGATTACCGCGTGGGGAAGACGATCATCGACAAACTGTATGCATTGAATGATCCGCGCCTGGCTGTATTTGCCGATAAACCCACCGATCCTTCTGTTGCCAGCTATGTGGGTGTACCCAGCGGCCTCACCAACAGTGATGCCAATAACCTTGGGTTTTCTAAAACGTCCAAACCGGGGTTCACGTTTTTTCGCTCAGATGCCAATCCTGCGGTGATTATAAGCTATGCAGAAGTATTGTTTGCAAAGGCAGAGGCGGCAGCCCGCGGTTTACTGGCCGCTGATGCAGCAGATCTGTACAAGCAGGCGATTACGGCATCGCTCAATCAATACCAGATCCGGGACAATACGGTGATCAATAATTATCTCAATCAGCCGGCAGTGGCATATAATCCTGCTAATTTTAAGAAGTCCATTGGTGAGCAAAAATGGATCGCATTGTATGGCCAGGGCCTGGAGGCCTTTGCTGAATGGCGCCGGCTGGATTATCCGCAACTGACGCCCGGAGCTTCCGGTGTATTGGATGGGAAGATTCCGGTACGGTTTATTTACCCGGGTACGGAACAATCGTTGAATGGTGTGAATTATAAAGCCGCAGTGACCGCCCAGGGTACGGATAACCTGTTGACAAAATTGTGGTTTGATGTAAATTAATGTTTAAATAAAATTTTTGCTACAGGAACATTGAGGTGTCGTTCTTTTGTTGCTGTGGCAAAACTGTGATAACCGTACAAATGCAGCAAGCCGGCGAACTTTGCGCTAAAGGATTTTGTTGTATTTCAACAGATTTTAAAAGCATGCAGAAAATATACCGATACCGTTTTTTGATACTGGTTTTGCTGGGGGCATTTACAACCGGTAATGCCCAGCGTGTGAAGCCCGGCATCTGGCAGGGCGTATTACAGCGGCCGGATGGGCAAAACATCATTTTTAATTTTGAATCAGCTGCACGTAAAGGCAAGCCGGTATGGTATGTAATTAATGCCGGAGAGCGCCTGCTGGTAGATGATATCCGGCAAAAAGGCGATTCGCTCTGGATCCGGATGCCGTTTTTTGCCTCCGGTTTTGCATTGCAGGTAGCAGAGGACGGCAACCTGAAGGGGCTGTATATAAAAAACTACGGAGCACGTAAAGAGGAGATTCCGTTCTACGCGGTGCACGGAGTAGCTGAGCGGTATCCTCTTGCCCAACCGGCAGCGGTGGATATCAGCGGGCGCTGGGCGGTAGCCTTTAATTCCGGCAATGGCAAGACCCTGCAGGCTATCGGCGAGTTTGCACAGGAGGCCAGCGGACGGGTTACGGGTACCTTCTTGACCCCTTCGGGCGATTACCGCTATCTGGAAGGATCTGTCAATGGCGATTCGCTACACCTTTCCGGTTTTGATGGCGGACACGCCTTTGTATTTACGGCTTTACTGGATGACAAAGACAGGATAAGCAAGGCGGCGGTATACTCCGGGCTAAAAGCTACGCAAAGCTGGACGGCCCAACGGAACGATACGGTGCAGCTCCCCGATGAAAATACCTATACTAAATTAAGGGAAGGCGAAAGCCGGCTGAATTTCCGCTTCCGGTCAACCTCCGGTGAATGGATATCCATTAATGATGCCCGGTATAAAAATAAAGTGGTCATCGTACAGATCCTGGGCTCCTGGTGCCCTAATTGTATGGATGAAACCGCCTATCTCAGCGATTTTTATGCCCGTAATAAAGCACGTGGAGTAGAGATCATCGGGCTGGCCTATGAGCGTACCGGGGATTTTGAGACCTCGCGGAAGGCGCTGGTCCCTTTTCAGAAACGTTATAATGTAAAATACCCCTTCCTGGTAACGGGCGTTTCGGTTTCGGATGAACAGCGGACAGAAAAAACATTACCGCAATTGGAAAGTATTAAGGCTTTTCCTACTTCCATTGTGATTGATAAAAAGGGAAATGTCCGTAAAATCCACTCCGGGTTTAACGGACCGGGTACGGGAAAGCATTACGAAGCGTTTAAAAAGGAATTTGAGGCCTTTATTGACGGGTTGCTGAAGGAACCATCTTAGAAACTGTTTAAATTTTCACAATTAAAATTCCGTATAACAGACATTAAGGCCCTCAAAAACCATCAAGTTAAGGTTCATTAAGGACTGCGGTCACTAAACTATTCTTAATGGTTTTTAATCATTCTATTTTAAAACTGCTTCTTAAAACTGCACCATCGCCTTGATCACACCCGTGGCGGGGTTGAGCCAGTTTTCAAACTGCGCGGGTACTTCATCAAAAGCCACAGTATGCGTAATATAGGTCTGTGGCCGGATGGCACCCTCCTTCATAGACCGGATCACCAGCTCAAAGTCTTCTTTTACCGCATTGCGGCTGCTCATCAGGGTGCTTTCCCGTTTGTGAAATTCCGGGTGACTGAATGAAAAAGCTTCTTTCTGCAGACCGATCAGTACATAGCGGCCACCATGCGCCAGGTACTGAATGCCATTGTTAATGGCCCGCAGGTTACCGGTAGCATCAATAACCACGGTAGGGAAATCGCCGTTGGTGATGGCTTTCACCTGTTCCACCGCATCCGGATTTGTTCCTTTTACAACGGCATGCACCGCCAGTTGTTCTTTGCAAAAACGCAACCGATCGGTATTAATGTCCAGGGCAATTACATGGGCGCCCGCAATACGGGCCAGTTCCATAGCGCCCAGTCCGATAGGCCCGGCGCCGATCACCAGCACATATTCGCCAGGTTGTACACCAGCCCTATTTACTCCGTGGGCGCCGATGGCAAGAGGTTCCACTAATGCCAGTTCGTCTGCGCTCAAACCCTGGCTGTGCAGCAGACTGCTGATTGGCACCACAATCTCTTCCCGCATGCCGCCGTCAATATGCACTCCAAATACATTGATAGTGACACAACAATTGGGCTTGCCCATCCTGCAGGCGATACAGGTGCCACAGCTGAAGTAAGGGATGATGGTGACCAGTTCTCCCGACTCAAAACCTTCGGCTCCGCTGGTATCAAGCAGCTCCCCGGATAGCTCATGTCCCAGGATGCGGGGGTAGCTGAAGAAGGGCTGGGTGCCTTCAAAGGCATGGAGGTCTGTGCCACAGATACCTACCCGTTTCAGGCGGATACGGGCCATACCGGCACCCGATTCCGGAACTGCGTCTTCACGGAACTCAAAATGACCGGGTGCTGTGCAAACAAGAGTTTTCATGATGCAAAATTAATTGTTATTTTGACGATTGATAACGAGTTGTGCATTTAATGAGACTGATCTGATGATCGTGTCAGAAAATCAAAAACCTGGCAGGAAAATCATCGTTTTTGTTGTTCTGCATAGAGCGGAACAACGGCCCCTCCAACAAAGGCGACATCATCGCGTAGATTTGCCAGCCCTTTTGATACGATACGTATCCTGTACAGGCTATCCTGCACTATTTAAGTATTTATCCAGTTCTTCAATAGCAGCTTTAACTTCTCTTGCTTTTCCCATACGCAATGTATCTATGATTACTAATAACTCGTAAAGCTGGTGGTCTTCTTCAATAATTTTCGGAACCGTTTTGTAAAGGGGCGACAAAGAGAATCCTCTGGCAGTCCCTTTTGAAAAGGGCCAAACATATATATCCTGATTATTTCTATGCCAATATTTACGATTTACAAATTGTAAATATTTCTCATAAATATATAATATGCATTGTATTAAATATGAATCATAAATACGGATAATCTTCTGCGATCAGCCCATCTTCCTTCAGCCTGTTCCAGAAATCAACGGGAATTTCCAGCTGTCCCATTTCCACGTTCTTACGCACCCGGGCGGGATTGCTGCTGTTTAAGGCAATGCTTTTTACCCCTGGTACATGCAACCCAAAATAAATAGCGGCGGCGGCGGGGTCAATTTCAAATTTCTTGCAAATTTCATAGTACCGGTCGCGCCAATGGTAGTAGTGCGTATGCTCGGGGTTATTGCGGTCCAGCAGGATATAGTTAAAATAGTCACTTCCCATCAGGAAACCACCATGAAATACGGCGGAATTGATGATGGTGATGCCCTGCCGGTGCAGGCTTTCCATAAAGGCGATCAGGTCTTTGGGATGCTGGTATATGGTAAAACTGTTGGCGATCATCACCCAATCGAGCTTTACATCTTTTGCAATTTTTTCAATGGCCTTCCAATCTTTTGCACCGATCCCGATCCCGGCCACTTCGCCCTTTTCTTTTAATTCCGTAAGCGCCTGGTAGGCGCCGAGGATATCATCGTATCGTTTCTGGTAATCGGCCTCATCCGCAGCGGCGGCCAGGTACTCATCCGGATCGTGTACAGAAACCAATTGCGGTATATAATGATCCAATAATTCATTTCCCTGCCGGAAACACTCCAAAATTCCTTCGTAGCTGATCTTTTGTTCAGCATCGTTTTTCAGGCCATGCCAAATGCCTTTTTCAAAAGTGGGCTCGGGCGTTATTAAGGGCTTTTGCACCCAGGCCAGTTTATTGCTGATCAGCACCTCATCTTTTGCAATGCCGAGGTCTTTCAGGCATTTTCCCAGTTCTTCCAAAGCCAGTCCCGCGCCGTATTTGCCGGCAGAGTCAAACAGGGGTGTATCCCCCGCGGGTGTGGCGGCAATATATTCTTTTACAATGGCCAGCTTCTCATCATAAGGCAGTTCCCTATACAGGTTGCCCAGCAGGCTGGTGCCGGAACATACAACGGGTAATTTTATTTGCATCCTTCAAAATTATCTGAAATGGAGAATATTAAATATTCTATATTGACTGATTTCTATATTTTATTAACCTTTTTAACATCTTTTGAGGGAATGAAGCCTTCCGCCTTATTCTTCATTATGGAAATATAATTTATAGAACCGCCCTTTGTCATCCTCCCCATGCTCAATCATGTTCCGGTCGCCGTGAATGTAGATATGGAAATTCTTATCCAGCTTAATTATACTTTTATACGCCCGGTTCTGGCGTTTTACCGCTGCCGGCGAGATAGAAAAATTGTCTGCTATTTCAATATCCCGCTCGGCGGAATAGTGTTGTTTGTAACGGTCAAAGCTTTCTACATATTCTTTATGATGCAATACCTCGTTATTAAAGGTTTCCTGGTCAAAATGCTGTTTCTCTTTAAAAAAATTAAGACTCCGGTTCAGCAGGTCGGCCTGATCTGCCCGGGTCACATTGTATTGCTCGGGCAGGTGGTCTACTACGTAGGATTTGTACAAAGCCATGGTACTTTCTGTATTAAAATACTGGTCCTGGCGCTGTTGGATGCGCAAAAAACTGTCTGTCCAGTAACGGGCCTCCGGCGATTTGTTCTTCGTATCTACAATAGAAATAATATAACCGTTTTCCTTGTCGGTATTAAAGATCATGCAGCCCTTGTCCAGTTTATTGATGTTGATGCCTTCCTCGCTTTCCACTTCAAACGCATCTTCTATGGGGAGTACTTTTAAAAAGGGTTCCTTATTTTCGGATTTGAACAACCCGATAGCATCCACCGTTTCACCATTCAGCAGCCCCTCCTTAAAATACACTATGTAAAATTCACCCCCTTTGATGCTGGGGTGGGTGCCCTGGTTGTACAAGTGCTGGGCCAGGTTTTTGGACTGGGCCAGGGTTTGCTCCGGGTTTTCAAAAATGGCGGAAACATAGTTCCATGCCTCGTTGGCGCTGATATGTGTTTCGTTGTAAAACTGGAAATATTCTTCTGATTTGAAGGGATTCAGAAAATAACGGGTCATCAGCTCCTTTACCTCCGGGTCTACCGCCAGTTCTTTTTTAGAAAGTGTCAGGTACTCGTCTTCCGACTGGTTGCCTACTTTATGTACGGCAATATGGGTAATGGCCGATCCTTCGAAATACTGCATGCTGCTATTTTTAAACGGGCCGTAAAGTAATGCAAAATGCGGGAAATTGGATATTTGCGCCAATTAATGGCTAAACCGGTCCTCTTTCCAATTCGCAGGATTGGAAATAATATATTGCGCAATGCGCTGATATGCTGCGTTGCTGCGGATGATGTGATCATAATAATCGCGTTGCCATACCCTGATGTTGGGTGTAAAATCATTTTCCGGACTGTGAAACCATTTGGTAACGCCGATTTTGAATCCGCGGACGATGGAACCAATGGTTTGTGATGGTGAACGAAATGGGGTAACCCGTTGGGGTGAATCAATATTCACCCCAATATCGGGCGAACGTTGATTCGCCCCGATTCCGGGCGAAATGTTTTTCACCCCAATATCGGGCGAATGTTGATTTGCCCCTGCGGTTATTTCAATAATACCATGGATATGATTGGGCATTACCACCCATTCGTGCAATGTTGTTTGTGGAAAATGTTCGGGTATGGCCTGCCAACAATCTGCGGCGATTTGCCCCGCCGTGTTTAATACCATTTGTTGTTGAATAATCTGGCCAAACAAATGGATCCTGTCTTGTGTGCAGATGGTAATAAAATACAATCCTGCCTGTGCGTAATCATATCCTTTCAGGCGAATGGACCGGCGGTTATTAGTGCTCATAATTGATAGGTTAGAACACTATAAATATACAAAAAATGGTCATGTATTTATTGTCTGATTGGATTTAACCGGTAAAAAATTGCTGAATTATTCTACCTTCGGTTCTGACTATAAAATCGTTATTCTACCAGTTTATGAAGTTAAAATCGATCTTATTCCTGCTGCTGCTTACAACTGCGCTGATAACCCGGGCACAAAAACCTGTAGTGCATCATGTCATCACCCATAACCGCACAACGGTTATCTGTGATCCGTCCAAAGGGGAAAAAGCGTATCCTGCCTGGGGCGTATTTCCTAAGGAAAATGCGCCTGTACGTAAAATAACCATGCATCTTACGTTGGGAAGTCCGGATAATTTGCTGACTGCACATTGGGATTACCTCGATCATATTACGTTGCGCAGGAAAGGAGGAGCGAAGGGTACGGAACTGAATTATGAGCTGGGCAGAATGCTTACTCCCTATGGAAGCATCTATAATAAAGGCTGGAGCTGGCAGTGGCAGGTTGATGTTACCGACTTCTCGCCCTGGCTGCGCGATAGCGTGGAGATTGTATACACGCATTCCGGTTACGAAGGCAATACCGTGGGCTGGGCCCTGACCATTGATTTTGAAATTGTATCCGGTCCCCCGGTTGTAACACCGCTGGGTATGGTACCGCTCTGGAACAAGGGGTATAAATATGGCGATCCAAAAGCGAAGATCGAAGACAGCCTGCTTTCGGTTAGCTATACATCGGCAGCAGGTTCCGCTATTAACCGCATCCGTATCCAGCATACGGGGCATGGGATGGATCGCCCGCGTGGATGCAGCGAGTTTTGCAGCCGGTGGCGGGATTTGAAGCTGGATGGGAATATAATTGATCATCGCAATATGTGGAAGGATTGCGGCGGTAACCCATTGTATCCCCAGGGAGGTACCTGGGTTTATGACCGTGCCTACTGGTGCCCGGGTGATCTGCAGGAGCCTGATGTGATTGATGTATTTACAAAACCCGGCCGGCATGAAGCGGCGCTGCAAATGGAACCCTATACGGCCACCGGCAATATACAGGCAGTGGAAAATATTTCGGCATACCTGTTCCAGTATTCCGCGCCCCGTCAAAAAACGGATGCGGCGGTGGAAGCCATTATGGTTCCCAGCGATGAGCAGCGTTTTTTCCGGCTGAACCCGGCAAGTTTCAATCCGCGGATCTCCATCCGAAACCTGGGAGCCGATCCGCTGCGGTCGCTCACTGTTGTGTACGGAACGGATGGCTTTGAAAAAAAGACCTTTCGCTGGAAGGGCTATCTTTCATTTAATAAAACAGAAGAAATAATACTGCCTGGCGAGATCCGGGAAAAAGACGGCCTTAATACCTTTAGTGTAGTACTTGAAAATCCCAATGGGAAAAAAGATGCCTGGGTTGGTGATAATGCATTGCAGGCAACCTTTACTGCCCCGGTAAAACTGCCTTCGGAATTTGTAGTGCAACTGCTTACCAATAACAAGCCGAAGGATAACGGGGTATACCTGCTTAACAATAAACCGGACACCCTTTTTCAAAAAACGCCGGCGCAACTGGAGCCAAGAACGGTTTATACAGATACCCTTCGTCTTGCCGAGGGTAAATATTCCTTATATCTTACGGATACTGCGGGTGATGGACTGGAGTTTTGGGCGGAGCCCCGGAACGGCGATGGTTACCTGCGCCTGTTTGATATGAAGGGAAACCTGATTCATGCTTTTGAGAGCGATTGCGGCAATGGTGAAATGTTGAGCTTTAAAGCGGTGCCGGGCTTTGTGCCGGATACTACCCAGGCAAAACATGCGTTCTCTCTTTACCCCCGCTCTGTAGTTGATCAAACGCAGCTGAGTGTGGTGTCTAACAAGCTGAGTGATATGAAAGTGGTGATTACCGTTGATGGCGTGGTTTGGCAAAAGCATGAGTATAAAGGCATAAAAAATGCCCTGTTCAGCTATGACCTTACCCATATGCCGGCCGGTAGAATTGTATTGGAAGCCTTTATGGATGGGGTAAGCTGCTTTAAAGGAAGGATCAATAAAAGAAAGTAGCGCAACGGAACAGGATATATATACAGGTTGACAGGGATAAATTTGTGAATGTTAACAGGATGGGATCACGCTCTTTTTATCCCCCGATTTATCGGGGCTCAGTATAAAAGAAAAATGTGTAAATTCACATTGTCCAAAACCTGATCACAAATGGAACGTCATGCTTCGCCAAAACAATCCGGCAAACTCCTGTTTTTGGGGTTACTATTGTTTTTATTAGGACTTATTATCGGGCTCTTTGTGCATCAAACAGCTAACCCTCGTATGGCGCTTTCTGCGCATTTGGAAGGAGTGATGAACGGGATCTTTTTAATGGTCCTCGGATTGATCTGGAAACGGGTCCGGCTTTCAAAAAGAGCACTTGCCATAACCTTTTGGTTGGCGGTGTATGGGACCTTTGCCAATCTTGCGGCTGTGATCATTGCAGCCATTACCGGTTTTGGCAAAATGATGCCCATTGCGGGCGGGCAGGCCGGGCCGGCATTTTTAGATGGGGTCATTTCGTTTTTGCTGGTATCTCTTTCGCTATGTATGATAGCGGTTTGCATTCTTTCACTGATTGGTATTTACAGGCATTTGAAAGAGGATGATGCGGGGTAAATGAAATAGATAATCAACACTGATTTTAGCATCGAGAAAGAGGTTCACCGCTCCCACTTGCAAAGTGTTCGCTCACTTCTTTGGGCACTATCCAGCGTTATTTTTATAATATGATAGTTGCAATTGCTTAACCCCCGGCAGTTTTCCCTGTAATGATATCTTATGGAGGTTTTGCTGCTGCAGATATATACAGTTGGTGAAGTGCAGCCGGAACTGCTCATGATCAATAAGGGTATAAAAATAAATCGCACTTATCCGGTTTTTTTAATCCGATCACCAAACGGGTTGATTGCGTCCGTAAAACTCATAAGCAGATAATTTTGGCTGCGCCCCCAATCGATGCTGTTTGATTGCCACTCAAAAATACGATCGGGGGTCGGATGTTTTTTACGGGAAACCGTAAAGCAATAATTATTTTAACCAGGGACTTAAACGATCCCCATTTTTACGCAATGTGCAATCAGCTGCTCATTGGTAGTAAAATGGAGGGCCTCTTTTATGGAATTCAGGCGTTTTTCGATGGTGCTAAGCGCAGAGGGCCGGATATTGTTTTTTTTGAGGAACTCCGAAATCTCCTGTTGCCGCATTCCCTTTGTCATTAAGGATAAGATCTCTATGTCGAAGTTAGAAAACTCATAGGCATTCCTTTGTTTCACCTCCTGTACAAACTGGCGTGGAAGGTGACGGCGATTTTCTGAAATGGCATCGATCGCCTGCTTTAGCTCTTTGGTATCGTTTCGCCCTTTGTACACATAGCCATCGATGTCCTGTTGACCAAAAAGCGCTTCAATAGTGGAAGGCCTGCCCGTTGCTGAAAAGACAAGGATCTTCAGGTCGGGCTGTATTTTCCGTGCTGCGGCAATCAAGGCTTCACCATCGGTGATCTTTTGTTTGCGATGATCTTCTTCAAAATGCAGGTCGGTGATCAGCAGGTCGTACGACTGACGGACCTGCAATGCTTTCTGAAGGCGTATCAGTGCGTCATCGCAATAGTATACGTAGTCAGGATCATGAATCCCGAAAGATTCAAGGGTTTTCTGTAGCGAAAGGTTCACGCTTTCATAATCTTCGGCGATGAGTACTTTTTTAATCATTTTTATTCAGGTCAGTGGAAGACATAGTTCCAGTTTCAGCCCTTGGGTAACTGAGGTGTCAAAAATAAGACGCCCGCCGATACTCTTGATACGGTTTTCCGTATTCTTTAGCCCGTTCCCATAGGTGAAGCCCGGCGGTATGCCGATGCCGTCATCGGTATACCGGATCCTTAGCTGTGTTTGCTGTTGCTCAAACCGGACCACAACATTTCCGGCCCGGCTATGCTTTTTCATATTGATCATCAATTCCTGCAAGACATGCCTCAATTCTTTTTTGGCCTTTGGCGTTATACGATCCCATAGTTCTTTTGAATGGCCTACAATGGAAACCCGTATATCCGGAGCGCTGAAGGAGGATAATAAGGCAACGATGGACTCGTGAAACGGAACCGTAGTGGTTTCGGGAGATTCATAAGAGATGTTGCGTGATTGTTCATACAGATCCGCCATTTCGTTTAATAAGGACTCTTTACCGCCCGTCTTATCGTGCTCTATTTTTGACATCAGGTTGTAAATGCCGTTGGCCACAATGTCATGAACTTTTTTTGATGTTTTCAGCCGCTGTTCTTGAATTGTCCGCTGTTTCTTCTTTCTATACCAGATGAAAAAAACCAGGGTGAAAAGAATGACACCGCTTATTATGGCCCAAAGCTGAATGATCCGGGTTTTTTTTTCGATGTTCTCTTTCTGTAAAATAAGATTCTCGGCCTTGTTTTTTTCTGCTTCGTAGCGGATAAGGATAAACTGGTTTTTGGCATTGTTGCGGGCTGTTTGAATGCTGTCGTTAAGGAACTGGAAGCGGAGAAAGTATTTTTTTACCGCAGTCGCTGATCCCAGCACCATAAGCCTTGTAAGCGCCTGCAGCTCATCGCCCGGGCTATTGATTTTTTGCGCAATGCCAAGCATTTCATCAGCGTAGATCAATGCAGAGTCGGAATGCAGTCGGGCGTAATAGTCTGAGAGATGGGCATAGCTTGCATTTAACCCCGTATCATCGCCCCCGGCTTTGCGGATCTGCATAGCGGTTAATAGTTCCGCTGCCGCCGGGTAACTGGAATCCTGTAACCACTTTAGCCGGGCAATATTGGACAGAATGCGGGCATATTCAATTTTGTTGTTCTGGCTTTTATAGAGGATGGAGCGGTAGATGGCAAGGGCCTGGCTATACCGTTGCTGTCGCTGGAAGGCAAGTGCTTTATTGTTGAGGATCACTGCCCGGAAGCTATGATTGCTGAGTTTTAATGCATGATCATAATAGCCGATGGCCGCATCAAAATTTCTCAGATCGGCGCTGCTGTACCCCAGTTCATTGTAAACGGAAGAAAGGGTTTGCCAGTTGCTGTTCTTTTTTTCATCCAGAAATTTCAGTGCCTGCAGCAGACTTTCCTGGCAACCAAAGGGATCGCCGGCGCCGGACTGGATTATTGCCTGGTAGGTATATGCTTTTGCAACCAGGAGGCTATCGCCGGGGCTGGCCGTTACTTTGTTAAAATAATAGAAAGCCGAATCGTTTTTTTTGCCATAAAAGGACTTCCCCTTTTCATAATCCGCGGATGAAGGCAACGGGCGCTCTTTGCGCAAGGAGTTACAGCTGGCAGCCAGGGCCAGGAACAGCAACAGTAGTAATAGCTGGCTAAAATCGTTATTTGACTTTGTCATGCGAATGGAACAGACGCATAAAATTAATAAAATAAGGCAAGCCAAACGCTTGCCTTATGAGGAGCAGCCCTATTGTACTGAACAAGGGATATATGCTATCCTGTTGTTCTGCATAAAAGGGGCGAATGGGCTGGCTATAAAAAAACACTAATTTATCCCAGCCGAGGTATAACCACCTGCTATGGCCGGGGGGGAACATGTCCCTTTTCTCCGCCGATATCGGTGGAATCTCCCAGGCTGATGTTGGTGGTGTAGGTAAGTACCGGCCCCGTATTTTTTGCCGGCATGGTATCCGCGTGGCCAGGCCATATAGACATGAAAACTGCGATCATGAATGAAATCATAATAATATTTTTTAAAATTTTTAATGAATCTGCATCCGGGTTTCAATCCTCCGGAGCAGCTGATGAAATGCGGTAAGAAGCGCTTCTTACACGTTGGGAAGGGGTTTGAAACAGAATCGCGGAAGCCGGTAAACGCTTCCCAAACCGGTTATCTGCCGCCGCTTTTGCTGCTTCGTAAAACCAGTTTTGTCTCTTAGCAAAGGAGAAGGCCGCTGGTTTCGGGGATGAAGGTAGATTGATGTAAGAGGCTGGTTAACAAACAATTCCAATAATTCCGGACATTCATCCGGAATTCCAGGAATTCCCCGAAATCCAGTAGTTTTACCGGATAATTGTTGAAAATGTTTCCGGATTACACCAAACTTGTTTTGCGGGATTATGAGAAGAAGCGGGCTGCAAACCAGCTCACCTTAAGACTGAGTCAGCCCACTACCAGCCGTCTCAAAGAGGAATGTATTGAGGTTTGTACGAGAAGATACTCCCGGAGGGACGGCGGAGCATTGAATCTTTTTTTTGGAGAGGGGGACGATCCTGCGGTGGTTTTGAAGAAGATTGAAAGATGCGATCCCGACCGGCTAAAACCCCTGTTGAATTTTATAAAGGGGAAAACGGCAGGTACGGATCACAAAAATGTGGAGCTGCTGGCCTGGCTGATTGATTTTGAGCTCCGGCCCTTTCAAATAGGGCGGCGGTATGATACGGATGTGCAGGAACAAAAGGGGGTTGAACTTACGGAAAGGAACGGGAATGATGGTACAGAAGCGGAAGATCCGCCAACGACGCCCGTAGAAGCAGGGCTGGCCGTGGCGGTAAAAGAACAGGATACTGCTGAAAGCCCGGAGCCGCCAAAACCGGTGGCAGCCAAACCCCGCTTTAATCTTAAACCGGCAGGCGCCGTTATTGTGGCGGCCTTGGCGGGCATCGCTATTTATTGGCTCGTAAAAACTAAAGAAGCACCCATACCCATGAGGTTGGGCATGGAAGCCTGCATGTACTGGACGGGCGATTGCTACCGGCAGGTGCCTTGCAATCAAAAACGGGGCGATACTTTAATTGTAGCCCTGGATCCGGAAAAACTTAAACACTTTAGAAAAATAACCCGTCCGGATACGATCACAAAAAATGCAAAAGGAAGGGTATGGTATTTAAAAATAAATGGCGCCATTGAGTTTTACACCGGAGGCGGCTACCATCCGGTTGACCCGCGGCTGCGGTTAAAACCCGTAACCGATTATATCATCCGGAAGTATATTGTGGGGGATCGGGAGTCAATGTTGTTGCATTAGCACACAGATATCCAATATCTTGTTCACCAACTACACAGATTTTCACGGAACCGTTGCAGCTACCGGGGAATTTATGACCAGGCGTTGTTTATAGCTGATGGGCTGCCGGGCGCGGAGGGGCAGCCCATGCAAAGCAGGGCCGTAGCCCGCAGCGGCCGGAGCTGCTGATGCCTCCTGCATTGCAGCTGACAGCCCCAAAAAATCATTGCCCTTTTTTCACATATTTTTCCAGCCATTGATATTCCTCCCAAAGCAGGTGCAGCCGGTTTTCCCTGGCCGCATAACCATGCGATTCAAAAGGAAGCTGCACAAAGCGCACGATGCCGCCATGGCCCTTAATGGCATTGAAGAGCCGTTCGCTTTGAACCGGGAAGGTACCCGGGTTGTTGTCCGCCTCGCCGTGAATAAGTAAGAGGGGTGTTTTTATTTTATCGGCATAGCTGAAGGGGCTCATGCGGTTGTACACCTGCGGAGCCTGCCAGTAAGTACGCTCTTCGTTCTGAAATCCAAAGGGGGTAAGGGTTCTGTTATAGGCTCCGCTGCGCGCGATGCCTGCCTTAAACAGGCTGGTATGGGCCAGGAGGTTGGCCGTCATAAATGCACCATAGCTATGACCTGCAACAGCTACCCGTGTGCTGTCTCCGATGCCCATGGAGGCGATTTTGTTAATGGCTGCTTTGGCGTTCCACTCCAGCTGCTCCACAAAATTATCGTTGGGGTAGTTGCTGCCCTCGCCCACAATGGGAAACTCGGTATTGTCCATAACCGCATAGCCTTCCAGCGCAAAGAATACAAAACTTCCGTAGTTGATCTGTGTAAAAGTGTTCTTACTGCCGCGCACCTGGGCGGCATCGGAGGCCTGTTTATACTCCCGCGGGTAGGCTACAATGATTACCGGGAGTTTGCCATCTTTTGCGGGATCGTAGTTTTTTGACACATATACATTGGCGGTAAGCTGGATGCCATCCCTGCGGGTATAAGTGATTTTTTCTTTTTTAAGATCGCGCAGCTCCGGCTGTGGGTCGGGGAAGTTGGTGAGCGGTGTTTCTTTTTTGCCGGTAGTAATAAAATAATTGGGTGGCTGGGTATTACTTTGACGGCTGGTTACAAGGGATAGGCCTTTTTGCTGCGGCAACAATTTAACCGGTACTTCATAGTATGGATCTTTTGCCTGCCATAGCTTTTGTTTTTTTAAGGAAGTAAAATCGAAAGTACCCACAAAGGGATAATCGCCTTTGGGTGAAGCCCCCTGTCCGCTCATGATGAATTTTGTTTTCTGGTAGATGAGCGGTACCAGCCGCCCGTATTCGTTTCTTATGGTGAAGGGTGCACCCGGGTCATTATACGCATCATTGGTACTGCGGTCGTCGAGCGTAGTGAGTGTTTTGGTTGGCAGATCCAGCCGTTGCCAGATGCGTTTTTGTTTTGCAGAAGAGCCCTGGGTTACCAGCGCCATATCTTTATTGACGAAGCTGACATTGTACATGCGCATGGGTGTGGCCACCACAGTTTGCGGGGCATCGGTAAATGGCGCCTTGAGGGTTACATACTGGTCGTGATTGGGCACATCGTGTTTGATAAAGCCACTGTCCAGCGGCTCGATCCAGCCCAGGGTGGCGGGTTGGGTGGCGATCCAGTTATGACCGCGCGGGGCGTTCAGTACGTTATCAAAGCCACTGGGGGCCAGTTCGGATGAGGGGATCTTTGCGATGGTTTTTACCAGGTTGCCTTTGGCATTCCATATTTCAATAGTAGATGCAAAACCATAATAAGGCACCAGGTAGGAAAGGTCGCCCGTAAGGCGTTCTACCAGCAAATAATTTTTGTCGGGCGAAAGCTGGATAGCGGCATACAGGTCCGGCTTGCCAATAGGGGTTTCTACACCATTGTTGTTGAGCATGGGCTGCGCTGTTGCAAAAAAGCGGAACAGGGTTTCATCGTATTTATTTTTGATGAGGTCCTGGTAGGTGCGGGAGGCTGCCACTTTGCCCAGGTTCTGCTGGATGACCGGTCCGTCCGGTGCAGCTGGCTTTTGAGGCAGGGCTGAGGGAGCGGCTGTAGTTGCCTGATAGAGCAGCTGGTCATTGTCCCACCAGCTAAAATCGTGGCCTGTAGCGGTGTTGAGCGGCGTACGGTTTATTTTAACGGCCTGTGCCGTCTTCGTGTCCACCACGTAAAGATCGATTGCTGTCCGTGTTTCCTGCAGGAAGGCCAGTTTATTGCCGGCGCGGTTCCAGGAAACGGAGGAAGCTCTTAATGGCTCCGGCAGCCCGCTGATGGCAACCTCTTTGCTGGTGCTCAGGTTTTTTAGCGTGAGCCCGGTATAGTAGCTGCCCCTGCTGGGGCTAAAATTGGCTGGGTTGATGCGCAGCCCGGCGATCCTGAGCTCCGGCTGTGCCAGGTCTTCTACAGTAGGGCCGGTACTGCGCTGCATGAATATCATCCAGGAGCCATCGTCGTTAAAGCTGACACCGGGATTAAAGGTGGCAAGGAGCAGCTTTTCTATGAGAGCGGGGGGCTTTTGATAGCTGCTGCTTTCCTGGGCCGGCAAAGTGGTAACATAAAAGAGCAACGCTAAAAGCGGCAACAGGCTTCGTTTCATTATTTTGAAGGTTTGGTATTCCTGCCGAAAATAGCAAAAAAAACCGGGGAACGGAGCGTAGAAAAACCGGGGTCTGTTTCTTCAAAATTATCGGGAAGGCTGCGCGGGTGATACTAACGGAGCAGGTCGAGTAAAACATAGATAAACAATACGACCGTAGCTACTGTACCGCAGATAAAAAAGCCGCCTAAAAATTGGAGGTATCCATTTTTTTTGTGCTTTAACGAAAATTGATGTTTAGGAGACATAATGCTTTTGTTTTTTTCTGGTATAAAGTTCCCATCACCAGCAGGCTTATCCAAGCGTAAAAGCACGTTTTTTTATAGGGTTTTTACGGTAATGGAACTTTTGACTGTGAGCAATCAGGTAAAAGGCAACGGCTGATTGCTCACAGCGAAGGGCTGACTACAACGCCTCAATACTCAGTACCACGCTGGAGCGGCCTGATGTTACATTGGGATTAAACCCGATGGTCATCAGGAAATCACCGCTGTAGGTTTTGCTTTCATCCAGCGTTGTTTTCTGCTTATCATAGAGATTGAGCTCTTTGATCCGGTATTTTCTGGCAGGATCAAGGCCCTGGAGCTTAATGGGATTCACAGCGGCTTGGCTGATATACCTGGCATTTGTAAGATAGTTGAACATAATGGCTCTATCCCGTTCTTTGTTAACAAACATCAATGAAGCCAGGTCCTGTTCATAAGGATTGGCCAGCCGGTACAGGTCGCCGTGCCATACAATGTCTTTAAAAGCATTGTAGTTCTTAACCGCCTGCTGGCAAAAAGCGCGGTCTTCGGGCTTAAGCTCATTGGCGCGGATGTCGAACCCGAGCTTACCCATGGAAGCCACATCCACCTTGTATTTCAGGGGTTGCCTGCCCCAGTCGGTTACATGGTTGCACATAGCAATAGCCGGGTAATAGTAGGAATAGTTCCATTGAATAAACACCCGTTCCAGCGGGTCGGTATCATCGCTGAGCCAGAACTCGGTAAAATATTTCAGGGAGCTGTAATCCGATCGGCCACCGCCGCCGGAGCAAAGCATCATGGGTACGGTGGGGTATTTGGTGCGAATGCGCTGTAGTACTTTTTCCAGTCCGCGGGTGTACTCCACATATAGATTCGATTGCGGAATCTTGTTCTTTTCCAGGTATTGGGAGTGTCCGTTAAAGATGGGCGCGTTGCAATCCCATTTTATAAAGGCCAGGGCCGGGTTCTTTTTAAACAGGCCATCTACCACGCCAAATACAAAATCCTGTACCTGCGGGTTTGTAAGATCCAGTACCAGCTGGTTTCGGTAGTAGATCTCCGGGCGTTGCGGCTCGCGCAGCACCCAATCCAGGTGTTTTTCATATAGTTCGCTTTTAGGGTTGACCATTTCCGGCTCGATCCAGATGCCGAATTTGATGCCTTGTTTGCCGGCTTCGTTCACCAGGTACGGAAGGCCATCGGGCAGCTTCTTTTTATTCTCCTGCCAGTCGCCCAGTCCGGCCTTATCCCCGTTCCTCGGGTATTTGTTGCCAAACCAGCCGTCATCCAGCAGGAAGAGATCTACCCCCAGGTCTTTAGCGCCTTTAAAGAGGCCCACCAGTTTTTCCTGGTCAAAATCAAAATAGGTAGCTTCCCAGTTGTTCAGCAGGGTAAGCCGCTGGCCTTTGCCATCCAGCAACTGGTGGTTGCGCAACCATGCCTGCAGGTTACGGCTTCCGGTACCGGTGCCGGTAAAAGACAGGGTATAGGTGAACCGGGGCGTTTCAAACGGCGTATTGGGTTTGAGGTCGTAGGCCGACTGGTAGGGGTTGATGCCTGCTACCAGGTGCATTTTTTTATTGATGTCGGTTTCAAACTGTATGGAATAATTGCCGTTCCAGGCGATCTGGCCCAGCATAACGGTACCGCTGGTTTCTGTGGCCGGTGCATCCAGCGCCAGCATAAAATTGGGTGAGCCGATGAGGTTTTCGCGGGTCCCCAGCCGGGATTGGATGGTATGCATGCCCTGTTTTAGTTGCGTTTGTTCCGGCTGCATTTCTTTTGCCCAGTTGCCGTTATAGCTGGTGAGGTAATAGTCCCTGTTGTAGAAATAAAGATTGGCAGAGGCGTATTTATTGAGCGTGACAGCTCCTTTTTCCGCATGCCGGATCACGCTCCATTGTTCAATAACGTCTTCATCCTTCCAGGCTTTGAAAAAAAGATCCACATAAAAGGGATATACTGCATCCTTTAGGGTGATCTTCGTGAGTGTGGCGCCGCCTTCACTGGTAACGGTTTTGTTCTCATAGCGGAGATCGAGTGAGTTATTACCGTCTGTATGAACCACGGCTATAGCGGGTTCCGAAAAATTATTATCAATACCCGCTACCGCAAAGGCGCTGTTATTGGAGCTGCCGCCATCGCCTGTAAGACGGTACATCCGGCCGGCAGCAGCATATTCATCGGAAGTTTGCAGGGCTTTGCCGGTATGGATGATTTTAAGATGGTTGTTTTTATCTGTTTGCAGTACGATGGCTACATTCCTGGTTTCGACAGGGATGATGGTTTGTGCGGCAATCGTTGCAGTAAGGGTATTGATGATGGCAATACCAATAGTTAGTAAGCATATTTTTTTCATACGAACGAATTCAGTATTTGTATACCGTGCGAAAATACTTTATTCGTGGTTATAACAGTACGTCTATATGGTGCTCGTTGCCATCATCCTGTAGTGTGATAAACGGATCGCTAAAGGTCTTTCCGTTTTCGCTGTAGCGGATTCCGCCCGCTTTTTTTTCGTTTTTAACCTGTAAATAATAGTAGGTATTGCCAAAACGGTATCGCACCTCGTACCCGGGCCACGCATCGGGAATACAGGGATCCAGGTAAAGGCGATTGCCTTCCCTGTGAATGCCAAGTATGGAACCGATTGCCAGCTGGTAGGTCCAGCCTGCAGAGCCGGTGTACCAGGTCCACCCGCCGCGGCCTTCGTGGGGCGGCGCTCCGTAAATATCTGCTGCCATTACATAGGGTTCTGCCTTGTATTTTTCTACGTCCTGCGCCGTGCTGGTATGATTAACGGGGTTTACCATGGAAAACAGCTCCCAGACCCGCTCTTTATCTTTCAGTGCGGCAAAAGCCATAATGGTCCAGATGGCTGCATGGGTATATTGCCCGCCGTTTTCCCGTACGCCGGGCACATATCCTTTGATGTAGCCGGGGTATAGGTCCGATTTGTCGAAGGGTGGTGTGAGTAACTTGATGATTTTATTTTTTCGATCGATCAGCTGTTCGTTTAATGCCTCCATGCCCTGCAGGCTCCGTTCGGGATCTCCGCCACCCGAAAGCAACGACCAGCTTTGTGAAATGGAGTCGATCCTGCATTCTTCATTAGTGGCGGAGCCCAACGGTGTGCCATCATCAAAATAAGCGCGGCGGTACCATGCCCCATCCCAGGCATGCTGATGGATATGATCTTTTAATTTTTCACTTTCTGTGTGGCACAATGTTGCAAAGTCCTTGTCGCCATAGTCTGCGGCGATGGTGGCAAAATGCGTAAGCACATCATAGAGGAAAAAGGCCAGCCAAACGCTTTCGCCTTTGCCATGCTCCCCTACTTTATCCATACCATCGTTCCAGTCGCCGGACCCGATCAGGGGCAATCCGTGTTGTCCGAATTTTAACCCATAATGGATGGCGTGCTTACAGTGATTGTAAAGGGTTTCCCAATGATTCAGGAATACCGGCAGGTCGTAATAGGATTCTTCATCAGGCTGCAGGGGGCGCCCGTCAATAAAGGAAACATATTCATTCAGCACTTCTTTGTCGCCGGTGGTAACCAGGTAGCGGGAGGTAACATAGGGCAGCCATAGATAATCATCGGAGCAGGTGGTGCGTACCCCGCGCCCGGTAGGTGGATGCCACCAGTGCTGGACATCGCCTTCCTTAAATTGCCTTGAGGCTGCCAGTAGCAGTTGGGCCCTTGTAATTTCGGGGGTGGTATGCATGAGGGCCAGCACATCCTGCAGTTGATCCCGGAAGCCAAAGGCGCCCCCGGACTGGTAAAAACCGCTGCGCCCCCATACCCGGCAGGCCAGCGCCTGGTACAGCCACCAGCCATTGGTCATAATGTTCATAGCATCATCCGGAGTGTTTATCAAAACGGCACCCAGTATATGGTTCCATTGATCATGAACTTTCAGGCGGGCCTCATGGGCATAAGCGCGGCCTTTTATGGCCGTTACCAATTCCCTTGTTTCCTGTTCGTTCTTACCGGCGCCTAAGCGGAACACGAGTTCCTTTTCCTCATCGGGCGCCAACTGCACCAGCACCTGCAAGGCGGTGCAGGGGTCAAGGCCGGCCCCGGCTCTTCCGGATAAGTGTTTTCTTAACAAGGCCTCGGGGTTGCGGAGGCTGCCGTTTCTCCCGATAAACTCACTGCGGTCGCAGGTAAATGTTTTTTCGCTGGCATCCGTATCGAAAAATGCGGTCTTTTCAGTAAACGCGGTATTATAGCGGTTCCTGGCAAAAAGCACATTTGTTTGCGGATCCTTGTCCACTACAACAAACATTTTGTTTTTGTGTACCAAATCGCCCAGTACCCATTCCACGTAGCCGGTTACAGAAAGATTACGGTTCTGGCTGGTAAGGTTGTGCAGCTTTAGCACCATGTATTTTACAGGCAGGTCTTTATCCACATATACCCATAGCTCAGAAGCAATACCCTGGTGGATGTGCTCATAAACGGAATAACCGAATCCGTGCCGGGTAATATAGGCGTTTTTACCGGGGGCGGGCAGCGGGGTGGGCGACCAATAGCTGCCGGTTACCTCATCGCGGATATACCATGCTTCGCCACATTTGTCCGATACCGGGTCGTTCTGCCAGGGGGTAAGGCGGAAGGCCTGGGCATTGTCTACCCAGGTGTAGGCCGATCCGCTTTCGGAGAGCATCGATCCGATTTCGTTATTGGCAATGATATTGCACCAGGGAACGGGCGACTTTTTTTGCTGATCTGTGATCTGAATATATTCTTTTCCATCCTGGGTAAAGCCTCCCGTTTCATTGTTGAACCGGAGATAATCCGGCAATACAACCCTGTGCTCCGGCAGCATTTTAAACGCGGACGTTTGTACGGGGAGTAGTTCGGGCAGCCCCTTAGCCGCTTTCTTTTTCAGCACCTGTTCCGACAGGCTGCCTTTATCATCATCAAAAATAACCCGGGCAACGGTCTGGAACAGGATGCGGTCTTCATTGGATATCTGGTCACCGGCTCTCACAAAAATACCTCCCGGCTGATCCAGTACGCCTCCGCTGGTTGCGGTAATAAAACCAATCACCTGGTCGTGGAACACCTGCCGGTAGGAGCCAAAATCATCGTTCCAGATAACAAGGTCTACCCGCAATGCTTTCAGCGACCAATAGGAATGTGCTTTAATCAATTGTTTAACGAGGTCGATATTATTGCTGTCTTTTACCCGCACCAGCACAATGGGCAGGTCGCCCGAAATGGCATAACTCCACAGGCCCGATTGCCCTTTCAGATTGCTTTCGATCACCGATGGTGCTGCCCGAAAGCTGTTATTGGCATAGATAATAGAACCTGCAATGGCATTGAAGAGCTGTGCTTCAACTTCCGTGGCGTTGATCTGGCGTAACAGAACCTGGCTATGGGTCCAGGCCAGCTCAAACACCCGGTTTTTGATATAACGATCCCGGTATTTGACGAGCAGGGATTTGCAAATGGCCTCTGATTCCCCAATGCCAACGACAAGGTCGAGTGTTATGGTTTGCCGTGCCCTTAGTACGATCCGGTGCCGGATGGCCATTACCGGGTCCAGCACAGAACCCTCTGTACCGGAAAGCGGGCCGTCCTGCTGCAGGGCGGCAGGGGTTGCTATGGACCGGCCGCGGCCGATGAACCGCATCCGGTCGGTTTCGTAGGACACCGACTCGCTATTGCCCCCCTGCAAAATAAGGGTATGAAACATCCAGGGCGGGGTTTCCTGCCGGGCCCTGGGTCTTCGCGAACAAAGGATAGCATCTGTATCCGTGTCAATTTCCGTTTGTACAAATAAATTGCTGAAAGCCGGGTGCGCTTCATCCGCTCCCTGATCCGTAAGGACCACTTCGCCAAAGCTGGTTACTTCGATGGTTTTTGACGAGGCAGACCGGTTGGTGATGCGGATGCGGCGGATCTCCACGTCGTCCTCGGGAGAAATAACCACATCCGTTTTAGTTTCAAACCCGTCATCTACCCGGCGAAATACCACGTGCCCCTGCGAAAAGATGGTTTCATAGGACTTGCTTTTTCTTAATGTAGGCTGGTAGGTGTTGGACCAGAAGTGACCGGTGCTCAGATCCTTTATATAACAAAACAGGCCCCAATCGTCTTTAATGGTATCTTCCCGCCAGCGGTTGAGCGCCACGCCCTTCCAACGGCTATAGCCACCCCCGCTGTTGGTGATGGCCAGGGAATAACGGCCATTAGAAAGTAGCTGTACCTCGGGTATGGACGTGTTGGGAGTGCTGAGCACCCGCATATGTGATTCATGAGACACGGTTTGCCGGGCGCTTTCATCCTCTGTATGCTCATAAAAATTAGTGGAACGCGGCGCTTTTTCCTGGAGCAGCAGGAGGGCCGACTGAAATTGCGGATCCCGTGCAAACCGGTCGTGCATCTTCCGGTTCAGCAGCAGGTAGGCCAGCGAAAGAAAGCTCATGCCCTGGTGGTGCACCATAAAGGATTTGATGATGGCGTAAGATTGCCCTCTTGGCATACGGGAGGGGGTATAGTCGATGGCTTCATAAAAACCATAGCGGCCTTCAAATCCTTTTGAAGACAGGGTTTTAAGATTGTCCAACGCCTCTTCGGGCGCTACCATCAGGGCCATCATGGTGGCATAGGGCGCAATAACAAGGTCATTGGCCAGGCCCCTTTTTAAGCCAAGTCCGGGAATGCCAAAGGATTGGTATTGATAATTCAAACCAGTGTCTACCAGGTTATAACCCGATTCCGAAATGCCCCAGGGAACATTGTTCTTATTTCCGTAATAGATCTGGTTCTTAACGGCGCCCTTCGTGCTGCGCTCCAGCAGGGTATTTTCATAAACGGGCATCAGCAGTTGCGGCATCAGGTATTCAAACATGGACCCGCTCCAGGAAAGCAACACGGGGTTATTGCCCAGGTTGGTTACCAAACGGCCCAGGGTAAACCATGCAGCCTGTGGAATCTTACCCTGTGCAATGGCCGTATAGATACCGATGCGGGCTTCTGAAGCCAACATGTCATAATAACTTTTATCTGCAACGTCCTCACTTACATTGTAGCCAATATGAAAAAGATTTTGCGATTTATTATACAGGAATTCATAATCTGCCGTGGCAAAGTCTGCGCATCGCTGTTTCATTTTTTCAACGCCTGCTAAAAGGCTGGTGGCAGCGGATGCTCCTGTTTCGAGGCTTTTTTGCAGGAGGGTCAGTAATTCTTTTTCGTCATGGTCGCTTGCTTCACCCAGGTATTCGTTTATATGTGCGGGCAACACCCGCTGTAATTCCAGTATGTTATTGAGCGAGGGGATTTCATGGAGTACCTGCAGCCGGGCAAACCGGTCCGGTACCGGAAGATGGGCTGCCCATGGGCAAAACATGCGGATACAGCTGAGCAGGTCTGTTAACTGAAGGTCCAGCCGCCCTATCCAGTTTAATGCTTCTGTGTTTTGGGAAATACCGGGGCTGTTTTTAAGAGCTTCGGTTTGGTCCCGGAGCGTAATTAGCTGAAATAAAAGTTCTTGCAGCGTAAGGGGATACCCGGCTTTAAGCCCGTTGATGATTTTATCGGGCACGCCGGCCTGCTCCACCTTTTTACCAATAAGGCGTTTGATTACAGAAAAAGTATCCAGGAGGCCATTTGCATGCTGCTCCTTAAATAATTTTTCCTGCCGGATCTCATCAAGCCCTTCTCCCAGCAGAACCATGCCGGTAATAAAGTTTCCGCTGTCAACGGTAGAAACATATTTGGGATGCAGGGGTACCAGCGACACGGTATCATACCAGTTATAAAAATGTCCTTTGTAGCGCTCCAGTGCCGCCAGTGTTTCAAAAGTGTTACGTGTCCGCTCCGCCAGCTTGTTAACAGAGAGGTAACCAAAATCGTAAGCCGCCAGGTTGGAAAGCAGTGCAAGGCCGATATTGGTTGGAGATGTGCGGTGGGCCAGCACTTCAACCGGGTGCTCCTGGTAATTGTCCGGCGGCAGCCAATTATCACCCCGGGTAACAAAATCTTCAAAATAAGCCCAGGTTTTACGGGCGTAAAAGTGAAGCGTATCGATGTTCTTTGAAGAAAGCGCAACTATTTTTTTATACGAGGGAATACTAAAACGCCAGGCTATCACCGGAGCCAGTGCCCATGCCGCCAGCAAAGGCGCTGCCAGCCATAGGGCGGAGGAGTTGGTTGCAATCAGCAAAGCGATAACGCCCACGGGAAGGAGCACCGATGGCCACATATACAGGTATGCCTGGATGAGATTTTTTTGTTTGCTACCGCCGGATGCGCCGGAAGGGGTCCATTGCAGCAGCCGCCGGTGAGAGATGAGCATGCGCCAGTTGGCACGAAAGATAGCATCAAGGTTTTTGACGGCTTCAAAGGGAAGACAAATAATCCCAAGCAAGATATGGGTAAGACCCGAAAGCACATGATCCTTTGCTTCGGAAATATGTGCCCGCCAGTGCATGCTTTCAGGCTTATGAAATAACTGCCAGAGCGTGGTTGCTACCAGCGGCAGCAGCCATGTTGCCAAAAATAATAAGGTCCATAGCCAGGCATCCGGCAGCAGGGCCCAGCCCATAGCTAAAAAAGCAACCATGGCCGGGGCTACCAGACTTCGGCGGATATTGTCCCAGATTTTCCAACGGGAGAGACTGGATATAAAATTTTTACGAAGTTTGTTTTCCCTGCCTGGTACAAAAGGAGTGCCCCAGCTGGCAATCTGCCAATCGCCCCGGATCCAGCGATGGCGGCGGCTTATATCGGCCCAGTAGGTTTCGGGATACTCTTCAAACAACTCCACATCCGTTAGCAGGCCGGAGCGTACATACGATCCCTCCAGCAGGTCATGACTTAAAATGCGGTTGGGTGGAAATGTATCGCCCAGCACTTTTTCGAATACATCGATGTCATAGATACCTTTGCCAACAAAGGAGCCTTCAGAAAAAAGATCCTGGTACACATCAGAAACCAGTCTTGTGTAGGGGTCCAGGCCGGAGTCGCTGCTGTGCATCCTTGCGTAATAGCTGCTGTTGGTACGGGGAATACTTACCGAGGTACGGGGTTGTAAAATACCATAGCCTTCTACTACACGGGTTTCGGGGGCATTCAGCACCGGCTTGTTGAGCGGGTGGGCCATCGTGGCCACAAGCTTCCATGCAGCTTCACGTGGAAGCTGGGTGTCGGCATCCAGGGTAATAACATAACGAACCTGTTTTAGGGCATTGGTATTGCCGGTGATCGTCATAAAATCATATTGCCCCGTATTTCTCAGGAAGCTGTTCAGCTCGGCCAGTTTACCCCGTTTACGCTCCTGGCCCATCCATATTTTTTCACGGGGATTCCATTTACGGGGCCGGTGAAACAGGAAGAACCGGCTTTCCTCCGTGTTTTCCTTATCGTAACGATGGTTCAGCGCCTCAATGCGTTTAACGGCATAGGTGAGCAATGCCTCATCTTCAGGCATTTTTTCTTCCGGTGCATCGGTAAAATCGGTCAGCAACGCAAAATACAGATAGGCTTCGGGGTTGGCGAGGTAACGTACTTCCAGTTCATCGGCCAGCTCTTCAATAGCCTTTTCGCCGGAGAGCATGCTGGGTACGGCAACCAGGGTACAACCGGATTCGGGGATCCCTTCCGAATAATCCATTTTGGGCAACGGGCGGGGTTTTACAATCAGCGTTGCGGCCCAGTTAGTAAGGATCACAATGGCCTGGCTCAATGCAATAAAGGATACGAGGCCAAACGCAATGGCGCGGTAAATGCCCGGTATCTGCTGGTGCACATAGATGCTGGCCCAGATGCTGAGCAGGAGGGTAAGCACCAGGGCAGAGCCGGCGTAGGACAGGAGCCGGTTGTACTTCAGCAGGTTTTTAAGACGGTGTTTTACCGTTATCCGCATGCCCGATTTTTTGATTAGTACACGTTGCCCTTTTTCGTCAACCAGGTAATACCCCACATGGTGTTGCCGGGAGGGATCTTCTTTTTGGGCGCTTTCTTTTGCCAGGTCAATGGCCAGTTGTGCTACCTGGTATTCCTGCAGGCTGCTGTTTTTGCCCACCCATTCCACAACGTGGCGGTAGCGGTCGCGGGTTACAAAATCCATCTGTTTGTAAATGCCATCTATATCGGTACCCAATACCCGTTCCACAATGCTGACTTCCTCAACAAAACTGCGCCAATCAGTACTCCGGATCAGCCGGATACTTTCGATAGAATTCCGGATGGATACCTGGTCGGTGGCCTGCTTCTGGTTTTCGATATTGACAAGTTCAACAGAGGAGCTCCCGGTTTCTGCCAGCCGGTCTTCCAGCCAGGTAAGCGGCAGGGCCAAACCCTGCCCCCTGCCTTGCAGCCGCCGGATAAATTCCGCCACAAAAGCACTGTCCAGCTTCAGTTTTGACCGTGCCATATCAGCGATAATGATGATAATATCGCGTGGTTTTTTTTGAGCGGTTTCCAGTAATTGTTCTGCCCAGTAAACCGCCATATTCTTGTCCAAACGGTCAAGGGCAACGCGGGAGGCGATGCGGCGGATATTTTCAATAATAGCCAGGCGCAGCATAATGGGTATGGCCCACAACTCTCCCAGGGTCAATTGTGTTACGGTCTGGTACGATTCGATAAACGCGGTGAGGGTGGCAATGCTGATGTGCCCATCGCTGTGGGCGATCAGCTCCAGTGCTATATCATAAACACGCGGAAACCCGGCCGATCTTCCTTTTGCAAGGATGGGGAGGGTTTCGCTATATCCTTTTGGTAAATGGGTGCGCCCCAGGGCTATCTGCTCTTTAACCAGGTAGTAATTATCAAGAAACCATTCGCTGGCAGGGGCAACTGGCTGTTTGGAATTTGCAGAATCGTTGAGCAGGTCATATACTTTTGCAATAACGACTTCGTTGTCGTCCAACCTGGGTAATACTTTGTCTGGCGGATGGCCGCGGGTTACCAGGTGTGCGTGTGCTACTGTTGCGCCATGCTGCCGCATCTGATCATGGCTGAACAGCTCTAACCGGAAGGGCTCTTCTTTCTGAAATTCAGGTGTGGCGTCTCCTGTAAGGAGTTCGCGCATGCGCACTACGAAATCATCAACGGGTTTCGAAATTTTCATAGTATGCCAGGTATAAAAAATTAAAGACCCCAAAGGGGGTATAAAGTTAATTTTTATTCCACAGAAGCCGGGCAAAATACAAATAAGCCCCACGCAATAGCCGCCGCGGGCAGTCAACGGCCTGTTGAAAAAAATATCTGTGTACAACAACCAAGAAGCATGCCATAGGGTGTGAATGCTTGTGGTTTATTTATAGTTGTTTTTTTGTATATTTGAAATGCGCCTTTAAATAAAACAGATATGAAAAACACTATGGAAATACCTTTGAATCGGTACATCGACCCCTTAACTGATTTTGGTTTTAAGCGAATTTTCGGATCGGAACCGCATAAAGAGTTACTTATTGCATTTTTGAATGAATTATTTAAGGGACGTAAGATAATACGGGACCTTGTATATGATCCGCAGGAAAACGGCGGCCCGGCGAAGCATTACCGCAAGGCCATTTTTGACTTAACCTGTACGGGTGCAAATGGGGAAGTCTTTATTATTGAAGTACAAAGAGTTGATCAGAAGTTTTTTACGGATCGGGCCCTGTTTTACACCGCCAGCAAATTACATGAGCAGGGTCCAAAAGGAAGTAAACATTGGAATTTTGAATTGAGGGAAGTGTATTTTATTGGATTGATGAATTTTTATTTAGACAATACCACGCCTGGCAAATACCTGCATTGGGTACGGCTGACTGAAGAAGAAACCGGGGAAATATTTTATAAAAAACTGGGTTTTATATTTTTAGAAGTACCTAATTTTAGTCTGGAGGAAAAGGATATAAAAACGGACCTGGAACGCTGGCTCTATGTATTGCGCAATATGGCTAAACTAGAAAAAATTCCGGTAATTTTACATAAGAGAATATTTCAGAAACTATTTAAAATTGCTGAGGTAGCCAATTTAAAACCGGAGGAATTTATGTTGTACCAAAAAGATGTTTTAGACAGATGGACGGAATATGCAGTGCTAGAAACTTTGAAAGAAAGAGAAATGGCCAAGGGCTTGGCGGAGGGCATTGAACAAGGCATTGAACAAGGCATTGAGCAGGGAATTGAGCAGGGAATTGAACAAAAAAGTCGCGAGGTTATAAAAAAAATGCTGATCGCAGATCGGTTTACTATTGCCGAAATAGCAAATTTCGCAGGAGTTGATATTTCGCTTGTAGAAAAAATAGCACAGGCTCCAGACAAGGAAAAATAGCATTGAGCTAAGCCGGTGACCCCGAAAGAGCCTGCTCCAGGTCGGCAAGAATATCTTCTGCAGCTTCAATACCTACGCTCATCCGGATCAATCCATCGGTGATGCCTGCTTTTAGTCGCTCCTCAGGCTTCATGATAGCGTGCGACATGGAGGCAGGGTGCGAAATCAGCGTGTCTACGGTGCCCAGCGATACCGCCCGGGTGCACATCTGCAGACGGTTGATGAATTGTTTGCCGGCGGCAATGCCTCCCTTTAATTCAAAGCTGAGTACCGCACCGGGGTGCCGCATCTGGCGGGTACTTAGCGCATAGTCAGGATGTGTTTTCAGTCCGTTATAGTTCACTTTTGCTACGGAGGGGTGTGCATCCAGCCAGGCGGCAATACGTTCTGCATTAGCGCTGTGCTGGCGCATTCGCAGGGGAAGGGTTTTGATGCCGTTGATCAACAAAAAGGCATCAAATGCGTTACTATTTGCACCCAAGAGTTTATAGACCTTTGTGGCAGTGGTGTTCATAAAATCCAGGTCTTTTCCTACCAGGGCGCCTCCAATAGCCGTGCCATGGCCATTTAAGAATTTGGTGGTGGAGTGGTAAACAAAGTCGGCCCCAAAGGCGAAAGGCTGTTGCAGATAAGGAGTGGCAAAGGTATTGTCCATACTCACTTTGATACCGTAAGGAGCCGCCAGTTTGCAAAGGGCTTCAATATCGGTACAGCCCATCAGCGGGTTAGTAGGCGACTCAATATGAACAAGGCGGATCTGCGGATGCTGTTTTAATGCCTGGTCTACGGCATGCAGGTCCGCAAGATCGATGAACAGGGTATCAATGCCGGACCTGGCCAAAAGGTAGGCAAAGAACTCATGCGTGCCACCATAAAGCGCAGTGTTGGTTAACACCATATCCCCGCTTTTTAATAAAGAAAAGCAAAGCGTAGAAAGAGCCCCCTGCCCGCTGGCATGAAGCAATGCTTTCAGTTGCAGCGGTTCGCCTGCTTCATTTTTTAATCCAAAAGCCTCCAGGGAAGCAACCAGCTTTTCGGCAGCCGTAGTAGTAGGATTGGCAAAGCGGGAATAAATATAGCCCGGCTCCTTTCCGGCAAAGCGGTTCATACCCTGCTCGGCACTGTCAAACACAAAGGTAGATGTGGCATGGATGGGGATTGCGTGGCTATGCAGGCTTCCTTCGTCCTGAACTCCGTGGATAGCCGCGGAGCAAAAGTCTTCGAAACGGGGTTGATCGGAACTCATCTTTTTATATTCATGTTTTAAATCCGGAGCCACTTTTTTATACATGCTTCCTATACTTAGGAAAACTGTGCAATCGTTTGTTCGATAGTTAAGCACAATTTTTGTTGAATCATTATTCAAAAAACTGCATGTCAAGTATGAAATTAACGGTAATTCAGATGCCCTGCCTTATCTTCTGCTTTTTGATGTTAACAGCCCCTGGTTGTCAAAAGGCCGCCCCGGTAAAAACGGAAAATACCCTGGCTAAGGGTGGGGAACCCGCTAATTCTCCAAAACGGGATGTTCCGGTGAAGGTAGCAAAAAATGCCATTGGCTCCAATGTACAGGAGTTTAATGAAAAAACCGATGCCTTTAAAGAGTCCATAGACCGGCTGCGACAGGGCAACCCCTGGTCTGATTTTGAACCTACGGGATTTTACCTGCCACCGAATACAGCATTGACGTTAAAAGTGGAGCAGCTTGCCGGAACCACGCTTCCAAAGCTGCTGATAGGGACCTACTCTTTTGATACGCTTCGCTGGGATCCGTTATCGGTGCAGCTAAAATCCGGAGCCAACACCATTACCGCCGATCCGCTGGGAGGATTGCTGTGGATCCGTTATACTACCACCGGCACTCCTTCGGCAAAAGTGCGCGTTACGTTTCAAGCAGGTATGGTAAGAACTCCCATATTTATAAAAGACCAGACTACCGATTGGCAGGCGCAGCTGAATACCTATACGCAATCGCCGGCCGTATTGCTGCTCAACAAAAACGTGTACCTCGTTTTTAAAAGAAACCGGGCGCTGAACACCAGCGGGGATGCTGCGAATTTTATTTTGCGCACCATCGACAAAGGAGTCGATGCGGGCGAAAACTATATCAGCGGGTTAGATGGTTCTGCACCCGAGCACCAGTTGCCCGTACATAAAATACTGATGACCGAGTCCAACAAACGCAATATATGGGGTGTGGCGAGTTATTACCGCACCTGGTTTGCCCCCGGCTTAATGGATGAGGCATTAAACGCTCAAAAGATCATCGCAAGCGGCTGGGGCGCCTGGCATGAGCTGGGGCACATGCATCAGCAGCAGGCCTGGAAATGGTCGGTATTGGGAGAAGTAACTGTAAATGTATATACGATGGCTGCGGAGCGGGCCATTAATGGTGGCGGTGCCACGCGGCTTAAAGGGACAACGACAACAAATGCGATGAATTTCCTGGCGCTAACCAACTCCGACAAAGATTTTAACTCCAATATCCAGATGGCGGATGGCAATTTTACCCGGCTGTTTATGTTTCATCAGTTGTGGCTGGCATTTGGCGATAATTTTTATATTAAACTGCATCAGCAAACCCGTATGGAAAAACCCAATTTATCTGTGGATGCCGATAAGATGCGTTATTTTATGTTAAAAGCCTGCACGATTTCCGGTAAGAACTTAAGCCGGTTTTTCAGGAAATGGGGCTTCAGGGTCAATGAATCCGTCTATACCGAAATGGCAGGTCTGGGTTTGCCCGAACCCGAAACGGATCCTGCTTCTCTGAAAGACAGCTGATGCTTGCGTTAGGTTTTCCCGGCGAAAGCGATTTAAAAAGATTTTATAAGCTTATCTGTTTTTTGGCTGGTAATAATTCAATCGCAGGCAATATACCCCCTCATTATTGTTGAAAAATCGATTTTTCAACAATTTCTTCAATTTCATTTAACAATGGGTTAACATTCATGAAATATTTTTAATTTTTATTTAATTCTTAAAAATATTTCATTTTGTTTCATTTTATTTTAGTTATTTGCAGCTACGATTGCATCACCTTCGCCGGTGTGCGAAATCTGACCAGTATATAATAAGTAAACTTAAACTAAACAGTCAATGTTTCTAAAGAGATTATTGGGCGCTCTTTTGCTGTTCTTTTGCTTTGCAACAGGATTTGGGCAAAACAGGAGCATCACAGGAGTCATTAAAAGTGCAGATGATGGTACCGTTATTGTTGGCGCTACCATTACCAACCTCAAAACAGCCTTTCAGGCGGCTTCCAACCAAAACGGTGAGTTTAAAATTGATGCGGCCAAAGGCGATTCTGTCTTGTTCTCCCATGTAGGAAGAAAAGACCTGACGGTTGTGATTGGCGAAAAAAGCATCCTCGAGATTATCCTGTATGCCGGTAAAAGCGAAATGGATGAGGTAACAGTAGTTGCCTTTGGTAAACAGAAAAAGAATACCGTGGTGGGTGCGGTTACTACGGTTAATGTAAAGGATCTGCGGATCCCATCTTCAAACTTCACCAGCGCATTTGCGGGCCGGGTGCCGGGGATGATATCCTTTTCCCCTTCAGGCGAACCGGGCGCAGATAATGCCCAGTTCTTTATCCGGGGGGTAACCACCTTTGGGTACCAGAGCGCCCCCCTGGTTTTGATTGATGGGTTTGAGTCGACCACGGATGTGCTGGCCCGTCTTCAGCCGGACGATATTGAGTCCTTTTCTATTTTAAAAGATGCAACGGCCACGGTGCTTTATGGCGCCCGGGGTGCCAACGGTATTGTTATGGTAAACACCAAGTCCGGGAAAGAAGGCCCGGTGCGGATGAATGTTCGTTTTGATGTGAACTCATCTGTTTCAACCCAGATTCCTAAGATGCTGGATGGTATTTCCTATATGAAACTCTATAACGAAGCACGTATTTCCCGCGACCCGGTTTTGGGTACTTATTACTCCGAGCAAAAGATCCAGTCAACGGCCAGCGGGGAAAACCCGATGATCTTTCCCAATGTGGATTGGTATAACACTTTGTTCAAAAGCACAACGATTAACAAAAAGCTGAATGTAAATATTTCCGGCGGCGGTCAGGTGGCTACCTACTTTGTTTCCATGGGGTATGATAAAGATATGGGATTGCTGAAGGTAGATAAGCGAAATAATTTCAACAATAATATTGATATCAACCGGTTCTTTATCCGGTCCAACGTGGTTTTTAAATTGACGCCTACCACCAAGCTTGACACAAGGATCCAGGGCCGTTTTGAACGGTACAACGGGCCTTTTGTATCGGCAACCGATGTGTTTAACATGGTGATGGATGCCAACCCGGTAGATTTTCCGGCCACCTACCTGCCGGACGAAAAGCGCTCCACGGCCGATTATACATTATTTGGGAATACGTACCTGAGCGGGTCCATCAAAAGAAATCCCTATGCGGAAATGGTAAGGGGCTACGAAGGACGTAATGAAAGCGATATCACTACCAATGCAACGCTTTCCCAGGACCTGAAATTTATTACGAGAGGGTTAAAGGCCGAAGTACGTGCATCGGTTGATACCTGGAGCAAGTACACCGGGCGCCGGAGTTATAATCCCTATTATTTTGACCTGCAAACCTATAACCAGGTTACGGGCGCCTATACCCTGTTTGCACTGAACCCCAACAGCGGCAGTCCTTATCTTGGAGATGTGATTCCCGGCAGAGATGCGAACGGGCATTATTACTTCCAGGCACTCTTAAGCTATGATCGCACCTTTGGAAAGCACAATCTTGCTCTGATGACGGTTGGTATGTCCGATGAAAAACTGCTTACCGCCGGTAACAGCGAATCGATTTATGAAACCCTGCCCGAACGCAACCTGGGCAATTCCGGACGGGCCACCTATAACTATGACAGCCGATACTTTTTTGAGTTTACCTACGGCTACAATGGCTCCGAAAAATTTGCCAGCTCCAAACGATACGGGTTCTTCCCGTCTTTTGGACTTTCCTGGATGCCCTCCCATGAGCGATTCTGGGAGCCGGTAAAAGATGCCGTTAGCTCTATGCGGCTGCGGGCCACCTGGGGATCCGTGGGCAACGATGCCATTGCGGGCCGCAGCGGCCGGTTTTTTTACCTGTCGGATATATCCCTTGGCGGCGGCGCCTACCGGTGGGGCGCTTCATTTATGAACGCTTACCCCGGCTATAGTGTAAACCGCTATGCTAACCCGGATATTACCTGGGAACTATCGCAAAAATGGAACTTTGGAATGGACGCCGGCTTTTTGAATGAAAAGCTGAAACTGGTAGTGGATGCCTACCGTGAAGTGCGGAGCCGGATTTATATGCAACGCCAGAATTTTCCGGCCACAGCGGGCCTGGAAGCCTCTATTAGCGGTAACGTAGGTAAAGTGATCTCCAAAGGAATGGAAGCCCAGCTTGATTATACAAAGGATATCAATAAAGACCTTTGGCTTCAGCTGCGGGGAAATTTCACCTACGCCACCAATAAGCTCGTAGAGATTGATGAAAAAAATTACCCGGATGCCTATCTCAAACGTCTTGGGCATAATATCAACCAGCAGTGGGGCCTGATTGCAGAGCGTCTTTTTGTAGATTCAGCTGAAATCGTAAACTCGCCCAAGCAGGACTTTGGCCGATATATGGCGGGCGATATCAAATACAAGGATTTAAACGGCGATGGGGTTATTAACGACAACGACCGGGTGGCCATGGGATATCCTACGGTACCCGAGATCCAGTACGGGTTTGGCGCCTCTCTTATATATAAGACTGTGGATTTTGGCTTTTTCTTCCAGGGAAATGCCCGTGTGTCGTTCTTTATAGACCCAACAACCACCCGTAACTCAAGCACCGCAGGGATAGCGCCGTTTGCCGGTCGCAGAAACGCCCTGGCCATTATTGCTGAAGATCATTGGAGCGAAACCAACCCCAATATTCACGCCTTTTGGCCCCGGTTGTCTACAGACCCGTTGGACAACAATACACGGCAGTCCTCCTGGTGGCTGCGCGATGGATCCTTCCTGCGTATGAAATCAATAGAGATCGGTTATAATCCCAAGCACCTGGCGCGCTTCGGTATTAAGCCGGGAGGCCGGATATATTTAAGCACCGAAAACCTGGGTGTTTTTGGTCCGTTCAAACTCTGGGATCCGGAAATGGGACGTAAGGGACTGGGATATCCTCCCAACCGGAGATTTAACCTTGGATTTCAATTGACTTTTTAAAAAACGAATTATGAAA
The DNA here is from genome assembly GCF_051201075.1 of Niabella hirudinis. Classification (NCBI taxonomy): domain Bacteria; kingdom Pseudomonadati; phylum Bacteroidota; class Chitinophagia; order Chitinophagales; family Chitinophagaceae; genus Niabella; species Niabella hirudinis. The sequence continues at coordinate 288,791 of NZ_JBPEHJ010000003.1, forward strand.
CTATATAAAACGATCTTATCTGCGGTATTGGTGGGGGCCCTGGTTTCCTGCTCCAAGTTCCTGGATGTAGTTCCGGACAATACCATGCGGCTTGAAAATATTTTCCAGAAAAAGGAAGATGCCTGGAATGCGCTTGCAAAAGTATACAGTTATATACCCCAGGATGATAAAACGCATAACACTTCCTGGCTGCTGGGTGATGAGTGGATCGGGCGCCTGGATCTGAATGATGACGCCAACCAGCTGCACGGAATCCGGGTGATGCGCGGATTGCAATCAAAAAGCTCGCCGCAGCTGGGCTACTGGATGGGCAGCAATGGCGGCAAGCCCCTGTACCAGGCCATCCGTCAATGTGATGTGTTTTTGCAGAATATAGGTAATGTGACTGACATGACCGAACCCGAGCGGAACGACTGGATTGCACAGGTAAAAATGCTGAAAGCCTACTATGTTTTTTTATTAATCCGTTATTACGGCCCGGTAGTGCTGCCCACCAAAATGGCTACGCCCGAATCTTCCAAGGATGAACTTTTTGTTCCACGCTCCAAAGTGGAGGACTGTTTTAAATATGTGCTGGACCTGATGGACGAGGCCATTCCCCAGCTGAAGGAACGGGCTGCGGTAAACGACCTGGGCCAGATTGACAAAATGGTGGCGCTGGCAATAAAAGCAAGAGTTCTGTTTTTCCGTGCCAGCCCTTTTTACAATGGCAACCGGGAGTATTTTGGCGATTTCCTGGATAGCGATGGAAAGCCCTTCTTTTCTATGGAGTTTGACAAAGAAAAGTGGAAACAGGCCATCGATGCTATCAATGCCGCCATCCAGTCGGCCGAGGCAAACGGACACGCTTTGTACACCTACGAGAAGCAGCCTTATCTATACGATTCTGCCGCAGTACGGCAAAATCCGGATCTTATGAAGACCTTGTATGACCTACGCATGGTAATCTGCGATCCCTGGAACAAGGAAGTGGTTTGGGGTTATTCTAACCTGGACTATTACGCCCAGGGTGAAATTGCACATGCTTCCAATATCCGACTTCCGGTGGGTTACGGAGATGGGGTTACCAATACGGCCACTTTTTCCTGGCAATGGCTGGCGGCCACCTACCAAATGGCGGAACGGTACTATACAAAGAACGGATTACCCCTGGATGAGGACCGCACATTTGATATGAACCTGAAGAGTGAAGTGGTAACCACTCCCGGCGAATTGGATCAAACATATAATCCCTTAAGAGGATATATGCAGCCTGGCGCCGAAACCATCAACCTATACCTGGACAGGGAGCCGCGTTTTTATGCAAACCTCGGCATTACGGGAGGCTATTGGAGGGCGCATACGGTACGGATCAATACCAAAATGTTTGCCAACTCAGATGGTGGATTTAATTCATCGGTAAATGCTACGGATTACCTTACCACCGGGATCGGCGTTCAGAAATTTGTGCACCCCGAATCGCAGTCCGGAGCCTGGCAGCGTACCGTAAAGTTTCCTTACCCGTTGATCCGGATGGCCGATCTGTACCTGATGAAGGCAGAAGCATTAAACGAATATTCCGGGCCCGGCGCAGAAGTATATGCTGAAATTAATAAGATTCGCCGCCGTGCAGGCATCCCCGATGTGGAAGTTGTATGGGCCGACCCCAGCCTTACGCGCGACCCCGGTAAACATTTAACAAAAGAAGGGCTCCGGGATATTATTCTTTACGAACGCTCCATTGAACTGGCTTTTGAAGGGCAGCATTACTGGGATATGCTTCGCCAGAAACGGGCGCCAAATTCTTTTTCAGCTCCTATTTGGGGATGGACAGTTACCGGTGCCGACTCCAAAACCTTCTTTAACCTGGAAGTAAAACAGCAGCGGAAGTTTACAATTACGGATTGCCTGTGGCCCATTGATCTGAACGAAATGAACACAAATGGAAAATTGATTCAAAACCCCGGATGGTAACCCGCCACTGAAAACTGAAAGTAACATGAAAACAAAACTCCTTATTATACCGATACTGTTATCCATCGGACTGATAACTGCCTGTAAAAAACAGGAAGGCTTTAAAACCCAGGGAAACGATAAAACGCCCCCCGGCGCCATCACATTAAAAACGTATACACCCCTGTATGGAGGCGCCCGCTTTTTCTACAATATCCCCTCTGATGAAGACCTGGTAGGGGTGGAAGCCGAGTACACCAACTCAAGAAACCAGGTGTTTAAGTTTATGGCCTCCTATTTTCAGGATTCGCTGGATGTTTATGGATTTGGCAGCGCAGGAACGCATAATGTAAAGCTATACGCCGTGGATCGTTCGGGAAACCGGTCGGCGCCGCTGGATGTAAGTGTAGAGCCCCTGGAACCTGCTTACTCAAGGGTGGCCAATTCTATGACGGCAAGAGCCGGGTTCAGCTCGTTTTTTGTGGATTGGAAAAATGAACTGAAACAAAACATCAATGTGTACGTGGATTATGAGTTTCAACAGGGTGGTGCAGATCGTAAGCTTACCACGGTATTTTCTTCCAACCTGGAAACAGACCGCCGGTTTGTGAACGACCTGGTCCTGGGTACCAATGGCAAAGTGCGGGTAAAAGTACGGGTAGAGGATAAATACGGAAATATGACAGACCCGATCGACAAGGGAGAATTGGTGTTATTGGAAGACGAGCTAATCCCCAAATCCGCCTGGAGGCTCCCCAATGCCAATGATACTATCGGAGGGGTACCCATGATGTTTGGTGATGGTTTGGAAGGCCGCACCGCCAAGGTTATTGATGGCATCATCGACCAGGGCGATAATCTGAATTTCTTGCATACCCATAGCAGGGGACGTACCGGGAGAGCGGCAGATGGAAACATGCCCTGGAACCTGATGATTGACCTGGGCGATTATTATGAGATCAGCCGTATTGTAACCGTGCAACGCCATTCCGGTGGTTTAGCCAATATCGCAAGGGGACAGTATTACCGCACAGAAAATGTGGGTATTTACAGGGTTTATATATGGGATGAAACCAAGAGCGCCTGGGATAGTGTAACGCAGAACAAAATTGACGTTCCGCTGGGCCTTACCGATCTTGAATTTGTAAAGAAGGGGGAAGCCGGCGATATGGCGTATATGTATCCGGACAATCCGCAATATACAAAGCCAACCCGGTGGATCCGTTACGAAGCCGTAAAAGGGTTCTCGGGTAATTATACGCTGGAGGATGCCAACTGTCTTTCGGAAGTTACTTTGTTCGGCAGAAAAAAGAAATGATCATTACCAAAATAGAAGGTTATGTTTAAAAAAAGTTATATAGGTCTTCTCATCGGGCTGTTGGCTATTACTGCCTGCAGCAGGATGTATGATAATATTGAACAGTATGCCGGTGAACTGGTTTATCCCGGTAAATTTGATACCATTGCGGCGCGGATCGGGTACGAGCGGGTAGAATTAGACCTGGTGAAGGCAGGCCGGATCCCATCGTCCCAAATGAATATGGGAAAATCAAAAAAAACCATTGTTGAATACGATGACAAAAAAATTGTGATCGACTCCCTGGTTTCCTGGGTAAATGTAACAGAACTGACCCAGTCAAAACTATATCGCATTAAAGTATATACGCTGGATGAGTTTGATAACAAATCGGTACCACAGGAAATTGCAGTGATCCCCTATACAAAACAGGATCTGGATCAGCTGGAGGTATCTGCCCCAAGGGTGCTGGCCTCGCCATCCAATGTGGTGCTCGACTGGCCGGCCGGCCTGTCATCCATTTTGCTGGACTACTATGGAATGAACTTTTCCTATAAAGATAAAGACGGGGCAGCAAGAGATGGCGTGCGGGCGCAAAAGCCCCGTATATTTATGGGTAACCTGGCCCCGGGCTCAACCGCACAGGCAAGCCTGCATTATAAAATAGTTCCCAAAGTAAACAATGCCCCTATTTTAGATACGCTGATACTGGACCGGACCGTGCAGATCAACACGCCCACTGCTACTACTGTATTTAAGCCGGCGGAGCTGGACATTCTTAAGGCCAATGGCGTTACAGAATTTACGGCAAACGGAACAGCGTCCACTCAAAAGCTTACTTTCCCTGCGAATACCGGTTCATTGCAGGATCTTTTTTATTTTCCCGGTGTAAAAGAAATTGATCTTACCGGGGGAACCCTGTTTCAAATGACCACGACTACGTACAACGCCAATAGCGTTAAAGATACCGTTGGTGGCGGCGATATGGTTTATTTTGCAAGGCGCGTGGGCGATATGCCCGAAGCCAATGCCTCTTTCCTGGTAGATCTGCTGGAACTGGGGCAGGTTACCAAAGTGAAGTATATACCCAATTCTCTTGGTATTGACGCCTTGCTACAGCCTTATGTAGACAAAGGTGTGGTAGAGCTGGCAACCATGCCGGATGAGCCGCTGATACCTTTTGATCGCTTTTTTGTTGATGGAAGGATACAGACCAATAATTTTAATACAGAATCCAAAGCACTAAGCTCCGGTTATCCGGCGGGAACCGATTTGCAAAATGTGTTTCAGGCGTCAATCAAAGCCAAAGATGCTTCTGTTGTAATGATGCTGCCCAAGGAGTATGAGTTTAATGTGAGGGAGTACCCTTACATCCGCTTTAGTATATACTGCCCGCCCAAGAGCAGTTTATCCGGCAGTTACGCGCCGTACCAGTCTCTGTGGCCCCGGTTTATGAACTACCTGTGGAATTTCAAAACGGAAAGTCCGTTTGGACAACAGGGCTGGGATCTTGGAAAGGCCAACAAAATACCGGATGCATCGCTCCAGACCTGGTACGAGATGAAGCTGGATCTTTCCCAGGCATTAAGCAGGCATAACCGGGTATTGGTGCTTAATATTGGCGGAGAACCATCTTCGTTTACGGCACCCGCTCAGCCATTGGTGTATTATTTTGCCAATTTCAGGTTCAGTAAGAACTAAGGACTACTATATTTTTATCAATTTTCTGCCGCAGCAAAAACGCTGCGGCAGTTTTTTTTACAGCCTCTCAGCTGCCGGCTGTTTTGAACAGGTTTAGCAGGCACTCAGCTTTGAAGTTTACTTCTGCGGTTTCGAGCAGCTGGTAGAGGGCTTCCAGTTCTTTGCCGTTCAAAATAATACCATGGCCTTCCAGCGGGGTAGGGATGTAGATGTTTTTCCGGCCTGTATGGGTCTCCGGAGGGTTGTATTCCCGGTTTTCTTTCACCAGGGTGTGAAATACCTGCAGGTCCCGGGCCGTCATGGTCAGCAATGTTGTTTGAAATGCCAGTTGAAAATGCCGGCATTCATTGCAAACGATCAGGTATCCATCGGGTGCATAGCAAAGTGTTTTAAAGTTGCACATGGGCTTTTTTTCAAAAATAGCGCTGTGCATCCTGTCCGGTTTTCAAAAACGGGAAAAGTGATTACGCGATCAGGAAAAATAAAAACGCCCCCGCTACAGCGGGGGCGCACTTACTAACCTGTCTATATTCAAAAAATCATCCCTGCATTTCTTTGATCTTTTCACGGATCTTTGTTTCCACTTCGGCGGCCATTTCGGGGTTGTCCAGCAAAAGGGCTTTTACGGCGTCACGCCCCTGCCCCAGCTTATCATTGTTATAGGCGTACCAGGAACCGCTTTTTTGCAAAATGCCCAGTTCAACGCCCATATCAATAATTTCCCCGGTTTTTGAAATTCCTTCGCCAAAGATGATATCAAACTCGGCAGCGCGGAAGGGGGGCGCTACCTTATTTTTCACCACTTTTACTTTTACGCGGTTGCCAATTGCGGCGTCCCCGTCCTTGATCTGGGCGGAGCGGCGGATGTCCAGCCGTACCGAGGCGTAGAATTTCAACGCATTACCGCCTGTGGTTGTTTCCGGGTTGCCAAACATTACCCCGATTTTTTCGCGCAGCTGATTGATAAAAATGCAGATGGTATTGGTTTTGGCAATTGTTGCGGTCAATTTCCGCAATGCCTGGCTCATCAGGCGGGCATGTAATCCCATTTTGCTATCACCCATTTCTCCTTCCAACTCACTTTTGGGTACCAATGCTGCTACAGAGTCAATTACTACTACATCCAGTGCCCCGGAAAGAATCAGGCGGTCGGCTATTTCCAGCGCCTGTTCGCCATAATCCGGCTGGGAAATCAAAAGATTGTCGACATTTACCCCCAGTTTTTTGGCATAGCTGCTGTCGAAAGCGTGTTCCGCATCGATGATCGCGCACATGCCGCCCTTTTTCTGGGCTTCGGCAATTACATGGGTGGCAATGGTTGTTTTACCGGAAGACTCGGGCCCATAAATTTCAACGATACGCCCGCGGGGCAGTCCGCCAATACCAAGGGCCGTGTCCAACCCGATAGAACCAGTGGAGATCACTTCCTGTGTTACTTCGGCTTTTTCATTCATAAGCATTACGCTGCCTTTTCCATAATCCTTATCAATTTTATCCATTGTAAGGCGAAGCGCTTTCAGCTTTTCGCTGTTCATGTCTATCTCTGTTGTTTTATCTGTTTTTGCCATAACCAAAATTACAATTTAGCCCAGTCCGTTTGAATGAATTTATCAACAATACAAAGCTAATAAATTTAGTAATATACCACTAATATTTTTGGATTTATTTTTGAAAATGCCACAGAGATTCTGAAACACTGAGTTTTATGTGGCTGGAATCCAATCCAAATGTTACCAACCAGGGCTATCAGCATTCCATTCGGTACCTTAGTACCTCAACGGCTATTATCCCGCCACCATATTGGCGATCAGTAATCCGGCCAGTCCGGTAAGCAAACCAAAATAGACCTCTTTGGCCGTATGGTCCGAGAGCAGGAGCCTTGCGGTACCAACCAGCCCGGTGATAAAAAGGGCCAGGATGATGTAAATGCCCATACCCTGCCCGTATTCAAAGCCCAGCAGGCACAAAAAGGATACGGCTGTGCCCAGGGCAATACTATGCATGCTTACCTTCATGTATATATTCATCAGCAGGCCAATGGAAGATGCCATAAATACGCCCATGGCGAAAATGACCATTTCCCGGGGCATGCCCTCCAATCCCCGCCATACATACCAGATCCAGAAATACCAGATGTTGCAGATGATGAACGGGATGATCCGGTCTTTCCGGTCCTTCAGTTTTATAGAGGGGATAAATTTCAGCCCTCTTAAAAGGAGCACGGAAACCAGGGGGAAAAACGTGTAATTTACAATTCCCTGCAGCAATACCATCAGTCGCCCGTCTTCTGTTGTACCATAAAACAGGAAGGGTTCTATGTACAGCAGGAAATAAATAATATATATCGGAACAAAAACAGGGTGAAAGATATATGAAAGGATGGTTGCAATAACCCGTTGTACTTTTGGCTGCCGGTTAATTGTTTCCCGCAATTCATTGTCGCTGTCTAAAACCATTCTGGAATCCATATAGTGCAAAGTAACAGATTATTTCCAACGCCTTTGAAGGAACGCTGCTATATTTGTAGCATAAATTTTGTTTACTATTTAAATAAAGCAGTGAAATGATGCAGTTGACCGGTACTTTGGTTCAGGTATTACCCTTACAAAAAGGGATGGGAAAGAACGGCGAGTGGAAAAAACAGGATATCATCGTGGAAACACAGGCGCAGTATCCCAAAAAAGTGTGTGTATCCATCTGGGGCGATAAAATCAATGAAAGCCTGTTACAGGTAGGTAAGCCGCTGACGATCTCTTTTGATGTGGAAAGCCGGGAGTATAATGGTCGCTGGTATACCGATATAAAGGCCTGGAAATTAGAACCGGCTGGTGGCGCCGCCGGAGCCACCGGCGGAAATCAATTTACAGATAATGCCCCCTCGGATTCCTATTCCGACCTGAATGACGGGGCCGATGATCTTCCCTTTTAATTAAGCGGGGCCCCGATACATCGGGGATAAAAAAGTGAATCGATTCGCTGTAAAAGATCGTTCTTTCACAAAGGCTTCAGAAAATGTAAAATGCAAAAGCGGATCCAGTCAAAACAGACAAGCTCCTTTTCCTGAACGAATACTCCTTTTACATTTTACATCCTTCATTTGGTGTTGTACATTTATACTGGGTTCCAATGCATCGGAGATGAAAAAATGAACTTTTGGGATGTGTAAAAGTCACTAATTCACCCTCCCCGGTTTATCGGAGCGAAATATAACAGGCGCGCCCCGGATGCGGAAGCAGGTATGGAGATTCAAAAAACGGACAGAAGATATGAAGAAACAATTGTTATGGTTAACCGGTTTCGGGTTAGTTATGGGAGGCATCATAGCCGGGTGTAATGGTTGCAAAGGAAAGAGCGGAAAACCCGGGTCGGACGATAACGATACCAGTGGTATCGATATTTCTGAACGGCATGACTCCATGCAGCTGGTGGGTACCGACACCGTTACTTTGTTTCAGGTAACGGAGGCGAACAAGGACAGTGTGCTCGCCGCAACGACAAAAGAGATTCTTACCCTTTTTAAAAATAAAGAATACGCAAAACTGGACTCCTTTATTCATCCGCAGGAAGGCATCCGTTTTTCGCCCTATGCTACCGTTGAACCGGCCAGCGACAAAAAGTTTACCCGCGAGGCATTCCTTGAGCTAACTACTACAAACAGGAATAAGAAAGTAAATTGGGGTAGCTATGACGGCAGCGGGAATCCTATCGTGCTTTCTCCCGCGGAATATTTTGGGAAATTTGTATATGATGGAAATTTCCTGAATGCAAAGCAGGCCGGGGTAAATACCATTTATGGAAAAGGGAATTCCATCAACAACCTGAAAACGGTTTACCCCGGTGCAGAGTTTACGGAAAACTACCTGGGTGGCACAAAAAAATACGGAGGCATGGACTGGAGGTCGGTACGCCTGGTGTATAAACTGGAAAACGGCCGGTATTACCTGGTGGCTATTGTACACGATCAGTGGACGATCTGATCTTGTTGTATTATTTTGTACCTTTAATAAAAGATATTCAGTATGTCTGTTATTAAGCTACCCTTATTATTTGTAGGCTCCAAAGGAGAAAAACACCTGTACACCTTGTTTGACAGTGGGGCCAATCTTTCCTGTATTGGGAAGGAGCGTTTAAATGAGTTAGAGGAACCCATAAATTTAGGACGGGTAAGGCGATTATCCACCGCAAGTGAGGGGCATTATATAGAAATTAGCGAGAGAGTTACACTCGATTTTTATATCAATGATGTGCTGCTCTCCGATGAATTTTTGGTAGTACCTGGTTTAAGCGAGGAAGCTATTATTGGGGCCGCCACACTTCAGAAATGGAGGATAAAGCTGAATTTTGAACATGACCTGGTGGAAGTAGATCCCAAAGTGGCAAAGCTGCAATTGGTATAAATGCCCGGTTTCCGGTTACCACCAGCTTGTTTAACGTTTGATGTTTAAGCTTTAAAATTATGATGCCGGAAAGGTTATGATGGTCGGCGTGCAGCCCCAACCTGAAACTTTAAACCTGAAACTTCAAATGCCGAAGGCCTAAACCAGCTCTTTTCGTAACCTTGCCACGGGAATATTCAGTTGTTCGCGATATTTGGCCACGGTACGGCGCGCGATGTTGTAGCCTTTTTCCTGCAGCATTTCCGTTAGTTTCTCATCGCTGTACGGGTGTTTTTTGCTTTCGCTTTCGATAAGATCGGTGAGTATTTTCTTCACCTCACGGGTCGAAACCTCTTCACCGCTATCGGTGCTCAGTGATTCGCTGAAGAAGAATTTTAACCGGTAGGTACCAAACTCCGTTTGAACAAACTTGCTGTTGGCTACACGGCTTACGGTAGAAATATCCAGGTTGGTTTTTTCCGCAATATCTTTCAGGATCATGGGGCGCAGCGTGGTTTCATCGCCGGTAAGAAAAAATTCTTCCTGGTGGTCCATAATGGCGGACATGGTATCCAGCAGGGTATGCTGGCGCTGGCGGATGGCATCAATAAACCATTTTGCCGCATCGATCTTTTGTTTGATGAACAGTACCGCCTCTTTTTGCTGTTTGTCTTTTTTAGAACCGCGGTCATACTCCTTCATCATATCGCGGTAGCCTTCGCTGATGCGCAGCTCCGGGGCATTGCGGCTGTTGAGGGTAAGCTCCAGCTTGCCATTATTGTTGAGGATAAAAAAGTCGGGGACCACATAACTCTCCGCCTTATTTACCGCGCCAATATTGCCGCCCGGCTTGGGGTTCAGCTTCACAATCTGCTGCATTACCTCCTTCAGCTCATCCTCGGTTAAGCCAAGGCCACGCTGTATTTTTTCATAATGTTTTTTGGTAAACTCGTCAAAGTACTTTTCAATGGCCAGGATGGCTTTATCTACATCTTTGCCCTCGTGCTTCTGGCGTCTCAACTGCAGGAGCAGGCATTCTGTAAGGTCGCGCGCACCCACACCCGGAGGGTCAAATTGCTGGATCTTCTGGATGATGCTTTCCACTTCCTCCACGGTGGTTTCTATATTCTGACGAAAAGCCAGGTCATCTACCAATGCCGGGGTATCTCTCCGCAGGTATCCATCTTCGTCAATGCTGCCAATGATATGCTGTGCAACCTGATGTTCTTTATCGGAAAGGGAAAGCAGGCCCAACTGGTTTTCCAGAGTATCGTAAAAGCTGGTCTCTGTTTTTACGGGCAGTTGCCGGTTTTCGTCATCCCCGTAATGATCTTCCCTGGTTTTATAGTCGGCGATATCGTCATCCCCATCATGCACATAATCGCTTACGTCAATGGTATCGTAATCGTCCTGCCCATGCTCCGAGTCATCCAGGGAGTCGGACCCATCAGTGAATTCATCTTTCAGTTCCCCGTCATCGCTGTGCTTGCCTTCATCCAGCTCCAGGGCCGGGTTCTCTTCCATTTCTTCTTTGATCCGCTCTTCCAGGTTGGCTGTAGGAACCTGCAGCAATTTCATCAGCTGAATTTGCTGGGGCGATAACTTTTGTAAAAGTTTTTGTTGTAGTGATTGTCCTAAAGCCATATTTAAAAAAAATCAGGGGCATCTCAAAAATCGAGCCGTAAATTACAAATATATTGTTTTGAATAGCAATAAAACTTCACCTCGCCCCTTTTTCACCCAAAATTAACGAATAAATATTTGATTTATAAGAGGCTGCACTGAATTTTCTTTATAAAAAAGAAATAAAATGGCCGCACATATAAAATAATTTAACAAGTCTGCCGCCTTATTAGAGAATATTTAAATATAGGGCGCCCGATGTTTTCTAACGATTGTTAGGGAATGATTACATTTGTGCTGACAACTTTTGAAAACAATTAACAGTCCCGACCATATTGAAGATGAATGGCCTCTGTTGCGGCAGCGGATCATTAAAGGTGATGAAATTGCGTTTACCCGTTTGTACAGTTTATTTTATCAACGGTTATACCATTTCTCGCTCTCGCTGGTGCGGGTTCCGGATACTGCCCAGGAAGTAGTGGAAGACGTGTTCACAAAGCTGTGGATCAACCGCTCGCGGATAACGGTGATTGTAAATCCCTCGGTGTACTTATATGTAGCTGTAAAGAATCAATCGCTCAACCGGCTGGCAACAAAGGCGCAGGAGTGGAGGGTTGCCGGGCTTGACGAAACCATTATTTCGGTTGCCGCTATTGGCAATGATCCTTTTTCCCGGCTGGTGACTGCTGAAATGCTCAGCCGCGTAAATGACGCTATAGAACGACTACCCTCCCGCTGCAAAATGGTCTTCAAACTGGTGCGGGAAGATGGACTTCGTTATAAAGAAGTGGCTGAAATTTTAAATATCTCGGTAAATACGATTGATGTGCAGATGGCTATAGCCGTGCGGCGTATCAGTGAGTCGTTGGGCGTTGCTAAAAATATCCGACAGAAGCCCTTTGTGAAAAAAAAATAAAAAAATCCTATTTTTCTTTAGTAGATCGTTAACAGGTTACTGTCCTTATAAGTATATGGGCAATCAGTTGCCGGTTATACATGAGAAATGATGATTTTATATGGAATCTGATGGCGCGTGCGATCTACGGAGAAGCCAGCGCGTCCGAAAAGCAGGCATTGCAGGAGTACCTTGCGAAAAATTCCGAGTTACAACAGCAATATGAGCTGTTGCATCAGCTGTTGAGGCGAACCGAAAGCAGCAGCCCTGCACTGCAGGACGATTATACGGAACAGGTGCAGCTACTCCTGACAAAGACGGAATCCCCCATTTTGCACCAGGCTGTAAAGAAGGTCCGGCGGCGGTTATTTTATTATGGAGCCGCGGCTGCTGCAGTGCTCGCTGTGGCGTATTGGGGCTTTACACAGTTGTATACTCCTGCCGGCAGGCTGCCTCTGCAGGATATCTACAAGCTGGCACTGGATGCTCCCAAAGGGGCCCGGAAACAATTGTTGTTGCCGGATGGCAGCAAGGTCTGGCTGAATGGGGGATCCCGCCTGTTTTACGTAACGGATTTTAAAGGACGCTCCCGGGAAGTAAAACTGGAAGGAGAGGCTTTTTTTGATGTGATGCCTGCCCAAACTGCAGGAGGAGCCCGGCGTCCGTTCATTGTTCATGCCGGTAATATTGACATCCGGGTATTGGGAACGGCATTTAATGTAAAAGCGTATGCCAATGACCCGGTAACTACTGCCGTACTGTACCGGGGCCTGATCAGCCTTACCCGGCATGATGGAGCAAAGGACTTTCAGCCGGTATTGCTGTACCCCAATCAGAAACTGGTGATCCCCAACACCCCTATAGCAGCGCCGGTGGTAGCGGGCAGTTTACAGGAAGCTATAAAAATTGAATCGATTGATAGTACAAAAGCGATTGCGGAACGGGTAGAAACGGCCTGGATGTATAACCGGCTTGAGTTCAGGGGAGATGATTTTGTAACCCTGGCCCATAAAATGGAGGCCTGGTACAATATAAATATTCATTTTACGGATGAACGGGTAAAAGGGCTAAGTTTTAACGGTTCTTTTGAAAAGGAAACCCTGGTACAGGCCCTGGAGGCGCTGAAGCTTGCCAATTCCTTTGAATACAGGATTGAGCATGATGAAGTATTTATCAGTTCGTCGCGGTAAATGACGGTATCCGGCCAGAAGAAACGGCGTGGCGGTGCCATATAAAGATGCGTTAACTTTACATGAAGCTATATAACGAATGCTTTATGTGATATTGTTTAAATATGCAATATTTATCACATGAGATGCTTAACTAAGGAGACCTCGTCTCCACAAACAAAAAAAGTACTACTTGCTATGAAATTGACGATGCTGTTCCTGCTGTTCTTTACGTTTCATATTCATGCCAGTGGTTTCGGGCAGCAGCGCATCAATTTAAGAGTGAAAAAGACAGAACTGGCAGAAGTGCTTCGCTCTATTGAAGAGAAGACCTCCTACCGGTTCCTGTACAACAATGAACTGCCCGCCCTCAGGTCCAAAGTGACCCTCAATGCAAAGGCGGCAACAATTGAAGAAGTGTTGCCCGTGCTGCTTTTTTATACAGACATGACCTTCCATGAAATGGAGAATAACCTTATCGTTATTAAACCGGATCCACTGACGAAAAAAGATCTTTCTGTTACGGGTACGGTTACAGATAGTTCCGGTGCTCCGTTATCAGGCGTGTCGGTACAGGTAAAAGGATCTACCATCGGAACGGCTACCAATGCAGAAGGGAACTTTACCCTTGCCGTACCGGATGCCAACAGCACGCTGGTATTTTCCGCAGTAGGGTATGAAGAGCTGGAGTACCCGTTGAACGGAAGCACGCATATAACCGTTTCATTAAAAGCATCGCAGCTGGTGATGGACCAGGTGGTGGTGATCGGGTATGGTACGGCCAGTAAAAGGGATCTGACAGGGTCTATAGCCCGGGTTGATGCAAAGGAGATTGCAGACAGGCCATCGGCGAATCCTTTGAACCTGCTGCAGGGAAAGGTATCCGGTGTATCAGTGGTAACCTCCGGCAGGCCGGGGTCAGAGCCCGATATCAGGATCCGGGGAACAAACAGTATCAACGGTGTTAAACCCGTTTACATAGTAGACGGTATTTTGAATGATAATATCAACTTTTTGAACCCGGCGGATATTGAATCCATAGAGGTTTTAAAGGATGGATCGTCGTTAGCGATATTCGGTGTAAGAGGGGCAAATGGGGCAATCGCCATTACCACCAAAAAAGCCAAAGCCGGCCAGCTATTGGTAAATCTTAATACGTCTTTTGGTATAAAGGATGTTCAACGGCGAATTAAAGTTACCGATGGGCCTACCTTTCTTACATTATACCAGGAGCAAATGGCAAATATGGGGACCTCCTTTAACGATGCAGCCTATACCGCAAATACCGATTGGCAGGATGTTATCTTTCAAAAAGCAAAGATCAATTATAACAACATCAGCATAACGAGCGGTACTGAGAAGAATAAGTTTTACCTGGGCCTGGGCTATATGACGGAAGAGGGGGTTATAAAAAATGAAGCATATAAAAAGTATACGATTAATTTCAGCGATGAGCTGAAGGTGTCGAAGAACCTGAAATTTGGCGCCAACTTCAGCGGCTACTATGCAGAGCCTGCTTTTGGGCGCGATGTTGCTTCTGCTGTGATTGCGGCACCCATTGCCCCGGTGTATGCCCCGGATGGTTCGGGCCTTCTGCATAGTCTTCCATCCTTTCAGCGGGCGCAGGTTAATAACCCCCTCGTGTCAATCGATCTGCTCAACGGAACAAGGATCAACAAGGAATACCGGGTGGTGGGTAGCGTATTTGGGGAGCTGACCTTTCTGAAGAATTTTACTTTCAGAACGCAATTGTTTGCCGACTATGGGTTTAACAGCAGCAGAAGCTACAGCCCGATTATTACGGTTTACAATCCTGATATAGCAGGGGCCGGTAAAATTGATTCACTTGTAAGAAAAACTTCGGTCAATCAAAGCCAAAACCGGTATCCCAAAACCCAGATGGATTATTTGTTAACCTATAAAAAGAAAATAGACAAACATGACCTGACAGTATTGGGGGGTATTACTTCCTATTATTCCGGCTACGAAGGCGTTTCCTCATCAGTACAGCAGGGTACTGCAAGTATTATTCCCAATGATCCCCGGTTTTGGTATGTAGATGCGGTGGGTGATCCGGCTACCAAACAGGGCTCAGGCAGCGCCTGGGAGGATGCATCGATATCCTACCTGGGCAGGGTGCTCTATAACTTCGACAGAAAGTATCTTCTGAATGCATCATTCCGGCGCGATGGCAGCAGCCAGTTTTATAAAATCGGAAACCAATGGAAAAACTTTGGTGCTGTTGGTCTGGCCTGGGTTGCCAGTAACGAAGACTTTTTGAAAGGGGTTAGCGAAATAAGTAATCTTAAGATCAAAGGATCCTGGGCGGTGCTGGGCAGCAAAAATATCCCCGAAGCGTATCGCTATCCTGCCTACCCGGTTTTAACCAATGCGGATGCCGGTGTTTTTGGGGAGAATGTTGTGAATGCGCTGCAACCTTTATATATGACGTCTAAAGATCTGAACTGGGAAACGGTAAGGACTACAGAGGCCGGTTTTGAACTGGGTTTGTTCAGGAACAAACTGAATTTTGAGGCGGTTTACTACAACAAAAAAACAGAGGATGTAATTACATTGGTGAATCAGGGATCCGGTTTACTGCCATTGCTGGCTAATTTAGGAACCATACAGAATTCGGGATTTGAGTTCTCTTCCTCCTGGAACAAGGATATTGGCGAAGACCTCACCCTTTCCCTGAATGCCAATTTTACCACCATCAAAAACAAAGTATTAAAACTGAACCTGGAGGGATTCGAAATTGTTAACGGACCCGCCCGGACCACGGCGGGCTATCCCATCGGGTATTTTTACGGTTATCAGCATAATGGTATTTATCAATCCTATGCAGATATACTTGCCAGTCCCAATAGTACCATCGGCGCCGTGCAGCCCGGTGATATTAAATACAAAGATGTAGATGGCGATGGTGCTATTACCACCAAAGACCGTACAATCATCGGTAACCCCACTCCTGATTTTACTTATGGCGGCGGCGCCAATCTTACTTACAAGGGATTGGATTTTGGTGTTGATGTTCAGGGTGTATATGGTAATGAAATTTACCGTACCTGGAACCAGGGCACTTTTGCAGACTTTAACTACCAGGTTAACCGGATTGACCGGTGGAGAGGCGCAGGCACTTCTAACTGGGAGCCGATCCTGCATTCCGGCAGGGCAAATAATTATCAAAACTCAAGTTATTGGATTGAGGATGGCAGTTTCTTCCGCATAAGAAATGTACAATTGGGCTATCGTTTTCATACAGACCTGCTGAGCAGGATTAAGGTTAAATCGCTGCGTGTTTATCTGAACGCTCAAAACCTTGCCACTTTTGCTAATAATACCGGGTATACCCCGGAGATCGGCGGCTCAGCAACCAGCTTTGGTGTAGATAATGGAACCTATCCGGTTCCGGCTATATATACCGTGGGTCTTAATCTTAACTTCTAAATATTATTTCTATGAGCAATAAACTGGTTTATAAAGCTTATTATATACTGCTCTTTGTATTGGTAACAGGAGCGTTTACCTCCTGTCAGAAAAACTTTCTGGACCGGGAGCCGCTGGGCAGGTATACAGAAGAGGACGTACCCATCGGGGCACTTGACAGCAAAGTATTTGGTATGTATGCAATACTAAGACGTGCTGGGTTTAATCAGAATACCTATCTTGCCATACAAAGTTTCAGGGCAGATGATGCACAGAAAGGCAGCGCTGCCAGCGATGGGGCAGCCTATGCTTTAATGTACGATGATTTTCAATATGTGGCCAATAATGGGGCCCTGCAAACTTATTGGACGGATCATTATGCTGCTATTTTAGCGGCTAATAAAATTATTGAAGACGTAGATTCCGTAGGTGCTGCTGCAGATCCTGCTACGTTGATCAACCGGGCGGAGGCACAATTTATCAGGGCATTTTGTTATTTTGATCTTGTCCGGACCTTTGGCCGGGTGCCGAAGATCGATTTTACCGGTGATGCTGCCGCATTAAATATTCCCAAAGTTGGAGATGTAAGCGAATTGTTCGCACTCATAGATGCGGACCTTAACAATGCGGTAAATGTATTGCCGGTAGATTGGGAGCCTAAATATATTGGAAGGCTCACAAAAGGAGCGGCGCTTGGTTTGCAAACGCGGGCTTTTATGTGGCGCAGTAACTGGGCGGCGGCGCTGGCGAGTGCTAAGGCGTTAATGGGATTGAATAAGTATCGGCTTGTTTTAAATACTCCCGCAACCAATAACAATGGCTACCGGTTCCAGTTTACCAAAGAGGGAGAGAATGGTTCGGAATCCCTGTTTGAGATCCAGGCTTATTATGTGCCCACCAACGATCAGGGTATTGAATATGCTTTGCCACAGGGTGTAAGGGGGGCCGGCAGCTGGAACCTGGGCTGGGGATGGAATACGCCAACCAGTGTATTGGAAAACGAATTTGAGACCGGTGACCCCAGAAAAGCCGCCACACTTTTATACTCAGGGCAGGCAGACCCCTACTACGGAGCCGTCCTGCCGGCCTATCCCGGTACCGTAGCACAGCCTTACTGGAATATGAAGGTATATACCAATCCTGCAGACAGGATCACATTGAACAATAACTTTGGTAAGTGGATGAACCACCGGATCATCCGGTATGCTGATATTTTGCTGCTTGCTGCCGAAGCTGCAAATGAACTGGGCGGCGCTCAGAATACCACCGATGCGTTAGCCTACCTCGAAATGGTGAGGGCCCGGGCCCGGGGCAGCAATGCGGCCATTTTGCCAAAGGTTACCACTACTGACCAGGCCCAGCTTCGCGATGCCATAAGACATGAACGTATGGTAGAACTGGGTATGGAAGAACAGCGTTTCTATGATATTGTAAGATGGAAAATTGATGTAGTTGTTTTACCCGCAGCCGGTAAAATAAACTACCAGGCAAAGCACCGGCTGCTGCCCTTACCCCAGGGTGAAATTGATAAGTCTGGCGGCGTATTGATCCAAAACCCTGATTACTAATTCCAAAATTGTTTAAAATGAAAAAAATATTCTATAATTTATCGGGCGTTTTAATGCTTTCAATAGCCTTTGCCGCTTGTCAGAAAATGGATCATCCGGCTTTGGGCAGCTATCCCAAAGACGCCGATGAGCCGGGAGGCCCGCTGAAGTTTTATGCCGCTTTTGATGGAACCTCCAACAACCCTCAAAGAAATGCTGTGGATAGTGTCAGGGCCAATTTTCCCTCGGATAATCCGCTGGCATCAATAGATGGAGTGAGTGGAAAAGCTGTACAAGGGAAAAAGTATAAATATATCAAATACTCAAGTGCGAACGATTTTGCGGCTACAGCAGGAAGTTTCACCGTTTCATTTTGGCAGAAAAGAGGATTGATGAGAACGGAGCATGTTTTTAGTATGCCTTCAACGGGTAACGGGAGTATGTTTTTATTGGAAGAGGGGTCTGTTGCCACACCCGTTTCAAAGCTGTATGTAAAAGATGCAACGGCAGAAAAATGGTTCGAATGGTCGGGCGCAAACGCAGTAACCGGGCTGTATGATGATCAATGGCACCACCTGGCCTTTGTATATGACGGAAGCAGCTCTAAAATGACCCTGTACAAGGATGGTGTTGCGCACCCGTTCGTGTCTGAATGGACCGGGCACGGCAATGTGAAGCTGGAGGCCGCCAAAATAACGGCTTTAAAAATGGGTGCGGGGCCACTGGAGTTTACGCAGGCGCAGATTGACGCAGGCGCAGATGACTGGCTTAGGAATTCATGGACAGGAGCAATTGATCAGTTTCGGTTATACAATATAGCACTGGGAGCGGGAGAAATTAAAGCGTTATACACCGGTAAGAAATAACTTTTAAAACCTATACTTTTAATGGTGGCTGTGCTTTTTTGATGCAGCCCCCTTTTTTCAATAATGTCAGATAAACTAAAATCTGGACTTGTATTTGCGGTATTATTGCTACTATCCATTTCCTGTGGTAGCAAAAAGGATGCTGTTGCTCCTCCTCCTGCCGATACTAAAAAGAATCCTTCTCTGAATGGTATGATGCTTAATGGAGCTGCTTTTAATACAACGATCGTTGATGTATCTGCTATTCCTCAAATCAGACTCACTTTTTCCCAGCCTATAAGGGCCGCTTCTCTAAATGCTGTTTCGTTGAATGACAATAACGGAACAAAAATTCCGGTAGAAACACTGTTGTCTGGTAACGACTCTGTCGTTGTGGTTCAGCCGGCGCAGGGCCTGTCTTATCTTACAAAATATACGATCTCAGTAAACACTTCACTGCAATCTGCCTCAGGAGGAAGCCTTCAGCATTCCATTAATGGCAGCTTTGTTACCGCACTTGATTCTTCACGCAAGTTTCCAGTTATTGCAGCCAACGCATTATTGGATACAATTCAAAAGAGAACGCTTAAATATTTCTGGGATTTCGCACATCCTGTTTCGGGTATGATCCGTGAAGGTTCGAAACATCCACCGAATATCGTAACAACCGGGGGCACCGGCTTCGGTATTATGGCGTTGCTGGTGGGTATAGAACGGGGGTTTATAACAAGGACTGAAGGTCTGCAACGGATAAAAAAAATAGCCGGCTTTTTAGAAAATAAAACGCAAACTTTTCACGGGGCCTTTCCTCACTGGCTCGATGGCTCATCCGGTAGCGTAATACCTTTTAGCCAGAACGACAATGGTGCGGATCTTGTGGAAACCGCGTTCCTGGTCCAGGGACTTATTTGTGCCCGGCAGTACTTTTCAGGGACAGGAGAAGAAGCGCTGTTAAGAACTACTATCAATGCAATAGTTGACAGCGTGGAGTGGAACTGGTTCCGGCAAAACGACCAGCAGGTACTGTACTGGCACTGGAGTGCAGATAAAGGCTGGGTTATGAACCTGAAGATACGGGGGTGGAACGAAAGCCTGGTGACCTATGTGCTTGCGGCGGGCTCAAAAGATCATGCCATTACCAGGTCGGTTTATGATGAGGGCTGGGCTGGAAACGGCGCCATAAAAAACGGCCAATCCTTTTATAATATTCGCTTACCGCTGGGGCCTGATTACGGCGGTCCGCTGTTCTTTGAGCATTATTCATTTATGGGCATCAACCCCAATGGCTTAAGCGATGTATATGCCAGTTATGAAGCGCAAACAAGGAATCATAGTTTGATCAACTATAATTATTGCAGGACCAATCCCCAAAATTATTTTGGTTACAGTGATTCTGTGTGGGGATTAACCGCCAGCAATACAAAAAATGGCTATGCAGCAGCTTCACCCACAAATGACCAGGGATTTATAGCTCCTACCGCAGCTATTGCCTCCCTGCCCTACACGCCGGCGGAGTCTATGGCGGCACTTCAGTTTTATTATTATGTGCTGGGCGATAAATTATGGAAAGAATACGGATTTGTAGATGCTTTTTCGCTGGACGTACTGAAGAATAATGGCGCCTGGTTTGATGATGCTTTCCTGGCTATTGATCAGGGTCCCATTGTAGTCATGATTGAAAATTACCGCACAAAGCTGTTGTGGAACCTGTTCATGAGTGCACCGGAAGTGCGGAACGGGTTAACAAAGCTGGGGTTTTCCGGTTTTTGATCTCCCGTGTAGTCCCGGACCCTGGGCCTGCCGATGGAAGTTCTTTGAATAATCTATTTCTTGTAATGAAAGCGGCAGGAGTGAATAATGACCTGACCATCAGTAATTTTATAAATAATACGGTGCTCTTCAGTTATACGGCGACTCCAGTAGCCCTTAAAGTCTCCTTTTAAGGGCTCCGGTTTGCCGATGCCTGTAAAATGGTGACGGCTGATGGCCTCAATCAATTCCATTGTTCGGGCAGCAATTTTCCGGTCTTCAGCAATCCAATGGTGCAGGTGTTCCATAGCGGTTGGCGAAAAACTAATCATTGATCATGTTTTTAAGGTCCTTTAATGTATGGGCAGTTGTGTTGCCGGTTTCAATTTCCTTTTTTGCCTTATACATCATCGCTTTATTAGCATCATTGCTTAACAGATACTCCGTTTCATCATAGCTGTTAAAATCATCCAGCGAGATCATCACCACGGTTTTGCCGCTGCCGGTTACAATCAGCGTATCATTATTATCAGAAACCTGGTCGATATAGGATTTAAGATTTTTCCGGAATTCAGAAATATTTGCTACTAACATGGTATAATAATTTGTACAAAATTATGTACTTTTTTTATTAAAAACTATAATGTGAGCCCCAGGTTATCCCATTATTGCTGTATGTTGCTGGTACTTACCAGCTTAGGTATGTATCACAGGGGATATTTTATAAACGGGACCGGCATTATGGGGATTATATTGTTTTTTTAAAGAATAGTTTAAACCATGTATACAACAAGTTCCCGTACGCTTTTTTTAGCAGTTCTCTTCTGCACATGCAACGCTGCAATGGCCCAGCGGCCTGCGGCCAGGTCGGAATACAGCATTCCTTATTCCTTAAAGATCGATAAAGAGATCTCAGATTCTGCCCTGGTAAACCTGGTACAAAAACAAACCCTGCGCTATTTCTGGGACTTTGCACACCCGGTGAGCGGTATGGCCCGCGAACGGAGCAACCGGTCATTTGACTATGGACAGGAAGTGGTAACCACCGGGGGAACGGGCTTTGGAGTAATGGCTATCGTGGTGGGTGTGAACCGGGGATGGATCCAGAGAGATACCGCTGCCCGGTTCCTGCTGAAGATGGTAAAATGGCTGTCGAAGGCCGACTCCTATCATGGCGTATTTCCGCATTGGTACAACGGTACAACCGGCAAAACCATTCCATTCAGCAGGAAGGATGATGGGGCCGACCTTGTAGAGTCTTCCTTCTTATTGCAGGGACTGTT
The DNA here is from genome assembly GCF_051201075.1 of Niabella hirudinis. NCBI lineage: Bacteria > Pseudomonadati > Bacteroidota > Chitinophagia > Chitinophagales > Chitinophagaceae > Niabella > Niabella hirudinis. The sequence continues at coordinate 310,637 of NZ_JBPEHJ010000003.1, forward strand.
GTGCGTACGGCAGTATTTTAACAAAGACCTCCCTGTAGAAAGGGACTTGCGCAACCGCATCAACGGACTATGGAATGATGTGGAGTGGGACTGGTTTACGCGTGGCGGCCAGGAAGTATTATACTGGCACTGGAGCCCGAACAACGACTGGGCCATGAATTTTCCGTTAAGAGGATTTAATGAATGCCTGATCACCTATGTGCTGGCGGCTTCTGCAGAGCGCTACCCGGTAAGCCGCAAAGTGTATGACCGTGGCTGGGCGCAAAGCAACTTCTTTAAGAACGGGAAACAGTTCTATAATTACACCCTTCCGTTGGGATTTGATTACGGTGGTCCGCTCTTCTTTTCCCATTATTCCTTCCTGGGGCTTAACCCAAAAGGATTAAAAGACCAGTATGCTGATTACTGGGTACAGAACCAGAATCATACCCTGATTAATTATTCCTATTGTGTAGACAATCCAAAGGCTTTTAAAGGATATAGTAAAAACTGCTGGGGACTTACAGCCAGCGATGACCCCGGGGGTTATGACGCCCATCAGCCGTCTAATGACAACGGAACCATTACACCTACTGCGGCATTATCCGCTTTTCCGTACACGCCGGAAAAATCGATGAAAGCGCTGCGCTACTTTTATCAAAAACTGGGCGATAAAATATGGACGGAATATGGTTTCACCGATGCCTTTAATGAAACAAAAAACTGGTATGCAAAAAGTCACCTGGCCATTGACCAGGGCCCCATTGTGGTGATGATCGAAAATTACCGCAGCGGTCTGCTCTGGAACCTTTTTATGAGCTGCCCCGAAGTGCAGGCAGGATTGAAGAAATTAGGTTTTATAAGCAGCGATCATTCATAAACATGATAAAGCAAACGGCCTCTATGCATTTAACAGACGATGCGTTGCTGGAACTGGTACAGCGGCGGACCTTTTCCTATTTCTGGGACTTTGCCCATACCGGTTGCGGCCTGCCAAGGGAGCGGGATCATGAGCATTACAAGGATGTTGTCACAACCGGTGGCTCCGGGTTTGGTGTCATGGCCATCATTATAGCAGTAGAGCGGAAATGGATCAGCCGGGAGCAGGCGGTAATACGCTTTTTGAAAATCATTGCTTTTTTAGACAAGGCCGAAAAGCATCATGGTGCTTTTTCGCACTGGCTCAACGGGCGCACCGGCAAAACCATACCTTTTGCAAAAAAAGATGATGGAGCCGATTTGGTTGAAACAGCCTTTCTCTTCCAGGGGCTGCTTACCGCGCGGCAATATTTAAACCGGAAAAATAAGGCCGAACAAACCATCCGGAACACGATTACCCGGCTCTGGCGCCAGGTAGAATGGAGCTGGTTTACAAGGGGGCGCGATGTGCTGTACTGGCACTGGAGCCCCCGGCATCGCTGGGCAATGAATTTACGGATAGAAGGATATAATGAAGCGCTGATCACGTATGTGCTGGCGGCAGCAGCGCCGGAACATTCCATTTCCAGGAACGTTTATGAAAAAGGCTGGGCCCGGAGCGGCGCCATGAAGAACGGGAAATCTTTTTATAAAACAAAGTTACCCTTGGGCCCTGACCTGGGCGGCCCCCTGTTTTTTGCCCACTATAGTTTTACCGGGCTTGACCCCCGGGGATTAAAGGATGCCTTTGCTGATTACGAAAAACAGAATAAGGCACATACAGCGATCAATTACCGCTACTGTGTGGACAACCCGGGGAACTATAAAAATTATGGGAAACATTCCTGGGGGCTATCGGCCTGCGACTACAAAAGAAGGTACCGGGAACATTCTCCCGTAAAGGATAATGGAACCATCTGTTGTGCGGCGGCGCTTTCCAGCCTCCCCTATCTGCCCAAAGAATCCATGGCGGCCCTGCGCTATTTTTACGGGGAGCTGAAAGATAAAATTTGGGGAACGTACGGATTCTCGGAAAGCTACAATGAAACAAGAAAGTGGTATGCTGCCTCCCACCTGGCTATTAACCAGGGGTCCATTATTCTGTCGATTGAAAATTACCGAACGGGACTATTGTGGAGATGGTTTATGAAAGACAAGGATGTGCAGCGGGGACTGATGAAGCTCGGGTTTAAGAGCCCGCATTTGAAGTGAGGTTAAACCACAGGTGGACAGATTAAAGAAACAGAAGGTCATATAAGATAATCAGCGAATCTGTGGCGATAATTATATCAACAAAACAAACGAAACGACACGTTAAAATTAAACGGGCTTCTGGCAGGACATCCTTATACAGTTTAGTAAATTTGAAAAAAAGTAGAATATGAAACAAATAAGCCTATTGATTTTTTTGCTTTGCATGATTAAGGTTTCCGTTTGGGCCCAAACTCCGCCATTTTATAAGGACATTCAGCAATTTAAAACATTGGATCAGCAACAGGCTCCTCCTAAAAAAGCCATATTGTTTATCGGGAGCTCCTCGTTTACCAAATGGAAAGATGTAAACGCGTATTTTCCGGGATATACCATCATCAACCGGGGGTTTGGCGGATCCACATTAAAAGATCTGATCTATTACTTTAATGACCTGGTGCCGGTTTACCGTCCGCGGCAAATAGTGATCTATTGCGGGGAAAACGATCTGGCTAATGATGCAACCCCGGCCGATAGCGCCGTAAGCCGTTTTAAACAGCTATATGGTCTAATAAGAGCCTACAATAAAAAAGTACCGGTTGCCTTTATTTCAATAAAACCCAGCCCGGTTCGCGCAAAATATTTTACCAAAGTGGAGGAAGCTAATGCCGCTATCAGGACTTTTATAGCCCGGCAGAAAAAAGCACGCTATATCGATGTTTTTCCATCTATGCTGGGAGCCGATGGCCGCCCTATGCCCCGGATTTTCCTAAGTGATAGTTTGCATATGAACGCAGGCGGCTACCAGATCTGGCAAAAGATCATGCGCCCCTATCTTAAAAAATAAAAAGCCGGCATCATGACAAAGCAAAACAAGTTTAACAAAAACAGGTGGAGGTTGGCAATAGGGTTATTGCTGACCGTTGTATTTACGGGAGCATCTGCACAGGCTGGTACCGATAAATCCGGTAAAGGGATGGATGCCTTTATAACAACGCTGATGAGCAGGATGACCCTGGAAGAAAAGATCGGGCAGTTGAACCTGCCAAGCGCCGGCGAATTTACAACAGGGACGGCCACCAATTCGGACATTGGCAAAAATGTAAAAGAAGGCCGGGTAGGCGGTCTGTTCAATATCAAAGGTGTAGACAAAATAAAAGCGATTCAGAAGGTTGCGGTGGAGGAAAGCCGCATGAAGATCCCGATGCTGTTTGGTATGGATGTGATCCATGGCTATGAAACCACCTTTCCTATTCCCCTGGGTTTATCCTGTACCTGGAATATGAAATCCATAGAACAGTCTGCACGGATTGCGGCTACCGAAGCCAGTGCCGACGGTATTTCCTGGACCTTTAGCCCCATGGTAGATATTGCCCGGGATCCCCGCTGGGGCAGGGTATCGGAGGGCAATGGTGAGGATCCGTACCTGGGCTCGCAGATTGCAAAAGCGATGGTAAGGGGCTACCAGGGCGATTATTCGCAAAACACCAATATCATGGCCTGTGTAAAACACTATGCGCTATATGGCGCTGCTGAAGCGGGCCGCGATTATAATACGGTTGACATGAGCCATCTCCGGATGTACAATGAATATTTTCCGCCTTATAAGGCCGCGGTGGATGCGGGCGTAGGTAGTGTAATGGCCTCTTTTAACGTGGTGGACGGTATTCCGGCCACCGGAAATCGCTGGCTGCTCACAGATGTGCTGCGAAAACAATGGGGCTTTAACGGCTTTGTAGTAACGGATTATACAGGTATTAATGAGATGACCGATCATGGCATGGGAGATCTGCAAACCGTTTCGGCCCTGGCGCTGAAAGCCGGTGTGGATATGGACATGGTAGGAGAAGGCTTCCTGAAAACATTGAAGAAGTCGCTGCGGGAAAAAAAGATCACATTAGCGGAGATCAATGCCGCCTGCCGCAATGTATTAGCGGCAAAATATAAACTGGGCTTATTTACCGATCCGTATAAATACTGCAATGCGGAACGTGCAAAAACAGAAATTTATACTCCGGAAAATCGCAAAATAGCCCGGCAGATAGCCGCGGAAAGCTTTGTATTGCTGAAAAATGACAAAGGCGTACTGCCACTAAAAAAAGCAGGTAAGATTGCGCTGATAGGCCCCCTGGCAGATGCTGCCAATAATATGGCCGGAACCTGGAGTGTGGCTACGGTGCAGAACCGTTCGGTTTCGGTACTGAGGGGCCTAAAAAATGCACTAGGTAATGCTGCAACAATTGCATACGCAAAGGGCTGTAACCTTACGGGAGATGCGGCCCTTGAGGAGCGGGTTACGATGTTTGGAAAAACCCTGAATCGCGAGCGGGATACGCGTACACCTGAAGTCATGAAGGCCGAAGCGCTGAAGATCGCCAATGAATCGGATGTGATCATTGCCGCGATGGGGGAGTCGGCCGAATTTAGCGGAGAAAGCGCCAGCAGAACGGACCTGGATATTCCGCCGGTACAACAAAATCTACTAAAGGCGCTGGTAAAAACCGGCAAGCCCGTGGTACTGGTACTGTTTGCCGGCCGCCCCCTCACATTGAATTGGGAGCAGCAAAAACTGCCGGCTATCCTGAATGTATGGTTTGGAGGTTCAGAAGCCGGCGCCGCCATTGCTGATGTATTATTTGGAGATGTAAACCCTTCCGGGAAACTGACGATGTCGTTTCCGCAAAATGTTGGACAGATCCCGCTGTACTATGCGCACCTGAATACCGGTCGCCCGCTGCCGGAGGGCAAATGGTTCCAGAAATTCCGCTCCAATTACCTGGATGTATCCAATGACCCGCTGTATCCTTTTGGCTATGGGCTCAGCTATACCACATTCACCTATAGCGCCATAACGATAAGCAGCAAATCATTAAAAGGGAGCCAGGTGCTGAAGGCTTCGGTCACCCTTACCAATGACGGAAAATACGATGGGGCCGAAGTGGTACAGCTTTATATTCGCGACCTGGTGGGCTCAATAAGCCGGCCGGTAAAAGAGCTCAAAGGCTTTCAGAAAATATGGCTGAAGGCCGGTGCGTCCAAAACGGTTACGTTTGATATTACCCCGGAGGATCTGAAGTTCTATAACAGCCAGCTAAAGTACGACTGGGAGCCGGGTGCATTTGAGATCATGATTGGCGGTAACTCCAGGGATGTAAAAAGTACGCAGGTTAACTGGGAGCGCTGAAGCAGTATGTAGCACAGGCAAGCCTTTCAAACCAAAAAGGATCTGATCTTTTAATGGCAAACAGCCGCAGCGCGTTGTTAGTCCTTATAACTATGAGTCCACGAAACCGCCCGTAGGCGCAGCGCGGCGGTAATTGCGTACACCCGGCTTGTACAAACCGCAATGATTACCGGTGCGCTGCACCTTCTGGTGACAAAGATCAACCTGATGCACACGCGCTTCGAGAGGTATCCGGTCTGCGCCCGCTTACCTTGACGCACATGCAATAGGTCATCGGGATCAAAAAACGCGGAGGCAAATCCTTTGAATCCGCACAGATCTGCGTAATCAGCGGGCAATAGTCGTCACTATTATTTTTTGCGAACTCATTTTTAGACGACTCTTAGCCGTGAACAATTTTTGAAACAATAAAAATCAGTACAACCAAAACCGGTATGCCGATGATCAGCGCTAAAAGAATACGGATGGTATTGGATGGTGCAGCCACACCTATCTGCTTTAGAGCCATTGCCGGTGGTAGGTGCAGTAGATCCGCCTTGGGACATTGCTTTTTTAGCTCGTTCAGTAATCGTTTAAATGTGTCATCGTTACTGTCTACAAAGATTCTTTTAATGGCTGTTTTTTGACCCTCCCGGTATGAAAAAATAAATTCCGAATCATAAGAATGGTCGCCCGCCGATTTGCTGTTTTGAAGTTGCTGAACTCCTATTACCGGAACTAAGCAGAAGTTCTTTAAATCTGAAAATAGAATATCAATAATCTTTTGCTTATCCAATACTCCGTTGCCCCTGGTGGTTGCGGTAAAATGCCCGTTATCCATGGTAAGGTGTACCGTGCCGGTTGTATGGTTCAAAAAGTAATGCATGTTTTTTTGTGTTTTAATACACGATGTTGTTGTCAAATGCAGCGCGCCATGCTGCACCATTCACTGATGATGGGAGTGTGTATAAATCATGTGCATTATAAGAAACTTTAAGTTCATCGCCAACGGCGTCAAAATTTCGTGCGCCCAATGCCGGTGGAAAGAGCGCATCACAACGCACATTTTTCAAAGCGGGACAAAACCTGAAGGCGTCCTCCCCAATACTGGTAATACCCGAACCAATGGTGGCGCTTCTTAGTTTGATGCAGTTATTAAATGCGCCCTCACCTATCTTTTTAACGCTGTTGGGTATAGCGACAACCTGTAAACCGATACAATTTACGAATGCCCAATTTCCAATAGTTGTCAATCCGTTGTGCATATCAATAGTTTGCAAAGCAGTACAACCCGAAAAAGCTTCCACACCAATGGTTTTAACCGTGGCCGGGGTGGGAACGCCTCTTAAAGCAATGCAACCCGAAAAAGCATAGTTTCCAATGTCTTCAATATAAACTCCGTTGACGGTTGCAAAGGAAACGTCTGTTAAAGCGGTGCAGCGGGAAAAAGCATAGTTGCCAATATTCTTTATGCCGCTGACGCGCACCTTTTTAATCTGCGCGCGGTATGGATACCATGGCGCACTGTAGGGGCCAAAGTTGGGCATGGCGATGCCTTGTGAAAAAGACAATTCGCCACTGGATGTCAATGACCATTTAAGGTCGAGGTATCCCGCTCCAAGTGATAAATCTCCCATCGCATTCGCATATATTTCGCAACCTGCCGTTTTGCTCCCATCGGCCGTAGTAGCTGTAATAATGACGGTACCAATTTTTAAAGCGGTTACTTTGCCATTGGCATCCACCGTGGCAACATCGGTATTGCTGCTGCCCCATGTTACGGCTTGGTTGGTGGCATTTGCCGGGGTAATAGTGGCAATCAGTTTTTTCGTGCCACCGGTTTCGAGATTAATATATGTTGTGCTTACATTGAGTGTAATCCCACTTACGGGCGTATTGATGATGGATGGCGTGTCGTTACTCTGCTGGCTTTCTTTATTACATTGTGCCATAAGTAAGGCGATCAATACCAGGTTTGCAGCGGTTATTATTTTTTTCACATTAGAAATCTTTAGGGAATGAGTGAGCAACTGCTCTGTTTTATCAGGATATCCCTGAAATAGTTTTCTGTGTTTGGCCACGGAATGCTTGGCCATGTGGATGCGGATTTAATTACACTGGTATTCGTAGGTGTAGGTAGATGGGTTGCTATTGCCTTCTCTGCTTGCCGTCATGGACGAAATGGTTCCATCGCCGCCAAAGGTGTAAGTATAACTGTCTGCTTCTTTTTCAACAGTGGGTGTGCCGGGAGGATCAGTAGGGCTGGGATTTCTGTAGTCTGAAAAAGTGCTGCTATACTTCTTTACGAGATTTTTATTACGGATGGTTTCTACCCCGTTTTCCAAAAGATCCCAGGATTGCACGTCTCCGGGACGGGACGGTTTGTCCATGTAATATTCATAAGCAATGTCCTGGGTGTATAAGTTTCCTTCGGTGTGTTCCAGCATCATATTTCCATTGCTCCAGGTATAGGTTCTTGTAAAACCTTCCGAGTGAGATTTTTTTGCCGTGAGTTTTTTCAATTGCATTCCATCGTACTCATAAGTGCGGGTTTCCCATTCGGTGCCACTACTGTTATATTCCCTTCTTTCAAAAGCCAGCAGCCCATTTGCATTTAAGGCATATACTGATTTCCAGGTGCCTTGTTTTATGATTGAGTCTCCTTCGTAAGTGAAGCTTTCATCGAAGTTGCCATAATTTACAGACAATATCCTGCCCTGTGCATCGTAGCTGAATATTTCCGTGCTTAGGGGTCCGGTTATTTTTACAACCCGGCATTTCGGTTTTTCTTCTACATTATTTTTTTTGCATCCGGCAAAACCGAAAACCAATAGCGATAGGCCGGCAATAATCAAAAGTCTTATCTGTTTGTTTTTCATTGTATAAAATTTTTGTTGCGATCTCGTACTTCTGTAATTGTATAGAGCTTTTTTTTCCATAAAAAAATGGCCGTGACCACTTCTGCCATTGCAAAAAATTTTACCGGTCCGTTGTATTCCCGGCCGCTTAACGGGGCCATCACAAAAAACAAAAGAGCGCAAAAAACAAGGATGAAAATCAGGATACGGAATACACTGTTTTTTTTATCCAGCACGGCTGCGCTTTCTGTTAGCCCAAAACAAAATACGGCGGTAAACACGCCCGCTACTGCAAAGCAGGCAATGGTGAGGGCTTGTGAAGAAAGGCGTAGCAGCACGGCCGATACAATAATGTCGGCAACTGCGGCAGCAAAAAGTACCGCCAGGTTAATGCCGGCGCATCGCAGTAATGTCAATATGCTGCTTTTAAAAGTCATGGATTTTGATGACGGAACCGTACCTCTTTTTCCATGCAGGGTTTTATGAGGCTGAAGATGGAATCCCTTCTTTCGGTATTGTTTTTATAACTGTCTTCCATATTTTGTTCAAACATTGTTTTGGCGGCCACAATGCTTTTTAAATAGGCATCCGTTCCGTTCTTTGCAGCAGCAATGGATTGGTCCGTTAGCGTGCAATAAGTTTTTGCAACGGTAGCGGCATCGCTGTACGCCAATGGCAGCATCGCCAGAAGATCGTCCTCCGTGGCGGTAACGTTTGTGGTTGCGACGGTTTGCGTGCTGTTGGAAAGCGCCTCATCGCATTTTTTCATCCCGTCCATCATAAGCGTGTAGGTTTTACTATCCTTAAAATATTGGTCGTCCACTTCCTTCACATAGGCTTTTTTTTCGGCGGCGGCTGCATCTTTTTCAGGGCCGGCGGGCGCGTTGTGTTCTTTTGCATTCAGTGCGCAATATTTGTCGATTACGGCCTCCGCGTCATGCATATTGGGGCCGCAGGAAGCCATTAGTAATAGAGCGGTAACCGGTAAACACAGGGATTTCTTTTTCATTCGTATATCTTTTATAGTGATGGTTATTTTATGGCGCTGCAATCAATCAGGTAATCGTTCCATAATCCCTTAAGATAGGGCGATCCGTAGCTGCCGCCGCCTGCATAGCTTTCATCAAGGGTAACCGATGCAATATGGCAGGTGCCATCTTTATCTTTATATAAAAGATAAATTTCGGCATTGGACCGGCGTGATACCGGCAGCCCCGTTTGACTATCGGTGTAAAGGGTCCAGCCGGTACCACTGTTGGGATATATTTTGTGCGAAATATAGGTAAGTCCCCATTGGCTGATATAGGATTTAATCATGGGAGTAAGTTTTGCCGCGCTAAACATAGCGCCGGCCGGAGTATAAGAGGTTTTCCACCAGTCGGGCAGTTTGGTGAGTTTGCTTTTCATTTTCTCCTTTGTTTCAAGAGCATCGGTTCGCCTTTTTATATCATTGCTCAGTGTAGCAGCGTCTTTTGTGCTGAATTGATAGTCAAATGCGCCCAGGCTTACAATGTTCTTTTCATATTCCAATGGCTTTCCCCAATCGTCAAAAGAATAATTCCATAACAACACCTGTACTGTGTATTCGCCGTTTGCCGGGAAATACTGCCTTATATTAAGATCGCTTGTGTAGAAATCCATTCCTGCCGGGAATTTGAAATCGCTCACCTTGTCCGGCGGCGTTGTAATTCCCTGCAGTGTGGTAATTTTAGAAGGCTCTGGCAGCACATCAAAATTGAGAGCAGTGTTTTTCAGTTCTTCTTCTTTTATTAAAATAGGCCTGCTCCTGTTATAAATGGTGTACTGGATGGTTTGCGTATTTTGCAGCTCATCTTCGCTTTTTCCTTTAGGAGTTATCAATATCCCGTAGTTCAGGCAGTGAAATCCTTTGGATGGCTGGGCATCCAGCTTAAAAGCTTCCGAAAGGGTTTGGCTCCCCAGCTCCAATCGCCCATAAATAAAATCCTGTGAAGTAAAATGGGCTTTGGCGCCGGTATTATTGTTGATGAAGGGCTGGGTGGAGAAGTAGAATTTGGCACCGGACAATAGGGTAAAGGGATATTTCATGTTGGTTTTAGCGGGGGTTGATGGGGTGGCTGCTGAAGCGGGTATGCCTGCTTCTGTATTGCCAGCCGATGTATTTTTTGATGAAGGCTCCGTTGCTGTGGTAACCGCTGCTGAGGCTTTCTGCTTCAGCTTGTTTAACAGCTGCGCATGACTGTTTATGCAGACAACCATACCAGACAGAAGCAGGAAGGAAAAGATTTTCATGTCAGATGCTATTTTCGGGTAAGGAAAAATAAAGATGTTAACTGTTTTGTATGGCTGCCAGTAATTTGTCAATATTCATAACACCATAATTGAAGGTGTGCAGCGAATCATCCGCCATAGTAATGAGCACTTTTTTAGATAAGAAACTTTTTTGGGGCACTATTGCTTTCATATCGGATTTGTCCAGCACAATAAGGCCCTTTCTATTATAAACAGACAGGGATAAAGAATCGGCTGCGTTTTGGGGTAGGAATAACAGGCGCTGGTTGGTAACGGTTAGTTTACCGGTTGCAATCCGGCTGTCGGGCCCAACATAGTTGATGGACCAGGTATCAATTGCTGTTTCGGTGGGTTGTAGTTCTATTTTCATATTTACAATGTTTGATAGTAGTTTTAGACAGTGTTTCTGAGTTAAAGCTACACCCCCGCAAGGCCCGGCGCTGCCGGTATTGTATTATCGGCGGCTTTGTTTACACCAATGGCAAAGTCTGCCGGATTTTTTTTGATGCTGTGGTTGAGCCAACGGAGGTTTTTGGCCGGTTAAAGGGGGGACTGCGCGGGCTACCGGCGGCTAATGGATGCAGCAGGCTATATGACAAAAAATTTGTTGGAGCGGAGGCGTAACTTTACCGGGAAATTGAAAAATTGGGATACGGTCTGCAACGCTATATAACCATACCTGCAGCTTTGCGCTGTAGTATAACGCTGGCCAGTTTGCTGCTGCTGCTGGCGGCCGGGGCCCAGCCGGGTGCGCTCAGCTTTGAAAACTACGCTTCAGAGCAGGGCCTGTCCCAAAACAGCTGTTACAGTATTGCCCAGGACGACCTGGGTTTTATGTGGTTTGGTACGCAGGACGGTCTTAACCGCTATGATGGAAAATCGTTTAAAGTATTGCTGCCTCAGTCCGGATGGGGAAGTAAACTGCCCGCGCACTATATATCGTCGCTGTTTTTTGATCCGGACAAAAAAATGTTGTGGATAGGCACCATTCGGGGCGCCTGTATTTATCATTCGGCTGGCGACTCGCTGATGCGCATCAGCGAACTGTATCCTTTTGCTGCAATGCTTGAAACAGCGTCTGTAAAAAAGATTGTTTCTTTTAAGACGAATGAATACTGGATTGTAACCTATAATAAGGGACTGATTTGGCTGAATACGAAAACGCGTTCCATAAAATCGTTTTTTGACAATGATGATGACCGGAACAATGTCAATGATATCGTTTTGCATAAGGGGACGATCGTTGTAGCGCTTGCCGGGAGGCTGATGGTTATGCGGCCCGGAACTGCTGCTTATACTGTTAGCCCCTTGTACAATAATTATCGCTTTCCGGAAATAAAAACCCTGTTTTCCTTTGACGATATGCTTTGGGTGGGTACGTTGACGGAAGGGTGCTATACCATCCGGGAGCCGCTTGGGAACATTGCGAACATTTTGCGGTTGGAGATCAACGCACTGGGCATTGGCTGCTTTACCGCGGACAGTGCCGGGAACATCTGGATCGGTACCCGGGGCAGTGGTATTATCCGCTATGATCCGCGCACAGGGCAGATCCGGTCTGCGGCGCATAATAAATATGACAACCGGTCGCTGGGGAAGAATTTTGTGCTGTCGTTGTTTTGCGACCGGCAGGGTATTGTCTGGTGCGGGGTAAGTGGAAACGGTGTTGCCAAATATGATCCGCTCCGGTACCAGTTTGGAACGGTTAGTAATGAGCCGTCAGAAGATGGATCCCTGCCGGATAATATGATCTTTCGTATTTACAGGGCCGCCGATGGTGAGCATTATATTGGCACCCAAAACAGCGGGGTGGTGAAGTGGGACCGGCCAACGCACCGGTTTCAAATGCAGGCCGGCACCGCAAAATATGGCCCTTCTAACAATACGATCTATGATATGACAGAAGATGCGCAGGGCAACCTCTGGATTGCCAGCTGGGGTGGGCTGATGCAGTTGAACCGGCAATCAAAAAAGATCAGCTATAAACCAGGGACACTGCCAGTGGCGCAAAAATTGTATGCGCTTATAAAATTAAAAAATGCCGACAGCCTTTTTATAGCTTCAGAAAATGGCCCTGGGTTCTTTTCGATAAGGGACGAAAAATGGCATGCCTGCCCCGATACAATTTTGGGGCACTCCGGCCGCTGGAGCCCGCTAACGGGACGGTACCTGTATGAAGGGGCTGGTAGTGAGCTCTGGATCTGTACAGTAGGCGCCGGGCTTGTGCGGTACAATTATAAAACACAGGCTTTTGAGGTCATTAAACCCATCAGTGATATTTCTATGTATGTCCGTCATCTTTTTCCGGACGGGGATCGTTTTTGGGTGGCTACCGATAATGGAGTGGTGGTATATGATTTCAAAAGAAAACAGGTTATAAAACATATTACCCCGGGCCCTGCAGAGGCATCGAAAGTATGTTATGCCATTCAGAAGGATACAGAAGGCTTTTTTTGGGTGAGCACCAATATCGGGCTGTACCGGATCAATCCGCATAGCTTTGAAATACAAAAGCACTATAACCTGGGCAACGGGCTCAGTTTTCTGGAGTATAATACGGCCTGCGCACTCACAGATCCGGATGGTACACTCCTGTTTGGGGGGGTGGGGGGTATTACGGTTTTTAACCCGTTGCAGCTTCGGCAAAACCATTTCAGCCCTGTGCCGCTGATCACAGCTGTTAAAATAAACGAAGCAGCCTGGCAGCCCGGCGGAAATCCTGCATTGATAAAAAGGATTACGCTGAATCATACCCAGAATTTTATTGCTATTTATTTTGCGGTTAATAACTTTTCAAATGAGCGAAACAACCAGTTCAGTTACCGGCTTAAGGGGCTTAACGAGCACTGGAGTGCACCCGGGCCGGCAAATATTGCCAGTTTTACCGGCCTGCCTCCGGGGAAGTATGTATTTGAGCTGAAATCCGCCAATAGCGATGGCAAGTGGAGCAATGGCATCTCTACGCTGGGCATTACCATCCTGGCGCCCTGGTGGCAAACGGGATGGTTCAGGGGTGGCATGGCCCTATTGCTTGCAGGGGCCGTGTTCCTGTTGGTACGCCGGAGGGAACGGTCGATAAAAAAAGAAGCCACGCTTATGAAACAAACCGCTGAAGCGGAAATGACGGCGCTGCGGGCGCAAATGAATCCTCATTTTGTGTTCAACAGCCTCAACAGTATACGGGAGATGATCCTGAGCAACGAAAACAAAGAAGCTTCGCATTTCCTGGGGAAGTTTGCAGGCCTGATCCGGGCAACCCTCGACCAGTCGGGGAAGCCCTTCGTTTCGCTCCGTCAGACGATTGACCATCTGACCCGTTATATTGAGATGGAGCAGATCCGCAACGGTGAGTTTACCAGTCGCATCCTGGCGGATGATGATCTGGATCCCGATGAAGTGCTGGTGCCTTCGATGCTCGTACAGCCCTTTGTGGAAAATGCACTTTGGCATGGCACCACCGCAGGCCGAAGAAATATTAATATCCGGATCGATTTTAAAAAACAGGGCGGGCAATTGCTGTGTATCGTGGAAGATGATGGCATTGGTATCCGTCAATCGCTGAAGAATAAAGTAAACGGAAGTAAAACCCACCATTCTGTTGGTATTGAGAACATCGCCAAACGCATCCGGCTGCTGAATGAAAAGTATGCCCTCAGCTGCAGTGTTCACATCCATGATAAAGCGGATCTTGATAGCTATACCGGCAGCGGAACGGTGGTTCAATTATTATTACCCTTCCAATAAAAAAATTATGAATCCGATAACCGCCTTACTTGTAGATGATGAGCCCAGGGGCCTTTCCTCGTTGCAAAAGCTATTGCACCTGAATTGCCCGGAAGTAAATATCCTGGCCTGCTGCCAGAATATTGAAGATGCCTCCGATAAACTGGAACGGCTGCACCCGCAGCTGGTATTCCTCGATATTGCCATGCCGGGCAAAAATGGATTTGACCTGCTGCGCAGCCTGGATCAGATATCGTTTGAGATCATTTTTGTAACGGCCCACAACAGCTATATGATGCAGGCCTTCCGGTTTAGCGCGGTGGACTACCTGTTGAAACCCGTTGAAGAGGAGCTGCTTGCCGAAGCGGTGCAGCGGGCAGCAAAAAGGATTGCCGATAAAAGCGAGGGTATGCAGCTGAACGCTTTTTTACATAACCTGCAACAGAACGGGGCGGTAAAAAAAATGAAACTCTGCGTTCCCTCGCTGAGAGGCGTTAAGGTAATTGAGATCCCCGATATTATTTATTGCGAGGCGAGCAGCAATTATACCAATTTTTACCTGGTCAACGGCGGCACATTGTGTTCCAGTAAACCCATTTTTGAGTATGAAGCACTGCTGGAGGACAGTTCCTTTGTTCGGGTGCACAAGTCCTTTCTTGTAAACCTTGAGCATATTAAGGAATACATCAGGGGTGAGGGAGGAAGCGTTATGATGACGAACAACCATGAAGTTGAAGTTTCCCGCAGAAAAAAAGAGTTGTTTATAAAAAGGATGCGGGAGTATTATAAGTATTAGCAGGAGGCGTTTGCCGCAGACTGCTATTGATAAAAAAGTATCGGTTTTGGATAAAATCATATCAGTTTTCCCCGTCCTGATTTGAAAGCGTCATTTTTTCTTTAACGAAACCCCAAACTTTAGTAAGTTTGAAAGGAAGAATGATTGCATAAAACGATGGTTCATATTTATTACAACAGGAAAATGCTGCTGGTACTGGCCCTTTTGGCAGCTACGGGTATTGCCGCATGTTGGAGCGGCCGTTCCCGGCAGGTAGATTTTAGTGCTGATGTAAAGCCCATTCTGAACAAGAAATGCATTACCTGCCACGGAGGCGTAAAGGCCAAGGGGGGCTTCAGTGTATTGTTCAGGGAAGAAGCCCTGGCAAAAACAGAATCCGGAGAGCCGGCCATTATACCGGGCGACCCGGACAACAGCGAAATGATCCGGCGGCTAACATTGAAGGACCCGGAAGAGCGCATGCCTTATAAACATGAACCGCTGAGTGAAGATGAAATTGATATTTTGCGGCGCTGGGTTAAACAGGGGGCAAAATGGGGCGACCACTGGGCCTATCTTCCTGTAAAACAAACGCCGGCGCCCGATGAAGACAATACCTGGATCCGCAATGATGTAGACCGGTTTGTTTTTGAAAAGCTGGATGCGCAGGACCTGGAACCGGCGGCAGAGGCCGATCCGGAGACCTTGCTGCGGCGGGTAAGCCTCGACCTGATTGGTATGTATCCCCCCCGGGAGGTGGCAGATCAGTATTTGAAAAACAGCGACGATAAGGGGTATGAGCGGCTGGTAGATGCCTTGCTGGCATCTACTCACTTTGGCGAAAAATGGGCGTCCATGTGGATGGACCTGGCGCGGTATGCAGATACGAAAGGATATGAATCGGATGGAGGGCGCAGCATCTGGCGGTACCGCGATTGGCTGATTGATGCCTTTAATGCCGACAAGCCCTACAATGTTTTTTTAACCGAACAAATCGCCGGCGACCTGTTGCCCAATGCCACCGATGCGCAATACATTGCCACCGCCTTTAGCCGAAACTCTATGACCAATGATGAGGGAGGCACGGATAATGAAGAGTTCCGGATTGCAGCGGTTATGGATCGTGTCAATACCACCTGGGAATCGGTGATGGGCACTACTTTTTCCTGTGTACAATGTCATAGCCACCCCTACGACCCCTTTCACCATGATGAGTACTATAAATTCATGGCCTATTTTAATAACACAAGGGATAATGATATTCCGGGAGAATACCCCGTGCTGAGAGAATACAATGATTCTTTGAAAAATGAACTGACACAACTGATCAGCTGGATCAAAGAAAAAGGAACCGCCGAACAATCCGAACGTGTTCGCCATTTTTTGAAAACACTGCAACCTGCATTTTACGCCACCACCGCTGATAGTTTAAAAAATGCGCTGCCCACTAATAAAAATGGCCCGCTCAATATGCGCAACCAATCCCACGCCCGCCTGAAGCACATACAGCTGGATGGAATTGGCCAGATTGTTTTTATGTTCTATTCCAATAAACCGGGAGGTAAGATCATTTTCAGGAAAGATCATCCATTGGGAGAAATATTGGGCACTTATGTGGTGCAGCCGGAGGGCGGGTGGCGTTATGGTATAATGGGCACCGCAGCAGCAACCGGAATTCATGATGTATATGTTACCTATCAGAATCCTGGCGACAAAACTACGGATATTATGGCCACTTTTGACTGGTTCGGTTTTCTTCCGGAGTTACCGGCAAAAGGCACTCCGGACTATGCGGCGCATGAAAAAACATACCAGGACCTGCTCAATGCCCGGCCAACCTCAACGCCGGTGATGGTAGAAAATCCCGTTTGGATGCAGCGTGAAACGCATGTATTTGAGCGTGGCAACCGGCTTACGCTTGGGAAGAAGGTTACCCCCGCCGTTCCGCAATCCCTTGGATTTGCCATGCCGGCCAATGCACCTAAAAACCGCATGGGGCTGGCCATGTGGCTTACCGATAAGCGGAACCCGCTGGTGTCCAGAACCATGGTGAACCGCCTCTGGGAGCAACTGTTTGGCATGGGGATCGTAGAATCACTGGAGGATCTGGGCACACAGGGTATCACACCCACACACCGCGAACTGCTGGATCACCTGTCCTGGAAATTTATGCACGATGATAACTGGAGTATTAAGAAGTTGCTGAAGGAGATGGTGATGAGCGCTACTTACCGGCAGGATTCCAAGCTGACCGATGAGCTCAAAGAAAAGGACCCAACCAATAAATGGCTGGCACGGGGTCCCCGGGTGCGGCTGAGTGCTGAGCAGCTGCGGGACCAGAACCTTTGCATCAGCGGACTGATGAGCGCTAAAATGCACGGGCCGGGGGTAATGCCCTGGCAGCCGGATGGCATCTGGCTGTCGCCGTACAATGGGGCGCGCTGGAGAAACAGCACCGGGGAGGATCAGTACCGAAGGGCCGTGTATACTTACTGGAAACGCACAGCGCCTTACCCTTCCATGATCTCTTTTGATGGGGTGCAGCGGGTACTGTGTACCGCCCGGCGCATCCGGACCAATACGCCTTTGCAGGCGCTTACCACCCTTAATGATTCCGCTTATATTGATATGGCGCGGCACCTGGCCTCCCGCATGCAGCAGGAAGGGGGGAAGGATGTGGCTGGCCAGATAAAGAAGGGATATCAGCTGATGCTTTATAAGCCCATAAAGGAAGACAAACTAAAAGTGTTTGAGGATCTGTATCAGCAGGCCTTAAAGGAATTTAAACCCGGATCAGCAAAGACAAAAGCCATGATGGGGGGGCAGGAAAATGCAACGCCGGCGGCAGCAGCAATGGTAGTGGTTGCCAATGCAATGCTGAATCTGGATGAAGTAGTCGTGAAAAATTAGCGTTGCTCAAAAAACAGATCGCAATGACAAAAAAAGACCTTATTGATCAACGGTTGGTAAAGGAAGCCGAACAGATGGTGATGCAAACGCATACCCGGCGCCACTTTTTAAAAGAAAGCGCTATGGGATTGGGGGCGCTGGCTATGGGATCGCTCCTGGGTAGCTGTGGCGGTAAAAAGAAAGCCGCCCATTCCATCGTATTTGACCCGGCGCATCCCTTGTTGCCAAAGGCGCCACCCTTTGTGGGCAAGGCCAAAAGCGTTATTTTTTTACATATGGCCGGGGCGCCGTCACAGTTTGAATTATTTGATTATAAGCCGGAGCTGGCAAAGATGGATGGGCAGGATTGTCCGCCCTCGTTCCTCGAAGGGAAACATTTTGCCTTTATTACCGGGGTTCCGAAAATGCTGGGGCCACAAGCGGCTTTTTCCCAACATGGTCAATCGGGCGCATGGGTGAGCGAATATCTTCCGCATTTTTCAGCGTTAGCGGATGAGGTATCCTTTCTCAAAGCCGTTACCACCGACCAGTTTAATCATGCTCCGGCGCAGCTGCTGGTGCATACCGGCAGCGCCCGGCTGGGGAGGCCCAGTATCGGCAGCTGGGTAACTTATGGATTGGGAACAGAAAATCAGAACCTGCCGGGCTTTGTAGTGCTCACCAGCGGTGGCAGTTTTCCCGATGCCGGTAAAAGCGTATGGGGAAGCGGGTTTCTACCCTCGGTGTACCAGGGTGTGCAATGCCGCAGCGAAGGCGACCCGGTACTGTTCATCAAAGACCCCGATGGTATGAGCCGGGATCTGCGCAAAGCATCTATCGAGGCCGTCAATAAGGCCAATATGCAGGAGTACAAAGAGTATAACGATCCGGAAATCCTTTCCCGCATCTCTCAATATGAAATGGCCTACCGGATGCAGATCACAGCACCGGACGTGATGAATATTAACGGTGAACCGCAATACATTCATGAGATGTATGGTACAAAACCGGGCAAAAGCTGTTTTGCTAACAATGTGCTGCTCGCAAGAAAACTGGTGGAAAAAGGCGTTCGATTTGTGCAGCTCTTCGACTGGGGCTGGGATGCGCATGGCGATAGCGCCGGCAACGCACTTAATATCGGCATGATCAATAAATGCCGGAGCGTGGATAAGCCGGTAGCCGCACTGCTACTGGATCTGAAGCAGCGGGGTTTGCTGGATGAAACCCTTGTGGTATGGGCCGGCGAGTTTGGCCGCACCCCCATGATGGAGAACCGCAACGGAGCGCAGAACCCCTTTAAAGGGCGCGATCATCATACAGAAGCCTTTACCATCTGGATGGCCGGCGGTGGTATCAAAAAAGGAACAACGCATGGCGAAACCGATGAAATCGGGTATACCGCCCTGAGCGGCAAAGTGGATGCCTTTGATATACAGGCAACCATCTTGAACCAGCTGGGGTTTGATCATGAGCAGTTTACTTACCCCTACCAGGGGCGCCCCTTCCGTCTTACTGATGTAGGAGGAAAAGTGATACAGGAGATTGTTGCTTAAATTTGGATTGTTCACAAACGATTGCAGGATTATGAACCATAGTAGAAGAAACTTCTTAAAATCATCATCCGCTGCGGCTGCAGCGGGTTTATTTTTCCCTTCCGGGGAAGCGGCTTCAAAGCCGTCATCATTAAATGTGCCGGCAAAACCCGGTTTTCGCCTGGTTATAATGGCCACCAACTGGGGCTTCAACGGATCCATGGATGCTTTTTGCGCAGCAGCAAAAAAAGAGGGGTATAATGGTATAGAAGTATGGTGGCCGGCAGAAGCTGCGCAACAAAAGGAACTGTTTGATGCATTAAAGAAATATGGCCTGGAGGTAGGCTTTCTTTGCGGCGGTTATCAGGCTAACCCGGCAGCGCACCTGGAATCGTTTAAAAAGTCTGTAACGGCCGCCGCCCGAAACCTGGCGCAGAAGCCGGTTTATATCAACTGCCACTCCGGAAGGGATCATTTCAGTTATGATGAAAACAAAGCATTTATCGATACGACTGCCACGCTCTCCACGCAAACGGGGATCACCATCTGTCATGAAACACATCGTTCCCGTATGTTGTTTGCGGCTCATGTGGCACGGCAGTTTATTGAAAAGAACCCTTCCTTAAAGTTGACACTGGATATTTCGCACTGGTGCAACGTGCACGAAAGCCTGCTGGCCGATCAGCAGGAAACTGTTGCCCTGGCTTTGTCGAGGGTGGAGCATATACATGCCCGCATCGGGCATCCCGAAGGTCCGCAGGTTAATGATCCGCGGGCACCGGAATGGGAGGCCGTGGTTAAACAACATTTTGACTGGTGGGATGTAGTTGCAGAACGCAAGCGGAAAGAGGGAGCGGTAATGACCGTGCTTACGGAGTTTGGTCCGCCAACCTATATGCCCGTGCTTCCCTACACCCAACAGCCCGTAGCTGATCAATGGGCTATTAATGTACATATCATGAAAACACTTAGAAACCGGTATCAATAACAGCTTATGACCCTTTGTGCCCTTGTGGATTTTATTGGAAGATTTCACCCGGTATTGGTGCACCTGCCCATTGGGGTACTGTTGGCTGCCTGTTTGCTGCAGTTATTTGCAAAACGCTTTCCCCTCCTAAAGCCATCCATACCTGTATTGTTATTTTGGGGAGCTATAGCCGCTATTGCTTCCTGCATTACCGGTTACCTGCTGTCCGGTACCGGGGATTATGATGCGGTTTTGGCAGCACAGCACCAATGGCTGGGTATTGCAACAGCAGTAACCTCGCTGGTTTTTTACCTGCTGATCCGGTTTTCACTGGTTTCAAAATATACCCGCCTGCTGGCTGGATTCGTTATTGTGTTGATTACGGTTACCGGCCATCTGGGTGGCTCGCTGACTCATGGTTCCGGTTATTTAATTCCGGAGGCGGAGGTTGATCAGACTATGAAACCCATCCCTAATATCCAGGAAGCGGTCTTGTATACCGATGTGGTGCAACCCATCCTAAAGCGGAAATGCTATACCTGCCATGGCAGCACTAAGCAAAAGGGGAAATTACGTTTGGATGCGGAAAACTATATTTTAAAGGGTGGAAAGGACGGTAAAGCGATTGTGAGCGGTAAGCCGGATGAGAGTGCCCTGGTTAAACGGCTGCTGTTACCGCTAAATGATGATGATCATATGCCGCCCAAAGAAAAGCCACAGCTAACGCCCAATGAGGTGGCCGTATTGAGCTGGTGGATCAGCACCGGCAACAGCTTTACCAAAAAGGTAAAGGAATTGCCGCAAACGGAAAAGATCAAACCGGTACTGGCCGCGCTGCAATCGGGCAGTGCCGGCGGCGGCAAGCCAAAGAGTACGGATGTACCGGATGCAGAGGTAAGCGTAGCGGATGTGGATGCTGTAAAAAAACTGAAAGATGCCGGCGTAATGGTGGTTCCGGTTTCAAATGAAAAAAATTACCTGTCGGCCAGTTTTGTCACCGCCGGAGGCCAGGCGGGAGAACTGGTCAGGCTGCTGGCACCCATAAAAAAACAATTGGTATGGCTCCGGCTTGACAACAGTAATATTGACGATGAAGGCCTTTCGGAAATCGGCCGGCTTCAAGGGCTTACCCGGCTCTATCTCAGCAACACGGCAATAACGGATGCCGGCTTACAGCACCTGAAATCCCTGAAGCAGCTGCAGGTGCTCAACCTGGTAGGAACAACCGTTACAGAAAAAGGAGTTGCTGCACTAAAAGAGCTGCCGGCGCTGCGGGCCATCTATCTTTATAAGACTGCCGTAAACAGGGCCGCCTGGATGCAGTTAAAACAGGCCTTTCCAAAAACTGTACTGGACTCGGGTGGTTACAGTGTTCCTACCCTCGTTACAGATACCACCCTTGTAACTGCAGACCAGCAGAAGAAATGAACCATTGCTATGCGGTATCCGGATGGTGCCCTGCTTCAATAAAAGACGTATCAAAATTATTTTTTGTAGCTTAGAAGCCAATATTACTGATGAGGCGGATTCGCTTGCTATTGATCGGTACAGTTCCGCAGTTGGCCGCTGTGGCTCAATTGAAGCCTTTGGCGGGGACGGTTTTTGGCGCTTCTTATTGGGACGATCCGCAGGAGAAAGTAGTAGCATTGCTGTTTGTACAGCAGTGGCCGTTGTCGCACGGCGAGCTCGCAGATAAATTTAAAGCCCTGGTGTAACAGGCATTGAAATAAATAATACATATCTTTTACAAAACATGAAGCAATTTTTATTCCCGGCGGCGCTGGTGACTTTTATTTTAAGCAGCTGCAGCGGACCGGCAAAAACGCAGCAGACAGAGAAAAAAGTAACATTTGCGGCAAACCCCATCGTTGCCCACAGGGGCGCATTTAAGAAAAACCAGTTTCCGGAGAATTCCATTGCCTCATTACAACACGCCATCGCATTGAGATGTACCGGATCAGAATTTGATGTACAGATGACGGCAGATGATTCGCTGATCATAAACCATGATCCGCATTACAATCAGCTGGCGATTGAAAATACCCGCTATGCCGATCTGGTCAAAACGCCCTTGTCAAATGGGGAACAATTACCCACGCTAAGGGCCTATCTCCTGGCGGGGTTGAAAAATAACCGGTCAACCCGCCTGGTGCTGGAAATAAAACCATCGGTCATCAGCAAAGAACGCGGACAATTGATTGCCCGGCGGGTGGTAGATCTGGTGCACAGGCTGGGTGCCGCTCCCATGACAGTTTATATCAGCTTTGATTATGAAATCTGCAAAAAGGTAAAAGCGCTGGATCCACAGGCGCATGTGCAGTATTTAAATGGCGACAAATCGCCGGAAGCAATCAGGGCCGATGGGCTGGACGGGGTAGATTACCACTACTCTGTTTTTCAAAAACATCCGGATTGGATCGGGCAGGCCCGGCAACACCAGGTGGTGCTGAATGCCTGGACGGTAAATACGGCCGCTGAAATGGATTGGCTCCTGGCCAACGGCTTTGAGTTTATTACCACCAATGAGCCGGAGCTCCTGGCGGAGCGAATCAAAGCAACACCCGCTTCCAGAGGGTGGAAGCTGGTGTGGAGCGATGAGTTTAATCAGAATGGCTTGCCCGATGAGAGCAAATGGGGCTATGATGTAGGGGGCAATGGCTGGGGCAACCGCGAGCTGCAATATTATACGAAGGCCGATAGCAATAATGCGCTTGTTAAAAAAGGTAAACTCATGATCACGGCGCATAAAGAAAAACGGGAACAGAACACCTATACCTCTGCCCGCCTGGTTACAAAAGGAAAGGGCGACTGGTTGTATGGCAGAGTAGAAGTAAGCGCCAAATTACCCGCTGGCCGTGGCGTATGGCCGGCGATATGGATGCTGCCCACTGAATGGAAATATGGCGGCTGGCCGGCAAGTGGCGAAATAGACATTATGGAAAATGTAGGCTATAACCCGGATACCGTGTTTAGCAGTGTGCATACCCAATCATTTAACCATGTGGCAGGCACGCAAAAAACAAAGGGTTTATTTTTAAGGGATGCTGCCACAAATTTTCATTTGTACGCCATTGAATGGGACAGAGACCAGATCGATTTCTTTGTGGACGATCAATTATTCTTTTCATTTAAGAATACCGGAAAGGGGTTTAAGGAATGGCCCTTTGATCAAAAATTTCATCTGTTGCTAAATATTGCTATGGGTGGAAACTGGGGCGGCGTAAAGGGCGTAGACGAACAACTTAGCCATGCCGTTATGGAAGTTGACTATGTACGGGTTTTTCAAAAATGACCGGCGCCCGTTAAAACGGAAGCGTCCTATAAACGGAAGGCTAATTATAAAATGATCGTATGAAAAAAGGATTGCTGTTACTTGCCGCTGTTTTACTTGCGGTGATAATTCATGCACAGGACTATTTATTATTTCAGAAATTCCGGTTCATACAAAATGGCGATACCCTGCCCTACCGGTTGTTATTGCCGGAAAACTATAACCCGCAGCAGCAGTATCCGCTGGTGTTGTTCCTGCACGGACGGGGTGAGAGCGGAAACGACAACGAAGCGCAATTATTGCATGGAGCCTCGTTATTTTTAAAAGAAATGATAATTTTAATAAAAAGCCCAACAAATAATTCCTACCCGTGTTAATTTATTATGAATTAGCAGTTGGTTAATGACTGGCGTTGCTGTTCATCGATAGATTTGCAGGAGATAAATGGAAAGAGGTTGCTAACACTCATTCGTTTTTAAATGATAAAAAAGCAGGCAACTTTTGCCATTTATTTCATATCTTACGGTTATGAATAAATAGTTTAGAGTGATGAAGAATACGTATCGTTTAATAGGATTTGTGATTTTAGGTATTGCTGCATCTGCAGTTACAGGTGCGGTATGTGAAGCACGCAGAAGAAATGCGAAGAAACGATTGCTGGATACAGCGAATGAGGGCTATGAAACCGCTCATGATATTATTTACCCCGGAAAAGGGCATCATCGTGCCAAAAAGCTTCGTTACGGACCTGTTTACCCGGGTATGTAACCATTCCCTTCTCAAACTATGCAGCGGTTACTCCGGTATCTGTTATTAAAACCTGTTCTTTGGGCTGCCCGGAGATTTGATTCCAGTCCCGATAAGTCCAGGATTTACGATGCGCTTACCCGTCTATTCAATCATATTATAAATAATCCCGGGAAGCAGGGACCTGTAATCCATTTTGACGCACAAAACGGGAAGCTTGTTGTTTTTTCAGATCAGCATAAAGGAGCGCGTAACGGGGCCGATGATTTTACCATGGCTGCCCCGGCTTACCTGGAGGCCCTGAAGTATTATAACGAAGCGCAGTTTCTTTTTATAAATCTTGGCGACTGTGAGGAGCTTTGGGAGAACACCCTTTCAAAAGTTAAAAAAAATAACGAAGCGCAGTTTGCAGCGGAGAGGGCGTTTGTGCAGCGGGATGCCTTTGTAAAAGTGATCGGCAATCATGATCTGTACTGGGCTAATGACCCCCTGGCGGGGTTAGAACTGGAGGCGCTGTACGGCCGGAAAATAAAAGCCTGGGAAGGCGCTATCCTTGATACCCGGGTTAACGGCGAATCATTACGGATCTTTTGTACACATGGCCACCAGGGCGATGCCAACAGCGATGGAAACTGGTTTACAAAATTTTTTATTTCGAGGATTTGGGGACCATTGCAATCTTACCTGCGGATCAACCCCAATGAGCCCTCGAACAATGCCTATAGAAAGACGGTTCATAATGAAATTATGTATGAGTGGTCTGCCGAGCAGGATCATATCCTTTTGATAACCGGGCATACGCATCAGCCGGTATTTGAATCACTCACCCATATTGAGCGGCTGTACCGCCAGATGGATGTTGCCAAAAACAATAAGGATGAAGAAACGATCAAAAACATACAGGAAGAAACCAATCTTTACCGCGACCGGTTCAACAACCTGGCCCTTGATTACCAGAAGATACTGCCAACCTATTTTAATACGGGCTGCTGTTGTTTTTCAGATGGGGACATTACGGGTATTGAAATAGAGAACGGGATGATCCGCCTGGTAAAATGGGGAAAGGTGAACCAGGGCGGTGGCAGAATGGTACTGGAGGAAATGCCGCTTGCAGCCATAACAGCAGCCATAAGAAATTAACTACTCGCCAGATTCAGGTATGTGTACCTGTTGCAGGTGCTCCTATCTTCACGGTTCAAATTTATTGCATGGATCGCCGCCGTTTTATCCGCCAGGGCGCGTTGTCTGCCGGAGCCCTCGTTATTTCGGGGCATAGCCCTTTTAAACAGTATCCGTTAAAGAAACCGGAGGTCATTGTTATTGGTGCCGGCCTTGCCGGCTTAGCCGCTGCTTACCAACTAAAGAAAGAAGGATGCGCAGTGACGGTAATCGAAAGCCGCAGCAGGATCGGCGGGCGTGTTTTTTCGCACCGGATCAGCAATGATCTGGTTATTGAGCTGGGAGGCGAATGGGTAGGCAATTCTCATAAGCGTATGCAGGAGCTTTGCGCAGCATTTGGACTTGAGTTGGAGAACAATCAAATGGATACGCACCTCATCTATAAAAACACCTATCAAAAACCGGGCGCCTGGGATTACAGCGATGACTGGAATAAAAAGTTTAAAAAGATTCTGGAAGCCTACCCGCATTTAAAGGAGGCCGACAAACGGCAACTCGACCGGTACGACTGGTGGCGCTTCCTGGTGAACAATGGCTGCAGCGGCCGTGATCTCGACATCCGGGAACTGCTGGACAGTACCGACTTTGGGGAAAGCATCCGTCATGTTTCTGCCTTTGCAGCTTTAGCGGAATATGCGGAAAGCAGTGAGAAAAACGAAATGGATCTTAAAATAAAAGGCGGCAATGCGCGGCTGGCAGATAAGCTTCGGGAACAGATAGGCGCAGCGAACATTTATTGCAATCACCACGTTTCGAAGGTTGTTCAGAAGAACAGTGTGGAAGTGATGTGCAGCAATGGCAAACGGTTTTCGGGCGACCGGCTGATCTGCGCCATTCCCACTTTTTCTGTTCAGAAAATCAACTGGGACCCTGGCTTGCCCGCGCACTTATCTGCCGCAATAAATGCGCTGCAATATGCGAGGATCAACAAACATGCCCTGCATTTTAAAGAGCGGTTCTGGAAGGACGAAGCTTTTGACCTGGTGTCGGATCAGTCGCCACATTATTTTTACCATGCTACCAAAAACCAGGCATCTGCAGAAGGAGTTTTGATTGCATATAGCATTGGGGATAAGGCGGCATCCAATGCCAACCAGTCAGACAGGTTTCTTGCAAATGATGTGTACCGTTGTCTTGAATCTCATTTCGGAAACATCAGTTCCCTGTTAAAGGGGCAGGCAAATTATTACTGGGGCAATGACGCCTATTCGTACGGCGCCTATGCGCTTTATGGAATCGGTCAATGGTTTGAGCTGATGCCGGAGTTAAAGAAAAAATTTCTGCATACTTATTTTGCCGGTGAGCACCTGGCCGATTGGCAGGGGTTTATGGAAGGGGCAATTAATACGGGTGAAGCCGCCGCCGATGCGGTTATGGGATAAGGATGTACCGGGAATCGGCTTATGAGGTGTTGCCATCCTGCCCGGAAGGTATGGAGTTTACCCAGACTCCCCGCAGATTGATCTCTGATATTTGTCAATGAAGATTACGTTATGTATTGAAGATCAATTATACTATTGACAAGAGGATGTCTCAAAAGTCGCTTTACAGCATGATGTCGTTCTGAAGATGTCGTCCCGGGTCCGAAGATGTGATCCCGGGCCTGACCCGGGATCTATTCTTGTTTTAGCATCTATTGACGAACAATCATCTTTTGATACCGAAACAATCCCGAAGGTTCGCATACGCGTCAGGTTAAGAACAGGTCATGTTGCCATGAAATGTAGTACGGGTGAGCCTTTCACGCCAAAAAGATCGCATCTTATAATGGCAAACAGGCGCAGCGCGCCGTTAACCCTTATAACGATGAGCGCCCAAAACCTCCCGTAGCCGCAGCGCGGCGGTAATTTCGTACGCGGGGCTTGTACAAACCGCAATGATTACCGGTGCGCTGCACCTTTATTACCCGTATTGTCGTTTACTAACAGGATCAGCGCTGCGCTGCAGCTCCCAGGGCAAAAATTAACCTGACGCACATGCGATCGCCATCGGGACGGCATGACAAAACAGCGACTTTTGAGACAGCCCCTTCTATATGCAATAGTCCTGAAACAGGAGATCCCTGGACAAGCCCGGGATGACATCAGGGTGACCGGAAGCAGGTATTGTTATAGCCCCATTATGTGTTTGCACGCAGCAAATTCCAGCTACCATATATACTTCGACAATGATTTTCCCGCTTTGGCGTAGGCTTCGGAAATTCTCCAGCTGGTATCAAAATCAACGCCCATAGCATCCCGGCCCGGGGCATTATCCATGGAAAGTATTGCAATAACATTGTCCCGGTTGGCGGTTTCAATAATAGTGACAGTTATTGTTTCGAAACTACCAGGAAGCTGTGTTGCATTCCATGGTAATGGTTATAAATGATCACCCGGTCAATGCCGGGAGGTACGGCTCCTTTTTTTACAAAAACCGCCGGTACTTCCTGTTTTTGCAGGATATCAGCCGCCAGCCAGGTAGCAAAAGAAGTGGCCGTAGGATATTCGCCGGTTAGGTGTTTAAACCGGAGCACGGTTGTTAGCGGCAGCAGTGTTTCCAGGTTGTCATAAAAAAAACGGTAGCGTTTATCTCCGTTGTCGCCCGATAGGAGCAGGGTGTTGGGTGTAACAGGGTAGTTGGCCAGCAGTTGTTCAAACCGTTTGGCCACGTTTTGCGGATTTGCGGTGTGCAGGGTTTCAATGGCCTCAATTTTGGCAAGCGCCCCATCGGGCTTGCCGCTTAGCAAAAAAAGGGCAGCGCCTTCTCCTGCAATAGTTGCGGCATGGTCTGTATCAAAAAGGCTTTCGTTTGTCAGTGCGGGATCGTACCAGCCCGCCAGCCGGTCTATATTATAATTGTATGTAGATATTTCATCTACGGCCCCCGCCAGGTAAACGCGCTCGGGGTGGTCGTTCAAAAACATTTTTGCATCCAGCAGCGCATTTTCAAAAGCCAGTCCGAGGTGCACATGGGTGGCATTATAATTCCGGTTTTTGGTAGCCAGGCTCAGCTGGCCGGCAATAGCATTGGGTGTGCTTTGTACAAAGTTGCCCGGGGTAAGCATTCCCTCTTCATAATCAATGATCTGGTTCAGAAACTTGATACAGTCTTCCATGCCGCCGTTTGCGGTTCCTATGATGATGCCGTCCGGCACCGTTGTTTTTAGCAAAGGCAACCCGGCCCCAATGCCCATGCGTACCGCCTTGCTCATCCTGCGCAGCATACCGGGAGGCACGCCTTCCAGCACGGGCTCAAGCGCCACCATCTTACCATCGGCAGCGGAATTAACCGCATCCAGGTTTACCGGCGCCACCGTATGCTGCGGCGAAATACAGATCTGCTGATGAATATACAAGGTATAATTTTGGGGCTAAGATAGGTAAATTAGTGATCAGCCTTTAGCCCCCGGAACAGGATCGCAGGCTTTTTCTTTAACGAAATCATAAAAAAAATTATACGTACTTCGCAGCAATCAAATAGTGTGGAATATGAATATTTTAATTACCGGCGCTTCGCAGGGAATCGGTTTTGCCATTGCAGAAGTTTTTGCAAAAAAAGGGAACCGGGTCTGGATCACTTCAAAAAATGAAGTACGGCTTTACCAGGCATTGGCTACCCTGCAGGCAACATACCCCGATGCCGCCTTTGGTGCAAAAGCATTTGACCTTTCCGTTAAAGAGCAGGCAATAGCCCTGGGCAAATGGGTGCTGGAACAGGGGGTTCCTGATATACTGGTTAACAACGCCGGGCTTTTTGAACCGGGAAATATAACCGATGAAGCGGATGGTGCGTTGGAAAGCCAGATGACAACAAATTTGTACAGTGCCTATCATCTTACCCGAACGCTGCTGCCGGCCATGAAGGAAAAAAGGCAGGGATTTATATTTAATATCTGTTCCGTTGCCGGGCTGCAGGCATATCCGGGCGGCGGCTCTTACAGCATCAGTAAATTTGCGCTGAACGGGTTTAGCCAGAATCTCCGGGAGGAATTAAAACCCCATGGCATAAAAGTGACCGCCTTGTTTCCGGGGGCTGTAAAAACAGCTTCCTGGGGCGATTTTGATAATACGGGGAAAAGGATTATGGAGGCAGGCGATATTGCGGCGCTTATCGAAACAACCACACGCTTATCGGATGCTGCTTGCGTAGAAAGTATTATCTTAAGGCCCCAATTGGGCGATCTGTAAGGCCGGATATGGCCTGTATTATTTTTTGCTAAACCCTAAAAAGAATCCCGTAGGCGGGAACGCATATTAAAAGATACATGAAACGGTTTGGTTTATTAACGGTCCTGTTGCTGGCGTCATTGATCATGGCAGCCCAGCGAAATGTACTGGAGGCAAGATTAAAGAGCAGCATTTACCTGAATGTTTATGCTAATAAAACCATTTGTTATGTGGGAGAGCCCATCATTGTAACGTATAAATTATACTCTTCGCTCGAATCGGTTTCTGAAGTGGTAAAAGATCCGGCTTTCGCGGGCTTCGAGTTTCGTGACCTGATAAGCTCCGGGGATGGAATGGTAAGCCGGGAAACGGTTAACGGGGAAAGTTTTGATGTACACACCATCCGCAAAGTACAACTGACACCGCTGGAGGCCGGCAAGCTGGAGCTGGATCCCATGGTAATCAGTAACCGGATCAAGCTCGCCAATGGAGCGGGCAACCGTTCGGCTATACTGGACGGTATTGATGATAATATTCCCCTCAAAAACGGAGAATACCGGATGACCATTTCATCGGTGCCCATTACTATTAACGTAAATGACGCACCGACCAATGCCCACGCCCCTGTATACAATGGCGCGGTTGGAGATTTTAAAATGAATATCCATCTTTCAAAGATTAACTTTATCCCCGGCGAAAGGGGAACACTACAGATCACTATTACAGGCGCGGGCGATTTTAACCAGGTGACCCAGCCCGCTGTAACCTGGCCCAGGGAAATGGTGGTTTATCCTGCCAACGTGCAGGAGCAATACAACCGGAACAGCAGAACAGGACCGGGAACCAAAATTTTTACCATTCCGTTTACAACCGGTAAAGTGGGTACTTACACGCTGATGCCCATCCGGTTTTCTTATTTTGACGCAAAACAGAACCGCTATAATACGATCAACAACCCGCCTATCACTTTTTATTCGAGGGAGCCAGGCGCAACCCGGCGGGGAACAGGTGTTACAACCACACAAACTGAGCGAACCGATAATTTTGGTGCGCTGCTGGCAGGGCTGGGTATTGTGGCATTGCTATTGCTGATATTGATGTTGGTGCGCCGGTCAGGAAAGAAAGGTATTGCCGCAAAAGCAAAAAAAGGAGAAGGCCCTTCTACCGCGATGGTTGCTGTTTCAACAGAAGCACCCCGGCAAACGGTTCCACAGCCGGCAATGACCGTGGATATGCTGTTGCGGCCTGCTGAAAATAATGTATCCAAAGCGGGCAGTTCCTTTTACAGCCAGTTAAAACAAGGCATGCTGCAGTTTTTTGAACAGCGTTACCAGGTTTCTGCAGCACTGTTTAATAAAGCAGCCTTAAAAGAGAATATGACATTTCGAAATGTTCCGGAATCGCTCCAGGAAGAAGTATTTCACACGCTTACCGAAATTGAAATGAATATTTATTCGGCCGGGGGCATGGACAGTGACCGCATAAAGATGCTGGAAAAAACAAAAGCCGTACTAAACAAGTTATAACCACCCCGGTACTGTAAACCGGTTTAAAAAATAGCTTAGGCAATAAATTCCCGCTGGTACATCATTGGGCTCTTGCCGGTAATGATCTTAAAATATTTATGAAAACTGGTAAAATTATTAAAGCCGCTTTCAAAACACAGCCGCTTCAGGCACTGGTTCGTTTCGATCAGCAGTTTACAGGCATACCCCACTCTTAATTCAATCAGGAACTGGGAATAGGTTTTCCGGGTGCGCGATTTAAAAAAACGGCAAAACGAATTGGGGCTGATATTCGCAATATCTGCAATTTCTTCCAGGCTTATTTTGCGTTTGAAATTTTTGATGGAATAGTCAAAAACGGCTTGTATCCGTTCATTGTCGGTGGTAACGCAATCCGGTTTAAACCCAATAGAAGATAATTGTACACAGTTTTTTTCTTCCGATAGGATTGCCAGAGCCTCCAGCATCAAAATGATTCGCTGGCTGCCTTCGATGGTCAGGAGTTTTTCCAGGATGATCGCCACTTCCCGGTTAGCCTTTCCAAAGACCTGCAACCCTCTGCGGGATCGTTCCAGCAGGTTGCGGATGCCGCTGTTTTCCGGCAACTGCAGAAATTGCCCGCCCAAAAAGGTTTCGCTAAAATGAGCTACCCGTACATCGGTGGAATGACCGGGAGCCTCTTCAAAAAAAGAGGCATCAAATTTCCAGTAATGCGGCAGGTGTGCGCCCACCAGTACTACGTCCCCACCCCGGAACCGCCGGATACTGTCTCCAATAAACTGGGTACCTGCTCCTTTTTTTATGTGGATCAGCTCCAGCTCCGAGTGCATGTGCCATTTGTTGTTGATATGCGGAACCAGGTCTCGCCGCACGTTGAAAGAACGCTGCGGTTCATTTGAAACTTTAAGCAATTGCGGCCTCATGGTTATATGAATTCGTCAAACAATAGTTATTACAAGCGGGGATATAAAATTAGACGTTTATAAACATTGCTGAAAAAAAACTACGCAATCGTTGTAGCCGCCGGAAACTCCTGTCCCGGATCCCGGTGATGCCGGCACAAAAAAAAGGTTGCCCCAAAAGCAACCAGTTTTGAGGCAACCCCGGGGAAGCTGTTTCCCGGTAAAATACTAAGGATGACTGTCTTTCCCGGCCCGATGTCAGGCCCCGGGCCGTAATGCTAATCGCGGCGACCCGTAAATATAGAAATATACTGCAATAGCATCACCACGGCGGCCAGGGCTGCTACCACATAAGTGGTTGCCGCCCATTTCAGAGCGTCCTTCGCCATGGGATATTCCCTGCTATCGGTAACATTGGTATGGTTGAGCCAGGCCAGGGCCCGCTTGCTGGCGTCAAACTCCACTGGCAGCGTGATCAGCGAAAACAAAACGGTGATAGCCATTAAAACTATACCTGCCAGTAGCAGGGTATAACTGCCGGAGGCGGCCATTACCAGTCCTGCCAGGAGCACCCAGTTTACGATTGTAGAACTAAATTGTACCGCGGGTACCAGTTTGCTGCGCATCTGGAGCGGGGCGTATTGCGTGGCATGTTGCACGGCATGGCCACATTCGTGAGCCGCTACGGCTGCCGCTGCCACCGTGTGCCCGTCATAAACCTCGGGGCTCAGATTCACCGTCTTTTTTGCAGGGTCATAGTGATCGCTTAAAAAGCCCTGCACAGAAGTTACCTGAACATCATAAATCCCGTTTTCACGGAGCATTTTTTCGGCCACTTCCTTTCCGCTTAACCCCGCAGAAAGCGGAACTTTGCTGTAACGGCTGAATTTGCTCTTCAAAATCATCGATACCACCATGCTGATGCCCATGAATAGCAGCGATATCATCATAATTCCTGGTGTCATAATTCCTGTTTTTTATATTTGTCCTGCAAATCTCTCTCCAATAGCAAGATAAAGACCCGAACCGACTTTTTGTCATGTAGATAAGTTTTTTTAAGAATATTTTAGGGGTTGTTTTTTTATTAAATCACTAATAATCAGTTAATTGATTAATTTAAGAGCCCTGAAATTTCATCAGTTTTTGATTTGTTAATACCATTCTTCCCGAATTTGATTTTTTATTTCTAAGCCAGATTTGTACCTTAGTATCAGAATTTAATGGGTTAGTAAGTATTAAGGTCAGTCGAAAGATTGGCCTTTTTACTTTTTAGAGATTTGTTTGCATTAAAATACGGAGCCGGTTTATTTCAAATCGCTGATTGCTGAAAGCTGATGTCCTGATGCTTGATGCCGGATGCTGAATTCTGTTATCTTTACTTCATGGCTAAGGTTAAGAAATCTTTTTTTTGTCAGCATTGCGGGTATGAGAGTGTAAAGTGGTTGGGGCAATGCCCATCCTGTGCGCAATGGAATACATTTGTGGAAGAAGTGATTGATAAAGGATCTGATAAAACGGACTGGAATCAATATACGAACACCGTAAAGCGCGGCAATAAAACGATTCCCCTTCACGAGGTGATCAGCCAGGAGGAAGAACGCATGATAACCAGCGATGTGGAGCTGAACAGGGTACTTGGCGGCGGTATTGTAAACGGAAGCATCATCCTGGTTGCAGGAGAACCGGGTATTGGTAAGAGTACCTTGTTTTTACAATGCGGTTTAATTTTTGCAGATGCAAAGGTTTTATATATAAGTGGGGAAGAAAGTGAGCAGCAGATCAAGATGCGTGCAGACCGGTTGATGGCGGGCGGTGTCAAAAAGATCAATGAACAGTTTTTTCTGCTTACCGAAACCTCCACTCAAACCATTTTCCAGGAGATAAAAAAACTAAAGCCGCAACTGGTCATTGTGGATTCGGTACAAACATTGCAGTCTCCTGTTATTGATGCTTCACCGGGGAGTATATCGCAGATTAAGGAGTGTACATCCGAATTTCAGCGGTATGCCAAGGAAACGCACACGCCGGTTTTCCTCATCGGCCATATTACCAAGGAAGGAAGCATTGCCGGACCAAAGATTCTGGAGCACATGGTAGATGTGGTATTGCAGTTTGAGGGCGATCGCCATTATGCCTACCGTATCTTGCGTACGTTAAAGAACCGGTTTGGCAGTACCTCCGAGCTGGGGATTTATGAAATGACCGACCGGGGGATGCGGGGTGTTTTGAACCCCTCCGAAATACTGATCACTCAAAAGGAGGATCAGCTGAGCGGCATTGCCATTGCTGCAACTATAGAAGGGGTACGGCCCTTGCTCATTGAGGTGCAATCGCTGGTAACGCAATCTGTATATGGCACTCCTCAGCGAACCGCTACCGGTTTTGATCTTCGCCGGCTGCAGTTATTATTGGCGGTACTGGAAAAGCGCGGCGGTTTCCATTTTGGGGTTAAGGATGTATTCTTAAACATTGCCGGAGGTATAAAGGTAGAAGATCCTTCCATTGACCTGGCTGTACTTTGCTCCTTATTATCTTCCTATGAAGATGTGCCGCTGGCCCAAACCATTTGCTTTGCCGGGGAAGTGGGGTTAAGCGGTGAAATACGCGCGGTGAACAAGATTGACCAGCGTATCGCTGAAGCCGAAAAGCTGGGCTTTGAAAAGATTATCGTTTCCAAATACAACCAATCGCTGAAAGATGTTAGCCGGTTTCAGATTGAAGTGATCCGCATGAGCCGGGTAGAGGAAGTATACCAGTATCTTTTTTAAGCCGCTCACATCAATATGTGATAGTATAAATTTTTTAGTGGCCGCTAATTCTTCCACTTTTGCTGTTAGAATAGGAAACTATCCTGCTTAGAAATTGAATTTCTCCTCTAAAACTTTGTACGAATGCACAAAACAACCAAAAACAGGATCGTGCTGGCCGTATTTGCCATTTGCATGATCAGCACTGCACAAGCCCAACCCCAATTAGCGGATGTGACGGTTAAAGTAACATTAGCGGATGTGACATCCGTATCTACAACGGCCCCGCTGGGGGCAGCCAACGTTGATTTTACCTACGATGATGCCGGAGATTACAACACCGAACAGGTTAAAGAGATCGTTGACCAGTTTCGCGTTACCAGCACCGTCAGCTATGATGTGAGTGTAAAAGGAAGCAATGATTTCCTTCCCTCAACCGGCACTTCATTGTCTTTGGGTATTTTAAGGCTGGCCACGCGTACAACAGGTTCCGCAAACTATTCGGCCGATATGACGCCAACTACATTGCCACTGGTGCTTATTTCAACATCGCCGGCTGCCCTTGACCAGGGGTTTGATGTGCAATATAAAATTCCCGTAAATGCAGCATTAATTGCCGCCGCCAAAACCGAATACACTACAAATATTGTATATACGGTTGCGGCGCATTGATTTTTTGCCGCACCCATAGCGTGGATTTTTGAATAACAAGAACTTCCTGCTTTATTATTTTAAAATGATCGCTCCCCCAATGAGCCATTGGCCCCTTTGCCTCCTCTTAAGCCTTCTTTTTTGCTGTGGTTTGCAAGCCCAGCAGATCTCCTTTTCGCCCATGCGTCTTTTTTTTAAAGGCGCGCCAGGAGAAACCGTGAGTGAAACCATCACGATATCCAATACAACCAGCCAACCCTATGAATTCCTGCTGAATCTTAAAGACTGGAACCGCGATTCGCTGGGCACCAAACATTATTTTCCGGAAAGCAGCCTGCCGCATTCCAATGCAAAGAATATCAGTTTGCCCCAGACCAATTTTATAATCGCTCCCGGCGAAAAAAAAATCTATACGGTCAATATGCGGATACCCCTGGCAGACACCCAGAAAACGGCAAGCAACAGCATGTTGTTTTTTACGCAGGTAAATGCGCCGCGTACTAATGCAAAGGCTAAGCCCGGCCTCGGTATCCGGATCAGCATGGAATTTGGAATACAGTTGTTTTACACGCCACAGGCGGCGGATCGCGGCTCGCTCCAATTTGAGGCATTTAATTATGAGTCCCTGCGTATAAAGGATAGTGCTGTGCAGCGCCTGATCGTAAAGTATCAAAATACCGGGCAGGTGCATAAAGATGGCTTTATTCGTTTTGAACTGACGAATAAACAAACAGGAGAAGAAATAAAACCGGCGCCGGTACCTATGGCCATAGCGCCCCTGAGCAACCAGGTAGCGTATTGCCCGCTGGTTAAACAGGCCCCGGGCGATTATCTTGCGGTAGCCATACTGGACACCGGCGCCGGTAATGACCTGCAGGTGGCAGAAAAAAACATTCATGTGGATGAATAAATTGGCCGGCCTTTTCTGGCTGAGGCTGTTTCTTGGGTGTGGTGCGCCGGTAGCGGCCCAGAACCCCCAGCTGACCATTGACGAAGCGGCTTTAATTGCGGATACTAAAAGTGTAGAAGCAGACGGCTACAACTATAACCACGGCTTGCTTTCGCTGCTGCCCAATATTATGGTAAAGGGCAATGGAGACCTGAACCCTGTTTCCGGTGCTGCCATTCCCCTGGGAAGATTTACGGCTACTTATATCAGGGGAACCACAACGGGAAATACCGTTACCCTTAGTACTTCGCTCAACCAGTCAATGACCAGTTCGCTTTTGGAGTCATCATTGCTTAGTGATGGGCTTTTCAAGGTAAAGTACGAGGCCCCTGCGCTTTCCCAAGCGACCTGGCTGGCCGGAACCTATTCCAATACATTGGCTTATACGCTTAGTGCCATCGGCATTGGAGCTTCCGTTACTCCTGCACAGGTTACCATGACCGTTATTGTGCCCGCATTTATCAACGCAAGCAGTATCTCCGCTGCGCCCGCTAATATGGAATTGACGGTTAATGACCTGAAATATTTCCGCAATACAACGCTCGAATTCAGCAACGCATTTCAGCTGCGGCATACGGTTCCGGTACAGTTAACGGTGGCGGCAACCTCCTCACCCCAAATGGATTTTACCAATAGCTACCCGGGGGTAGCAGATCCGCAAACTTCCATTGGTAAAATACAGGTGCAAATGGGAGCAGTAACGGTGCCGCTGGGGACTACCAGCCAGCCGCTGGTGGCTAATGCACCCGTGTTGCAGGGCAACAAAACCGATTTTAATGCCCGTTTTTTTATCAGCCCAACGGATCTTAAAGCAGGCTTTATCAATAAAGGAAGTTATAAAACCACGGTTGTGCTGCAGGGTACCGGCACCAGCGGACCGGCGGCCACCTACAATAAAAACGTAGATCTTCTTGTAACCGTAAATGATCTTTCCGAATTGGTTGTTTCTGCTACGGATGTGACCCTTTCTTTTCAATCCGCGGAAAATTACAAAAACGGGGTAGCCGTAGATATGGCCAATCATTTGCGGGTAAGCAAAACAACACCCTATGATATCAGTGTAAAAGCATTGGCGGCTGATTTTACAGGCGCCGGCGCTGCCTCCGGGGTCACGCTGCCGGTAGGTATATTGGAGTTGGGCCCGGCTTCGGGCCAAACCGGTGTTAACACCATCAGTGCCCTCTCTGCAACAGATCAATTGCTGGTGAGCAGCGCTCTTCCTGCGGTGGACCGGTATTTGAATATCCGCTACCGGGTACCTGCGTCCGGCACACAATACCTGATCAACAAACCTGCCGGCACTTATGTGGTCAATATTCGTTATACGCTAACGGCGCATTAAGTCATTTTAGCTAAAACCGGGTTACCTCTACTTTCCGGCCCTGGTAGCTATACTTTAGTTCAATCGTTTGGCGCTGCTCCTGCCGAACCTGTACTATCCGGTTTTCCTGGAGCATGGTGAAGCCCGGTGCCCCGGTTTCTACTGAAAGGGTATATTGGTTTTCGGGAAGATAAAGGCGGAACAACCCCTCCTCATTAATAAGCGTCATAAATACGGCTCCGTTTTTTGAAACCGCTTTTACCCGGATACCGGCCGGCGTTGGCGGAGCATCGGCATATTTATCTGCCACATAAACCAATCTACCCGTTAGCAATTCCGTTTTTACAAGCGCTACGTCCATCCGGCTGTTTTTTTTGAGTGTTATTTCAAGGCCCTGCAAGAGGCTCCAGTTCTTATTATTCAGGATGGAGACCGAATAGCTTTTGTTTTTTTCGCCCGTAAATTTCACAGCACCCTTCCTGTTGGTAATGGCCATCGTACCATCGATACGTACCTGTACACCTGCGGCGGCGGGTTCCTCCGCATCGCGCCGGCCATTGGCATTGAGATCGGTATAAAAGAAAAGCTCCAGTTTTCCTTCCTGCTGATGATTTTTGGTATTGAAGCTCTTTTCTATTCCGAACCGGAGTTGCCTGCTGCTGTATCGGTATGCCGGGGTGGGATCGCCAGGGTCATCACCGGCCCCGGCCCCCCGGATAATATTATAGGCCATCGGCTGTACATTGACTCCAAAGAGCAGATCAGCAGTTAATGCCCAGTTGTTTTTAAGCTGCCAGCGGAGATTGCTGTTTATGGAATAGTTGGAGCCATGATTATAGCCGGAATAATTATAGGAAGCGCCTGCATTTACAGATACCTGCTGTTGAAAAAGGGTAAAGGCTGCCGTAGGCCCAAGGGACAAAAAACGATATTGTGGCCGCTCCAGCTTAAGTGCCAGGGCGTCCGTTAAATAATAGCTGTT
Organism: Niabella hirudinis; assembly: GCF_051201075.1. NCBI lineage: Bacteria > Pseudomonadati > Bacteroidota > Chitinophagia > Chitinophagales > Chitinophagaceae > Niabella > Niabella hirudinis. Next base: position 349,305 of record NZ_JBPEHJ010000003.1, read on the forward strand.
AAACTGGGCAAATACCGAAAAACCCAATACCTGGCCTTTGTACGATGCATTGACGCGCGAGGAAAAGAAAGAAGTTTTGGGCTGGTGAGCGGCGTTTTGAAACGTATAGCCATTATCTGCTTCCAGGAAAACCGTATGCATGGCGTCAACATAACCCAGGTTTATTTTTCCACGAACGGATCCCGACCTCCGGGTTTTGTTTTCCGTTTGCATCCGGATATGTTGTGCAAAATAGTAAGGCCGGAGGGCAAGGTTCCAGTTTCCAGGCCGGCTGCTGTAGCCAATTTCGTAAATGCTGTTTCCAGAACGGTTAATTGTTGAAAGATATTCATTGCCAAAATAGTAAAGCAGCCTGGGGTTATTATTTAGCAGGCGTATGGTGGCGGAGAGGGTGCGGCTCCTGCCCAAATCAAAGGAACCGCTGTTGTCCAGCTGAAGCAATCCTCTTCTTAACCCTCCGTAGTAGGGTGTCGAATAATAATGGTAGCTATAGGCCCTGATACGGCTGCCATTGTATGCGAACTTTAATCCTGCAGCAAGCCCCCTCCGGCTGCGGGCGTCTTTTATATGAAGCTGGCTGTAGCCGGCTTCAGCCCCAAAATGTATTTTTTCGCTAACCGGCAGGGCGATGCTTCCGGAGAAAAGCGAAGTATTAACATGGCTCCAGGTATTGGAATTTCGTAATAAGATGAGGGTTTTATTATTTACGGGCGATGACTGGTCCTGATAAGCAATGGCAAAAGTAGCGCCCTGGTTTTGGGGAAGGGAGCGAAGCTCGTTGTATAACATGTAGTTGTTATCAATTCCGTATAAATTCAGCGATCGGCCGGGTCCGGTTTGCAAACGGGCTTTAATGCCCCTCCCGTTCAGGTTAAAATCAAGCAACTCGTAAATGGTTCCGGCCCTCAATCCCCACTTGGAGGATTGGTAGTTGATGTAGGTGTCATACAGGTTGAAACCCTTTTGCACCGGGTCGTTTACATAATCGGCGTTTAACCGGTATTGGAGCTGGCGGCTGCCGGCAAGGAAAAGACTGCCGTTGCCCTGCAGCTGGTACGCAGATAGACCAGCATTTACAGACAGATACCGCAAGCCAACGGTATTGGGCAAACTTTGCGAAAAAGAAGTCTGGTTCAGCCCAAGCCGTTTGTCGCTGCTCATGCTCATCATACGCAGGCTCTTTGCGGCAAGCTGGTTTCCTCTTTTGTCGAGGGCCCGGATAGTGACCAGGAAGTCGGAGGCAATACGGCTTCTCAGCTTGTTGGTGGCGGTAAACACAATGGTTTGCTGCTGCCCTGGCCCAAGGGTATGCCCGGTTCCATCGCCGGTAAATTCCAGTTCCTCCGGGATATTGCTTAACTCCAGGCGAAAGTCGACAGGGATCAGGCCGTTATTGTAGCAATGCACAGGGACGCTGGTTTGCCGGCTCATCCGGCTCAGGTAGATCTCCGGTTCGTCCGTATCCACCACCAGCCCCTGTATTTGTTGCAGGTAGGCCGTAAAGGAAGCCTGGGTTTGTACCGGAATGTGTTTTTGTACAGCCGCCAGCATGAAGCGAAACTGCTGAAAATGGCTATGCACCGTGCGCCGGTTGGCAAAATATTTAAGGGGGAACCATTTTTTTTCACCGGCCTGTAAGCGAATGCTGTCCGGCAGATCCAGCAGTCCTTTTACGGAGGTTTCCAGGTTTGTTTGGAAAAGGCAAACCGCAGCGGCGCTTTTGTTTTCAACCCAGAGACTATTGGAAAATGTTTCGCCCGGTCGGATGACTACCGTATCATATTTGAGGCCATAGCGCACAAGAGACTGCTGCGCTGTAACAAACAGGCTACCCATCAAACCCAGGATAAAGAAAACAATGCGCACGTAGATATAAGCAGTAAAAGCGGTAAGAGGACTTTAAATACGATTACACAAATGTACGTGGTAGCCAACCTTTTTGGCCGGTTACATAATCACATAAAGATGTGATTTAAAGATAGTGGAACCGGAGCAATGCAATAAGTTCTGCCTTGCTGTTGATCCGGAATGCTTTATATATATTTTTGATATGTTCGCGCACGGTATCGATAGAGATCTTGTATTTATGTGCGATCAGCTTATAGCTGAGTCCTTCCAGGATACCCTCTACAATTTGCCGCTGCCGGAAGGTAAGTTTGTCGGCCAGGTCAATATTGTGGTTGAGATAATCAAAAATCTTACGGGTAACGGCGGTACTGATAAAAGCATCACCCCCGATGATTTTTACCAGCGCTTCATTGAATGCAATGGCGGAGAAGGAGGCAGGAATGAAACCGCGCACACCGGAGCGGATGTATTTCAGCAGCAGGCCAAGATCCCCCACTTCGCCAAAGGTTACCAGCAGGGACCCGGGAAGGGACCGTGACAATGCAGCAACTGCCGACAAACTTTCGGGCCGTGTGAGGTCTGCTGCAAAAAAGATAAGCGCTGGCTGAGCAGAAGGGAGCCGGGATATATGCAAAGAAGGATCGCAGGGGGCCGTTACTACCTGAATCCTGAAGCGGAAAGCGCTGCTTTGCTCCAGAAATGCAGTTAAAGGCTCTGTAAAACAAATATTGTCCGATACAATCATCGTATCGATAATGGTATTAAAGGGCAAAACCATAATTTTTATTTATGTCAGCACCCACTGGGAGGAAAAGACCAACTAAATTTCAATTTTGGCTGAATAACAAGGTAAAATTACATATAAAAGTTTGGTTTTGCATACCGTTGTTGGTATATTTGGTTATAAGCTAATACCATGAAGACAGTACAGCGCTTTTGGAGTGCGTTTTCTCATCTTTTTTATCCGCATGTGTGCGCAGGTTGCGGCAGTGATGCCTTACCGCAAAACAGCGAACTCTGTTTGTCCTGCCTGCACGGGTTGCCGGTAACCGGCTTTGAAGATAATGCCCGCAATCCTATTGAAAAAATTTTTTCGGGAAGGATCCGGGTTGAAGAGGCTTGCGCCCATTATTATTTTTCAAAACAGTCGGCTATGCAGCATATACTGCACCAGGTTAAATACGGTGGTAACAGGGCGCTGGCGCAGCAGTTGGGCGTAGCGCAGGGCGCTGCATTAAAGAGGTCATCTCGTTTCAGTTCGATCGATCTTATCGTGCCCATGCCCTTATTTATTGCAAGAGAGCGGGAGCGGGGCTATAACCAGGCGCTGGTTTTATGCGGTGGTATTGCTTCGGTTATCGATCGGCCCGTTTGCGCAAAACTCGTTTACAGAAGCCAGGCAACAGCCACCCAAACAAAAAAAAACCGTATCGATCGCTGGAACAATATCCAGGGTAAGTTCAGCGTACCGGACGGCGCCCCTGCAGCAAACCGGCACCTGCTGCTGGTGGATGATGTGGTAACCACCGGTGCAACGCTGGAGGCCTGTGGCAACGTCCTACTAAAAATACCTGGTGTAAAGTTGAGCATTGCCGTTTTGTGTTTTGCCAGCGACTGAGCCCCGGGGCATTGTTGTTTAATAAAAAAGAATAAGAAAAACCGGTTACCTTTAGCAAATAAATCACATATATATGAAAGTATTTTTAATGACGTTGGTGCTGGTAGCGGGGATCGCAGCCAGTTCCATTTATGATTTTAAGGTAGACGGGCTTACCGGAGGTTCCATCAACTTCAAGGATTTCAAAGGGAAAAAGATCCTGGTGGTAAATACGGCCAGTAAGTGCGGGTACACCCATCAGTATGAGGGACTTGAGGAGTTGTATAAAAAGTACAAGGATAAACTGGTGATCGTTGGATTTCCGGCTAATAATTTTAAGTCCCAGGAGCCCGGCAGCAACGATGAAATTGCTGAGTTTTGCAAGAAAAACTATGGGGTCAGTTTTCCAATGGCCAGCAAAATATCTGTTCAGGGAAAAGATATGGCACCTATTTATAAGTATTTAATTGCTGAAGCGGAGAAGAAAGGAATAAAAGATCCGATCAAGTGGAATTTTACAAAGTTTTTGATGGATGAGAAGGGCGCACTGATTGCCGTGTTTCCCTCGAAGGTAGAACCCATGAGCGAAGATCTTTTAAAATACCTGAACTAAGTTTTCTATATATTTTTTCCGGCAACAAGCAATTAATAGCCCCCGTAAAAAGGGGCTATTTTTTTATATTCGCTATAAAATAGCTTATGCGTACGCTGGCCCTTGTTGTATTAATAAATGTATGTATGATCGCCTGCCACACAAAAAAAGAAGCAGATTTGCTGGTGTTTAACGGTACCATTTATACGGCGGATAGCTCCTTTAGCAAGGCGGAAGCCATGGTTATCAAAGACGGTAAGATCGTTGCACTGGGTACCAAAAACAATCTGGAAAAGCAATATACCTGTAAAGAACGGCTTGATGCGGCAGGAAAATTCATTTACCCGGGTTTTATTGATGCTCATGCACATTTTGCAGGGTATGCGAAAGCAGTTTCTGAATTGGACCTGGTAAATACCCGGCAATGGGAAGAGGTACTGCACCGGCTTAGTGACTATGAAACCAGCCGCGATGCTGCGGCCTGGATCATTGGCCGGGGCTGGGATCAGAATGATTGGCCGGATAAAGAATTTCCGACCAATGAGGCGCTGAATAAAAAATATCCCAACCGGCCGGTGTACCTGGTCCGGATCGATGGACATGCGGCCATTGCTAACAATAAAGCATTAGAGCTGGCAGGAGTAAAAGCAGGCGACACTATTGCCGGGGGCGAATACCAGGTAAAGAATGGAAAGCTTACCGGTGTCCTGGTCGACAATGCCATGGATAAAGTGGCTTCGCAAATCCCGGAACCCTCCTTTGAGGAGCTCAGAACCATGCTCGGGCAGGCGCAGGCCAACTGCTTTGAGCAGGGCCTTACCTCCATACACGATTGCGGACTCAACTACGACATGGTGGAGAAAATGGAGGCCATGCAAAAGAGCGGCGCCCTGAAAATGCGGTTGTATGTCATGCTGAGCGATGCAAAACAGAACTATGATTACCTGCTGAAGCGGGGTATCATTAAAACCAGCCGGATGCATGTGCGGGGGTTTAAGGTCTTTTCGGATGGCGCGCTGGGATCAAGAGGCGCCTGTCTGTTGCACGACTATTCCGACAGGGCGGGATGGAAGGGGTTCCTGTTGAGCAGTCCCGAACATTTTGATTCGGTGGCGCGTGTTATTGCAGCGCAAGGCTGGCAGATGTGCACGCATGCTATTGGAGACAGCGCCAACCGCACCATACTGGAAATATATGCAAGACACCTGAAGGGCCGGAATGATCTGCGCTGGAGGATTGAGCATGCCCAGGTGATCAACGGCAACGATTTTCATTTCTTTGGCGATTACCAGATTGTGCCCTCGGTGCAGCCCACCCATGCCACATCCGATATGTACTGGGCCGGTAGCCGGCTGGGCAGGGATCGGGTAAAAGACGCGTATGCTTACCTGAAATTATTAAAACAAAATGGCTGGATCCCGCTGGGGACCGACTTTCCGGTGGAGGACATTTCGCCACTGAAAACTTTTTATGCGGCGGTGGTCAGAAAGGATGCAACGGGATTTCCTGCATCGGGGTTCCAGGTAGAAAATGCGTTAACAAGAGAACAGGCACTGCGGGGAATGACGATTTGGGCAGCAAAGGCGGCATTTGAGGAGCAGGAAAAAGGCAGCCTGGAGCCAGGAAAACTGGCTGATTTTGTGGTGCTGGATTATGATCTGATGCAGGCCCCGGAAACGGAATTATTAAAAATAAAAGTGTTGAAGACCTATTCAGGCGGGGAGGTGGTGTTTGAAAAGAAATAGGAAAGACCTGTGAGGTTTACAAAACCTCACAGGTCCGGGCGGCTACACATCGTAGGTGGTAGACGCAGTATCGCCACCCCTTCCCGTCCAGTTGGTATGGAAGAACTGTCCGCGGGGTTTATCGGTTCTTTCGTACGTGTGGGCGCCAAAGTAATCGCGTTGTGCCTGTAGCAGGTTTGCCGGCAACCGCTCGGCGCGGTAGCCATCGTAGAAGCTGATTGCCGCGTTCAGGCAGGGTACGGGAATACCGTTTTGTATGGCTGTAGCAGCTACCTGCCTTAACCCGTTCTGGCAGGCCTGAATTTTTTCAGCAAAATAGGGATCCAGCAGCAGGTTGGCGAGGTCCGGGTTTTGGTCAAATGCTTCTTTAATATTGCCCAGGAAGCGGGAACGGATGATGCATCCGCCTCTCCACATCAGCGCAATATTGCCATAGCTCAGTTCCCAGTTATATTCTTTCGCAGCCGCTTTCATCATCTGGTAGCCCTGTGCATAGGAAATAACTTTTGCGGCATACAGCGCGTCCCTCAGGTTATCAATAAAAGCTTTTTTGTCGCCATTAAATCCGGGCTGCGGACCAGCGGTCAGCACCTTCGATGCTGCTACTCTTTCATCCTTTAATGCAGAAAGACAGCGGGAGAATACCGACTCTGTGATCAGCGTTAGCGGAACGCCCAGTTCCAGCGCCACGGTTCCGGTCCATTTACCCGTACCTTTTTGTCCTGCGGTATCCAGGATGCGGTCAATGATGGGGGTACCGTCCGCCTCTTTATAAGCCAGGATATCACGGGTGATTTCGACAAGGTAGCTGTCCAGTTCGCCCTTATTCCATTCTTTAAACACTTCATGCATCGCATCAGCCGACATGCCCAATACGTCTTTCATAATATGATAGATCTCGTTGATCAGCTGCATATCGCCATATTCAATCCCGTTGTGCACCATTTTTACAAAATGACCCGCACCACCGGTACCCACCCAATCGCAGCAGGGCGTACCATCGGCTACTTTAGCGGCAATACCCTGGAAGATGGGTTTTACCGCAGGCCATGCTTCTTTGGATCCGCCGGGCATAATGGAGGGGCCAAGTAAAGCACCTTCTTCTCCGCCCGAAACGCCCGTACCAATAAAATACAGTCCTTTGCTCTCTACATATTTCACCCGGCGCTCGGTATCCGGAAAATGGGAGTTGCCGCCATCAATAATGATATCGCCTTCATGCAGGTGCGGAATCAGCAGGTCGATGAAGTCATCTACCGGTTTACCGGCTTTTACCATCAGCATCACCTTCCTGGGAGATTTTAATGAGGCCACCAGGTCCTCGATCGACTTTGCACCATAAATATTCTTTCCTTTTGCCCTGCCGTTTACAAAATTTTCTACTTTATCAACAGAGCGGTTGTATGCGGTTACATGAAAACCCTTGCTTTCCATATTCAGGATCAGGTTTTCGCCCATTACTGCAAGGCCAATAACGCCTATGTCAGATACTTCATTCATAATTACGCGGAATTAATGTATAAACTAAAAATATTAACCTCCAAATTTAATCCGATGGGCGGTTAAATCCAATTCCGTTCTGCGGATATGGGGTATAATTATAAAATTTACAATTAATAGCGTGTTTTTATGATAGTTTTTTAAGAAGCGCTAGGGGAAATGTTTTAATAGGACCATCATCACGGGGAAATGATCGCTATACCCGCCGCGGTACAGATCCCCGGTATAGCTGCGCATGGGGTATCCTCTGTAGGGACCAATGTTTTCGATAAGCGCGTCTTTTTTAAATACAGCATTTTTATAAAAGAAGAACCCGGTTTGCTGCTTCTCAAGAAAGCCTTCGGAGAGGAGGATCTGATCAAAAAGGCTCCAGGCGTTCTGGTAGGCAAGGGTTCCTGTTCCGTTTTTGTAAAGGGATACCCATGGGTTGTACAGTTCTCCCATTTTTATGGCTGCCGCCTGATCGGTGGTCTTTAGCCCGTTTACAATACTATTGCTGACCGGCTCATCATTAAAGTCGCCCATAACAATAATTTTAGCCATAGGATTGTACCTGATCAGGGTATCGATGAACCGGCGGATGGTAAGGGCAGCGGCCATACGGCCCGGGGCTGATTTTTTTTCACCGCCATAGCGGCTGGGCCAATGGTTTACGAACACATGTACTTTTTCTCCATTCAGCAGCCCGGTTACCCAAAGGATATCGCGTGTATAGCCGGATTCTTTTGTACCCTCGGGGATTTTCACAAAAAGCGGCCTGCTTTTTTGCAAACGGAAATACCGGGGATTATAGAACAGTGCTACATCCATGCCACGCGCATCTTTTGAATCATGATGTGCATACCGGTAATGACGGATAGTTAGCAGCGGATGCTGTGCCAGGGCATCCAGCACGGTATTGTTTTCAACCTCCGATACCCCCAGCAGGGCGGGTCCATCGGGGTTAATATCTGTACCAATGCGGGAGATGACCGCCGCCAGGTGATCTGTTTTTTCCTTAAAAACAGTACTGGTATAGGCTTTCGTGCCTCCCGGAGTAAAGGCTTCATCGTCCTGCCGTTTATGAAAAACGGTATCATAGAAATTTTCCAGATTGTAAAAGGCAATAATGGCAGACTGGTATTTCCGGGGCTGGGCGGCTGCATTTAAACAGCAGGAAATGATGATTGCCAATGTCAGAAATGGGATCTTTTTCATAGGTTTTATTTCTATTGCGAAAGTCATAAAAAATTTTAAAATAAAAAAAATTAAACATTTAATTTATTTAGTATATTTACAACAACCTATTAAAAATTATAACAAATGAAAAGCACCGTTACCTTAACGCTTGCGTTTATGTATTTGTCGGCAAATGCACAATCACTTTCTTCTGTGCCCGGCCGCGACACTCTTCCGGGAACTGATTCCCTTGTAAATGATCTCAAAGCCGATGCCGAAGCGCAGTTGCCTGTGATCCTCCTGGATGAATCAGATCTGTATGAAGGAAACAGTGCCCCGGTTTCATCTGTATTGTCGGCAGGAAGAAATCCTTTTCTTGCTGCTGCTGCTTTTAGTTTTTCACCATTGCGTTTCCGCCTGCGCGGCTACAACAATGGCGATGCTGTTTACCTGAACGGGGCCGGTTTTATAAGTTTGGATAATGGCAGTACTCCATTTGGCCAATGGTCCGGGCTTACTAATATAATGCGTGCCCGGCAAAATGCCTATGGGCTGGAGGCCGCTGATTTTGCGTTTGGCAAACCCGGCCTCAATACCAATATTGATTTGCGTGCCGGTGCGCAGTGGGTGCAAACACAGGTGGGATACGCCGCATCAAACCGGAGTTACCGGCATCGTTTTTTACTGACGCATGGGTCCGGCTTTAATAAAAAAGGCTGGGCCCATAGTTACATGCTTAGCACCCGTTACAGCGCGGAAGGGTATGTGCCGGGTACTTATTACCGAAGCCTGAGCTATTATGCCGCCATTGATAAGCGAATCAATACACGAAATGTTTTTTCCCTCATTGCCTTTGGTGCGCCTACGGAAAACGGAAGACAAACGGCAAGTGTACAGGAGGCCATGGATCTGGCGGGTACTGTTTTTTATAATCCTGCATGGGGCTATCAAAATGGAAAGAAGCGGACCGCCGCGGCAACCACCACATTTCAGCCCGTTTTTATGGCGGTGCATGAACGCAGGCCCCATGCGCAAACGAGCTGGACGACCACCCTGGCCTATATATTTGGGAAACGGAAACTTTCGGGATTTGACTGGTATAATGCTCCCGATCCGCGCCCGGACTACTACCGTTACCTGCCCGGTTACTATGCCGTAACACAGCCTGCTACAGCCGCATCATTGCGCGCATTATTATCCGGAAACCCGGATTTACTGCAGGTGAACTGGAATCGTTTGTACGAAGTAAACCGGGCAAATTGGGTCACCATGCGCAATGTTTCGGGTTTGCCGGGAAATGACGTTGGCGGAAAACGATCGCTTTATATTTTATCCAACCGGGTTAGTGACCTGCGCCGGTACCTCATCAATTCCATGTATGCTACAAAACTCCGGGGAGGGCTGGCGCTTGCCGCGGGCATCAGCTACCAGTACCAGGATAACGTGTATTACCAGGAGGTAGAGGACCTGCTGGGCGGCGATTTTTGGGTGAATGTAAACCAGTATGCGGAACGAGATTTTCCCAATGACCCCGGCCCGGCGCAATACGATCTGGATCATCCGGATCAGCTTAAAAAAGAAGGGGAACCCTATGGGTATCACTACCGGATGATTGCGGGCCGCGCCACGGCCTGGGGGCAACTGAGGGCCAGTTTGAACCGGGTTGACCTGTTTTTTGGAGCTAACGCTGTTCAAACGCAATTTTACCGGCAGGGGCTTAACCGCAACGGGCTTTTTCCCGGCAATTCTTATGGCCCATCCACACATCAGCAGTTTATGAACCCTGGCTTTAAGACGGGCGGCACCTACAAATTAAATGGACGGAATTATTTTTTTGTGAACGGAGGTTTTTTCCGGACCCCGCCCTTTTTTGACAATGTTTTCATTTCGCCGAGGACCCGCAATACACTGCAGGAGGGCCCGCTTAAAAGTGAAACCACCTGGTCTGCGGAGACGGGATACAAGCTGAATAGCCCCCGGTTCAAAATTGGATTAACGGGATATTATACCCAAATAAAAGATGCCTATGATGTGATGAGCTTTTATCATGATCAATACCGGAATTTTGTGAACTATGCATTGAGTGGTATCCATACCGTTCATTTTGGCGGAGAAATAGGCGCCGAAATCAAACTGAATACGGCATTAAGTTTTAATGGGGCGGCATCGGTTGGCCGCTATTATTATAATAGCCGTCCCTATGCGGTGGTTACAGCAGATAATAACGCAGAAGTGCTGGCGGAGCAGGTGGTTTACCTGAAAAATTTCCGGGTGCCCGCTACTCCGCAAAATGCCTGTAGCGCTGGCTTTTTTTTCCGGTCGCCGCAGTACTGGTTTATCAGCCTTACTGCAAATTATTTCGATAATGCCTGGCTCAGTATCAACCCCATTCGCAGAACCTTTGCTGCTATTGGTGATGCAGATCCTGCATTGGACGGCATCGGGGAACTGATCGATCAAATGATCAAACAGGAAAAGCTTCCTGCATCGTTCACATTAGATTTTTTTGGCGGCTGGTCAAAGCGGCTGCCCCGGCGCTACACCGTTCATAAACAACCGGTGTACCTGGTATTCAGTATTGGGGTTAATAATGTTTTGAATAATACCGCGATCCGCTCCGGCGGGTTTGAGCAGCTGCGTTTCGATATGGAAGATAAGGACGCAAGCCGGTTTCCGCCCAAATACTATTATGCATTAGGGCTCAACTATTATGCAAGCATTATGCTCCGGTTTAAATAGACCGGGGAGCTAACCTTTATTGTACAAATAATAAAAATAATTTTATGAAAACATACCTTTCTGTTTCCGGCGTGTTGCTGATCTGCACAGCGGCACTGATCATCTCCTGCAACCCGGCCCTTGACGTGCCTCCTTTAAACGCAGATCCGGAGGTGCCGGTAAACATGACCATTGCTGTATTGAAGGACCGCTACCAGGGATATGGCATCTTTCAAAAAATCTATGATGATATAACGATTACAGGGGTGGTGACGGCCAACGACCAATCGGGTAATTTTTATAAACAGATTGTCATACAGGACGAAACCGCCGCTATTCCGGTGCTGATGGATGGGAATAATATATATACATCCTATCCCCTGGGCCGCAGAGTTTTTGTAAGGCTAAAAGGAATGATGCTGGGCGACTATGGCGGTACAATCCAGCTGGGACTGGATTCTGTACGTGATGGAGCATACCTGAACCTTGGCCGGATACCTGTTGCGCAGTTTGACCAGTTTATAGTAAAAGGCTCTTTCGGAAACGCCATAGTGCCCAGTATAATTACGCCTGCCGACCTTACAACCAATATAAAGGATCCGTTGCAAAGTATGCTGGTACAGCTGGAGGGGTTTGAGTTTGCAGCCCGGGATACCTCCAAAACCTATGCAGACCCTGCAAAGGAAGTAAGCGCTGTTAACTTTACCCTCCACGATTGCGGGCAGCAATCCATCGTTTTACGGAACAGCAGTTATGCCAGTTTTGCAGCCTTAAAAATACCTGGCGGAAGCGGGACCATCACAGGTATCTACAGCATTTTTAATAAGACGCAGCAGCTGTTTATACGGGATACCGGGGATGTACAGTTTCAGAAGCCCCGGTGCGGGCAAGGTCCGGCCCGGCCAATGACCATTGGGACGCTTAGGCAGCAGTATGCCGGAAGCCCTGTAGCCCTGGACCGGTATGCATTGGGGGGCACCGTAATTTCGGATGCCGGCTCGGGAAATATTACTGCCGGATGGGTGGTTTTGCAAAGCGGCAACAGCGGGGTAATGGTTGATCTTGGAAGCGTTGTTACTTACCGCACGGGAGATTCGGTTGTTTTAAATCTCAGTAATGCGGATTCGCTGGTAAGCCACGATGGCCTGTTGCTGTTAAAAATGCATAAAGACTTTGAGCCACCCGCACCTATCGCATCAGCGCGAATGATTATACCAGCTGTGCGAACCATACAGGAGCTGAAGGCAGCACTGGAATTGCCGGCGGGCGATTCCGGCAATATAGAATCAACATTGGTAACAATTCATCAGGCCAGTACGGCACCCGGGTTTTTTTCAGGCGCTCATATACTCGGGGATGGCAGCGGCGTCATGGAATTGTATATACAGGAAGATGCTGTTTTTGCATCCGGTATCCTTCCATCGGGAATGCAATCCTGGACCGGTTTTGGAAGGGATAGCAATGGGATAAAACGATTTTGTATAAGAAACACGGGCGATGTTACCGGCTTTACACCTGCGGTACCGTTTGCGGCCCTGTTCAGCTTTTCGGGTGTTTCCGATAAAACCGGGGTTATAGATCCCACGCCGTTGCCGGCGATCCCCAACCTGGTTATTACACCTTTTAAGGCGGTTGGCGTAGGGGATCACGCTACCGCAGGCGGACGTTTTTCGTTCAGCGGCTGGCCCGCCGGCGCCGCTAATGGATCCGATGTGCTGAATGGAGCCGTTGATGCGGATCGTTACTATGAACTAACGATTGAACCTTCACCGGGAACGCTACTGAATTTTTTCAGAATCAGCTTCACCTTAAGACGCTCCGGAACGGGGGTACGGCAGGTAGTAGTGCGCTCCAACAGGGATCTTTTTAAACAAAACCTTCCCGTTGTTTCGGAGCCGGGAAATAAAAATATACAGATCTTGCCTGATAACATCTTGCAGGTAAGCGATGCTTCTGTAACGGACAATTCGGGGTGCGTGGTAATACCGGGTACCGCATTTATAGCGCTAAAAGAACCGGTAACCCTTCGTTTTTATGGTTTCAACAGTGAGTCTGCGGGAGGAACATTTAGTATGGATGATGTGATTATTTCGGGGAGCGTTCATTAACCCCGGGGCAGCCGGGGAATGTAAAATATGGAATATTAAATGTAAAATACCGAAGTAGTAACTCCGGTCAGCAACCGGATCTATATTGCTGCATTCGATATTTTACATTGAATATTTTAAATTTCTAAGCGCCCTGTTTGCGCAGGTACTTTGTAAGAATGACGATGGTTTGCCCTTCGATCCGGCCTTCGATCTGTTCGGTGTTTCCTTCTACCAGCCTGATATTTTTTACAACGGTACCCATTTTAGCATTCAGGGTGGAGCCTTTTACATCAAGGCTTTTGGTAAGCACTACGGTATCCCCGTTCTGCAGGGTGTTTCCGTTACTGTCCTTATGCAGGTCAACCGTGCCATCATCTTCATGATCACCGGTGGCTTTTGCCCAGGCCAATGTAGCATCATCTAAATAAAGCATGTCCAGGTTATCGGCCGCCCAACTTTCGTTTCGCAGCCGGTTCAGCATCCGCCAGGCCGTTACCTGTACAGCAGGTACCTCGCTCCACATGGATTCGGACAGGCATTGCCAGTGTGTGGCATCCAGCTCCTCCCTTTTTTCGATCTGCACTTCGCACTTGTTGCAGATGAAGATCGTTTGGTCCGCACTGTTCTGTGCTTTAGGCGCTACTTCATAGGCGCGTATTCCTTCTGTGCTTTTACAAAGTTCGCAGCCATTTTTACTTCTTTCAGCCAGTTCGTTTGCCATGCTTCAATTTTTGCCGGCAAATGTAGGGTTTATTGCTGAATTGTTCTGATGACACCTGCGGTACAAAAGCAGATTCCTTTAGATCGTGTGAACCATACATAAATGCCGGATAAAAGCTGCAACAATTCCGAATCTTCGTAATTGAAATACATTCATTGATAAATGCTAACCCCGGGCATATTTTATACAACGCTGTGGAAAATTGAATGGCCCTCGATCTTAAGAAAAGGGAGTTTTGGGCTTAAAAATTCGTATCTTTAAGTATGGCTATTATGAAAAACACGGAGTTGCTTCCCATGGGAAAGTACATCGATCCGCTAACTGATTTCGGGTTTAAAAGAATATTTGGTTCAGCGCCCCAGAAGGATCTGTTGATTGCCTTTTTGAATGAGTTATTCAAAGGCCGTAAGGTAATACGTGACCTGGTCTACAATCAGACGGAAAACGGTGGCCCTGCAAGACATTACCGCAAAACTATTTTTGATGTTACCTGCACAGGAGTTCATGGAGAGACCTTTATCATTGAAGTACAAAGAGCCAGCCAGAAGTATTTTATCGATCGTGCGATCTTTTATGCAGCGAGCAGGTTACATGAGCAGGGACCAAAGGGTGATAAGTATTGGGGTTTTGAATTAACAGAAGTATATTTTATTGGATTGGCAGACTTTAATTTTAGTGATTTTTCATCTGGGCAATACCTGCACCGGGTAAGACTGACGGAAGAAGCAACCCATAAAGTATATTATAATAAGCTATGGTTCATTTTTTTAGAGTTGCCAAACTTCAACCTTGAGGAGAAAGAACTAAAAACGGACCTTGAGCGCTGGGTCTATGTACTACGAAATATGGGGAAATTGCAGAAAATTCCGGTAACTTTGTGTAACGAAGTTTTTCAGAAACTGTTTGAAATTGCAAAGATAGCTAACTTAAAAGCGGAGGAATATATGTTATATCAAAAAGATATTTTGGACAGATGGACCGAGTATGCCGTATTAAAAACTGCAGAAGAAAAAGGAATAGCAGAAGGTAAGGCTAAAGGAAAGGCAGAAGTGGTTGAGAACCTGATCAGCAAATTTGGTTTTACGGATGAGCAGGTCATAAATGCTGCCGGGGTTTGTCTTGATTTTGTAAAAAAAATCCGGTTGTCTCTGAAGAATACAAAATAGTGTTTTTAAGATAATTGAAAAGGGCCGTTGCTACTTGTTTAGTGACGGCCCTTTTGTTTACTGCGATCAGTTTTGGAGAAAGATCTGCAAAACTCCAATGCTTTCATTATTCCGGCAACCTCGTATTTTTGCCGGATTCTTTGGTGGATATGCAAAAAAAAAATACCGGGTTAAAGTGGATACTGGCGGGGCTGGTGTTTGCTGTATTATGGTCGTCTGCGTCAACAGCAACAAAGGTAGCGTTAACCGTTTCGCAGCCGCTTGTAATTGCCGTAACGCGTTTTGGTGTGGCTGCGTTTATTATGCTGGTGATAGCGCATTTGGTGCTGCGCAAACCGTTGCCTCAAAAAAGGGAATGGAGGCCCCTGGCGATTTATGGTGTGCTCAACATCACCATTTATCTGGGTTTGTATGTAATTGCCATGCAGCAGGTAACCGCCAGCATCGGAGCATTAACGGTAGCGGTAAGCCCGGTGTTTATCAGTTTTATATCTGTATTCTTTTTAAAAAAACCACTATCACCCCGCATTCTTCTGGCTATTTGTATCTGTCTCCTGGGCATCTTCGTGGTGGCCTGGCCCCTGCTGGGCGGGGCAGCAGTTACGCTGCCGGGCCTGGTGTTGCTGCTGGCCAGCATGTTGTCCTATTCAATCGGGACGATGTATTTTTCCTCAAGGAGTTGGGGAACAATGCATCTGTTTGTGATCAATGGCTGGCAAACTTTTTTTGGAGGTCTGCTGATGCTGCCCATAGCCCTGTTTAGCTATAAAACAACTGCCAATCATTATACCTGGGCTTTTTGGGGAGGTACGCTCTGGCTGGCTATACCGGTTTCAATTGGTGCGGTGGCGCTTTGGCTCAACCTGTTGAAACAGGATGCGGTAAAGGCCGGGATGTGGTTGTTTATTTGCCCGGTATTCGGTATCATCATCGCCGCGCTTTGGGTGCATGACCCGGTAAGTATCTATACCGTTTTGGGAGTAATAATGGTATTGGCGGGCCTGGCATTGAGCCAGCTGGAAAGAGGCCGGACAAACCCTAAGTCTTAAATGTCGGGTGCAATTACCGGCTGTGGTAAGACCAGTTGTCGGCGCTAACTTACCGCTCATCCAATTTTTTTGGAGGAGTATAATCTTTTTATAATTTTAGCCCACCTTATACTCAAGAACAATCAACGTTTGCACTCAAGCAGGCATTCCTGCACCTGGGGCTATTATTTGTTGAAGATTTTATTATTTATTAATGTCATGTTAGTACAACAACGTCTAATTTCGTTTGAAAGCGGAAAGAGAAAGGTATTCCGCTATTTGCTGTTTTTAGCAGCGATTGTTTTTTATCCCGGTTTTTCTTATTCCCAGCCCGGCGGCCCTGGCTCTACATTTACAGCAAGGCTGATGAACCTGGAAGCTGCAGTTAATGAAACCTTCCGGTACAATACTTCCCTGCATAATGCCGCGCGGCAGCCCAAAATTTTTGAGCTGAGATCGGATGCCCCCATTGGCTGGAGCGTGGCCTTTAAAGTGGAGGGAAGCCAGGTGGCATCCTTTCGTCTGGACTCTAACAAAACGCAGGAAATTTCCATCGAAGTGAATCCCTCGCCTGTGGCACATCCTGGCAAGTACAGCATTCCGTTGAAGGCGATTTCCGGTACGGATACTGCTGCTTTAACCATTGAAGCTGTTGTAAAGGGATCCTATGCAGTGGAGCTGAGCACGCCTACAGGAAGGCTCAGCGATGAGGTAACCGAGGGTAGCAGTACCGCTCTGCACCTGGTGGTGCGCAATACCGGTACCATTGCGCTGGATAACCTGGAGCTTTCGGGGCAGGCGCCTGCGCAGTGGGATGCTTCTTTTGAACCATCAAAGATCAACCGGCTGGATCCGGGAAAAACCGTTGACGTAACCGCTACATTGAAAGTGCCGGGCAAAACCATCGCGGGCGATTATGTAACCAACTTCAGTGTTAAAAACCCCAATGCAAATGCCAGCGCGGCATTCCGCATGACGGTAAAAACCTCCCTGTTATCGGGCTGGGTGGGATTGCTGGTAATCCTGCTGGCAGTTGGCATCATCTATTATCTGATCCGTAAATATGGAAGAAGGTAATCATGAAGACTCCGATCATTGAACTGAAGGGGTTAACAAAGTGTTACCGATCGCTCAGGGCTGTAGATAACCTGGATCTGACCGTTTACAAAGGAGAGATCTTCGGGTTGCTGGGACCCAATGGGGCCGGTAAATCCACTACGATCCTGATGATGCTGGGACTAACGGAACCGAGCTCGGGCCTGGCCACGGTTTGTGGTTTTGATGCCACCAGGAACCCCATACCGGTAAAACGGAAAATAGGCTATATGCCCGATAATATTGGGTTTTACAACAATATGACGGCCCTGGAAAACCTGGTATATATCGGGCGGCTGAATGGTATCCCGGAAAGCGAGGTGAAAGAACGGGCGCGGGATATGCTGGATGAAGTGGGCCTTTCGGGCGCCATGCATAAACGCACGGCCACATTCTCCCGCGGGATGAAGCAGCGGCTGGGCCTGGCGGATGTGCTCATCAAACAACCGGAAGTGATTATCCTTGATGAGCCCACATTGGGGATCGACCCCAGCGGGGTAAAAGATTTTCTGGCGCTCATCAAACAACTGAGCCGGCAACAGGGGCTTACGGTATTGCTATCCTCCCACCACCTGCACCAGGTACAACAGGTTTGCGACAGTGTGGGGATCTTTGTAGGCGGCAAGCTATTGGCAGAAGGAAATATTGATACCCTGGCAAGTAATCTGTTTGCCAGTGACCCTTTTGTAGTGGAAATAGCCGTAAAGAACGAAGTTCCGCCAACATTGGAAACAGACCTGCTGGCCATAGATGCCATAAAGAAGGTTACGGTAAATGGGCAGTTGCTGCAAATATCCGGCAGCACGGGATCTACCCCCGACCTGGTGCGCCTTCTTGTTCAAAAAGGGATGGATATTACCGGTGTGCAGCAGCGTTCTTATGGGTTAGATGAAATTTATGAACGTTATTTTGAAACCAATTTAAACGAAAATAGTTCCAGTGAAAAGTCCAGCGGTTTATTTCAACGATCTTTTTTCAAAAAGCGTAAGTAGCAGGAAGAAACAATTGGTCAACCGGCCATTTTCGGTAATGGTGCGCAAAGAAGTGGCGGATCATATCCGGAGCTGGCGGTTTATTATATTGCTGGCCCTGGTACTATTTACTTTTTTAGGGTCGATGTATGTTTCGTTATCTAATATTTCTAAAGCTGTTGGAAATACAGAAGACCCTGATCGTCTTTTCTTATACCTGAAATTACTGACAACCACCGACAACAGTTTGCCCCCTTTTCACATTTTTATAGGTTTTCTGGGCCCCCTGCTGGGTATTGGGCTGGGGTTTGATGCCGTCAATGCCGAGCAAAATAATGGAACACTCATTCGCTTGCTGGCGCAGCCGGTGTACCGCGATAACCTGCTGCTGGCCAAGTTTACGGGGGCGCTCGTCGTAATCAGCGCACTTTTTTTATCGCTGGGCTTACTGATGATCGGGGGCGGCCTCATCATTACCGGTGTACGGATGGAGCCCCAGGAGCTTTTGCGCATCCTGTGTTTTATCGTGCTCACCATTGTTTACGTTGGATTCTGGCTAAACCTC
Source organism: Niabella hirudinis (assembly GCF_051201075.1). Classification (NCBI taxonomy): domain Bacteria; kingdom Pseudomonadati; phylum Bacteroidota; class Chitinophagia; order Chitinophagales; family Chitinophagaceae; genus Niabella; species Niabella hirudinis. The sequence goes on from NZ_JBPEHJ010000003.1 coordinate 368,099, forward strand.
TCCATCCTGCTTTCGGTGGTCTTCAAACAGGCGGCCACTTCCGCATTAACGGCCATTGGCATCTGGTTATTTTTCACCGTTTTTTACCAGATGATCATGAGCCTGGCGGTGAAGGCATTCCTGCCCGATCCGGCCCTGCTTTCGCCGGATGAAGTAACCGGCTACAACAACACCATCATGACCTTTCTGAGGCTGGTGCCCAGTCAGTTGTATGCCGATGGGACTACCACCCTGCTGATGCCCTCGGTAAGGAGCCTGGGGTCTTTGTCCATGGAGCAAATGTCGGGCGCCATTCCCACGCCACTTTCGCTCCGGGAAAGTCTCCTGATTGTATGGCCGCAGCTCTGTGGTTTACTGGCGGCTACCCTTTTGTGTTTTGCCCTGGCGTACCAGCGCTTTATGAGAAGGGAGATCCGCAACTGATGGTCTCATGCAGAGACGCGAAGGTTTTCGCAACGAATGCCAGGACATTCTATTAAGTTCCTATCGCGGGCTTCGCGGATTCTTTGCGCACCTTGCGGTTAGGTTTTAAACCGTTTCTCAGCAGCGATGTGTCCTGTTTCTGTTGCTTTATCTCTAATTTCGCAGTCCTGCGGGATTAAAATTTAAAGTAAAACAGCGGGTCATTCGTTATCAATAAAAACAGTGTCAAACCCGTTGAATCGCTCCTGTAAAAATATATGACAGCGCAAACTACCAAGGCCCCAAAAGCGGCAAAGCCCAATATGTTTACTATGCTCCGGCCCTACAGGGGGCTTATCAGTATATTGCTGATGCTCGCTTTATTCAGCAATGGACTGAGCCTGGTGATTCCTAAACTGGTGCAATCAGCCATTGATAATGTTGGTCAGCAGCAGTTCCAAATGCAACGGCTGGTGTTTTACTTCCTGGGTGTATCGGTGCTGATCCTGTTGCTTACCTATTTCCAGAGCTGGGTGCAAACCTATGCTTCGGAAAAAGTGGCCCGGGATCTGAGAAAGCAACTGGCGGATAAGATCTCCCGGCAAACACATGCTTTTATACAGGATACGAACCCTGATAAATTGCTGACCAATATTACTTCGGATGTCAACGCGGTGAAGACCTTTGTTTCGCAGGCCATTGTCAATATTATTTCATCGGTGGTACTGATTGTGGGCACGGCCATCCTGTTGCTGAGTATCAACGGGCGGCTGGGACTGATCGTGCTGTGCGTGATTCCCATTATTGCGCTGGCCTTTGTGTTTGTGTTCAAAAAAGTAAAAACGCTGTTTAAGCGGTCGCAGGAAGTGATTGACAAGCTCAATAAAACTATTAGTGAATCTATACTGGGAGCTGCACTCATCCGGGTGCTCAACGCACAGTTCCAGGAGTATGATAAGTTTATGGAGGCCAACAATGAGGCTAAGAGCCTGGGATTTTCAATCCTGAAGCTTTTTGCAACATTGATTCCCATTATCGTATTTACCGCCAACCTGGCGGTATTGGCTGTTGTAGCGGTGGGCGGGCATTATACTATTTCCGGATCCATGACTATGGGCGCATTTGCCGCGTTTAACAGCTATATCTCCATTTTAATTTTTCCCATTTTGCTGATCGGGTTTATGAGCAACCTGATAGCGCGGGCATCGGCTTCCTATGGCCGCATTTATGAAGTACTGAATGCACCGGATACAGAAGCCGGCGGCCGCTTTGAGAAACAGCTTGATGGGGCTATTGAAGTCAAAGATCTTACAGTAATGTTTGGTGAAAAAAAAGCGTTGGATCATGTTTCCTTTAGTATAAAAGCGGGATCCCGAACTGCCATTATCGGCCCCACTGCAGCGGGCAAAACCCAATTATTTTACGCATTAACCACGTTGATCAGTCCCGGGCAGGGTACGATCTGTTATGATGGTGTGCCCATACAAACCTATAACCAGGAAGTGTTGTTGCGGCAGATCGGGCTGGTGTTCCAGGATGCTATTATTTTTAATATGAGCCTCCGTGAAAATATCGCCTTCAACGCCGATGTTCCGGAGGCTGCACTGCAAAAGGCGGTACGCACTGCAGAACTTGCCGATTTTGTGGCAACCCTTCCCCGGGGATTGGATACCGAAGTATCTGAACGGGGGCTGAGTTTGTCGGGCGGACAAAAGCAGCGGATCATGCTGGCAAGGGCACTGGCAGGCAACCCGAAGATTTTGCTGCTGGATGAGTTTACGGCTCGGGTAGACCGGAATACCGAACAGCGGATCTGGAAAAATGTGGCGGAAAATTATCCCGGCATCACCATCGTGTCCATTACGCAGAACCTGGATCCGGTAAAGGATTATGAGCAGATCATTTTGCTGATGGAAGGGGAACTGGTTGCCAGCGGTACGCATGAGCAGCTGCTGCGCTCCAACCCGGAATACAACCAGATTTTGCAAAGCCAGCAAAGTCTGAATAATTATCAAACCACAGAAGCTAAATAAAATGCAGGGAGAAAACGGGAATTATCAAACGGATTATAACCTGGGCGCGAAACAGAAAACTTCTGCAGGCACCGCATTGCGCAAGATGTTCCGGTTTATGAAGGGCGAGAAAAAAAACCTCCTGGTTGCTTTTTTTGTAATGATGCTCAATGCCGGCATCACCATGCTGACGCCTTACCTGGTAGGTTATATTGTGGATCATTTCATTCTTAAAAAGCAATATGGCCCGTTGATGCAATACAGTGCCCTGTTACTGGGCATTTATATTGTATGGGCCGGTACAGAGTACCTGCAGGCCAAGCTAATGGGTGGGGTAGGGCAGCGCATGCTGTACCTGCTGCGAAACGAGGTGTTTAATAAATTGCAGCAGCTGCCCGTGGCGTTCTTTAACAGTAATCGCTCGGGCGACCTCATCTCAAGGATCAATAATGATACCGATACGGTGAACCAGTTCTTCTCGCAGTCGCTGATGCGGTTTATGGACAGTATTTTTTCCATGATTGGCGTGGCGGTATTTGTACTATCCATCCACTGGCAGTTGGGGGCTGCTTCCCTGGCGCCGGCTGTTTTTATCCTGTTGTTTGTATTGCTGGTTTCTCCCTGGGTGAGGAAAAAAAATGCGATCAGTCTTAAAGCCAATGGCGGCCTGAGTGCCAATATACAGGAGGGCCTGCATAATTTTAAGACGATTGTTGCATTTAACCGGCGCGACTATTTCAGGGATCGTTTTGCAAAATCCAACGAAGAAAATTATAAGACCGCCATCGCAGCGGGTATTGCCAACAACCTGTTTACGCCGGTATTTGGATTTTTCTCCAACCTGGCGCAATTGATCGTACTGGGCTTTGGGATCTACCTGATCCTGAACGGGCAGTTTACGATTGGGCTGCTGATTAGTTTTATGAGTTATGTGCAGTTCTTTTACCGGCCGCTGCGCGAGCTGGCTGCTTTGTGGGCCAGTTTCCAGACAGCCCTGGCCGCCTGGGACCGGATCTCAGTAATCCTTTCCAGGCAATCGAATCTGCCGGTGCTGAGCAAAACGGAAAAGGGCGCGCCGGTACCCGGGGCCATTATGGCGTTTCGGCAGGTATCGTTTCACTACCCTGGGGGTAAGAATGTGCTGCATGCTGTCAGTTTTGAAATGCAGCCTGGCAAAACCTACGCGTTGGTAGGGCCTACCGGTGGGGGCAAGAGTACAACGGCGGCATTAATTGCACGTCTGTACGACCCTTCAGAAGGAACCGTGCTTTTAAAAGGAATTGATATCCGCACTTACACGGCTGAAGAACGCACCCAGGCAATCGGCTTTATTTTGCAGGAACCTTTTTTATTTACGGGAACACTGCGGGAGAATATCCTGTATGGAAATACTGCGCTGCACCGGCTTAATAATGAACAGCTGCTGCAGGTGATCAGCGATGCAGGCTTAAACGACCTGCTTTCCCGTTTTGACACCGGGCTGGATACCCCGCTCAGGGCTTCGGCAGATTCAGTAAGCCTTGGACAAAAACAGCTGATCGCTTTTATACGGGCGGTATTGCGTAAACCGCAGATCGTGATCCTGGATGAGGCTACAGCCAATATTGACACAGTAACAGAAAAACTTTTGGACGGGATCCTGGACAGGTTGCCGGCAACCACCACGAAGATCATCATCGCGCACCGGTTGAATACCATCGAAAATGCCGATGAAATTTTCTTTGTTAATGCCGGTGAACTGATCCCTGCAGGCACCCTGGAACATGCCATGGATATGCTGCTGCAGCATAAGCGCGCGAGTTAAAATGCAGGATTTTTTAAACTATTAAGAAGTGAAGGTTCATTAAGTTGCTGGTTGTGCGGTTTTTTTCTTAATGTTTTTTAATGCCTCCTATGTTTGTTTTTTTAAAGTTCTTTGAGATTTTGATAAAAAATACCAATAGATTAGAGACTTAGATAAAGTGAAAAAGGGTGAGAGTTAATTAGTGCCTAAACAACTGTCAAAGTATGTTCTCATTAAGATATAACCTCACTCTTTTTTATCTCTTCGAGTTTGAACAGAATGTAAGGAGTGTCCATTTATTGCGACAAAACCAGAATATCCATCCAGGAGACAAAATGAAGGGAGATTTTTCACTTTATTGTTTTTTATTTTAAAAGTATTGGTATGAAACAAATTGTAAGACAAGTCTGTGGTATTGATGTAGCGCAGGATGAGTTGGTAGTGGCCCTTGGGCGGATGTACGATGATTTAAGCCGGGAAGTGTATGCTTATAAAGCGGTTAAAAACAATACAAAAGGCTTTGAGTTGTTGTTGAAATGGGTAAAGAAATTGACCGCTGATAGTATTGATGTGCATTACGTAATGGAAGCCACCGGTGTGTATCATGAAAAATTAGCCTATTGTCTTTATTTGAATGCCCCGTCACTGAGTATTGTGTTGCCTAATAAGATCAGCAATTATCTCAGGACACTGGATGTAAAAACAATTACAGATAAAACAGCTTCCGAAGGAATTACCTTGTTTGGGTTAGAGAGAGACTTAGACAGTTGGGCTCCACCAGATCCGGTATATAAGCAAATGCGTCAATTGGTCAGGGAACGAGACCAGATAGTGCAGGCCCGTACCGTGGCTAAAAACCAGCTTCACGCTGAGCAGGCAGAAATGTTTCCGCATAAAAGTACTATCGCCAGACTGAAGAAGCATATAGTGCTTTTAGACCAACAGGTTGTAGAGGTTGTTTCAGAGGTCAACGAATTAGTCAAATCAAACGAAAAAATAGCAGCAGCCGTGGAGCTATTAGCCTCAATCCCAGGTGTGGGATTATTAACCGCAGCAACGGTTTTAGCCGAGACCAATGGGTTTGATTTAATCAATAATAAAAGACAACTGGCCAGCTATGCGGGACTGGATGTGAAAGAAAAACAGTCAGGTACTTCGGTAAAAGGTAAGCCCAAAATATCAAAGAGAGGGAATAAATATTTGCGAAAAGCGATGCACATGCCGGCACTGGCAGCTATCAGGCATGATGAGCGATTCAAGGGCGTATTTGCAAGATTGGTCGCTAAGCACGGTATCAAAATGAAAGCAGCTGTAGCCGTGCAAAGGAAGCTTTTGGAACTGATGTACACCTTGTTTAAAAAGCAGGAAAAATATGACAAGGATTATTTACAAAGCCAAAATCAGGTAGCGGACGCAGGAGCAGAAATAAAAAAGTAGAGAGCAATCTAAAATAATTGCTCCCTTACACAGGCTGGTATAAAACCGCCTAAAGAATAAAATTAAAAAATCTCTTGGAAATTAACACAGAATCTTAATGGTTTATAAAACCCGTAGTGCTGAATTTGCCCGAATCTTTAATGGCCTTAAAGCCGCCCTGCACATCGATCACATGATCAAAACCCCGTGCTTTTAAAATAGAAGCAAAGATCATGGAACGGTATCCTCCCGCACAATGTACATAAACAGGCTGATCCCGGTTGATGGCCGCAATATGATGATTGATATAGTCCAGCGGCATATTCTCTGCGCCTTCAATGTGTTCGGCCTGGTATTCGCTTTCTTTGCGTACATCCAGGATATGAGGTTGGTTAACGGCGGCTAACTGATCGGGGGAAATACTTTCGATATGGTCCGTTTCCTTTCCGGCGTTTTCCCAGGCCCGGATACCACCTGCCAGGTAGCCGATGCTGTAATCGTAGCCCACGCGCGCCAACCGGGTAACCACTTCTTCTTCGCGGCCTTCATCGGCAATAATCAGGATTTCCTGTTTAAGATCAGGGATGAGGGTGCCCACCCAAACGGCAAAACTGCCATCAATTCCAATATTGATGGAGTTGGGAATGAAAGCCTTTGCAAAATCCTGCGGCGCCCGGGTATCCAGCATGATGGCGCCGGTATGGTTGGCGGCTTCTTCAAAAGCATCGGGGTCCAGTGCATGGTTACCCCGCTTCAGCACTTCATCCACGCTATCGTATCCCTCAATATTCATTTTTACGTTTTGGGGAAAATACAGGGGAGGTTCGGTTAATCCATCGGTAACGGCCTTAATAAACTGTTCTTTGGTCAGCTCCGGGTTCAGGGCATAGTTTATTTTTTTCTGGTGGCCCAGGGTATCCGTGGTTTCGCGGCTCATGTTTTTGCCACAGGCGCTTCCCGCACCATGTGCCGGGTAAACGATCAGCTCATTGGGCAGGGGCATGATCTTGTTTCGAAGGGAGTCATACAGCAAACCAGCCAGCTTTTCTTTGGTAAGATCACCGGATATTTTTTGAGCCAGATCCGGCCGGCCTACATCACCAATAAATAAGGTATCCCCTGTAAAGATGGCGGTTTCCTTCCCCGTTTCGTCTGTCAGTAAATAAACGGCACTTTCCAGGGTATGGCCGGGCGTATGCAGCACTTTTATGGTAGCGTTGCCGATCTTAAATGTTTCCCCGTCTTTGGCAATATGAGCATTATAGCCCAGGTGTGCGTTGGTGGGGCCCAGCACGATCTGCGCCCCGGTTTTTGCTGCCAGGTCAATATGGCCGCTTACAAAATCGGCATGAAAATGCGTTTCAAATATATACCGGATGGTAACTCCGTCTTTTGTGGCCCGGTCGATATAGGGCTGCACTTCCCGCAGGGGATCAATGATGGCGCCTTCTCCGCCCGAAGAAATATAGTAGGCCCCCTGGGCCAGGCATCCCGTGTATATCTGTTCTATTTTCATACTTCATGAAATTCAATCTGCAAAGTTCGTATTTACTACTATATTATAACGGTAGGGTGCAGGGAGCGGTTGACGGGTGGGGGCTATTTATTTTTAAGGAGTATTGTTACGATCTGCAGCAAAATCGCGTTTTGTTTTTGGAATAGCTATAAAATGAAATATTTATCAACACTTTTGCTGCTTTTGATCGTTGTTGCCTGCCATAAAAACCAGGATGAGGGGGCCGTTTTTTGTCAGAATCCGCCCCCTAAATTTGGCTTCCGGGTTGCCGATGCGGTTACAGGGGCCGACCTGCTGGCTAATGGTACCATACAGGAGCGTGAATTAAAAGTGATGAACGAGAAAGCAAAAAATTTTTCGCTACGTATTTTTGGAAATGATACACTTAAGATCGTTGAAATATTTGTTGGAGCCGAAATTGGGGTGCACCAGTATACCTTCTCAGCAGGTCAGCGGTCAGCAACTTTTCCGCTGAATATTGTGTCCGGAAAATGCGGTGCTTATATTAAGGATGAAGTAAGCACCCCGGCTATTTCCCGGGGTACCCGGGGATTTTACGTCCTTAAGTTTTAAAATACTGCCGGCTGCCACCTTCTTCCTACATTTGCCGCATGCAGTTTAAGCAGGTTATTGGTCAGCATACGTTAAAAAAGGAGCTCCCCGAACTGATGAAGGAGAACCGGCTGGCGCATGCCCTCTTATTTTTAGGCAAAGAAGGCAGTGGCGCCCTGTCGCTGGCCCTGGCATTTGCCCAGTATATTGTTTGTGAACGGGCCTCCCCCAAACCCCCTTCTGCTGAGGGGGCTTCACTATTCGGAGATTTGCTTCCTCCTCCTCTCCCGGGGGAGAGGAGGTTGGGAGGTGAGGCCGACTCTTGCGGTACCTGCCCGTCCTGCGTAAAGGCAGCGGCTTTTGCCCACCCGGATATACACTTCAGCTACCCCGTTGTTACAAAAAAACCGGGAACGCCCCCCATCAGTACGGATTATATTACCGAATGGCGGGAATTTTTAAAAGAATACCCCTTTGGTAATGCCTACGACTGGCTGCAGTTTATTGGTGCGGAGAACAAACAGGGAAATATTACGGCACAGGAGTGTAACGATATTATCAAAAAGCTAAATCTGAAAAGCTTTGAAAGTGAGTATAAAGTGCTGGTGATATGGCTCCCGGAGTACCTGGGAAACGAGGGCAACAAACTTTTAAAACTAATTGAAGAGCCACCCCCCAACACGGTGTTTTTATTGGTAGCCGAAAATGAAAGCCAGATACTGGCCACCATTCTCAGTCGTGTGCAGCTGATAAAAGTGCCGCTGCTGGAAGACAAGGATATTGAAGCCGCCCTCAATGAGAACAATCGTACCACCCATGAAGCGGCGGCCCGCATTGCTGCTGTAAGCCAGGGCAATTATCATACCGCCCTGCAAATGGTCCAGCACGCCGATGAGGACTGGCAGGAGCTGCTGCGTGGTTGGCTAAACGCCATTATGAAAACGGGACCCGTAGCCCAGTCGAAGTGGGTGGATGAGGTGAGCAAGCTGGGCCGCGAAAAACAAAAACAGTTTTTACAGTATTTTAATCATCTTCTGCAACTGGCGCTTAAAATGCAGATATTTGAAAATGCCGGCGAGGGATACCCCGACCGCGACCGGGATTTTGCAGCCCGCCTTAACAAGATTACCGGCATGGAGCAGCAGGAAGCCATCATTACGGGGCTGGACAATGCTGCATACTACATAGAACGAAACGCTAACAGCAAAATGCTGTTTATGGCGCTGACCATTAAAATTTATCATATCATTAAAGACAAAATCGTATTTTTGAATGAATGAGGTGTTGGGTATGAAGCTGTTTGAAAATGATCAGACAACTTTTAAGAAGAGGAATTGATTTTTTAAAACAAATGGGGTGTTGAAGTTTTTGTGCGTTTAGTGGATTTGATTTCTGCCGTTTATTAGCCAGATATATCATAACCGGTCGGTTTATCGGTTATTACTACAATTAAGACCAATGCATTTAGTTGGCCTGGTATAATAATATTACATCAAAAACACACCACCCTCCCTATAAAAAATTAAGAATGGGTTGTTCAAATTGCGGTACCGCCACGGGTGGAAAACCGAACGGATGTAAGAGTAATGGCGGCTGCAGCACCGGTGGTTGTAATAGGATGAATACCTACGATTGGTTGCGTAACCTGCCTATAGCAGACACAGAAGTTCAGTGCAACGTGGTTGAAATCAGCTTTAGCAAGGGCACAAGAAAAGATTTTTACAGGAATACAACATTACAATTATTTGAAAAGGGAGACCTGGTAACCGTTGAGGGCGTCAGCGGTTTTGATGTAGGAGAAGTTTCGCTTACCGGCGAAATTGTACGGCTCCAGATGAAAAAATATGGGGTGAAAGAAGAAAACCCCGAAATGAAAAAAGTGTTGCGCATGGCCACAGACAGGGATCTGGACCAGCGCAGGGTCAATAAAGACCGGGAGCCGGAAGCCGTTATCAGGAGCCGGGCAATAGCCAAGCAGCTGAACCTCAATATGAAGATCAGCCAGGTGGAAATGCAGGCGGATGGACGGAAAGCAACCTTTTTCTATATTGCCGATGGGCGGGTCGATTTCAGGGAACTGATCAAAGTATATGCCCAGGAGTTTAAGGTAAAAGTAGAAATGCGCCAGATCGGCGCCCGCCAGGAAGCGGGAAAAGTAGGGGGTATCGGAAGCTGCGGAAGAGAACTTTGCTGCTCCACCTGGCTAACCGATTTTAAATCGGTGAATACCACGGTGGCCCGTTACCAAAACCTTTCTATTAACCAAACCAAGTTAAGCGGTCAGTGCGGCCGCCTCAAATGCTGTTTAAACTACGAGCTGGATACCTACCTGGATGCGCTCCAGGGATTTCCCAACGATTGTGACCATATCCAGGTGACGAAGGGCAATGCCTACCTGATTAAGAAAGATATTTTCAAAAACCTGATGTGGTATTCCCTGCCAGACAGTAACAAACAATACCCCCTTACTATTGAAAGGGTGCGCAAAATAAAATCGCTGAACCGCCAGAATATCATTCCCGAGGAACTGGAACCGGTAGAAGTAACCAGCTCCAGGCCCGTAGAAGTGGAGCCTGAGTTTGTGGATGTGGTGGGCCAGATCAGTTTGCGTAGCCTGGAACGGGCCGATAAAAAGAAACGGCAGCAAAAGAAAAACCAGCAACAACAACAACGCCCGCAGACATCGGGTCAAAAGCAGCCTGCCAGGCAACAACAACCGGCAAGGCCCCAGCAAAAAAAGGCAGAAGGAGGGCGTCCGCAGCAGTCAAGGCATAAGCCTAACCCTAACAGGGCTAAACAACCCGAGGGGAAAAAACAGGACGGAACAGGCTCCTGATCTTAAACGCTGTCTGAAAGATTTTCCCTGATATAATTCCCATCCTGAATCCTCCGGGAAATGTAAAACAATAAATAAACAGCTTCTTATATTTGCGATAAAGGATCAAGACATGCTTAAGAGGATGCCCTACGTTTTATTGCTGGTAACCGCTATTGTTTTGTTTATTGCCGGGCTTTTTACCAGCACTAAAACAACAATCGATATTCACCTGCATGATACAATGCTGGTGGTGGCACAAGCGCATATCCTGGGCTTTGCCGCCTTTTTCCTGTTTTTATTATGGCTTATATACATGGCTACCCACCGGATCCTTTTTTCCAATAAGCTTACCTGGTTTCATATACTGGCCACTCTTGTACTCCTTGTTTTTGTTTTATGGTATGGTTACAGGCATCTTAATGGCTTACTGGTTTCGCCCCGCCGGTATACAGAGGAGCCGGCATCTTTTTTTAGCGATGCCAATGCCGTCCTGGTCTGCAGCATTGCCGCGCTTATTGTGGTGCAGCTGGCTTTTATTATCAACCTGCTTACCGGCTGGTACCGGAAGCCCATCCGGTAAACCGGGGCATTTCAGGTGCTTCAACCGTATATTTGCGGTTTAAATAACACATATAATGCCGGACAGAACCGTGGCGCCCCCCTTTGTGGATGCCGTTAATTTCAACTTGCAATTACAACCCTACCAGAAATATACCCTGAAAAACGGGGTGGATGTTTATGCTATCGATGCAGGAACCGAAGATGTGCTGCAGATTGAATGGGTGTTTGATGCCGGCAACTGGCAGGAGGAAAAAAACCTTCAGGCGGCGGTAACCAACCACCTGTTAAAGAATGGAACGGAATCTAAAAATGCGTATGAGATCAATGAATACTTCGATTATTATGGGGCTTACCTCAACCGGAACTGTTATGCGGAAACGGCCACCATCAGCCTGCATTGTCTTACAAAACACATCAAAGAATTGTTGCCTGCGGTAAAGGAGATCATTGCCGGAAGCACCCTTCCCCAAAAAGAAATGGAAATAGCCGTGCAGAATATGAAGCAAAAGCTGGATGTGAACCTGAAAAAAAGCAGCTTTGTTGCCGGCCGGCTCATTGATGTATACCTGTTTGGGGCAACGCACCCTTACGGGCGCTTTAGCCGGCATGAAGATTTTGACCGGTTAACGAGGGAAGACCTGTTGGCTTTTTATGAAACCTATTACAGGAACGGGAGCCTGAGAATATTTATTGCCGGAAGACTACCCCAGGATGTGGGCGGGCTATTAGACACTTATTTTGGCGACCTGCCCAATAACCCGGCCCAAAACCAGTCGATCGGCATTGAGCCGGCAACGCAAAAAAAATACGAGGTGGTCAATGACTCCAAAAATAACCAGGGGTCCATACGCATTGCCCGGCCTTTTTTTAACCGCCACCACCCCGATTTTTTAAAATGCCAGGTGCTGAATATCGTATTCGGAGGCTATTTCGGAAGCCGGCTAATGGCCAATATCCGTGAGGAAAAAGGATATACCTATGGTATTCATAGTTACCTGCTTAATAACCGTTATGACAACGGCTGGATGATTTCGACCGAGGCAGGCCGGGAAGTGAGCGCGGCGGCAATAGCCGAGGTCTACAAGGAAATGGAACTGCTGCGGGAGGAGCCTGTTGACGCTGAAGAGCTCCTGCTGGTCAAAAACTTTATGATGGGCTCCATCCTGGGCGATCTCGATGGCCCGTTTCATATTATAGGGCGCTGGAAGAACATGGTGTTGAATGACCTTGGCGATGACTTTTTTGAACGTTCTATACAAAACATTAAAACCGTTACGGCAGCCGATTTGCAGGAAATGGCTAATAAATACCTGCACCCGGAGGCGTTTTATGAGCTGACGGTTGTTTAGGTTCCATGTTTCACCGTTTAAAGTTTCAGGTTTGGACCGAACCTGGAACTTTTGAAACCTTAAACTTGGAACTTCTTAGTCCGGCAGCCTCTCTTTTACGGGCCCCTCATTTACACATTTACATATTTTCAAATTCTCAAATTAGTCCAGCAACCATCCGAACCCTAAAGTATTGATGGCCCTGCGCCCCCAGTTTACTACCGTGGGTATGGTTTTGCCGGCAGGGATGCGCCGCAGGTACGCCAGCCGAAACTGATCAGAATAGTTTTGATAGTTGGCATCTTTTTCATTGGAGCCGATGAAGAACCGGTTGGAGATTACGGATGCCACCAGCTCCCATTTTTCGGTGTTGTATCCAAACGCTCCGCGTAAACTGAGGTTGGGGCTAAAATACCAGCGGGTTTGCTGTGCGCCTGCGACCGTTTTTTCAACCGTCTGCGCCGCATCGCCATTAACAGAAACCACCCCGGTTGCAAACAGGTGTTTTTTAATTACGAAGGTATGGGCATAGCCTGCTGTGGGGCCAAACATCATATAACGCATATAATTTACCGGAGCATTAGGGAACAAAGGTTGCAGCAATGCTGGTACAAAGGCACTATCGCCTTTGGCGTTCCCGTAAATAAATTCGCCCCCGATGAGGAACGAGCCTGCAGACCGTAACTGCCAGCTGTCGTATACGAAAGGCGCTTTTATGGAAAACCGGTCGCCTTTCAGGATCTTACGGATGGTAACTCCGAAGATCTGTGTTTGAATATCGGGGCGTGTATAGTAGGCGCCCGGGGCCAAAGGGGGATCAGGCCGCCCCCTCAGGTAAAAGCCCTTATTTACCTGGAAGTGCAGATCGCCCAGAACGTATTTCCCGTTGATGGCCATCTGAAAATTTGCCGCCTTCGTTTTTCCTTTTTCTTTTTTATAATCGGGATCCAGGGTGCCCAGCCCTACCGAGCCGCTAACGGTAAGCCAGTCGTACCCGATGGAGAGCCCCAGCCGCGTGGGGCTATTGGTAGAATACCGCAGGGGCAGGGCGCCATCTTTGGAGCGGATTGCATAAACGCTGTTCTTTTTTACCAGCAAAGGCCCCAGGGTCAGCTTGTGACTGTAACGCTGGTAGTAGCCGGTATCCTGCGCTATATGCCGGCCGGCCTCCTGTGCAGCGGCATAGAGGCCCGGGCAAAAAAAGAGCAGAACGGCTATAATTTTGTTCATGTGCAAAACCTGACAGTTTTGCCAGGTTAAAGTAAAAATAGGATTTTATACTATTTGTTGGGAATGCCCGCGATCCATTCCCTGACCATACTCCAGCTTTGCCGGGACGTTTGGCTATCCAGTTCATCGGCGCTTACCATCCAAACGGAGGGTTGCACACCGCCGCCTTCGTCTTTGCCAAGGTCTTTATCCTTCAGCAGGTTCAATAAATATACGATGGCTGGTGCGTTGCACACCGTTCCCCAGGTATAGCGCGAGGTGGAGCTGGCCGGATGCCGGGATGCGTTAATACAATAGGCGCCTAATCTTACAACACAGGCAATGCCGGCTGCTATGTTTATTTCATAGGTTTGTGCCACGATGCCATTTTGGTCATCGGCGCTGGCCGATACCAACGTAAGGCCCGCGGGGAAGGTAACCCTGATTTCGGCGGCTGTGGTGTTTTTTAGTACCAGGTACACATCCACCAGCGTACCAAAGCCAACGGTTTCGCAAACGTCCGATGTGCTTTCGCCCGCGATGCTCCCCTGAAGCTGGATGCCCTGGGGCAGTGAAAAGGCGGTGCCGGGTATGGCACCCTGGTTATCTCCAAAACCGGGGATGGCTGTTATTGGGGGAGCGCCGCTGCTATCTACTTTATCTTTTTTGGAACAGGAAAAAAAAGCGAGGCCAATAAAGGCTGCCAGGAGCATTGTTTTCATGTAGCTATATTTAATGATTCATGGTTAATAAGCGCAAACCTAAAAATAATCCGGCTTATTTGTTGTTTTTGAACCGGGTTTTTTTGTGGTTGCCACTGAAACATTGAAGCACTGAAAACCGTTGGGCTGTTTCCCGCAACGATGCAAGGGGCAATGGCGCGGCGGCAGGTCTTCAATCCCTGGGTTTGCTACTAAAGCAATGAAGGCCAAATTTTCCGGAGCCGTCAACTTCTTTGTGAATCTTTGTGTCTTCCGGTCTTTGTGGCCCTCCGCGGCCTTTAATCAAAAAATGAAAACGATTTATTAGGTTTGTAGTATGACAAGGGATCTGAAGGGCCTGGCCCCCGATCAGTTAACGGAAATGTACCGGCAACTGCTGTACCCGCGGCTGATTGAGGAAAAAATGCTGATCCTGCTCCGGCAGGGAACGGTTAGCAAATGGTTTAGCGGCATTGGCCAGGAAGCCATTGCTGTGGGCGCCACGCTGGCGCTGCCCCCAAATGAGTGGATCCTTCCGCTCCATCGTAACCTGGGTGTATTTACCGCGCGCAATATGCCTCTTGGCAGGCTATTTATGCAGTGGCAGGGTATGCAGGAGGGCTATTCAAAAGGCCGGGAACGGAGCTTTCATTTTGGCAGCCGTGAGCATTATATCTGTGGAATGATCTCGCACCTGGGGCCGCAGCTGGCAGTGGCCGATGGTGTTGCGCTGGCCGGCCGGCTAAAGGATAACGACCGGGTGGTGCTGGCGTTTAGCGGCGAAGGAGGCACCAGTGAAGGTGATTTTCATGAAGCGCTGAACCTGGCGGCTGTTTGGGACCTGCCGGTGATCTTTCTGGTTGAAAATAACGGATATGCCTTAAGCACACCTGTGCAGGAACAGTACCGGTGTATTTCCATTGCTGATAAAGCCCGGGGGTACGGGATCGAAGGGGCCACCATTGATGGCAATGACCTGCTTGCTGTTTATGATACGATAAAAGGGGTGCGCGAATACTGCATCCGGTACCGGATGCCTTACCTGGTGGAGTGTATGACCTTTCGTATGCGCGGACACGAGGAGGCCAGCGGCACCCGGTACGTACCCGATGAACTCTTTGCCCGGTGGGCGCAAAAAGACCCGGTGCTGCGGTATGAGCAGCTGCTTTTAAATGAAAAAATAATTACGGAAGATTTCATACAAGCCACCCGCAAGGTACTGAAGCTGCAGGTTGAGGAGGAGCTGGCAAAAACAGCAGCAGGAAGCCTGCCGATGATCGACACAGCCGAGGAGCTGCGGTCTGTTTATGCTGCACCGGGCATTGCCGGTTTGCCAACGGATACCGCAGGCATGCCCGCAACGGAGCGGCGGTTTGTGGAAGCCATCAGGGAAGGGCTTGTTCAAAGCCTTGAAAAGGATGAGGACCTGGTAGTGATGGGGCAGGATATTGCGGAATATGGCGGGGCGTTTAAAGTAACGGAAGGCCTGGTAGCCATTTTTGGAAAACACCGGATCCGCAACACCCCCATTTGCGAAAGTGCTGTGGTGGGCGCCGCGCTGGGACTGTGCCTGGAGGGGAAAAAGGCCGTGGTGGAAATGCAGTTTGCTGATTTTATAACCATGGGCTTTAACCAGGTGGTCAACAACCTGGCAAAGATCCATTACCGCTGGGGCCAGCCGGCCAGCGTGGTTATCCGTATGCCTACAGGAGCGGGGGTAGGGGCAGGCCCCTTTCACAGCCAGAGCAATGAAGCCTGGTTTGTGCATACGCCGGGCCTTAAGGTGGTATACCCCTCTACACCGGCAGATGCAAAGGGCCTGCTGATGGCGGCCATCCAGGACCCTAACCCGGTATTGTTTTTTGAGCATAAAGCCTTGTACCGGAGCATCAGCGGCCCCGTGCCCAATGAGCCGTTTGCAGTGGAGATCGGCAAAGCCCGGCAGGTACGCAGGGGCGAAGATATAGCAATGATTACCTATGGGATGGGGGTAATTTGGGCGGAGGAGTATGCGGCGGCGCACCCGGAGACCTCTATAGAAATACTGGACCTGCGAAGCCTGGCACCGCTGGACTATGAAGCCATCCGCGGCTCCGTAAAAAGAACGGGAAAAGTGCTGGTTTTGCATGAGGATACGCTTACCGGCGGAGTGGGCGCAGAAATTGCTGCGTGGATTGGCGAGCATTGCTTTGGTATGCTTGATGCACCGGTTTTAAGATGCGCTTCGCTGGATACGCCGGTGCCGTTTAACAAAGAGCTGGAAAAAAACTTCCTGGCAAAACAAAGGCTGGAGCAGGTGGTTGAAGAGCTGATGGGGTATTGAAGAGGAAAGTGAATGGTGAAAAGGTAATAGTGAAATGTTGATAGTGAGATGTTGATAGTAAAAAGTTGATAGTAAAAGGTTGGTAGGGAAAAGACAATAGGGGAACGTAGTAGTAAAAGATAATGATGGGTGAGAAGATGATAGTAAGAAGTTATAGTGCGCGCCTGGCGTTAAAAGCCCATGCCCACCGGACTTCTTACCTCCAACTTCTCACGTAAAACTTCTCACTTCTCAAATCAAACTTTTCACTTCTCACCCATAAAACAAAAACAAATGAATACGGAAACACAATTCCTGGTAAACAGTATTAAGAAACATGTAGCGCTAACGGCCGCGGAAGAAGAAAAACTGATAGCGGTTTGCCTGGTAAAACAGGTGAAGAAGAGGCAGTTCTTTTTGCAGGAGGGAGAAGTGCAGCGCCACCTGGTATTTGTGGTGGAAGGATGCTTAAGGAGTTATTCGGTAGATGAAAATGGCTTTGAGCACATCCTGCAGTTTGCACCGCCCGGCTGGTGGATCAGCGATATGCGCAGTTCTTTGGAGCAAACGCCTGCGTCCCTTAATATTGATGCGGTAGATGATAGCCAGATTATATTGATCAAACTGGACGATCTGCAGCGCCTGTACAGGGAGATTGAATACCTCGACCGGTTTTTCCGTATCCTCTCCGAGCGGGCCATAGCCACCCATCAACACCGGCTCATCGATTCCCTAAGTCTTACTGCCAAAGAGCGTTATACCAGCTTCTGCCAGCAATATCCCTCACTGATTACCTGTCTCCCCCAAAAATATGTAGCTTCCTATATCGGTATTACACCGGAGTTCCTGAGCAAGATGCTGAAGGAACCGCTAAAAAAATAATTGAATACATTTTATGAATTGTCAACATCGGGATGGACGGTTGACGAATCTGCATACGGCATTTTTGACACCTGCCGGAAGCGCAAACGATTGCATAAAAACAATATTATACGATTTTTTATTTGTACAAACGGTTGCGCATAGTTTTCTCTTTGTTTATATGAAATGTCCCATTACCTTAGCCCTCGTTATTGAATTTTAATAAAACAATAACAAACATAATTGAGAGGAGATTGATATTACTAATGATTAGCTGTTGTAGCAAATGTACAACGCTGCGATAACGAAGGGCGAAAGCTAAAGAGACACTGCATTTTTTTAGTAAGGAGGCGGATTGTTTTACCAAATATAGTACACGTTTTTAACGGAACAGGTTTTTTATGTTTTCAAGGAAAAAGTATTTAGAAACCAACTAATTTTTTCAATGACTGTAAACAATTGTTTGACGTATTTTAGACGCTGGAGTTTTTGCGGGCTGTTTGTCTTCATAAGTTTATGGGCCAATGCCCAGGACTCCACGGTTGCCGAAAAAAAGGATACGCTGCCCCCTATGTCGCAGAGCGAACAAAGGGTTGCACTACAGGCTACCAACCTCCGGGAAGATATCATTAGCGCACTTCCCGTAAGGTATGCGGAGCAAAAGCCTTATGTATCAGCTCAGCAAATCATAAAAGGCCTGCTACCCGGAACCTTTGTACAGGAGCCCACCGGTGAGCCGGGAACGGATCAGCATATTTTTGTAAACGGGCTGGGTGCGCCCCTTTTGTCAAAAAAAGACCTTTACAACCAGCAGGCTGTGGTGTACATCAATGGGATTCCCATGCAAAAGGATCACCCCTCTGCTTATGAGCTGCAAAAAAATGAGGATACCCGTATTGGCACCGGCATCAACTCCCTTGCTGTTTTCAATATTGAAAACATTGAGTCTGTAGAAGTAATTAAGGACCCGGTACGCCTGGCAATGCTGGGGCCCCTGGCATCCAACGGCGCCATCTGGATCATTACAAAAAATGCCCGCCCGGGAAGCAATAACATTAATGTAAACCTGCATTCCGGCTACACCCCTGTACCGGATATTATGCCGGTGAATGCTGCTTTTGAGTATAATTTCCGGAAACCGTTTTATGAAGAATATAATGCTTCCGGTACCACACAGATGCCCTATTTTTTGAGGGACTCTACCAATCTGGATTATTACGGACCGGCCAACTGGTATAAATCGTACTATAAGCCGGCGTTTACTTACGGAGCCGATGCCAGCCTCACCGGCGGGTCGGACCGGGCTAATTTCCGCTTATTCCTGAGCGGGTTAAAGGATGCCAACAGCGCCGATAATACAGCGCTGAAGCGGTACAATGCGGGTTTTTATATTACCGTGCTGCCGGTAAAATGGCTGGTGTTTAACTCCATGATCAATTATACCCGGCTGGAGCGCGTCCGCAACCGCAGCATCGGAGAGCGGGTGATGGAGCAGCGGTATATCCCGGATATTACCAACCCGCTTACCCCCAACCGCTCCCTGTACGACAAGTACCTGGAGGAGTTTGACAAGGCCCTTGATAACAATATCAACAGCTCCCTGCAAACGGCATTTAATGCAACGGCCATGTTGAAACAACTGACGCTTAAAGCCTCCTTTGCACTGAACTATGAAGATGCCGCAAGAGACGCCTTCTGGCCCTCCTCCCTTTTGGAAGGCAACCGCTTTGTATCGGCCTACCTCGGCATCAACCAGCGCGTGGTATTCAATAGCTCCGCCTCCTATAAATTCCTGCTTCCCAATGAGCAGTCGCTGACGCTGGGGCTAAACCAGAGTTTTACCAACGATTTTCAACGTCTCAAATATGCCTACGGTTATAACGGGCCTAATGATTTTATTAAAATCAACCTGTATGCCGCCAATACAGATGAGAACAAATTTGTTACTTATTATTTCCCTGCGCGTCAGCAAATGGCGGTTTCCTCCTTTTTTGGAAATGCCGGTTATGAGTACCGCGACCTGTTAAAAGTGGCTGCCGTTGTAAGAAGAGACGGCGCTTCTACCATGCAGCCCAACAATCGCTGGTTTACCGGCTACTCGGCCGGGCTGGATTATAACCTGGGTCGCCAGTTGAACCTCAGCAATACCAAATTGTCTGTGCAGGCTGCGTATGCACGGGTGGGTATTCCCCTGCAGGATGATCGTTATTCCACTGGGCCGGTTTATACTTCCTACATCGGGTGGCCGCAGGAACCTACGCTGGGTACTTATATAGGCGTGCCCGCTATTGCGCGGCCTTATACCACGGGATGGATCGGATATGATATACCCTGGGCCTATTACAATAAAGCAAGTCTGGGCGTTCGGCTTGGATTGCTGAATGAAAACCTGGTGGTAGGAGCCGATTTGTATAACCGTGATAACAAAAACGGAATGCTGCTGATGCCCGTGGCCAGCGAATGGGGTTATACCGGTGAAAATAAAAGCGGTTTAACGGTTAATAACAGGGGGCTGGACTTAGTGGTAAACGCCAGTCTGCTGGGCGCATCCTCCCCGCTAAAATGGACTTTTAACGGTAATATCAGTTTTAATCAAAATAAGTTGAAAGCCTTGCCCGGCGGTGTTTCCAGCGTAGAAATGAACAATACAAAGCTGGAAGTAGGCAAACCTATTGATGCTTTTTGGGTATATGAAAATACCGGCATTTATAACTCCAAATCGGAAGTACCTGTAAACCCGTCTAACAACCGGCCGCTCACTTTCCAGGGTGTGGAGCTCAAAGGCGGCGACCCCCGCTGGGTAGATCAGAATGGTGATTATGATATTAACGAAGACGATAAGGTACAAAAAGGCAATTATATGCCCAAACAGTTTGGCGGCTTCGGCAGTGTGCTGCAGTATGGTAAGCTTTCGCTCGACTTCCAGTTCTTCTTTGCCCTGGGACGCTACGCGATGAACCAATACGCATCTACCCGCCTGGATTTTGTAAACAACGACTATACCAAAAGCTTAAATGCGGTAAAAGAGATCACTTACTGGGAACGAAAAGAGGATCTGTCGGTGTATCCGCAATACAACCCATGGAGTGATGTAATCGCTTATCGTAATGACCAGGACCTGTTTATTCAAAAAGCTTCGTTTTTAAAGCTGCGGTCCGCCACATTGGCCTATGACCTCAACAGCAGCAATTTTTTAAAGAAGTTTAAAACCTTCCGCCTTTACCTTACCGGTACCAACCTGGTAACCTTTACGCCGTTTAAAGGCGATGATCCGGAGCTGATCACCTATAACGGTATTTACAATGGAAGGGCATTGCCGCTTCCGCGGACCATAACTTTTGGGGTTAAACTCAATTTCTAAATTTTTTAATAAAGAAACTGTATGTTATCGCGTTTATTAAAATATACCTTCATACTGTCTGCAGCATTGGTGCTGGCAGGTGGGTTTAGCGGTTGTAATAAAAAGCTGGACTTAATGCCCACCAGCGTTGTTTCACAGGCCAACCAGTGGAAAGCACTTGAAGATGCCCGCTCGGGTGTAATGGGCATGTATGGCCTTTTAAGAACAGCGCTGGCAGAAGGCAATAATTACTGGCTTTGGGGTGAATTCAGAAGCGGAAATTTTCAATCTGTTTCCCGCCCGGATTTAAAGGCTGTTATTGAAAGCAACCTGAATGCATCCTATCCCCTGGTGCAAAATGCTACCGACTGGCGGCGCTTTTATGCGGCTATCAATAGCTGTAATGTGCTCATCGAAAACCTGGAGGGTTGTTTAAAAGATCAGCGTTATACGAAGGCGTATTATGACCTGGATATTGCACAGGCGCGGGCGCTGCGGGCATTTACCTATTTCCTGATGGTGCGCATCTGGGGCGATGTACCCCTGATTACTACTTCCGGCGAAGGCAAAAATTTTGAACAGTTTGAGCGAACCAGTGAAGCGCATGTACTTTCATTTGCGAAGACGGAACTGGAAGAAGTGGCCAAAGACCTGCCGTTTATTTATTCCGGCGAAGATCTGGAGTTCAAGTTCCCGACCAACTATTACGACCAGGGCAGCGGTTTTTGGCTAAATGCGCCATTTACAAGGCTGGCGGCCTATGCCATACTGGCCCATATCAGCGCCTGGCAGGGCAGCTACTTAGATGTGGCAACCTATACCGATTTTGTAATTTCCAATGCCGATAAGGCCAACGTATTCCTCTCTACCACTGATAACCTGGTGGATCCTCAGGGATTGTTTGCCGGCGGTTTTGACAACTATCGCCAGCTGGTGGCTTTTCCCTTTATAAAAAACCGGGGCGAAACCACCATCGATGGGCATATAGAAAACCTGACCCTGGCCAATACCACGGCATTTGGCATGTCCAAACAATTGCCGGATGTGTATATACCCAAGGAACGGATCACCACTATCTTTTCCGAGCCCGATGATGAGCGTTTCAGTATTAACCTGGATGTATCGCCCCCGCAATACCGTACGGCCTATTTTGAAAATTTTAATGCGGAGATACCGGTGTTTAAGAAAATACGGGTTATTGACGGCGGCCAGTATGCCGATGGCAAATTTGCCGTGTTCAACTCCTCCATCATCTTTACAAGGCTGGAGGAAATAAAACTGTTAAGGGCCGAAGCGATGGCCGTGCTGGGCAATACCTCACAGGCATTGCTGGGACTCAATGAAGTACGCCTGCAGCGGGGCCTTTCACTGGGCTTTACCGATGATAAGGCGCTATTGCTGAATGCTATTTTTATTGAAAGGACAAGGGAGCTCATGGGCGAGGGCTGGTTTTGGTACGATCTGATCCGGTTTAACAAACTGCTCCACTTCAGCAGCCAGCTCACCAGCTGGACCAGCAATGGCGGCATCTACTGGCCGGTGTCAAAAGAGGTGCTCAAGAGAAACACGAAGATTACACAAACTGAATTCTGGAAATAACTATTTTAAAACTGCCTCCTATGCAGCAATTAAAAACGATCTGTACATATACCTTGTTGGCCGCGGCCCTGTTTTTTATGGCTTCCTGCAAAAAAGCAGACCATAGCTACGTCAACTATAAAAATGAGCTGGGGGTTTACAGCGGCAATGCGTATCAGTACTTCAAAGATCAGCCCCAGGGCGTGTACGATTCCTTACTAAAGGCATTGGATCGCTGCCCGGACCTGGCAGCAGCGCTGGCCGGTGATTCCGTTACCGTATTTGCGCTTACCAATAAGAGCTTTGCGCTGAGCCTCCGCAATATTAACCTGGCCCGGCAGGACTCCGTGCCCCGGATGCCGGAGGTAACCCTTTCCAATATGGACCAGGTGCTTTTGCAAACCTATCTTTCGCGGTATTTCCTGCAAGGCATTTACCCCAGCCGGGAGCTCCTGCGGGCCTCCGATGGATACGCCGTTCCCTGTGTGTTGTACGGATACAAAATGCAGATTCAATTTGCATCATCCAACGGCTCGGGGTTCCTGGGCGGCGGGCCAAGATCCATCCTGTTCAGCGATCGCAATGGGTCACAGTTCAACAGTAACTGGGTAAGTGTTAATACCGTTACGGTTGACATTAAAACACAAAATGCGAGTGTAAATATTTTACCCGAAACCCACGATTTTGGCTTTGGTGTGGGGTTTATCCAAGCTGTTAACAGTATTAAATAGCCATCATTTCAAAAAATGATTATATGAAGTTTTTCCGTTTTACTTATTGGGTTCTTTTTGCCGCCGGCATCGGCTGCCTGTTTTCCTGCAAGCGGCTGATTCCCCAGGAAAGAGAAAATATCGGGCTTGAGGATGCCCTGAATGTACAGGTGTTTACACCCACGCTGGGGCGCACTACCACTTTTTTCGATATTTTTTCCAGGCAAACCACTACCTACCCGGCTACGTTTAAGATCCTGAATTTTCGCCGCAGGAGCGGTGCTCCGGCCCGGGAACTGGAAACCGTAGTACCTGTATCCGTGTGGAAACAGGCTTATACCGGCAAGGAAACCTCCCTGCAGGAAATTGAAAACAAAAGGACAAAGGAAAACCACCAGTTGTTTGAAATTGGGGAGCACTCCGGCGAGCTGACCCTGTGGGCGGAAGCCACTTCCGCACTGTTTCGCTCGCAGCCCGACTCCGGTTACCTCTTTGATCTGGAAGTGTCCAATTCCGGCGGACGCCGCTATTTTCAGGCGTTGCAGCTGATGCCGCTGAAGGCCATTCCGGCCGAGCCCTCCTCTATAGACCCCCTTACCGGCATGTCTACACGGGCCTTTGTATATCCCTCCATGGTTAATATGAAGGGCGACAGCACGGGACGCGAACTTTCTGCCGGTGATCTGCAGGTATATATCCGTAAAGTGGATGATGGCGGTAAAAATGAAAACAAATTAACCATCCGTTTCCTCGACAAACAGGACCGGTTTATAAACCCCGACAAATTTTCGGCCACCAACTGGGCCACTCAGGTACACGGGTTTAATATGGTAAAAAATGCCACCGGCGTTACCTACGATGTAGCTTACCCCATACCCCTTGCAAAACTGAAGACCCTGTATACCACTTCCAGCGGGGAGCAGGCAGCCCTGCGTTTTTCCTACCTCCGCACCGTAATTGGCGGGGAAACCAAGGAAAACTACCTGGGCCTCAACTTCCGCATTTTTGAAGCGGGCAACTGGGAAATTGTGTTCAAGTTTGTAAACGATAATCCGCGCTTTACTAATGACTAATTATTTAAGAGATAAACGCATTCAGATGAGAAGATATCGATTTGCCGGAGTTATGTTAATGCTGCTGCTGCTGGCGGGTGCCGCACTGCCATCCCGGGCGCAAAAAGCCATTACGGTTACCGGTACGGTGGTGGACGGTACCACGCAGGCGGGGCTTGCCGGTGCTACCATTACACATACCAAACAGCGCACCGCACTAACGCAAACGGATCAGGACGGAAACTTTTCGATCACCGTTCCGCTGGGCGCTACCATTACCGTAACCATGGTAGGGTATGAAAGTAAAAACCATATCATTTCCCGCGCATCCGATGTGATGATTGAGCTCAAATCCAAGAGCACCAGTGAGCAGGAGGTAGTGGTACAGGCGTTTTCGCAACGGAAGAAAGAGCTGGCTACCGGCTCCACCGTGCGCATCAGCGGTGAGGTAGGACAGTCGGCCCCCGTTTCCAACGTGATGGAGCTGCTGCAGGGACGGGTTGCCGGTGTTAATATCCAAAACAATACGGGTTCTCCCGGCTCCATCGGTACCATCAACGTGCGGGGGGTATCAACCATCGGCATGAGCGCCAGCGGCTATATTACACCCACTTCTCCCTTATTTGTAATTGATGGTATACCGGTAGATATTAACAGTAATTATTCCTACGGTACCCAGTCGGGCCCGGACAATATCAACCCGCTGTCACTGATTCCACCGGAAGATATTGAGTCCTTCGACTTCTTAAAAGATGCCGCCGCCATCTCTATTTACGGATCGCGCGGTGCCTATGGTGTGGTAATCATTACCACCAAAAGAGGCCGGTCCAAAGTACCAGTGGTAAGCTACCGGGTAGATATGTTTGTGCGCAAACCACCCACCTTGTTACGCACCCTTGGGGGAATGGAAGAACGTATGATGCGCATCAATACCATGCTGAACTATGATACCACCAACGCTGAAATCATAAAAGCAAACATCAATAACAATTCGTTGCTCTCGGATAGTCTGAATCCTTATTACAATAATGCCACCAACTGGCAGGATTATTTTTACCGGGCCACCCTCAACCATCAGCATAACCTGCAGATTCAGGGGGGTGATAATACCTTCTCCTACAAAACCAATATCGGGTATTATAAGGAGGGCGGTATTATTAAGAATACCGATTTTGAACGCTATACCCTTAGCATGCAGGCCATCTACCAGCCCATACAGCAGTTTAAGCTAACGTCCAGCATTATGGGCGGTATGGGTTTTAAAGGAAACGGAAGCGGCGAGGGCGCCCTGCAAACCGGTGTGGCAAAAGGCGCCAATACCTCATCCCTGCTGCCGCCTCCCTCATTGTTTTCCGGCAACAGCGTGCTGCTGGATGATGACCGCAAAAACAATGTAAATAAGGCCAACCAGATCCAGGGAAATGTAAAACTGGAATATGAATTTTTGCCAGGGCTCCGGATCAGCGATGCCTTCAGCTATAATTACAATGCCAATAACAACATCAGCTTTACCCCGGCCTGGCTTTCGGGCAACTCTTCTTACCTGAAGCTGCTGGACGATAAATCGACCGAAGCCTATAACCTGGCCCAGCTGCAGTATACCCGGGAGTTTGGCAGTCATACCATCAATGCATCGGCATTTAACGAGCTAAGATCTACCAAGTTTCGTGCAGACGCGCTGCAGGTGGGCGGCTTTGCCAACGATCAGCTGCAGGGCCCGCTGGGTGGCTACTGGATGCAGAGCTCCGGTGGTACCTACGACCGGGCTGATATTGCCGTTATCAAAGATGAGCGTGCCATGGCCGCGGGCGGATTGATCAGTTATAACTATAAAAGAAAATACGTGCTGGATCTGCAATACCGGGCCGATATTACTTCCCAGACAGGTCCGGCATCCGGTTACCAGCACAGCCCCACCATTGCGGCACGCTGGAACTTCGGCAAGGAAAAATGGTTCGAAAATTCTACCTGGCTCAACGAAGGTTCAGTTAGGGGAAGCTGGGGTAAACGGATTACCCCTGTGGGTAATATTTTTGATGTATACGGCAAATACACCGTGGGAGGCTATTACAATAATAACCCCACCGTGCACTTTGATTTTGGTAGCGTACCCAACGTAGACTTTGTACCCCAGGTAACCACAGAAACCAATGCGGGGCTGGATCTGACGCTGTTTAAAAACAAAGTAAATATTACCATCGATGCCTATTATAAAACCACCGATAACCAGGTAGTACAAAGGGCACTGACCTCTTCCACCGCTTTTGGAAACTATAAGGTAAACGGGGCTTCGGTGGTAAACCGCGGAGCGGAGTTTACCCTTAATACCACCCTGTACCAGCGGGATGATGTGCGGGCTTACCTCAACTTCAACTTCTCCTATGATAAGGGTACCCTGGTGGCCCTGCCCGATGGCTTAAGGGAACAAACGGCGTTTCAGAACGATGCCAATATCAGCGTACCGGTGGTACAGCGTGTGGGAAGAAATATCTTTACCAACTGGATGCTCGTAAACAAAGGCGTATACGCTACGGTGGATGATGTACCCGTAAACCCGCGCACCGGTTTGCGCCTGCAGTATGGCAATACGGGCAACTACTTTTTCAACGCGGGCGATCCCATTTGGGTAGACATTAACGGCGATTATATCATCAATGATGATGATTATGTAGCCGTAGGTAACCCCGTTCCGCTGTTCATTGGAGGCTTTAACCCCTCCATCCAGTACAAAAATTTCTTCCTTGATATCAGCGTCAACGCTACGCTCAAACGGGATATTATCAACTTAGTGCTGGCCAAAAGACTGGGCGCCTACATGAACCCAACAGAAGCTACTGCATACCAGCCCATTGACGACCTCAACTACTGGAAGCCCATTAACGGAAATCTTGAAAAAGGAACCTCCGGGGCCGTTTACCCCAACCCCTTCGATTATATACGCGGCAACGCCATGCAAACGCTGCGCTCCAACCAAACCCTGTTTATTGAGGAAGGTTCTTATGTAAAATTAAACGTGGTATCCTTCCGCTACAGGGTCAACCGCCAGCTCATTGCCCGCTATGGTATGACCCAGCTGGAGTTTAAAGCAAGTGTTAATAATGTGTATACCTTCTCCAAATACAGCGGCATAAACCCCGAAAACGTAACCAGCCTGGGGCGGGATGTATCCGGCGGTTATCCCAATGCCCGGGGCTATTCTCTTGGTTTAAGTGTACAATTCTAAATTTTTCAAAAATGATGAAACAATATTTTTCAAATATACTGCGCCTGTTCATCCTGGTAACCCTGCTAACAGGTTGTAAAAAGTTTTTGAATATTAACCCGCCCAGCAATTTATCCGGTAACAATTTCTGGAGAACAAAGGCCGATGTGGAAGCTTATACCAACGGTAATTATGAGCTGCTGCGCGAAAGTATTACCCGTCCGGATTTAACGGCGCCGGCAGGCACCAATGAATTTCCTTATTTCCTTTTTGCGGGTGATCTGCGGGGCGCACCCGTTATCCGCAATACTGCCTGGAGCCGGGATTATATCGATTGGCTCAAAAATAATGACCTGCGGGCCTTTTTTGCGGATCCAAACGGGTACTGGCAGTTTGATATCTGGAAAATGTATCGTTTTGCCATCTGGGATCAGTTTTATAAGGTAATCGGTTCCGCCAATATTGCGGTAGACCGGGTCCCTTCGATGCCGGATAATGCCTTAGATGAAACAGCTAAGAAGCAATACGTGGCGGAAGCCGTATTCCTCCGCAATTTTGTGTACTTTTTAATGGTGCGCCAGTGGGGCGATGTTATTTATTATACCAAACCCTACCAAACAGATCCCCTGCCCCGTACCAAAATGGTGCAGGTATTAAAAAACTGCGTAGCCGATATGAGCGCCGTGTACCAGGATCTGCCCTGGACTTACGAAAACCCGGTATATGTAGCCGTAAGGGCCATGCGGGGATCGGGCCTGGCGCTGCTCATGCACATGAATATGTGGCTGGCCGCCTTTGATGAAACCAATGCCAATGCCTACTACGAACAAGTGGTAAAATATGGCAAAGAGCTGGTAGAAGAAAACCAGGGCAATTACGAATTATTGCCGCTTTCGCGCACTTCCGAAATCTTTAAAGGACGTTCAAAAGAAGGCTTGTTCGAAATACCTCAAAACAAAAACTATAACGAATCCTTTGGCTGGGGCACTTATTATGATCATACCAAAAAGCCGATCAATAATTTTCAGAGCTCGTCCTATCCCTATATTTTTTATACCAAAAAATTTATGGAGGATATTTATCCGCAAAACATTACGGATAACCGCAAATCGGTATGGTATGATGCGGGTACCATGTATAATGCCAACGCAACCTTCTACATCAAAAAATTCCTGATCAGCGTAGATGAAAACAGTCCGGATAACGCGGCATTTGATGCCAGCCAAACCGTATTCCGCTACTCGGATGCCATCCTGCTTTATGGGGAGGCCCTGGCCAACCTGGGCCGCGATGCGGAGGCCATAGCTATTACCGGCCTGGTACGTGCCCGCGCGGGCGCTCCGCTGCTGGATGGCACCGGGCAAAAGCTCAAAGACCAGATTTACCTGGAGCGGGCCCGCGAGCTGATGGGCGAAGGCCATTGGTGGTTTGACCTGGTACGCACCAAACGGATCCTTGATAATCCTTATGGGTATACCGCCACCCTCTCGCAGTTTTTAAATGGCTGCTGGACCTGGCCCATTAATAAAGATGCCGGGAAAAATAACCCTTACCTCACATTAAATACGTATTGGCAATAAATAGCAGAGTTATGAAAAAGATAGTTATGAAACTGTTTGTATTTTCCTTATTGCTGCTCACCATCGCATGCGGTAAAAA
This sequence comes from Niabella hirudinis, assembly GCF_051201075.1. Taxonomy (NCBI): domain Bacteria; kingdom Pseudomonadati; phylum Bacteroidota; class Chitinophagia; order Chitinophagales; family Chitinophagaceae; genus Niabella; species Niabella hirudinis. Next base: position 397,101 of record NZ_JBPEHJ010000003.1, read on the forward strand.
AGATTATTTTGAGGATACCGGCACCCATGTGGGCAGCTTTAACGGTACGGCGCTGCAGTACCTGCAGTCTAAACCCGAATATTTTGATTCGCTGGTAAAAGTGATCAAACTGGCGGGCATGGAGGATCAGTTGAATGCAAAGGACATTACCTTTTTTGCGCCGGCAGATTCATCCATCCGCGATGCGCTCCGCCTGGCTAATATACAACTCGATAATTTAGGTAAACCCCGGATTACAAAACTGGAAGAGATTTCGCCGGCCATCTGGAAAAAGCATCTTTCCAAATACCTGTTCCATTTTTCAAAATCCCTGAATGATTTCAGCCAGATCGATTTTGGCAATATCAATACCTATGCCGGCCAGATGTACCAGTCGGCAGGAGGCGTATCCATGAACATTGGGGCCGTTTACCAGGATGTGTTGTTGCCCCGTAAGGACAACCCTAATGAGTACAACGTTATCAAATATGCGGGGGCGCGTATTCTCACCATCTCTTACCTCACCAGCCCCTTTACCCCCAGGGATGTGGGCACCTGGCGTACCGCCTTTGTTTCTTCCGTTAACATTAAGCCTACCAATGGCTATGTGCACCTGGTAAAAATTGCCGGTCATCAGTTTGGTTTTTCGGATACGGAGTTCTCCACTGATGTAGCTTATTTTAACAACTAACAACCTGAAAACAGATAAAAATGAGATTAAGACAAATACAGTTCCTGGTGCTCTTTGCTGCGGCCATTATTGCCGGGTCCTGCAGTAAGGATGTGAAGCTGGGAGACCCACCTTACCCGGGGAGCGTGGAGCCTGCCTATAAGTTTGGACCAGACAGGCCGGTGCCGGCGCGTACCAATGCCGGCGCCCTGGTTACCTACCAGATTGCGGGGTTAAAGAGCCGGGAGGGAACCTTTAAATTTTTTATCAGTAATGTAGAAGCGGAGATCACCGCAGTAACCGATAATTCGGTTACCGTAAAGGTACCCCTTACCGCTATATCCGGCAATGCCTCTATATTGATTGACGGAAACTACGTTTTTGGTCCCAACCTTACCATCTTAGGCGATGTGGAAGTAGATCCCGGGTTTTCGGTGTCGGGCACCCGTTCCAACGGAAGCATATTGGGGATTTCGATGGTTAGCAATACCAATTTTTATTTATACGGAAGGTTCAGCAACTATGCGGGCATTGGTACTACCCAGGTTCCCCTGCGGGGCATCGTAAAGATTGATGCCGATGGAGACATTGTGGGTGCCGTGGGTAATCATACGCTTTCGGGCGCCATCCAGGGAAATGTAAACTTCCTGCAGCAGCTCAGCACCGGCGAATATATTGTGGGCGGCGGCTTCTCTGCCTTTGATACGGTGCCCAATGTAAACGGCCTGGCCAGGCTGAGCAGCACCGGCATTTTACAAACCCGCGTGGTGGATGTGGTAAACCCGGATCCCATCAACGACCCGGGCGCCGATAAGGACACCGTTTCTGCACTAAACGCCGGTGTAAGCGGTGGCGATGTGCTGCGCGCCTTTGAAACCGATGACCAGGGCCTGATCGTAATCGGCAATTTTGAAGGCTATATTTCTACTTTTTACGATAACTCTACCAAGAGCAGTCCCTATTTTGATAATATACTGGCACCCGGCGCCTTTAAGGTGTTTAATGACGGAACCTATGATTCTACCTTCAATTATGACTATGCCACTAAAAGAGGCCGCAGCGGTCCCAACGGAAAAATACTGGATGCCATCCAGCTGCCCGAAGGCGATGTAATTATGGTGGGTAATTTTACCACCTACAACGGTACGGCGGCCAATCGTATTGTACGGCTGGGAGTGGCCGATGGAAAGGTAAATGCCGCATTCAGCAGCCTGGGCGGCGCCAATGGTATTATTAATACCGTAAAGTATAATGAAAATACCGGCAAAATTATGCTGGCGGGTACCTTTAGCCGGTATAATGATGTGGCGGTAAACGGGGTGGTGATGATTAACCCCGATGGCAGTATCGACAACAGCTTTCAATTTAAGGCCATTGAAGGAGGTATTGTCAATTTTGCAGCGCAGATCAATCACCATGGATTTATTATCGTGTCGGGATCCTTTACTCATTACGGCGGCCAGGTGCGCCCGGGTTTGGCCATTCTGAACCCCAATGGCGAGCTGGCTTCAGGGTTTAATAATTTTGGACTATTCAGGGGAAGCATTTCCAACGTGCTGGAAGTAAACTCAGCAAGCGGCCTGCCATCCCTGTTCCTGACGGGTTTATTTGACCGGTACGACAACCTGGAAGTGGGCAACTTTTTGAAATTGAATTTTAAAAACTAACAAGGCATGCATCTACAAAAAACAATAGGAAAATTAGGTTTCGGGCTTTTTTGTTGCTTCCTGCTGGCGGCTTGTAATAAAACCTTCGACAACGGATTAAAAAGCGCCGAAGAAAATGATCCTCCTGCTCAAAAAGTAAGTAAAGTGCTTTTTGTAATGGCGGATGGCCTGGTGGGCACTGAAATAAAACAGATCAACCCGCCAACGCTTTCATCAATGGTAAATAACGCCATCTATTCTTATAATAGTATCAATAGTATTACCGATGATAGCATCACCAACGAAAAGGGCTGGGCTACCTTATTAACGGGGGTTACCAGCAGCAAACACCAGGTAATAAATAATCTTACAGATCCCAACGACCTGGCACATTACCCCACGCTGCTTACCCGGATAAAAGCGGCCGGCACCGGTATCAAATCCGTAAGCATTGCTACCAACCAGGCTTTTAGCGATGTATTGCAACGCGATGCCGATGAAAAATTTGTGTTTGCCGCCAATGATGAGCAGGCAAGCGCAAAAGCAACGGATGTGCTGGCGCAAACCACCGCCGGGCTGGTAATGGTGCAGTTGGGCGGAGCGGATGCAGCAGGCCGGCAGTATGGATATGCTGCAGGTGTAAGCCAGTATACCCAGGCCGTAGCAAAAATAGATGGTTACATCAGTCAGTTTTTAAACACCTTAAAAAACCGGGGCAACTATGATAATGAAAACTGGCTGGTAGTGGTGGCCTCCAATAAAGGAAGCAACCAGCGCTTTACCCCCACTGTTGGCACATGGAATGCTTTTGATGATGCCATGCATAATAATTTTATCGTATTTTATAACCCCCGGTTTTTAACCAGCCCAAGCTCAAGGCCTGTAGGCATCTTACCCTATACCGGCCAAACGCCCGCGTATACGATAGCAGGATCCCAGCCCACCAATAATGGCGGCTACGTACCGGATGCACAGCTGGGCAGCCTGATGGATTTTGGACCCGGCAGCGAATTTACCATGCAGTGTAAAATTAAACTGCCTGCGGGTACTACCAGGAGTTACCCCTCGTTTTTAGGAAAGCGCAATACGTTTAATACCGGCGCTACTAATGCGGGCTTCCTGTTTTTCCTGGAAGGCGCTTATTGGGGTATGAACGTAAATGGCGGCGGAAGTAATATGCAGTCTATGGGAACCGATATCAATGATGGCAAATGGCATACCCTTACCGCCGTGGTGCGCAATGAATCCGATGGCGTACGCAGGGTAGTGGCTTATACTGATGGCGCCCGCACCACCAAGGTGACCAATACGGTGGCGGCCTCGGTAGATTTTTCCAATAATGTCGATTTTACAGTGGGATGGAGAGATGGCGGCGGCGGCAGCCAGCTTGCCGGTGTAAATATTACGGATATCAGGGTGTACAATACCGCCCTTTCAGAGGCCTATATTGGCTCTAACTTTTGTAAAACGGATGCGGCTGCTACCGACCCTTATAGAAACAACATGGTAGGTTTTTGGCCCAATACCTCTTTGGGATTTTTTATCAATGAATCGAAATGGATCTCGCCCGATTTTACCGGAAGAGGCAACCACATGATTCAGAAAAGCGGGCCGGCAACCATCTCGTTTTATGAAACTTCCAATCTGATTTGCCCCCCGGTGTCAGTTGCCATGTATGAAGCGGTACCCAATAGTGTAGATGTAACATCGCAGATTTTTGCATGGCTCGGCATATCGCCGGCATCAGATTGGGGCCTTGACGGAAAAGGCTGGATTCCGAAATATATTGATGTAGAGAATTAATAAAAGATAGTAGCGATGAAACGAAATCATATTTGGGCCATAGCGCTCGGTGTAGTTGCGGTTTTGGGATCTTCCTGCCAGAAAGCTACGGTAGATGTAGACAACGGCTTTGATGTGGCCAGGGACTCCACCCACACGCCGGTGGAGCCTTCCGGCAACGGCACCAATACCAGCAAGTACGCACAGGCACGGATCTTTCCGGGCCTGGTTTGCAGCGATGAGCCAAGGATTACCACCACGGTAAGTATGAATCTTAAGTATTTTGATGTGGACCAGGTTCTGAGGGTGTCGGTGCCGCCGGCCCCCCAGTTTAGTACCGGCCTATATGCTGCCCCGGGAGAACTGGTAGAAGTAACCGTGCCGGACAATATGTACTCTCTCTCGCTCCAGATTGGAGCCTGGACGGATAACCTTACCGCGCTCAGTGCCACCGGGCCCATTAACCGCGACCCCGTTATTGTATCGCGGGTACAGCTGGCGCCGGGCAAAAACCAGGTAAGAAATTTATACGGCGGCCATATCTATATTGTTCCCAATGTGGCGATGGACCAGCCCGTTAATATCAGTTTTGCAAACGTGGTAAAATCGCCTGACTATATCATGGGGCAAACAAGCGTGGCCGATTGGCAGGCGGCCATAAAAAAATCCTGCGTTCCCTGGCTGGAGCTGCGGGGCAAATACACCATCTTTACCGTACCCCGGGAGTATTGTCTTATGAGCCCGGTGCAAGACCCGGAAGGGCTGCTGCGGGAATGGGATGAGGTGATGAAGCAGGATTTTTATGGCTGGCAGGGCCTGAGCGAAAACCCGGCCGACCCCATCGACCAGTCGCCGGTACTGCCCGCCCGCATTGTACTGGACAATAACCCCGTAGTAGGTTATGGACACAATGGGTTCCCGGTGGTGGCTTTTATGGATATGAACTGGTTTGTATTTTCTGCCGATCTGCGCAACCTGATGGAATCCAAAACCTGGGGCACTCACCACGAGTTAGGGCATAACAACCAGCAGGGCTGGTGGTCCTGGAGCTCACTGGGCGAGGTAACCAATAACCTCTTTATTTACAAAACAGCTAAAAGGCATTCCTTCACCAACCCTTCGGCCTGGCCGGCCCTGCATGATATCAATGCGGCAGCAGGGCGCTTCGATAACCTGGCCTCTACCTTTGCAAAAGCGCTCAGTTTCTCCGCCTCAACAACCGCCAACAAGGATTTTGACAAGGCATCGGATCCCATCCTTGGTGATGATCCCTTTGCGCGGCTTACGCCTTTTTTACAGCTGTTTGAAAAAATTCCTGCCAATTATAATGGCAACGGCAGGGCCGATGGCTGGGGCTTCTTTCCCTACCTGTACAGCCAAACCCGCCGCGCCGTACGCACACCGGCCGGCGACCTGGGCAAGCATGATTATTTTTATGAAATGCTCAGCGATTATGTAAAGGCTGATTTCCAGCTCTTCTTTAAGGCATGGGGTATCCAGATAAGTGATTTAACGAGGAATCGCGTGGCTGCAAAATATGATCCTTTTCCCTATGATATCTGGAATTACAATCCTGCAACAAAAACAGGCGGAGATAAAGATGTATTCTTCATTCCCAGCGCCTGGTCGGTAATCAGCTTTAGCTCTGATCATTCCGAAGGAAGGGTGGGCAACCTGATTGATGATAATCTGACTACCTACTGGCATACACAGTATGGCCCCACCATTCCGCCGCCGCATTTTGCCGTTATTGATTTGAAAAAGGCATTGACATTTTCTAAAGTGGCCATGGCGCACCGGCCTAACGGATCGGGTACCAGCAGGCCTATCAAGAATATTTATGTGGATTATAGCACGGATAATGTAAACTGGACGCCGGCGCCCCTTTCTAACTCCTCGGCCGATGGCAACTATATTGTAACGCAGAACATACAGGGGTTGCAAACCTTCAACCTGGACGCCCCCGTTACGGCAAGGTATGTAAGAGTAAGGGTACCCAGCAGAAACGATATGTTTGCTCCGGATGACCTGGCCTGCCTGGCAGAATTCAGGGTGGTTAAATAAACTTTAATGATTGATGATTATGGCTAATAAATACAACATATTATACGTTTTACTGGTAACCTTTTTTATAGGATTATTTTCAGCCTCCTGTAAAAAATACCCGGATAATCCGCCCTATTTCCAGGAGATAGACTCCCTGCGTCCGCCGCCCAACCGCAAAGTGCTGGTTATTGGCGTGGATGGTTTTGCCTCCGGGCCCACACAGGCTATTGCCCCGGCCAAGCTGATGGCCCTGCTGCAAAAAAGCAAGTACAGCTGGGATGAAATTTCGGACCGTCCTTCTAATTCTGCCACGGCATGGAAAACGCTTACCTCGGCGGTACAGTCGTCTACACACGATATCATCGACAGCAGTTTTATACCCACCCAAACAGGCGATAACGAGCACCAGGTTATAAAAAGGTACCCTTCCATTTTTAACCTGCTGTTAAGCTCTACCAAACCCGAAATTACTACCGGGTTTATCGGACGCTGGAGCAAGATTCCCGAGTTTTTAATTCCGGAGGTTGACAATCCGCTGGTGCTGAACACCGACCAGGCGGTAAAAGATTCGCTGGTTGGCCGTTTGAAGGCTGCCGAAGCAGCTGATCTTACACTGGTGCAGTTTTCGGATCCGGTGCAGGCGGGTATCCAGGGTGGCTTTACAGCTACCGCAGCGCCCTATAAGGCGGCCATCGAAAAGCTGGCCGATAACCTGGATGAAATTATCAATACCTTAAAAGCGCGCCCCGGCTATAACACATCGGAAGAATGGCTGGTGATCATTACCGGCACAAACGGAGGCGTTAACAACAGTTATGCAAACGGAACCGTTCCGGAACGGGCAGTACCGGTAATTTATTATAACGAACGGTTTAAACCCCTGGAGTTTTCGGCACAGGGCATTAACCTGAATGTGACGGTAAACAATGCCTCCGGTAATGTAATCAGGGCCAAACTGGATGACGATGCCTCGGGCCTGTTTAATTTCGGCCTTCAAACTTATGGGCAGCCGGAGTATACCGTTCAGTTTAAAATGAACACCACCAGCGGCGCCAGTTACCCGGTGTTCTTCTCCAAGTCGGGCCCGTCACTGGGCGATGCTACCGGCTTTGCTATCTTCTTAACCGGAGGCTCGGGCTCCTGGCAGCTCAACCTTGGTAACCGGCGCATGCAGAAGCAGTTTATCAAAATTAATGACGGGGAATGGCATACCTGTACCTTCGTAATATATGATAGTATTAACAGTTCAGGAGCTAAAAAGCGCTGGGTAAAGCGTTTTACGGACGGCAAACGGATAGAACCCGATGATGTAAGCCGGGATATTACCAATTTTAACCTCAACAACACCCGTTCTGTAATTTTGGGTTTTGCGGATTTTACCAGTGGCGGTAACACGGGTGCGGCGCCCATCAACTTCCAGGATATAGCACTTTACCAAACTGCGCTTACGGATGAAGAAGTAGCCGCAACAACCTGTGCCGCTGGCATGAAAGCATTTCCGCAACAGGATAAGCTTATTGGGTTCTGGCCCTGCAATGATGGTTTTCAAACCCAGTTTGCTAATACGGTAAACCAGGCGCAACCCTTTAATATATCGGGAAATTTTTCCTGGCTCAATTTGGGTAAAACCCATTGCTCCATGCCCCCGCCTACACCCAAGCCGGGTACGGTTCAAACACAATTGCAGGTGCCGGATATTGCGCGCCAGCTCTTTTACTGGATGGGTATAACGGTACCCAATTCCTGGGGCATCAGCGGTACTATGTGGCTGGATCAATACGAAACAGAATTTTACCGGCAATAAGGTAGAGCCGTTATTGCATGTTTATTGCGGGCGTTTGAAACAATTGTTTTGAACGCCCGCTTTTTTTAGCAAAGGGTTTTTGTCCACCCCCCTTCAGATGCGGGCGGGCCCTTGTTATTGTTTTCTGTTCCCCCGCCAGCGGGGGACAATGAAATTTTCTTTTATCGCAGAACCAAAGAAGGCCACGAACTAAAGGCGGCTGCACTATCCCCCGCTGCCTGCCCTGAGTTTACTCGAAGGGGCGGGGGCTGGGTTTTAGCAATAAGGGAGATTGAAAATGGGGGTGGATTCCCACAAATGAATCAGTTAAATTGCGCCCAGCATTTGTTAAAATCCGGTTATTTAACAGATCCTGGGTTTTTTATTTTTGTTGCAGTTCTTGTTTTATAAATGGCTGGGGGGCTATTATTTTTTTTCGGAATAAAAACGTTTGAAAAGTTAAGTTAAAAGATATTTTTTCAGGTCAATTTTTTGCGTTACTTAACAGTTACTGAACCGTTTGCATAAAATTTTCTTAAAATAAAACTCTTAATGCAATCGGTTGCACGGAAAAAAAATATTTTTAAATCCAAAATTGCCCCTATCTTAGGCAAAGAATTGTGTAAAGCACAATTTATTAAATCAAACAGAGCTAAAATAGAGAATGAACAGGTTGTTTGCCAAATGCACGGTGCGCTTGTAATCGTGTTTTCCCTGTGATGCGTCATGTTTGAGCATTATTGATCAAAGCAATTTTATTGCCGGTGTATGCCCGGTTTGCCTGAAAGGCAATGGGTTTGCAATGGGCGGGGTAGGGGTATATTGTTTATAACCAAATTATACATAACATATGAGGATCGGGTTTATAGGTAATTTGAGAAAGGGACTGTTACTAACGGTATGGCTGATGGCTTACTGTGTTGTGTTTGCACAGGAGGACTCAACGGCTGCTGCCGGGGATAGCATAAAACTAAAGGCAACTGTTGGTATAACAATTGCCGCCGTTGATGCCGATTCTTCGGACATCTCCATCAATAAAGTGCCGCTTAAATTTATTCAGAAGCAACCGTACGTGTCGGTGCAGCAAATGCTTAAAGGCAATGTAGCGGGTGTTTACATACAGGAGCCCAGCGGTGAGCCCGGTACAGAGCAAAATATCTTTGTACATGGTATTGGCGCGCCCCTGCTGAATAAAAAAGATCTGTTTGAACAGCAGGCAACCGTTTTTGTAAACGGCATCCCCCTCATAAGGGAAAACCCCTTTGCCTATGAGGTTCAGAAATTTGATATTAACCGGATCGGGCCAGCCACCAACCTGTATTCGATCCTGAATGCCGATAATATCAAGTCAATAGAAGTCATTAAGGACCCGGCCTCACTGGGCTTCCTGGGTCCGATGGGCGCCAATGGCGCCATCTGGATCACTACGGAGAATGCACGCCCCGGCAAAAGCAGCTTCAGCGTAAATGCCTATACAGGAATTGTACCGGCGGAGAAAGTGACGCCGCTGAACGCGAACTACGAAAACGAATTCCGGATGCCGTTTTACGACCGCTATGCCACTATTAACGATCGCCTGAGATACCCCGCCTTTTTAAGGGATTCCACCAATGCCAATTATTATGGTCCTTCGGACTGGACGGATCTGTATTATAAAAACACACCTGTGTATGCCGCGGATTTTAGCCTGAGCGGTGGGGTAGAAAGAGCCAATTTCCGGTTCTTCGGAAGCGCCATGAAGAATGCATCGGATGTGGACAACACTTCGCTGTCGCGCTATGCGGGGTCCTTTTTCATTAATGTAGCCCCCATAAAATGGCTGATGGTTTCCAGTATGATCAACTTTACCCGCCTCTCCAGGGAACGTAACCGCAATATCCGCGATCGCATCGCCGAACAGGGTTATATCCCCGATCTGACCAACCCGCTTACCCCCAATAAAACCCTTTACGGTGCTTACCTGGGAGAGTTTGATAAAGTGGTGGACGACAATATTACCAATAGTATACAGGGCTACCTGGCCTTAACGGCCAATATCGGCAAAGTGAATTACGATGGGCGCCTGGCCTTTGACTATAATGAAAATATGCGGGATGCCTTTTGGCCCACCACCCTGCTGGAGGAAAACAATTTTGTATCCGGCTATTTTGGCTATAACCAGCGGGTACTGCTCTCCAATACCCTGGGTTATACCTTTGATATTGCTCCCAAACAATCCCTCACCATCAAGGGCGGACAAAGCGTTACAACTGATGTAAACAAGTATGAGTACGCTTCCGGCTTTAAGGGCCCCAATGATTTTATCAAGATCAATATGGTGAACGGTGATGGCGGCGCCAGTGACTACCTGCTTCCCAAGGGGTTCCGGGTTAAATACTACCCGGCCCGGATGGAATCGGCGCTGGTGTCCTTTTTTGGAAACGCGATATGGAAAATGGGAGATGCATTTAGCTTTAACGGGATCGTACGGCATGACGGATCTTCCTTTATGCAGCCAGACAGCCGCTGGTTTACCAGCTATAGCGGCGCGCTGGAGTGGAACCTGACCGAAAACCTGCTTACGCCCGGCAATACGCTCAGCGCTTTAAAGATGAACCTTTCCTGGGGCCGGCTGGGTAAATTACTTTCAGACGACCGCTTTTCCGGAGGAGCTATTTACCGGGTAGATATGGGCTGGAGCGGTGAGCCGGCCATGGGCTCCTATGTAGGCATACCGGGTCTTACAAGGCCCTATACCAGTGGATGGGTAGGATACGGCATGCCCTGGGCCTATAACGAAAAACTGATGCTGGGTTTAAACGCGGCATTGCTGAACAACCGGGTGCAGGCCGGTATTGCGGTGTATAACCGGGATGATAAGCAAACATTGCTTCCCATACCCGTAGCCTCCGAGTGGGGCTACACCGGGGTGTATAAACCCGGGCTGGTAGTTAATAATAAAGGACTGGATCTTTCGGTAAATGCCAGCATCCTGAACGAAAAAGCCGGAAAGCTGGGCTGGGTTTTTAATGCCAATTTAAATTATAACCGCAACGAGGTAACGGCGCTGCCGGATGGTTTGCAGGAGCTGGTGCTGGGTAGCAGTAAACTCCAAACAGGAAAGCCGGTAGATGCCTTCTGGATGTTTGAAAACAACGGGATCTATAACAGCGATAATGAAGTGCCGCTGAACCCTAATACCAACCAACCCATGAGCTACCGGGGCATGACGCTGAAGGCCGGCGACCCGCGCTGGAAGGATCAGAACAATGATTATGTGATCGATGAAAAGGATAAAGTGCTGGCCGGAAATTATATGCCCAAACTTTCCGGGGGCTTTGGAAGTACATTGACCCACGGAGCCTTTAACCTGGATTTCCAGTTCTATTATGTAGGCGGGCGCAATGTGCTGAACCAGTATGCGGCCAACCGGCTGGATTTTGTAAACGTGGAGGCCAACAACAATATCAACTCTGTAAAAGAGATCACCTTCTGGGAAAAAAAGATGGACCTCTCCGGTTATCCGCAGTACAATCCCTGGAGCTCCGTGCTGCCTTACCGGGCAGACCAGGACCTGTTCCTGGATAATGCTTCCTTCCTCAAACTCCGGACCGTATCGCTGGGCTATGATTTTTCAAAAGCCAGGAATCATTCAAAGCTTTTTGAAAAATTCAGGCAAAGCCTGGTGTACATTACCGGTACCAACCTGCTGACGTTTACAAAATTCAAAGGCGATGATCCCGAACTGGCAGATTACAATGGGATATATACCGGTTTTGGATTGCGGATGCCCCGCTCGGTGATCGTTGGGTTCAGGTTAAATTTTTAAAAAGATTAAAAACATCGGAATGTTATATAAGCTGAAATTTGTTTTTACGGCAGTACTCTTTGGCAGTCTCCTGTTTTCCTGCAATAAGCTGCTCGACAAAAAATCATCGCGCATCGCTGATGAGGCGGGCTCCTGGCAAAGCTTTGAAAATGCGCGGAGCGGTCTTATCGGAATTTATGGCCTCTTTCGCGCGGCACTGGCCGATAATAATGCCCACTGGATGTGGGGCGAGCTAAGGGCAGGCGATTTCAGATCGGTATCCCGGCAGGATCTGAAAGCGGTGGTAGACGGGGAGTTGACAGCGGCCTATCCCTTACTGGAGAATGTAGCCAACTGGCGCCGGCTTTATGCGGTGATCAATGCGGCCAATGTCTTTATTGAGCGGGTGGAAGGATGCCTGGCAGACAAGCGGTATACCGAGGCCTATTATAAATTAGATGTGGCGCAGGCCCGGGCGCTGCGCGCCTTCGCCTATTTTTATATGGTGCGCATCTGGGGCGATGTGCCGTTTACGACCTCTTCGGGCGATGGCGGCAATTTTGAAGCCCTGCCGCGTACCGACAAAAACGAGATCCTTTCCTTTGCGGAACAGGAGCTGATTGCCGCTGCAGACAACCTGCCCTATATTTATTCAGGATCCGATCCGGAGCAGAAATTTCCGCCCAACTATTATGGTTATGGCCAAAGCCAGTGGCTGAATGCTCCTGTTACCCGCCTGGCAGCCTATGCCCTGCTGGCCCATATTGCCGCCTGGAAGGGGCAGTATACAGAAGTGGTGATCTATACCGACTTTATTGAGAGCAATTTTTCTAAGAGCAATGTTTCCGCCAGTTCCGTAGCCTTTGTTACATCGCCTACCGGACTTTTTTCGGGCGATGCCACCGATAACTACCGGCAGATACTGGGTTTCCGGTTTCCAAAGAACCAAAAGGAAACCACCATCTCCGGCCATATTGAACAACTCACACTGGCCAATACGGTGAATTTTACCATGTCGAAACAGCTGCCGGATATCTATGTGCCCAAGGATGTGATTGCCGAGCTGTTTCCCTCCGCCGCCGGTAATGATGACCGGTTTGGTTATGATAACCGCTATACGCCGCCCCTGCTTTATACCACTTATTTTGAAAATTACAACGCGGAGATCCCTGTTTTCAAAAAGATAAGGGTGGCGGATGGTGGTACGGGTACCGGCGATTATGCGGTATTTAACTCTTCCATTATTTTTACCCGCCTGGAGGAGCTGCGGCTGTTGAGGGCAGAGGCCTATGCCGCCATCGGCGACCAGGGAACAGCGCTTTCCATCTTAAACGGTATAAGAAGCAACCGGAATCTGAAGGGCGTTTCACTTTCGGAAAATGGCGATGTGCTGAAAGATATTTTTGATGAGCGCCGCCGGGAGCTGATGGGAGAAGGCTGGCGCTGGTATGATATTGTAAGGTACAACCGCATCCGCAGGAATAACCCGGAATTTAATAAGCTCCTCGATAACGATGGTATTTACTGGCCTGTTGCCCAGGATGTGCTGAACCGGAACCCCGATCTGAAACAAAATACCTACTGGAAATAAAAAATTGTAAGACAATGAAGGATCTGCTGTATACATTTTTGAAGCCCAAAAGAGCGGCCTGGCTGCTGTTGCTGGCACTGGGCCTGGGGTATGCCGGCTGTACAAAAACGGATAACCGCTACCGCGATGATCAGCCAACAGCGGGCAAATTTGCCGGCACCGCTTACGAGTACCTGCAATCGCAGCCCGGTCTTTATGATTCCATGCTGCTGGCCATCAGCCGGATCAACGGCCTTAGCGATACGCTCAAAACAGAGAATCTTACGCTGTTTGCGGTTAATAACCGGAGCTTTTCGCTGGCCATCGGCAATATTAATATAGCCCGGAGAGATTCAGTGCCCCAAATGCCGCCGGTTTCCATCGCCAGCATGGACCCCGTTGTGCTGGATACTTTTTTATGCCGCTATATGGTTAAAGACAAACATCATTCCGCAGACCTGCGGCATACTACCGATGGTATTTTCCTGCCCACGGTAAAATACAATTTCGATATGCAGCTGCAGCTGGGATACTCCGATGCTTCGGGATACGTGGGCGGAGGTCCGCTTTCCATTATCTTCAGCTACCCCGGTTCCGACAGTACCAAAAAGATCTTTACCCGTTACTGGACCCGTGTAAACACGATGGTGGTAGATATTGAAGCATCCAACGCGGTGATCAACCTGCTACCCCCCGGCCATGATTTTGGTTTCGGATCCGATTTTGTAAGGGCCATGAACCGGAGAGACCCGATCATTAATTAACCAGCAATCATCATGACACAAGAAAGATATATGTACAGAAAACTAACATTCGCATATTGGACGGGCCTGGCGGCATTGGCGCTGTTGGCAGTGTCGTGCGGTAAGAACCTGCCGGAGGAAAGAGAGAATGTAGGAGACAATAGCCGCTTTACCACACCCGTGTTTCAGCCGGTGTTAGGGCGCACTACTTTTTACCAGGATAACTTTTTTAAGGGAGCCACTACCTTCCCGTCTACCTTTAAGATCGTGAACGCGCGGCGCTGGAATGGCCTGCCGGCGCCGGAGCTTACCGACGTTTTCCCCGTAAAAATATGGAAGGCGGCTTATGATGGCAACGAAAAATCAGTAGCCGAAATTGAAGCGAAAAGAGAGATCCAGTACCGGCCGCTTTTTGATATCGGGGAACATAGCGGTACCATCACCATGTGGTCCGAGTCGAGGGCCGCGCTGATCAAACCCCAGCCGGATTCCGGTTACCGTTTTGATGTGGAATTATCCAACTCCGGCGGGCGAAAGTACTTCAGGGACCTGAAGCTGCAGCCTTTTTATGAGCGGCCCTTTGAGCCCTCCAACCGCGATGCCATTACCGGCCAGCCCGTACGCAATGGTGTATACCCCACCCGTATCAATATAAAGGGCACCACCAAGGACCGGTACCTGGCGCCTTTTGATATCCAGGTCTATATCCGTAAGGTAGACCGGCCGGATCTTTCGGGCAATACGCTCACCTTCCGGTTCCTGGATACCCTTTTTAAACCCATCGATCCTGCCCGTTTTGCTACCACCGACTGGGAGCACCTGGTGCACGGGTTTAATATGCGCAAGACGGCCACCGAGGTTACCTATGATGTAGCCTACCCGCTGCCGGCCATCAGCTTACCCACCCGGTATACAACCCCCGCCGGCGACCGGGCACAGGTACGGTTTTCCTTTAACCGCCTTGGATTTGGCGGTTTTGCAGACAACGGTTTGCTGGGCCTCGACTTTGCTATTTATGAGCCCGGAAACTGGGAGATCGTATTTGCGTTTATAACGGATAATCCAAAATTTGACAACGATTAATTTCAGGATATGCACAGGATGTTGATGAGCATTAATAAACTATACGATATGAGAGCCATAGTGCACATAAGCCTTGTATTACTGCTGTTCGCTTTCCAGGCAGAACATGCATCGGCGCAGGGCAATGTAAAGGTTAGCGGAACGGTGATCGATGCCGATTCTCAAACACCCATGTCGGGGGTAACGGTGTCGAGGGGTAAGGAATCAGCCCTCAATCACCTGGCCCAAACCGATACCCTGGGAAGGTTTACCGTAAACGTACCCATTGGTACCAACCTGGTATTTTCCTCTATTGGTTTTCAAACAACAACCCAGAAGGTGGGCAATGTCATCGATAGCATGCAGGTAGTAATGAAGACGAAGGATAACCCCATGAACCAGGTAGTGGTACAGGGGCTGCGGCAAACCAAAAGGGAGCTGTCAACCGGCTCCAGTGTTTCCATCAGCGGTAAGGAAATCCAGGATATACCCGCGGGCAACGTAATGTCGCTGCTCCAGGGTCGTGTGGCCGGGGTAAACATTCAGAACAATACCGGGTCTCCGGGGGCCATGGGCACCATCAATATCCGGGGTAGTTCCAGCATCGGCGTATCTTCAGATGGTATGTTAACACCTACCTCCCCGTTGTTTGTGATCGATGGGGTGCAGGTAGATGTAAACTCCGGTTACCAGTACGGCTACCAGACCGGGTCTACCGGTATCAACCCGATATCCCTGATACCGCCGGAAGATATTGAGTCTTTCGACTTTTTGAAAGATGCTACAGCCACCTCCCAGTACGGCGCCAAAGCCACCTATGGAGTTATCATTATTACTACCAAAAGAGGGCGTTCCAAAGTACCCGTGGTGGGCTATTCTGCCAACTTCTTTTTGAACACGCCGCCCCGGCTGCGGCAGGTATTGGGGGGCGCCGAGGAAAGGGCCATCCGCATCCGCACCATTATGGATTATGATACCGCATCCCCCGAGAAATCGCGGCAGCTGCTCTACCTGTTTCCATATTTAACGGATAGCCTCAACGCCTATTACAATAACTCCACCAACTGGCAGGACTATTTTTATGGTAATACCTTTAACCAAACGCATAATATTTCCATTTATGGAGGTGACAGGGCATTCAGCTATAAAACCAACCTGAACTATTATAAGGAAAACGGGATCATCCGCAATACGGGCTTTACCCGGTACCAGATTAATATGAACGCCACCTATCAGCCGTCAGACAAATTCAGGATGATCGCCAGCCTGATGGGCGGGCTGGGCACCAAGCAGAACGGGAGCGGTGTGGGCCTGTTTCAAACGGGCGTTGCTTCCGGATCCAATGCCTCATCGCTGCTGCCGCCCCCCTCGCTTTTTTCAAACAACAACGCCGTGCTGAGCAGCGAAAACATCCGGGATCATAATAAGAATACCAATATCCTCTCTAACCTGGTGATCCGGTATCAACTTATAAAAGGGCTGCAGCTGCAGAATGACCTGGGATACGGATTCAACTCCGGTACCTCCGACCGGTTTACCCCCTCATACCTTAATAACGGCTCCTCCCGGGCAGATAATTATAATGATCGCAGCTACCAGCTCAATAACCGTACCATGCTGAACTATGTACGGTCCTTTGGTAGTGAAGACAAAACGCATACGGTGAGCGCCTATGTGTTTAATGAAGTATCCAGCTCCGGGGCAAAGGCCAATGTGATGCAGCTCTCCCAAACGCCGGATGACCAGATCGAAGGGCCCATTGGCGCCAATGGCGGCAGTGCCAAGGGGGGTACCGTTTCCATGACGGATAGCCGCCAGCATGGCTATGGCGGTACCGTAGAATATAACTTCGCTACAAAATATGTATTAATCCTGGGTTACCGGCTGGATGGAACTTCCATCAACGGCCCCTCCCGCGGCTATACCAAGAGCCCTACCGTGAGCGGCCGCTGGAACTTTAGCAAGGAAGATTGGTTTAAAAATGTTTCCTGGCTCAGCTATGGAGGCATCCGGATGGGCTGGGGGCGTAACATAAGGCCCAGCGGAAACATTTTTAATGTGTATGGGAAATATATTTACGGCCCTCAGTATAATAACGACCCCACGGTTAACATCGATTTTGGAAATATCCCCAGCCCGGACTTTTTGCCGGAAATCGGTTCGGACATCACCGGGGGGCTGGATCTGGGCCTGTTTCAGAACCGGGTGGAGCTAAGCATCGAGCCCTATTACCGCTCCAACGATAACCAGATCATTAATATACCGCTCAATAATACCAACGGTTTTGACCGCAAAGCCACCAATACCGGCAGCCTGGTAAATAAGGGGCTCGACTGGACCTTTACCTTCCGGATCTTTAAACCGGAAAAACCCTTGCAATGGACGGTGCGGGTAACAGGCAACCACAACCGCGGCATACTGGCCCGCCTGCCGGACGGGCTGCGCGAAATGGAAGCGTCTGTTACTGATGCGGGCGGCAGCGTGCCCATTGTGCAGCGCCTGGGCCGCAACCCTGTATCCAACCTGCTGTATTATACCAATGGCATTTATGCCAGCACGGCCGATGTGCCCGTAAACCCTGCTACCGGTAAACGCCAGCAGCTGGGCATCGGGTCCGGGTTCTACTTCCAGGGCGGTGACCCCAGGTGGGTAGATGTGAACGGGGACTATATTATTGACAGCAAAGACCTGCAGCCTATTGGCAACCCCGAGCCCCTGTTCTTTGGCGGCCTTTTGAACGAGCTGATGCTAAACCGGTCGCTTTCCTTAAGCATTAATATGGCCTACGTGTACAAAAGGGATTTATTGAATGCAGTAACCGCCTCCCAGCTGCAGAAATACAGCAACCCGTATGGTTTTAATGTAAGCGGCAACGGAGGGTTAACGCCCATTGACCAGTATAATTACTGGAAACCCCTGAATGCGGACCGCTCCGTGGGTACCGCGGGCGCCCAGTATCCCAACCCCTTCGATTTTCGCCGGGCGGGTACCCTGAGCCCCTTCCGTACCAACCAGACCCTGTTTATGGAGGATGGCTCCTATCTTAAAATAGGCTCCATTGTACTGGGATATATGGTGGACCGGCAGTTTACACAACGCTACGGCATTTCGCAGCTCCGGGTTACGTTATCGGCCAATAATGTGTATACCTTCTCCAAATACAGCGGGCCCAATCCTGAAAATGTGACCTCCCTGGGGCGGGATGTTTCCGGGGGATACCCCTCTGCACGAACCTACGCGGCCGGTATTAATGTTCAATTTTAAAACAGAGCAATGATGAAAAAAATCGTATATATCATTTTGGCCGGGTGGCTGTTACTGGGTAATTTCGGCTGTAAGAAATTCCTGAGCCTGAACCCGCCCAGCGACCTCTCCGGTAATAATTTCTGGCGCAATAAATCGGATGTGGAGCGGTATACCAATGGGTTGTATGAGCTGTTTCGCCAGGCGGTGTTTCGCCCGGATATGACGGCGCCTTCCGGTACCGGCGAATTCCCGTTCCTGTGCTGGACGGGCGATCTGAGGGGCGCCCCTCTCGTGCACCCGGGCGGCGGAAGGGAATATTTCGGGTACCTGACCAACAATGACATCAGAACCGTTGTAAATTACAGCACTGACTTTTGGCATACCAAACGCTTTACCCAGTGGGACCGTTTTTTTAAGACCATTGCATCGGCCAATATTGCCATTGACCGTATACCGGGTATCGATGATCCTTCCATGTCGGATGCGGACAAGGCCCGTTACCTGGGTGAGGCTGCTTTTATGCGTAATATCTGCTACTTTTTTATGGTGCGGCTCTATGGCGATGTTCCCTACTATACAGAACCCTATTTTAACGGCAGCCTGCGGCGAAAGTCCATGGCCGAAGTGCTGAACAACTGCTCGGCCGACCTGGATAAATACCGCAAGGGCCTGCCCTGGACCTATGATAACCCCGCCCACCTGGCCGTAAGAGCCATGAGGGGCTCGGCTATTGTGCTGCAGATGCACATCAATATGTGGCTGGCGGCTTTTGATGAGGTGAACGCAGAAGGCTATTATAAAAAAGTAGATGCCCTGGGCGATGAGCTCTGGAACGAGGGGGGCAAACAGGCTTATGAACTGCTGCCGCTGACGCGCACCAAGGAGATCTTTAAAGGCCGCAGCCGCGAGGGGCTCTTTGAAATTCCGCAGAACGTGAACTATGGCGAGTCTTTCGGCTGGAGCGCTTTTTCGGATAATGTGCTCTATGCGCCCTATAAGCGGGCGGGCATCAATGATAGCTATATCTATTATATTCCCAGTTTTATGTTCGAACTTTATCCCCAGGATCAGCCGGACCTGCGTAAAACCGCCTGGTTTAATCCCGCTACTATGTACTCCGGCACGGGCAAGTTCATCATGCTCAAATATGCCAACGTATATGCCAACGAAAATGCGGAGGATGTAAACCCGGATGATAACCAGATCGTATTTCGCCTGCCGGATGTAAACCTTTTGCAGGCGGAAGCGCTTACCCACCTGGGCGACAGGGGTAAGGCGCTCCGGCTGGTAAACGAGGTAAGGGCCCGTGCGGGGGCAACGGCCTTCCTGGACGAAGGAGAGCAGCCGCTGCTGGATAATATTTTTTATGAGCGCTGCCGCGAGTTTATGGGCGAAGCCCAGTACTGGTATGATGTGGTGCGTACCAAACGGATCATTGACCCGCAGTACCGCTACGGCTATCATTGCTCTACCGAGCAGTTTAAGGCAGGCGCCTGGACCTGGCCCATTGATCCCGCCGCCCGGGACAATAACCCGGATATTGTCTTAAACCAGTACTGGCTTAACTAAGGGCCTGGCTTTGATAACAACCATAAAATGATTGAGATGCGTAAAATAGTTACAGGTTATTGTTTGGTATTGGCAATCTTGCTGCTGGGCAGCAGTTGTAAAAAAGATTATTACCGGGATACCGGCACCCTCTCGCCGGAGTTTAATGGTACCGTGCTGGAGTATCTTCAGTCAAAACCGCATTATTTTGATTCCATCGTAAAGATCATCAAAATGACCGGGATGGAAAATGTGTTCAACTCGGAAACCATTACTTTTTACGCGCCGGTGGATACCACCATCAGGGCCACACTGGATGAAGTAAACTTTCAGCTCAGAGCCCAGGGAAGGCCGCAGGTAACCCGTATGGAGCAGATCAAGCCCGCCGTGTGGAAAAAATACCTCTGCCGCTACCTGTTTAAAGGGGCTAAATCCATGAACGATTATCCCCAGCTGGATCCCGAGAACCTTTCTGCCTTCCCCGGCCAGGTATATGCGGCCTATGATGGGCAGCTCATGAATGTGGGGGTAATACAACTAAATGCCGGCGGCGTAAAATATGCGGGCTACCGCTACCTGCAGCTGGGTTATATTCCCTCGGAAGCGGCCGCGCGCGATTATTTTAGCTGGAGGAATGTAGATGTGGCCTCTGTAAATATAAAGCCCAAAAATGGCTATGTGCATGCGTTGAGCGCCTACACTTCTGAGGCCTATAGTAATGATGAAGGGGATGGTACCATTTTCCGCACCACCTTTTTTGGCTTTATACCTATTGATTTTTACTTAGATGCCTTCAATGCCGGGATCGATTAGTGTTTATTAAAAAAATTGAATTGACGTTATGAAGCATATTTGTTTTTTTCTTTCTGCCCTGTTGCTTTTTTGCAGCGCCTGCAAAAAAGATACGGTTAAGGCTACCGAGGTATACCCGCCCTCGCCCCTGCCCTTAGTTAAATTTTTGAGCGATAAGCCCTCGCCGGCCAGCGGTGCGGCGGGTATTGTAACCACGTTTAACGTAAAAGGCCTGGATGGGAAAAAAGGCCAGTTTAAGTTTTTCATCAATAAGATGGAGGCAGAAGTGGTAGCTGTACGGGAAGATGCCATAGATGTCAAAGTGCCGGAGAATGCCAGTTCCGGCGGATCCTCCATCCTTATCGATAATGAGTATTATTTTGGCCCTGCATTTATCGTAACGGGTAAAGTGTCCATTGATCCGGATTTTAACACTGGCGCCTATCGCGCCAATGCGCCTATCAACGGTATTTTTTCAAGAAGGGGCAATGACAATTCCCTGGTTATTTATGGAGAGTTTACCGATTATAAAAGTGCGGCTACCACCAATGATGCCGTTTCCCGCATTGCCGTTATCAATGGCAACGGCGATTTTTCTACGGGTGAAGAGCGGTTTAAGATGGGTAAACTGGGGCTGGACGGGCCGGTAACGGCCGTAGCAGAAACCCCGGACGGAAAGTACCTGGTCGCCGGCAGCTTCTCCAGGTGCGATACCATCAATAACCTGAACGGTCTGGCTATTTTTACGGGCCGCAACGGCGCCCTGGAGCGTACTTCCGTGGATGTGATCAACCAGGACCCGGATAACCGCCCGAACGATAGTAAGGCCCTGGTACCCATCTTTAATGCCGGGCTCCAGAGCTTTGGAGGCGGCTTTACCACCGTAATCTCCAACCTGTTTTATAAGGAAATTGATGGCCGGTACACGTATACTGCAATTGGTAATTTTAACCGCTACAGCAATGTTTTATATGAGCGGTCTACCAAGTACAGTTACCAGTATCAGTATGTGATGACCAACCAGCTGGTCCGCATGAAGCATGCCGGGGAATTTGATTCTTCATTCAACTATGATCCCATTTTGAAGAAGGGTTATGAAACGGGCAACGGGTATATTTATGATGCCATCCGCCTGCCGGATGAAAGTTTTATCGTTGTGGGCGGGTTCACCACTTTTAATAAAAAAAGAGTGAACTATATTACCAGGATCGATGCGGTTACCGGGCTGGTAGATGAAAGTTTTAACGCCGGCCAGGCCGGCGCCGATGGAGCCATCGGCAAGATCGTTTATAATGAAGTTACCGGCAAGATCATGCTGACGGGTGGATTTAAAAATTATAATGGACAGCCCGCCAACGGAGTGGTGATGATTAACGAGGACGGCAGCGTGGACACCAGCTTCAAGTTAAAGGAGATTGACGGCACGGGGATATCCTATGCCGGGCAGCTAAGGGATGGAAGAATTATTATATCCGGCGGTTTTAGCAAATACGATGGTATTGTAAGGGAGGGCATGGCCATCCTGAACCCCGATGGCACCCTGGCCGCTGGCTGTAATGCTATGGGCATGTTCCGGGGCAGGATCTCCGCTATACTGGAGCGGCCAAGCGTGAATGGCTCAAAAGTCCTCTTTATTGTAGGAGATTTTGAGCGGTTTGATAACAAAGAAGTGGGGAACATTGTAAAAATAAGAATTGCTCCATAGTGCAGGTACAGCGGTGCCCCGGCGGAAAATAAAACAATGAATATTATAAATCATTACGGAAGATGCATACTTTTTATACCAGGAATGTAACGGCTTTGTTATTGCTTTTGGGGCTGACCATGGTGGCCTGCAACAAGCCGTTTCCCAACCCGCTGGATGGCGGCCCGGGTGCTGATGAAACCGTCATTAACCGGAAGGTGTTGCTGATAGAAGTGGATGGCGGCGTTGGAAGCGAAGTGCGGGATATTAACCCCCCCACGTTAAATAACCTTACCAGTTTTTCTATGTACTCCTGGGATGGCCTGTCGAATCCAGACAATATTGAGCAAACCAATGCCCTGGGCTGGGCCACCCTGCTAACAGGGGTAAACAGCGCCAAGCACCAGGTAACCGGCAATGATTTTGCTACCAATAATTTTGCGCAGTATCCCAGTCTTTTTACCCGGATCAAAGCCTTTAACCCAACGGCCCGTACGGTATCGTTCAGCAGTGCTGCATTGATCCCCGATGGAGTGGCAAAGGATGCTACTGAAAAAAAGGCCCTGGCCTCCGATGCAGAAACAAAGAATGCTGCGGTTACCGAGCTTAAAAGCCAGAATCCCGCCTTTATGTTGGTGCAGTTTGGCGATGTGGATGCCGCTGGCCTTGCCGGTTCCTATTCGGCGGAAGATGCGGGGTATAAGGCTGCGGTGCTCACCACGGATCAATACATCGGTGAAATTTTAGAGGCCCTCAAATCCCGGCAGTCTTATAAAAGCGAAAACTGGATGGTGATCATCACTTCCAACAAGGGAAGCAATACCGGCTACGATCCCGGGGCCGGTTATTGGTATGCGTTCAATGATCAACGGCATAACACCTTCTTTTTTTCCTTTAATCCCCGCTTTGTAAGAAAAGAGTACAACAAGCCGGAAGGGGTGCCCTACGCGGGCACTGCTCCTGTGTACAACGGTACCCAGGCGCAAAACAAGCGGGCACGGGTGTTTAATGATGGTGGTTTGTATGATATGGGCGAAACAGGCAGTTATACCATCCAGTGTAAAGTGCGCATCCCCCAGGGGAGCTATGGCTACCCGGCGTTTTTATCAAAAAGAGCCGGTTTTTCAGGTGGCAAACCAGGTTGGGTATTTTTCCTGGAAGGAAACTACTGGCAAATCAATTTTGGGCGTAATAATCCCAAGGGTACCAGCAACCGCCAGGTCCGAGGTCATGCCATCTCCGATGGTAAATGGCATGCATTAACCGCGGTGATCAAACAGGAAGGCGCGGCACGCAATGTATATACCTATACCGATGGGGCGCTTTATACAGGCGTGAGCCAGAGCAACCGGAACATTACCGACTGGGGCAACATCAACAGCCCGGAGCCGCTTACCGTGGGTAACCTGATACCGGATAACAATACCAACCTGAGCGACTACCTGGTTACCGATATCCGGATCTATAATACGGACCTGCCCGAAAGCTATATCGGAAGCAACTATTGTAAAACCGAGATTGCCGGAGATGACCCTTATAATGATTATCTTTTAGGATTCTGGCCCGGTACCAGCCCGGTAACACAAGGTAACCTGACCCTGTTGGAGGACCGTAGTAAAAACAAGCACCCCTTTACGCTGAGCACCTACAGCCCCACTAATTTTGTAGATGTAACGGATAAAGTGTGCCCCTTGATTCAGCCGGCGGTGTACAAAACGGTACCCAATGTGGTGGATGTATCGCTGCAGGTATACCAGTGGCTGGGCATTGCGGTGCCGGATAGCTGGAAGCTGGATGGGCGCTACTGGATACCGGCTTTTAATGATTTGCAATAATGAATAAAATAAATAGGATGCCGTGCACGAAATGGGCCATCAACAAAAAAATAAACAGATGAAAATATTTAAGAAATATATGCTGATCCTGCTGCTGCCGGGGGTACTGATGGTATCCTGCCGCAAAAGCAGCCCGGGCATCAGCGAAGACGGCACACAAAATAAGGGTGCAGATGGTCCTTCCATTACCATCGATACTTCCATTGCTACTATTGATGCCAGTAAGTTTGATAAGGCCCGGGTATTTCCGGGGCTGGTTTGTAAGGAAGAACCCAGGGTGGATGTGAGTTTGAACATGGACCTCAAATATGAGTATGTGGCGGAATTTCTCCGCACTACCCGCCCCCCGGATCCCCAGTTCAGTACCGGCCTCTATGCAGCGCCCGGTGAGCTGGTGATTATCGACATTCCTTCAACGGAATACTCCCTGTCGGTACAAATAGGGGCCTGGACGGATGACCTGTCTTTTATTGCAAACCCGCTGCGGGACCCCGTTATTGTGAGCCGTGTTCAGTTAGCGCCGGGGCGTAATTTTGTGCGCAATCTTTATGGCGGACCTATTTATATTATACCGGCACGGCCCGTTGAACAGCCCGTGCCCATCAAATTCAGCAATGTGGTAAAGTCGCCGGATTTTGTGCTGGGGGTTACCTCTAATGCCGACTGGAAAGCCGCTATTGCCAAATCCTGCGTGCCCTATATTGAGCTGCGCTCTAAAAATATTGTGTTTGTAGTGCCCCGGGACTATTGCGTACAGTATCCCATTGCCGACCCCACCGCTTTAATGACCGAGTGGGATGGAGCCATCCTGGAAGATTTTTACAAATGGCAGGGCCTGGAAGAAAACCCGGTTGATGAAAGAGACCAGGCGCCCCTGCTGCCCTGGCGGATCGTGCAGGATATACAGCCCTCAAGAGGGTATGCGCATTCCGGCTACCCCGTGGTTACCTATAACGACCGGGGCTGGTTTGATGAATTCACCAACCTGGATGCCCTGAAAAAGGGCGGAGCCTGGGGTACCTTTCACCAGCTGGGGCATAACAACCAGCAACCCCTTTACTGGAGCTGGAACAGCCTGGCAGAAGCCACCGGGTTCCTGTTTGCCTTTAAAGCAGCGCACCGCAACGAGATAAACGATCCCCTGGCATGGCCTCCTAAAAATGATAAACTGGCCGCCAGTATGGAAAATGCCATCGCTTTTGCAAAAGATACTACGATTGCTGTAAAGCTGTTTAATGGATCAGATGCGCGCGTAAACGATCCTTTTGCAAGAGTAACCCCCTTTGTACAGATCATTGATAAGATACCGGCCAACTGGGGATTTCCGGGCCAAAAAGATGGATGGGCTTTTATAACCGAACTGTATAAAAAAGCCCGGAGGGCCAACCGGATCTCATTATCGGACCAGGATAAGCAGGACTTTTTCTACGAAACATTATGTAATTATACCGGCCAAAACTGGAAGATCTTTTTCCAGCGCTGGGGTATTGCTATCAGCAATATTTCGTTGGGTAAAATGGAAGACCTGCCGCTGATGACCCAGAAAATATGGGAGTATAACCCCATTACCCGCACGGGGGGTGATGATTTCTTTGATCCCGATTTTTATGCCAAATCCAACTGGTCTATCCTCGCCTTTAGCTCCCAGGAACCCAATGGGGAAGGGCCTCCCAATGGTTTGGCAAGCGCTATCATTGATGGTAACGTAAATACTTTCTGGCACCCGCAGTGGCAGGCTGCTATTGGTACGCCACCGCACTGGATCACGATTGATTTTGGCTCCCGCCTGAAGATCAATGGTATTATGTTTACCCAGCGTCAAACGAGCGGCGACTTTAGAAAGATCAAAAACCTTACGGTTGAAACCAGCAATGATGCGGTGAACTGGACAGCGGCATCGGGTAGTCCCTACCTGCTGACGGTTGATAATACCCCGCAAAGCCTGGGCTTTAGCTCCACCGTTACGGCCCGGTACCTGCGCCTTACCGTACCCACTACAGACGATATATTCCAACCGGCGAATGGCATTTTTTGCTCCATGGCGGAAGTGGACGTAATAAAACCCTGAGAACAACGGAATATGCAATGATGGAAAGACCAAAAAAGTAAAACGAAGATTGATATGAAACAAAATATAAAGTGGTTGTTTTTTGCCGGTATGCTGGCGCTCACGGTAGTGTCCTGCACAAAATATGCAGACCCGCCCCCCGTTTTTGAAGACCAGTCAACCGGAGACAGTACACAGGGGGGAGGACGAAAAGTACTGCTGATCGGCATTGATGGCGGGGTAGGGCCGGCGTTTAAAACCCTTAAACCGGCCGCCATTACGGAAATGCTCAAGCATAGTAAGTATTCTTTTGATGGCATTTCTGAAAGGGCGACAACGGATGCTGCCACCTGGAAAACCATTGTAACCGGCGTTACCTACGACCTGCATGGGATCAAAGACAGCAGTTTTATTTACTCCCCCCCCTCGGGCACCGATGAGCACGCGGCTATCAAAACCTACCCGAGTTTTTTGAACTACCTGTTAACCTCCTCCAAGGGGCTTTTGAATACGGTAACCGTATCTTCCTGGAAGAGCTGGCTGACCACCCTGCTGCCCGATGCTAAAAAACAAATACAAACAACGGATGATAAACAGGTAAAAGACTCTGCCGTGGCGCAGTTGAAGAACGGAAACCCGGACCTGATGGTGCTGGAGTTTAGCGGGCTGAACCAGGCGGGCAAACAGGGCGCTTTTTCTGCTTCGGACCCCGGCTATAAGGATGCGGTTACCAAACTCGATGGCTATATAGGGGAAATCATGGCCGCTTTAAAGGCAAGACCGGAATACGACAAAAAGGAAGACTGGCTGGTGATTGTGGTTTCCAATCATGGCGGTAAGGACAATCAATACGGAGGGCCTTCTGAAGCAGAACGGAATATGTTTGCGCTCTATTATAATGAGCGGATGACCGGCTACGAGATCCAAAGCAGCAAACGTACCGGGGTGCTTATAAAAGGAACACCGGGCAATGGGTTGGTGAATGCTATTATCCCGGATGACCAGGGGTTGTATAATTTTGGCGATCAGCAAAATTTCACCTTTGAAACAAAGGTGAAGATCCCCACCAATCAATCGTATAACAATACACGCTTCCTGGGTAAGAAGGCGAGCGGCGATCAGACCGTGGTGGGATGGAGCTTCCAGATGGTTCAACGAAAATGGAGGGCCGGTGTCGGCAACCCCGCAGGTAATGGCTGGATCGAAACCGATGTGTCTGATGTTGAAATTGCCGATAATAAATGGCATACCTTAACCTTTGTGGTAAATATGGAAGGTGGAAAACGATATATGCAGATCTTTACCGATGGCATTGCGGGTGGAGGTAAAAGGGAGATTACGGCCCAGGGATCTTTAAACACTACGGCCCCGTTAAGACTTGGTTTTATGCCACCGGTGGATGTAAATACCCCCATCTATTTTGGAGAGGTAAAAATGTTTAAGGAAGCGCTCACGGAAGCCGAGATCAAGGCCGGGCTGTGTATTACAGATATGGCACAACATCCCCAAATAGCCAATCTCATCGGTTACTGGCCCGCCAATGATGGTGTAGAGGCCGGGGGGGTGTTTAAAAATAAGGCTTCGGTTGGATACGATTTTCAGATCCAGGGCGACTATTCCTGGGGTTGGGTAGATGATAGTCCCTGTGCGCCCTTTGTTACAGGTCAGCAGCTGGCACCCTTACTGCTCCGTACCCGGGATGTGGCTGCCCAGATCTTTTACTGGTTGAAAGTGCCCGTAAAAACAGAATGGGGCCTGGAGGGCAAAGAATGGTTATCCCAGTTTGACCGGGAGTTTATCCGGTAAATAAAATATACTCCGTGCCGGGTAAAAATGTCCGGTAAAAATCGTTGCGCCCTTGCTCCATAGCGTCTTTGCGCGAAAGTCAATGCACAAATCTATCCGGTAAGAAGTATAACTGATCGAAAAAAGGCTGCAGGAATTTTATTTTCTGCGGCCTTTTTTGGTTATCTGAGAGTACCGTATATTCTCCTATCCGCGTCAAACAGGTTCTTTGGGCTTGCTGATTGATTAAGGTCTGCTGTCTAAGTAAGACCAGTGCCCTATTTTTTTCCACTTTTGTTCCCTCCACATTGGTCGGGACAGGCTTGACACAAAAGCGGAGCAAAAGATCTAGTCCGCCACAAGGCAAATTCCGCCCTATCGTGATCGGATGCGACTGAATATTTACGGGGGGCGGAACCGATAAAATCTGCGTTGCAGGCTTGGTTATGACAGCCTTCCAGCAGCAGTACGGGTAAGCCTTTCACACCAAAAAAACAGCATCTTTTAATGGCAAACAGGCGCAGCGCGCCGTTAATCCTTATAACCATGAGCGCCCAAAAACGCCCGTAGCCGCAGCGCGGCGGTAATTTCCTGTGCACGGCTTGTACAAACCGCAATGATTACCGGTGCGCTGCACCTTTATTACCCGTATTGTCGTTTACTAACAGGATCAGCGCTGCGCTGCAGCTCCCGGGGCAAAAATTAACTTGACGCACATGACATTGGTCGGGGCAGGCTTGACACAAAAGCGGAGCAAAAGATCTAGTCCGCCACAAGGCAAATTCCGCCCTATCGTGATCGGATGCGACTGAATATTTACGGGGGGCGGAACCGATAAAATCTGCGTTGCAGGCTTGGTTATGACAGCCTTCCAGCAGCAGTACGGGTAAGCCTTTCACACCAAAAAAACGGCATCTTTTAATGGCAAACAGGCGCAGCGCGCCGTTAACCCTTATAACCATGAGCGCCCAAAACCGCCCGTAGCCGCAGCGCGGCGGTAATTTCGTATACCGGGCTTTTACAACCTGCAATGAATACCGGTGTGCTGCACCTTTATCGCCCGTTTCGCAGCGTTTTCCCATTTCTTTCCCCGGTATGCTGCCCCTGGTTTACGGTAATTTCCCCATTCACCAGTACATATACAAAACCGGTGGAGTAGGCGTGTGGCTTTTCAAAAGTAGCGAGGTCCTGTACTTTTCCGGGATCAAAAACAATGATGTCTGCTGCCATTCCCTCTTTAATTAATCCGCGGTCTGTAAGGTGAAATTTCTGGGCCGGTAAGGAGGTCATCCGGCGGATGGCTTCCTCAAGGGAAATTACTTTTTGGTCCCGCACATATTTTGCCAGCACCCTTGCATTGGTGCCATAGCCGCGCGGGTGAGGCATACCCTCGTTCAGGATGCGGATGGAGGCATCGCTGGCAAACATATCATAAGGATATTTCATGATGTATTGTACATCACCTTCGCTCATGCCATGAAAAACGGCACTGGCGCCCCCGTTCATCATCATATCAATAACCGTCAGGGCTTCTTCCCGGGCATTGTGTTTGCGGCCTTTCATCCGGTTGATCTGCTCAATGCTTTTACCGTTGTAGCTGGTATCGGGTTTATAATAAGCCACTACGGCATAGCTGAAATGTTTGAGCTTCCGTTGCTTCAGGCTTTTGAGCATATCACTGATTACATATTTCCTCACTTCCGGCCGCTGCAGGCGTGCACGGATGCTATCCTGCCCATCTGCCAGCACATCGTCTGGCAACAGGGTGCTGATGGAAGTGCTGCTGGCGGTATAGGGATATTGATCAATGGTGACATCGATGCCTTCCCTGCGGGCGTTTTCGATCATAGCCACCGTTTCCTTACTGCGGCCCCAGTTTTGCTGGCCGCTGAGCTTGAAGTGAGAGATCTCCACCGGGATCTTTGCTTCCCGTCCAATTTGCAGGGCTTCCTGTATGGCATCGGTAACCTTGTTGCCTTCGCTGCGCATATGTGTGGCATAAACACCATTATATGGTGCAACCACCTTTGCCAGGGCAATGATTTCATCGGATTGGGCATAGGTGCCTGGTATGTAAATAAGACCCGTAGAAAGCCCCGCCGCGCCCTCCTTCATAGCGCGCGCCACCAATTGCTGCATTTTTTCAAGCTCAGCAGCTGTGGGCGCCCGGTTGGCACGCCCCATTACCGCCTTGCGCACATCGTTATGACCAATAAGCGAGGCTACATTGATTGAAAGTTTTAATGAGTCGAGCCAGTTAAAGTACCGCCCTATATTTAGATTGGAGGCACCGCAGTTGCCGGCCACCACGGTGGTAACCCCATCGTAGATAAAACTCTGCGCCAGCGGGTCCCGGTCTTCATCGCCTTCAATATGCGTGTGCACATCAATAAATCCCGGCGCCACAACCAGGCCACCGGCATCAATAGTGGTTTTGCTGTTATAGGCAATGTTTTTGCCAATGGCCAGGATCTTCCCGTTTGCAACAGCAATATCGCCGTAAAACCAGTTGTTGCCCGTGCCATTAATGATTTTCCCATTCCGGATCAGCACATCGCAGGAGGGCTGCGCCCATGCTTGTAATGCGCACAATATGCAGGCGGCCAGCAGTGGTATTTTATGGAACATAGGAGGTAAGGTACAAAAAAAAGGTGAATGCCACTGAGGCACAGAGGCACAGAAATATTTTACGATGTTGTGATCTGCAGCGGGTTTCAAAAGGAGGGCATAACATTTTTTGTAATCCTTTTTAACGCAAAGGACGCAGTGAATACGCAATGCCCGCAACGGCGGGTTCCTATTAAATATCCTTGCGAACCTAGCGAATTCCTGGCGCACCTTGCGGTTAAATCCTGACTCTAAAAGAAGTTTGAAAGAATGTTATTGATCCATTTCAAAACTGCACAGATCTTTAACTGCTTACAGGAAAAAGGAAACTGAGTTTATCAATGATCCGGAAACTGAATGAAAAGCTACAAATTCCTGCCAGCGTACTCATTCAGGCGTATTAATAATAAAGTAATGCCACTGAAGCACAGAGGCACAGAAATATTTTTGTACACGGTGATGCCTGACGGCTGAAAAGGTCCAATAGATCAGTGTTTCTGGGTCTCTGTGGCATCCCTCCATCACAAAAGCAACGGATCACTGAATGATTCCTTCCCGGTTTCTACCCTTCCGGCAAACCTGCGCTCAAATGGCTGATCATTGCGGAGCAATACCGAAAAATCGTACCATCCAAAATTCTTTTCAAGCAAAAGTGTGAGGCGCTGCGAGGCTCCCGGAGCCAGGGTACGGAGCAGGTTCCGCTGCCCGTAGCTGTTATCCCTTACAATGATGGGCTGCGATTGTGCTGAATGGTTCTGAAGCAACAGCTGCACCTGTCCGTATTGTTTGCCCTGTGCAATCCCATACCGGCATTCAACGGTGATGCGTGCTTCGGCCGCGTGGCCCTTTAACTCCCGGTAAAAACCATTGGGACCAAAAAGCGCCAGGTGATATTCCTTGCCCGCAAACCCGCTTAGCGGGATGGGGTATTTCAGGGTTTCACCGGCGGCTACTGCAAAGGACCAGTTGCGGTTAACCACCGGCCGCCCATCGGTATCCTTGTAAGGCAGGTAGGCATATACAGAGAAGGGGCTGCCCATGGACCGCTCCTTAAAGATAGCGGTACCGGCTTTTAACACCAGTTCTATTTGCTGATGGGCTGCATCCATATATGCATCGGCATACAGTTCGTAAGGAAGTGCGCTGGATGGCTTTGCCCCTTTTTCCTGTATGAAATAGTTCCTTGTTTTTTTGAAATCGGCCCGGATGGCCCGGATAGCGACTTCCGTCAATGGCGCCACCCCCTCCGGTATGGGGCGGTAGCGGGCCTCATCAATGCGTTGCAGAAAGGCATCCCGCTTCAGAAACTCCGGCTGTTTTACGGTTTCGCCGTTATAAGGACGGAATACGGAAGAAAGATCGCCGCAAACAGCCCGGCGCCAATCGGAAAGATGGGGAAGCCGTAATTTTTTCCCGGTTTTTCGCGAAGCAAATTTTTCGATAAACTGTACCACCGAAGTATGGTCAAATACCTGGGAGTTTACATAACCCCCGCGCGACCAGGGGCTGGCCACTACAAAGGGCACGCGGTAGCCGAGCCCGATGGAGCCCTCCCGGGCATTGGCCTTGCTAACGCCCTTGAGGCGGATCTCATCATCCAGCGTCACAAATTCCTTATCGATATGGGTGATGCTGCCTGATACGGCGCCTGTGGCCGGGTTCCGGAAATCCGGTGCGGTAAAGGGAGGCACATGGTCAAAGTATCCATCATTTTCATCATAAGTAAGAATAAAGATGGTCTTTTTCCACAATTCTTCATTGTGCGTAAGGATATCCAGTACTTCAGAAACATACCAGGCGCCAAACCAGGGCGCGGAGGGGTGGTCCGAAAAATACTGGGGCGCTACCAGCCAGGAAACGGCCGGCAGTTTTCCTTCTTTGACATCCTTCCGGAAATTGGCTAGTACATCCGATTTGGGCACCTGCATCTTCCGTTTTGTGCCATGGTCATCATATTCGATGGTTTCGGTTTTGTGGTAATCCGGGTCAAAATCATTGGTGGCAAATGCCTTGTCGTGCAGGGCCTGTTCTTTTACGCTTAATGGTTCTGCCAGTTCCCTGCGGCAGCGATCGAGCTCGGCTTCATAACGCTTTTTGCGCTCTTGTAAACCGTTTAGCGCGCGTTTTATTTTTTGATCGTCCGGCTGCTCAATGGCTTTTTGCTCCAGCTCGGGTTGTTCTTTTTCCAGGGCCGCAAGCTGTTTTACCAGGTACTGCTCATATTTTCGGGAGCGGCGTACCCGGAAGCGGGTAAACCATTCCAGCGGGTTGTCCGTAAAATTACTGAGCCAGGCATCCGCGTCGCCTTCAAGACCTGAGGGGAGGCTGATTTCATTCTGGTATACTTTCCAGGGAATATGATGTTCCTCCAGCAATTCCGGAAGCGTCTTCCAGTCGCTTTCGGCGCTGTAGTCCGATTCGCTGTTGCGTACCAGCGCCGGGCTGGAGGCCAGACCGTCTTTGCGGAGTGTGCCCGACCAGAAGTAGAGCCGGTTTGGTGTAGTGCCGGTGAGCGAAGAGCAGAAGTGCTGGTCGCAAACCGTAAAGGCATCGGCCAGGGCATAGTTAAACGGGATGTCTTCGCGGGTATAATAGCCCAAGGTCATGGGTTGCCCTTCAAAGCCTTTATAACCGGTTCTTTTGGCATTAAGCCATTGGTCATATTGCCCGTTGTTGCGGGCATCCACCTGGTCGCCCCAGCTATGCGGGAGCCCGCCCATCCAGGTAATTTTGGTTTGCTGCATATCCAGCCGGAAAGGCAGATAGGAGTTCTTGTTTTTATCCGTTTGCATCCAGGCAGGGCTGCCATCAGCAAGTTTCAGCACCCGCGGATCATTAAAGCCCCGCACCCCTTTTAAGGCGCCAAAACAATGATCAAAGGAGCGGTTCTCCTGCATCAGCAGCACAATATGTTCGGCATCTTCAAAACTGGAGCCTTTGGCCGGGTTAATGGCCATCGCTTTTTGAATGGACGCCGGCAATACGGAAAAAACCCCGGCGCCACCAGCCAGTAAACTGGTCTTTTTTAAAAAGTCTCTTCTCGAAAAATCGATCGGCATGGCAGATAAAAGTTTAAAAGTTCAAGGCTTAAAGTTAACGAAACAGTTAAACTCTAAACCTTGAACCTTGAACAAAAGCAATCTATTTCAACAACCACATTACCTGGTTGGCATCGTCTGTGCCGCCGTATTGCGACTGAATGGCAGCAGCTACATTGGTGCCATTATTATCCAGCTCCAGCTGCGGGTAAAGCCAGCGGACAGGGAACTGGCTGGCGGGAATATTCCGGTTGGTATTCTGATTCAGAACAAACGCAGGATAGCCGGTACGCCGGTTTTCATACCAGGCATTATTATCAACACCCTGTAAAAATCCGGCCAGGTATTTTTGTGTGATGATCTGTTTAATCTGGTTTTCTGCAGCGCCGGTAAGCGCTACGGCGGCTGTTGCAGGATAAGCGTTGATATAAGGGGCATCCATTGCCATACCATGATTGTAAGCCGCAGGAGTATAATTGGCCAGGAAGTTCATCGAACTTTGTATACCGGCTGCATAGTAAGCCTGTGCACTGGTTCCCGTAATCCAGCCTCTTACGGTTGCTTCTGCTAAAATAAACTGGATATCCCAGTAGTTTAATAATCCTACAGGCTCTGCATTAAACAGCTCTTTATACCGTTTGTTAAATTCACAGAAATTGCCGGAATTTCTTGAGGAGGTGGTATTGGCAAACAGGTCGGAGGCCTCTATGCTCACATAGGCATCCCAGTCGGAAGCCTGTTTACCAGCGGTGATCTGGGCGGGGGCGGGCTCTGCATAGTAAAACAGTCTTCTGTCGTTTAGAGCCTTTAAAGGCGTAATCAGTGCGCCGCCCACCATGGATTGACCCGAAAAGGAGTTGAGCTGAATGGGTGTGCTGCTCCAGGGATAGGCATACCCGGCGGAATTGACATAAGTTACCGCAAAATTATCATCGTAGTTGCGCATGAGCGGCCGGCTGGCTACAATATCCTTAAACCGGTTTACTACATTCAGGTCGGCATCGCCGGTTTTTTTGTACAGCTGCATCAGTACATGCAGCTCAAAGCTGTTGGTGAGCCGGCGCCATTTATCCACGCTTCCTTTATAGATAAAATCTCCGGAAAAATCAGTGCCCGTAGCAAACAATGTATTGGCGCTGTCCAGTTCGTTCAGGATGCCAACAAATACCGCCTTCTGGTTATCATATTTGGGTTTTATGACCCCAGCGCTTTCGCCTTTAAGCGCATCGGAATAGGGGATATCGCCTACCTGCATGGTGAGCTGGTAAAACTGCCAGGCTCTTATAAAATGCGCCAGCGCCGTATAGGAATTTTTTAAACCAGCGGGCTCATTGGCCGCATAGCCCAGCATCGGCGCCACATTGCGAAGTACGCTCAATCGTCCAAAACTGGTCCGCGCTATTTTATTGTACTGGAGATCTTCCTGCCGCTCGGTCCATAACACATATTTCGATAGCATAAAAGGCCCGCAGAACCCTTTGGTGCTGGCAATATCATCGGACGTAATGGATTTAAGCATATTGGTTGCCAGCCAGGGAGCGGTGGAGGTGGTGGATGCATCGGGATTCGCATTGATGGCATCAAATTTTTGGGTGCACGATGCCCACACTATGGCGGTGACGAGCATAACCATTATATATTTCAACATAATTTTCATTTGTGTATTTTTAGAAGTCATACAATCGCATTCACTTTATAATCCCAGCTTAATGTTCAGGCCCAGCATCCGCTGCGAGGGCGCGTTTAAGTTTTCGTTACCAAGATCGGGATCCGAGAATGTGAATTTTGTCCACAGGAATACGTTTTGAGCCGTTAATGACACCGAAGCGTTTTTAATGCCTGCCTTGCTATACAACCTGGATGGGATCTTATAGCCTAATGAAATCTCTCTTAGCTTAACAAAGGACTGGCTTTTTAATCCATGCTCATAACTGTCTGTATTGTTCAGCTCCTGCATAAAGGCCTGGTAACCTACCGCTACATCATTGGGGGCAAATTGGCGGGTATCGGTAAGAATGCGCCCGTATTTGTCGTAAGTAGCTTCACCCGAAACCAGTTTTACGCCCTCTCCCACATAATTGGTAAGGCCATTTACCACCTGGTCGTACCGCCACTTGGTATCTGTTTCGGGATTGGTACCACTGTCGAACATCTTGTTCCAGATATAATCGTACATGATACCGCCAATGCGCCCATCGATGCTGATACCTGCTATGAAATTGTTGAAAGTAAAGTTGTTCACAAAACCAAATGAAAATTTGGGATCGGTATAGCCCATATTGGCTTCATAGGGGCTCGAAGCCACCAGTCCGCCTACAAGAATAAGATTGCCCTGCGGGTCTCTTAATAAGGGCTGAGAAACATATACATCTTTCCTTGCGCCCTTTTTAATCCAAAGTTTATCGGGCGTGTAAACCGAGTCCAGGTCCACATAATAATTATGATTAAAAGAATAGTTGATCAGGGAGTGCCATTCAAAATTTTTACGTTTGATAACAGCCCCGTCTACTGTTACTTCAATTCCCTTTCTTACATAGGTTTCACCGGTAGTAACTAACGACTTATTAAAGCCGGACCCCTGGGAGATGTTGCTGCTGATCTGCTGCTGGTAATAGTACTTGTTAAAATAAGCTAAATCAACGTGCAGGCGGCCTTTAAGAAAATAAGCTTCGGTACCTGCTTCCCAGGTTCTTGATGTGGAGGGCGGCAGATCTGCCGGCAGCAGGTTTGTGGGATAGCTGGTGCTGGGCAGTCCCCAGGAAGCCGCAGAGGTATAGGTACGGTTGTTGTCATATATTCCTGCGGGTGTTTTACTTTGGGTCCAGGATCCGCGCACTTTCCACATATCCACGGCCCTGGGCATGTTGATAAACTGGGAGAGGATGATGCTTCCTGCAAAAGAGGGATAAAAATAGGAACGTTGAGAGACGGATTGCGTAGAGCTCCAATCATTACGCCCGGTAATATCCAGGTAAACAATGCGGTTCCAGCTAAGAGAGGCTTTGCCGTAAAGGCTGTTTACCTGTTTTCTCCAGGTGCCGAAATTGGTTTTTATTTTGTCGACACCCACTGCGGTCGATGCCACGGCATTGGCCAGGGAGTACCAGCCGGGAATGGCAAGACCATTAACGGTTTGGGCGCCCTGCTCCCGGTTAATATAATAAGTAACGCTTCCGCCACCCAGCAAGTTTACATCAAAGTTGCCGAACTTTTTGTCGTATGTTAATATCAGGTCGTTATTGGTGCTGAAGCCCCACATCTGGTTCATACCATACATTCCTTTGCCACCATAGTTCCAGCTAAACGTGAGGTAATCCTGGCCAAATGTGCCTCTGCTGGATCCTCCCCGCGTAGAGTTAATGCCCGCAGGGCTTTGTACCGTTTCTTCATTTTTATAAAAATCATACCCGGTACGGAACATCAGCTTCAGATCTTTCGTGAACTTATAGTTAGCGGTGAGGCTGGCATTGAGCTTGTTTTTTTGAATGCCGTCTAATTTTTCGTAGGCAATCATGTAAGGGTTATCATACCACTCGGAGTACAGCCAGTTTTGTTTTACGTTGGGGGTAACCCAATAATCCCTGTACTGGCGTACATCATAGTCGGGCCCCGTCCACATCTGCAGCTGGTAAATATAGCCCTGGGCGCCATAACCCTGACCCCAGATCTGGGGCGATTGCTCCCAGGTATAACCCATGCTGCTTTCCACGCTGAATTTCTTGCCTATTTTTAAAGCCCCGCTCATTGTATAGTTGATGATGTTCAGCTTTTCGTTGGGGAATTGCCCTTTGTTATAAATATGATTCACACCAGCTCTGAAAAAGCCGTTCTCTCCATTTTGGGTAACGGTGATGTTGTTGTTGGTGATAAGGCCGGTTTGCAGAAAGTTTTTAAGGTTATTTTTTCCACTGGATACCAGGGGCATCATTTCTTCCTGTTTGGTAACGGGGTTCCATTGTTTGGCACTGTTGCCAATATCTAATTTTGGCCCCCACACATAGTCGGTAGCAATCTTTCCGTCAAGACCATGGCCGTAAGAGGTTTGTATTTTAGGAATGGCCAGGAAGCCTGAGGCGATCATGGTATTGCTGTTAATATCGATAGACAGTCCTCCGCCTTTTCCTTTTTTGGTAGTGATCATAATGGCACCATTAGCGCCTTTATAACCATATAAAGCTGCCGCGGTAGGCCCCTTCAGTACGCTGATATCATCAATATTGTCGGATGGAATATCGCGCAGGGTCATATTTTCATAGGGTACGCCATCAATAACCAGCATCGGTTTCTCTCCGCGCAATTCAATGGTGGGACTTGCGTTAAATTCAGTTGAGTTTTTTATAACAAGGCCCGAAATCTTTCCGGTAAGGGAGGTTGCAGCATCTACACCTTTTACCGTTTGAATCTGGTTGCCGCTTACTTTTTGCACGGCATAACCCAGCGCCTTTGCTTCGCGCGTAATACCCAGCGCCGTTACCACCACTTCTTCCAGTGCGCGGTTGGCTTCCTCAAAAATTACGTTGAGGGTTTGGTGGCCGTTTACTTTTATTACCTGGGTGCCGTAACCCACATAGCTGAAGGTAAGCTCATCAAACTCGTCTACCTCAATACTGTATTCACCTTTATCATTGGTAATGGTGGCCTTGCCTTTATTGGAAGATACGGTTGCGCCGGCAACGGGCTCACCTTTTGAGTTGGTAACCACACCCTTTACGGTTATGTTCTTTTTGATGGCTGCTTTTTCGCGAATCACGATTAAATGATCGCTCATTTGCTGGTACTCAAGTCCCGTTCCATTAAGAATGGTTGGTAGTAATGATAAAACAGGAGTATTCTGCACTTTAATATTTACCATGCCGGTTTCATCCACCAGTTTATTGCTGAACACAAACCGATAGTCCGTTTTTTTCTGTATGGTTTTTAAAATGGTAGACAGCCGGGCACTCTCCAGCTGCAAGGAAACGGCCCCCTGGCTGTATCCTGTATGAGCAGCAACCTGTGTTGCGGTTACCAGTATCAGGGCAAGACATAATTTCATAAACAACAGTTTTTTGAGCAGCCGACGGGGCCACTCACTCGGGTAAGCACATTTTTTCATACTTTTATTTAGTTTATTATTAAACAAGTGGAAGGCTTTGTTCCTTCCATTTTCCATGAGGGGGAAATGGCCGCAATCCGTTTCTCCCTTTTTTTGATTTTTTTAGTACTGCATTTTCTTATTTATATATAGTGATTTGATTGACGGTTCTCTTATACGAAAAGGAATAGGAAAGCTGTAAAGCTTTTAATACCTCATCGATATTCTCCTGTTGAAAAGTTGCTGTATAACGGTAGTGCGCCACTTCATCATTGGCAATGGTAATGGCCACATTGTATCTGCGTTCAAGGATATTTTTAATTTCATCAAGCGGCTGGTTTTCAAAGATCAGCAGGTCCTTCACCCAGGCTGTTTCTATATTCTGGCCGGCATCATGGTAAGTTAACGCCACTACTTCGGGCTTCGTTGCAGCCTCCCGTGTGAGGCTGTCCCGAAGGGGCATTACAAACTTCTGGTTTACCTGCAGGGTTTTGTAAACAATATCGTTATCTCCCCTGGGAAGCAGGATTTGTATCTTCCCTTCCAGCAGCGAAGTTTCGCTGTACCGGTCGTTCGTATAAGCCTTTACATTAAACCGTGTACCAACGGCCCTGATCTTATATTGCGCTACATGCACTATAAAAGGAAGCGCTTTATTATGCGCTACGTCAAACAAGGCCTCGCCCGTCAGGGATACATTCCGGTCCTGTTTACCAAAGCCGGGCGACACCAGCAGCCTGGAGCCCGCATTCAGTACCACCTTTGTACTGTCCGGCAGAAAAATAGTTTTGTGTTCGCCTGGCCGCGACTGGGTTGTTTGACCAGAACCGGTATTGGGTTTAATGGCTGCTGAGAGTGGGCCTGCTGCCTTCCGGGGCTGGTTAAGCAAATAGATGCCTGCGGTAACTAAAAGCAGGAAGCAGGCCGCAACAGCAGTCCACCTTTTCCATTTGATGGGCCAGGGATGTTCGTTAATAGACCGGAGGGTTTTTCCGGAAGCAATGTACAGCGCATGTTCGGGCGAATCATCGGTAGCGGATAATTCATTTTGCTTTTTTTGCAGCATATATTTGAGCCCCAGCACCAGTCTGCGGGACTCCTCAATAGTGATTAGTGCTTCGGGGTGTTTTAACAGGTAGTCATCCCAGCGAGCAATGTCGTGGGGGTTGTTCCGTGTGCAAAAAGCAATAAAGGAATCATCAATGACCAGTTCTTCTACGGTATATGTCATGTTCGCAAAGCCGGTTTCTATTACAGACGCCGGTATTGACGAAACCTAACCGCTTTTTTAACTTTATTTTAGAAATTGTTTTGAAGTAGCTCCTTCCCGGTACAGCCTCCACAGATTTACAGGAGGCGATCTTCTTTGCGTTTTATAGGAAAAGTTGTTTTTAAACAGGTCTTTATGGAACCAAACAGAGCATAAAGTTGACCAGCCGTTCCAGCGCGGTGTCTTT
Source organism: Niabella hirudinis (assembly GCF_051201075.1). Classification (NCBI taxonomy): domain Bacteria; kingdom Pseudomonadati; phylum Bacteroidota; class Chitinophagia; order Chitinophagales; family Chitinophagaceae; genus Niabella; species Niabella hirudinis. The sequence goes on from NZ_JBPEHJ010000003.1 coordinate 437,282, forward strand.
TTTAAGATGCTGCCGTAAGTGCTGGATCCCTTTTGAAAGGTTATTATAAATAGTTTGGTGTGTAAGCCCTGTGAGGGCAACAATTTTTTCAGTGGAATACCCCTGGTAATATTTCATATAAATCACCCGCCGGAACCGGGCGGGCAGTTTTTTAAACGCAGCAGCTATATGATTGATCAGTTCAGCATCCGTTTCCAGTTTTTCAATGATCTCCTGTGCGGAGGGTAGATAGAAGGATTCGATTTCCCTGTAATTGCCCCTGCGCTGCTGGATCCGGTGCAGATCAATAAGCCTCCGTTTAAAGGCGGTGACCAGCCAGGCTTCAGGGTTTTGAATGGCGTCCGGCAGGTTTTTTTGCAGTAAATCCAGAAAAAACTGGTGTACAATGTCTTCGGCTTCCTGTAGGCTATATCCAAAATGACAGGCGATTGCCTGGAGCTTGGGTCTGTATGCAGTATACCAGGAATCGATCAAAAGCATGAATCAAACTTACGCGAATAATTAATAGAAGAGTGCTGATGTTTTTAAATTGTTATTAATTGTTTGTAAATGAATTGTTTATGTAGTTGAGGGATTCGTTCCGTGAGCATCTGTAAGTAAAGGTGCCCAAATAAAAAGACCGGGTTACGCGCATACATCTGCATAGAACAAATAGCTACATTTATTTGGGCTGAATGTATTTTTATTATGTGCAGGCAATTGCTTAAAATATTTTCGAGAAAAAAAATGATTTCAAACGATTGAAGCCGATGTCATTGTTAAAGATTTCAAAAACCCTATTATCTTAGGCTCGTCATTTGAATAAACATAAACTATGTGAGCGCATATTTAAAACTGATCAATTAACCGCCATCGATTAAAGGTTGCCTGGTTTTTTCATTTAATGGTTGATAGAAAAATATTCGGTAGATCGGGTTGAATCAAAAGAGGCCGGAACAGCCACCGACCCTGAGTTTAACGCGATAACGGGAAGCTTGCATCATCTGGATTGCTAAATATCTGGCTGGAGACCAACTATAGACTCGCTTTGTCAATGAATTCATACAGGACCTTAATTATTAAGAATATTTATTTATTATGAGAAAACTCAACGGCTTTTTTACAATATCCTTTATATTGTTTTTTTTGCATGCCGCCGGTGCAACCCGTTTTGAGGGAGACAATCCATTCACAATGCTTCAGGAAGACATAGAAGTTAGTGGTCTCGTTACGGATAGTGCAAGGCAAATTTTAAGTGGGGTATCGGTAACCTTAAAATCAAAGCAGAGCATAGGCACAACAACGGATTTGAATGGCCGCTTTGTATTAAAAGTGCCGGCTAACGATATATTGGTATTTACCATGTCGGGGTATACAACGAAGGAAGTGCCTGTTGGTAACAATACCACCATTGACGTAGTGATGCAAAAGGACATTCAACTGCTCGAAGAAACGGTGGTGGTGGCATTTGGCAATAGAGCTAAAAAAAGAGACCTTATCGGCGCAGTAACATCTGTAAGCGTAAGCGAGTTACAAATACCTTCAAGCAATTTAACCACTGCACTGCAGGGCCGGGTTGCAGGTATGATATCTTATCAGCGAAGCGGCGAGCCGGGGTTGGATAACGCCGACTTTTTTATACGTGGGGTAGGAACCTTTGGGGTAAACCAGCAGCCGTTGATACTAGTGGATAATATGGAAATGGACATTAACGATCTGGCGCGTATTCCCTGGGACAATCTGGAAAGTTTTAGCGTATTAAAAGATGCATCTGCTTCGGCCATGTATGGCGCCCGGGCGGCCAACGGCGTTATTATTGTAACCACCAAGAGAGGTAAGGACGGACCGGCGAAGGTAAACCTCCGTGCGGAACAGCGCATCTCTGCGCCTACACAAAATTTGAAGATAGCGGATCCGGTAACATTTATGAAAATGAACAGGGAAGCGATTTTGACAAGAGACCCTCTTGGTAAAGACAATACTTACTCCCTGGAAAAAATTGATAAGACTATTGCGGGCGATGATCCCATCCTTTACCCGGCTGTAGACTGGCTTGATTTTATAACCCGGAAAGTAACGACCACTCAAAATTACAACCTGGGTGTGTCTGGTGGCGGGCAGTTAGCCCGGTACAACGTAAGCGCCAACTATACCACTGATAACGGACTGCTTAAAATTGAGCCGATTAATGATTTTAACAGCAATGTGCGCTTTAATGTGTTTGATTTTTTAAGCAATGTAGATATCAACCTTACCAAATCGACCCAACTGGTGGCACGGGTTAAGGCCAACATTCAGGATTATAATGGACCGCCTTCATCCGGTTCTGCTGCCTACGGAAATGCAATACGCTCTAATCCCGTGTTGTTTCTGCCCGTTTACACGCCCGGCGAAAGCCAGTCCTATATCAAACACCCCATGTTTGGCAACTATGCAAACGGGGGATACCTGAATGCTTATGCAGAGATTGTGAAAGGCTATTCAGAAAAAAGAAGAAGCAACCTGTCATTCCAAACCGAGCTGACCCAGGATCTGGCTGCGATTATTACCGAAGGTTTAAAATTTCGCGGGATGTTGAATATAACCCGTAAATCATATTTTGAACAGTCCCGGCAGTATAAACCATTTTACTATTCACCCATTGTGGACCCGGTAACCAATAGGGTATCGAGCTATTTTCAAATTAATCCGAAAGACGGAACGGAGTATCTTGATTTTGTTCCGGGTAATAGGGACCAAACAGCTACGCTATATGGTGAAGCACAGTTTTTATACAACCGAACATTTGCTGAAAAACACGGATTGACCGGCTCTTTGATTGGAACACTGAGGAGTAATGTGGCCACGCCAACAGATAATGATATATCTTTGATTAACACCCTTCCTTACAGGAATGTAAGTTTTTCCGGTAACTTTTCTTATGCGTATGACGAGCGTTACTATGCTCAGTTTACATTTGGCTATAACGGTTCTGAGAGGTTTGCAGCCGATTCCCGCTGGGGGTTTTTCCCTTCCTTTGGGGTGGCCTGGACCGTATCTAAGGAGAAATTTATGGAAGGTCTTTGGCCGGTCATCAGCAATTTGCGATTTAGGGCCACCCATGGCTGGGTAGGTAATGATAATATAAGCAACACCCGCTTTTTTTACCTCTCCGATGTAAATTTGAACGATGGGGGAAAAAGGTATGCATTTGGGCTGCCTACAAGCGGGCAGTACGCTGTAAATGGCGTTTCTATCCGGCGTTACGAAAACCCTTTTGTGCAATGGGAAATATCACGGCAAACCAACCTGGGCATCGATTTAGGAATGTTTAAAGGCGCGCTTACCTTTACCGGTGAATTTTACCGGCAGTTCAGGTATAATATTGTTCAGGATCGGGCGGCGATCCCCTCTTCTACCGGCCTGCAGGCCGCTGTTTTGGCGAACCTGGGCAAATACGAAAGCAAGGGCTTCGAGGGAGAGCTGGCCTATACTAAAAGCGTTAATAAAAACTTGTTTTTTCAGGGACGGGGTACTTTTACGTATGCCACGGGCCACTATGTTTATTACGAAGAACCGGCCTATCAATATGCTTATCTGAGCAGGATTGGGTTGAATGCAAGACAACAAACCGGGTATATTGCCGAGCGGCTGTTTATTGATGACAATGAAGTATTGAACAGTCCCGAACAGCAATTTGGAGGAGCGGCAGTATTGGGAGGGGATATTAAATATGTGGATGCGAATAATGACGGTGTTATTAACAGCAACGACCTTGTTCCTATTGGCCAGCCTACCACTCCCGAAATTACTTATGGTTTTGGGCTTACTACGGGTTATAAATCTTTCGACTTATCGTTCTTTTTCTCAGGGATAGCACGTACTTCGTTATTTATAAGCCCTGTTTATTATAATGGCTCAACCCAAAAATACGGCGTTGCGCCCTTTGGGAGCGCAACAGCGCCCAACGCAGTATTACAGGCATGGGCAGACAGCTACTGGTCTGAAGAAAATCAGAATATATATGCGCAATGGCCAAGGTTGAGCCAAAGTCCGACAACCAATAATATTCAAAACAGCACTTACTGGATGCGCAATGGTAATTTGTTAAGATTAAAGCAGGTTGAGTTGGGGTACAATTTAAAACAAAACCTGTTGAAGAAGTACAGGATGAATACGCTGCGTATTTATTTTAGCGGAACGAACCTCTTTAAATGGAGCCCCTTTAAATTATGGGATCCTGAAATGGGTGGCAATGGACTGGCCTACCCGTTGCAGCGCGTATTCAATTTTGGGATCAATATCAATATCTAAAAAATAAGCAGATGAAAAAGTATAGCTGGTTTACAGTATTAATAATAGCGTTGACCGCGGGGGCGTGTAAAAAATTTTTAGATGTGGTACCGGATAATGCTCCCATTATCGATCAGGCATTTAATGTAAAAGCCATGGCAGAACGTTATCTGGTAACCTGTTATTCCCGGTTACCATCCTCCACAAGTATCGGTGATAATGTTGGCCTTTTAGGCGCTGATGAATTTTGGTTGAATTCAACTACCAATTATCCCTCTTCCTCAAATCCCGCCTGGTATATAGCCCGGGGGCAGCAGAACTCCAATACACCGCTGATTGATATGTGGGGCGATGGAACGCCCTCCGGGGCCTACTGGCAGGGTATATATGACTGTAATATTTTTATCGAAAGAATACCGGCTGTTCCGGATATGGATGAAGGTGAGAAAACCATGTGGGCTGCTGAAGCAAAATTTTTGAAAGCCTACTATCATTTTTTATTGGTGCGTGCCTATGGTCCCATTATCATTAAGGATGTTAATACGCCTGTATTTGCCAACCCCTCAGAATCCCATGTGCCCCGGGCGCCGGTTGATGAGTGCTTTGCTTATATCGTTAAAACAATAGACGATGCCATGCCCTATTTAATGCCGGTTGAAATGAATCCGAATCAGGAAATAGGGAGGATTACGCAGGTAGCGGCCAAAGCTGTTAAAGCCCAAATATTGGTAGAAGCGGCCAGCCCGTTATACAATGGCAATACTGAAATGGCGGCATTGAAAGATGATGCCGGGAATCCGTTATTCAACCAGGTTTATGATGAAAATAAATGGGTGTTGGCAGCTGCCGCCTGTAAGGAAGCGATTGATTTTGCCCATGCCAATAACAAAGCGCTCGAAAGATGGGTGCGACCTTCAAATTTTACTGTTCAGGGCCCTACAACTGCGTATCAGATGAACCTCCGGTATGCCATTACGGAGTCGGATGATAACACGGAAGCACTATGGTACGACAGTAAAAATGTGGCCAATACCGGGTTTCAATCGGTGTTTACAACAAAAGGTATTCCTGCTGTTGCTTTTAATAACGGAAATGTTAATGGGCGTATGGCTACTACATTAAATATGGCTGAAAAATTTTATTCAAAAAATGGCGTGCCTATCGATGAAGATAAAACCTATTCCTATGCGTCAAGATACGATATTGTAAAAGTACCCAACACCGATCAGTATAAATATGATTTACAGGCAAATTATACAACGATAGGGCTTCATCTGGACCGGGAACCGCGGTTTTACGGGTGCGTTTCTTTTGACGGCGGCCGGCATTTAATGTACTCCGAAACCAGCGATGCCAAAGCATTTAATGTAAATTATAAACTGGCGGGAGGTGTATATTCAACCGGAACAGAATATACCATAACCGGGTATATGGTAAAGAAGTATGTGAACCCCACAAACACTTATACAGAGAGTGCCCATAACGCCCGGCCTTATTTACTGGCCTTTATAAGATTAGCCGATTTATACCTGCTTTATTCAGAAGCCTTAAATGAAAGCGAAGGACCTGGAGCTGAAGCGTATGGGTATATTGACAGCGTAAGAGCCCGGTCGGGATTGAAAGGGGTAGTGGAATCCTGGGCAACCTATTCATCTATGCCCGCAAAGCCATTGACAAAAGAAGGGTTAAGAGAAATCATCAAACGCGAAAGAACGAATGAGCTGGCATTTGAGGGTAAACGATTCTGGGATTTGAGAAGATGGAAAGATGCTCCCCGTGAGTTGAATGAGCCCATCTTGGGATGGGATCGTTCCCAGTTGACCCCTCAGGCGTTCTACAGGGCTCAAACTTATTTCAACAGAACGTTTACCGTACGTGATTATTTTTGGCCTATAAGCCTTGCTGAGCTAAGACGAAACACTAAATTGAAACAAAATGTTGGATGGTAATGAGTTTAACAGGCAGCAGTTCCGCCCGCAGATGAAAAGATAGCCAACTGCACCCTATTGAATATCATATTCTGGAAAATAGTAACATATTGAACATGACAAAATATTTATCTCAAAAATTGATGATAGCCATTACAACGCTAATTGCAGCCTGCTTTATTGGAGGGTGCAAGGAAGACCTTGGTATCGGTGTAAATAAAATTGGTGAAAAACCTTTGCCTGTTTCAAATATTACCGTAACCTCTATATCCGGTGGCGCTTATATTAAGTATGATTTGCCGCTTTCAGAGGATTTGCGTTATGTAAAGGCTACCTATAAGCTCGACAATGGCATTGAACGGGAAGCCAAGGCTTCAATTTATAAAAATGAAATACTGGTAGATGGCTTTGGCGAGGCCGGCGATTATAATATTGAATTAAGAGCTGTGGCCGTAGGTGAAGTAGCGTCAGACCCCGTAACGGTTAACGTAAATGTGCTTACTCCGCCACACCAGCTTGTGCTTCAAAAGCTGTCCGAAAGTGGTAAAATTATGGAAACCTTTGGTGGCTTTAATTTGAAATATCAGAATGAAACAGCATCCGATATAGTAATAAGGATTTTAAAAAAGGACTCTGTAGGGCAATGGAAGCTTATACATTCGGAGTATACAAATCTTAAAGAGGATGTTATAAAAGTAAGAGGAGTAGAAGCCGGCCTTTCTGATTTTGGTTTTTTTATTGAGGATCGCTATGATCATTTTTCTGATACGTTGGTCCGCGCACTAAACCCAACCAAAGAAGTATTAATTCCCAGGGACAAATTTGCTCAATTCAAATTGCCAAATGATCCTAAAATAAGATCAACCTTTCCTTTCGTACGAATATGGGATGGCAACATAGGTGCCGGGGCATTAACAGAACTGCAAACGCTCCCTATCGCCTTTACCATCGATGTGGGAATACCGGTAATGATAAGCCGGATGGTTACCTGGACCAATTATGGAAGTACGGCAGGGGGCTACGGATCTGCTCATATCTACGATTTTGAACTATATGGGAGCAATGAGCCCAATCCTTCGGGCGCCTGGGACTCTACCTGGACCTTGTTGGGGAGTTTCAAAGGCCAACGGCCCTCCGGCCTGGGATTTGGAGTAGCTCCATCGCAAGCAGAGCGCGATTACCTGCGCGATAATGGTGAAACCTGGGAGCTTCCCAGCCCCGAAGCGTTTCCTAAATTCCGGTATATCAGGCTCAAAGTATATGCAACCTGGAATGGAGCATACGAAGTTCCTGCAGAGGTCTATCTCAATGAACTTTATTTATACGGACAATATTAAAAATTTGCAGCATGCCCGTAACTATTAACGGTTTGGTTTTGTTCATGCAACATTCCTTTCGCTCATTACGGCAGGGTTTGCTTTGGTAATCATAAAAAATTTACGAATGAAAAATAGAGTATTGTTGCTGGGGGGCATTATGATCGCTGTCTTTTTTTTCAGTTGTGATAAAAAGGCCGATTCTTCCTACGCCAAATATTTAAACGCGGCCGAAATCGCAAAACCAGGAAAAGTAGATTCAATGGAGATACTCCCCGGCTATAACAGGGCGCTCATAAAATTTAAAGTGAGTCCGGATAGAAGAGTAAACAAAATTAAAATAGACTATTATACTTCTATCTCATACCTGATAAATACGAAAACCATCGATGTTACAGAAACGGACTTTGGCAAATTCAAAGAGTTGTTAATTGATAACCTTCCTGAAGCAAATCTGTTTGTAAATATTGTTACCTATAGTGCTGCCGGCGATAGTTCCAGTGTTTCGGATGGTGTGGGCGCTGTTTACGGAAATCGATATGCCAGCCTGGTTGCAAACAGAATATTTTCTAACATAACTACCACAGATGGCATAAAGAGCATCAACTTTGCGGGGGAACAATCCAGGCCCCGGGACAGTACATTGTTTTACCCGTTGCAAAAAACAGTTTTAACCTATCCAACAATTCTGGGAGATACAAATACTATTGAGTTTTCGCCACATACCAACACGATTCCGGTTCCGGACATTGCAGATTCGGGAACCATTACCCATTATTCCGTTTATAAACCCACCAGCAATGCCATCGATGTTTTCAAATCGAGCGGGGTATCAGTAACGTTTTAGTTTTTTACAGGCGCCGGTAGCTGTATGTCAGTACTGCAAATCTTCATCGCCGGTTAACCCCTCTCTCCACATGGGCGGTGCCGGTAAGCCCAGCTTAAACCGCTCATAGGAGCGTTTAATATATGTGTGAAACGTATAATCATTCACCCGGGTGGCAAACAGGTAGCTGGGCTGGTATTGAATAATAAACTGGGTAATCACACTGTCTTCCGTCATACCGGTGATCCGGCGGATAAGCGCCTTGCTGAAACGGTAGCGCACATAGCCGTCCTGCTCATCGGAGATCAGCTTGTTCCGAAACCGGGTTAGTTTGCGGGTGCGCCCAAAGCGGAATGCGTTTACCAGCTCGGTAAGATCAAAGCCCACACCAAACCCTCCTGTACCGGCATTCGTAGAGGTGGAAAGCCCGGGTTTTTCAAAATCGAAATATTTCCGGTAGGTGTCCCTGTTTTCAAGAGAGTCAAACCGGTAATCCCGGTTTCTAACCTTTACCTCCGGCAGATCAGGGATGCTGATGCGCAATGAAATATCAAAAGCGTAAGGGGTGGTGATACCGGCTACCGGAAATTTGCGGGTGGGCTTGTTCAGATAGCTGAACCAAATGGAATCCTGCGGCCGCACAACAACACGGTAGCTGCCATCTGAAGCGGTCATGGTACCTCCGCCCGAGCTGGTGAGCACCGATACCAGCGGTACCGGCGTTCTCCCGATGCTATCGTAAACGTTTCCCCTGATCTGGATCTGGGCCCGGGCGTTAACAACACAAAACAGGACTAACCCCGTAATACTTATGGATCTAAACAGGTTCAATTTTTACAGATAAACAAAGCAAGGAAAGAATTTGCAAAAACTATGGTAAAGTGTATGAAGTGAATAGTTAATAGTTAATAGACAATAGACAATAGACAATAGACAATAGATAATAGATAATAGATAATAGATAATAGATAATAGATAATAGATTTCTGATGAACTTATTAAGGTACGAAAGAACCGGTTAGTACCGAACCTTAAACCTTAAACTTGAAACGTCAAACAAAAAACCGAAGACTCCGGCAATACCCCGATCTCATTTTCCCATTTTCAAATCAGCACATTTTCAAATTTCCCTCAAAATCAGCTTCTCCACCACCGGTGCAAAATGCTGGTGTTCCAGGAAATGTACTTTCTGTGCCAGGGACTCCGGCGTGTCGGAGGCCGATACCGCGCAGGTAGCCTGAAACAGGGTGGCACCGTGGTCATACTGCTCGTCTACCAAATGAATCGTGATCCCGCTTTCCGCTTCCTTAGCGGCGATAACAGCTTCATGTACATATTGCCCGTACATACCCTTTCCGCCATACTTAGGCAAAAGAGCGGGGTGTATATTTACAATGTGCCCCGGAAACGTTTCAACCAGTGAAACGGGTATTTTTAGCAGAAAACCGGCCAGAACAATAAAATCAATGCCTTTTTCTTTCAGTTTTTTGGGAAAATCTTCCGATTGAAGAGATAGACGATCAATCAGGAGCAACTCTATGTCCTCCGTTGCGGCAATTTGGGTAACACCCGCCCCGGGTTTGTTGCATACGACCAGCGAAACGCTGGCAAACGCATGGTCCCGGAAATGATCAATCAGCTTCCGGGCGTTTGAGCCGGCTCCGCTGGCAAAAATGGCGATCTTCTTTTTCATAATAAAGGATCAAATATCTTACAATTTGCGGAAATATTGGCAGTTTATCCCGGGGCCGATAGAAGTGACTTTCAGGAATTTTGCGGGGAACGGGATAAGCTCCGGCTCCGGATCGGGGAGGGCCCTTTTTGCATAAATAAAAAGGCTGCAAAAAAATAGTGCAGGGCTGCATATCGATACTTGTATTTTTCCTTCCGCATTTGCACTTCCTGTTTCGGGGTATATCCGTTTTGCAATGTGATTTGTTAGATTGTCCGTCAGCAGATCCTAAATCGTTCTAAATCCGGGTATTAATTACAGTCGTTTGTATGTTTTTTGAAAAACTTGATCCAAATCAAGAGTAATCCAAAATAAAGTCAATGTGAACAACTCACATTGTTCCCAAACGGATGACTTTTTAATGACAAAGATTTCTTCAACCGAAAAAAATCGACCCTAAAATCGCCTGAAACACAGTCTGGTAGCGGGTTTAAAAAATTTACAAAATGTTGCTGTTTTGTTAAGTCCGACCCTTATTTTTGCAGTTGATCAGAGACATTTATCCACATTTTTAGATTTAATGCGTTTATGACTATTTCTAAGCATATAATTAACCGATTCTTCTTAATTATACTAACGCTTTTCACTCTTTCCAGGTTCAATTCTATTGCTGCGCAGGACGTTGATGGTAAACAACTGTTTATCAGCAAGTGTCAGGCCTGTCACTCCGGCGATATGAAGTCTGAATCAACGGGACCGGCTCTGTTTGGAGTAGAAGGCCAATGGGAAGACAAAGGAAAACTGCATGAATGGATCCGGAATAACCAGAAACTGATCGCTTCCGGTTACCCAAAAGCAGTAGAGGTTTCCAAGCTGAAGTCAACGGCAATGCAGACCTTTCCTGATCTTACTGATCCTCAGATAGATGCGATCTTAAAATACATTGATGAAAAAGGAAGCGGTAAGCTGGATGCAGCAAAAGGCGATGCTACAGCAGGTAAAACAGCCGGAGAAGCCGATACCAGCCAGCATCCCTTATTATATGGTGTCATTACCCTGATTCTTTCCCTGGCTGCATTGATCCTCATCTTTGTAAACAGAAATCTTAGAAAAATTTCGGACGATACCGAAGGCAAAAAAACACCGGATGCGGTTCCGTTCCTTCAAAATAAGGTTTACCTGGCTACTGCGGCCATCCTGTTGTTTATCGTTGGCGGATACTTTATGACGAAAGCCATGATCAACATGAACCGTCAAAAAAATTATGAACCCCGGCAACCGATCTTCTACTCCCATAAGGTACACGCGGGCATCAACCAGATCAACTGTTTGTACTGTCACGGAAATGCCTGGGAAAGTAAAACAGCGGCAATCCCCTCTGTAAATGTGTGTATGAACTGCCACAAGACCATCCAGAAATACAGTGGTCCGGAGTTGAAAGATAAAAATGGCAATGCGGTAGACGGTACTGCAGAAATCGCAAAACTGTACCAATATGCAGGGTTTGACCCTCAGAATCCTGATGCATGGGATGCCAATAAAGCAAAGCCCATTGATTGGGTAAAGATCCATAATCTCCCTGATCACGTTTACTTTAACCACAGCCAGCACGTAAGAGTAGGCAATGTACAATGCCAGACCTGCCATGGTGAAATCACCGGCATGGACGAAGTGCATCAGTTTGCCGAGCTGAGCATGGGATGGTGCGTAAATTGTCACCGTGAAACCAAAGTAAACTTTAACGTGGACTCTGCAACCGGTAACCAGTTTTACAGCATTTACGAAAAGTTCCATAACGATATTAAATCCGGCAAGATGGACAGCGTGACCGTTAAAGATATCGGCGGTCTGGAGTGTCAGAAGTGCCACTATTAAAAAATTAGAAAATATGGAAATGTGAAAGTGTGGAAATTATCAGGTATTTAATTATTATTTCATTTACACATCTACACATTCCCACATTTCCCACATTATCACATTTCACACATTTATCACATTAGTATGAATAAATATTGGCAGGGTTTCGGCGAGTTAAATGAATCCGAAAAGTTTCAAAAGCGGGCGGATGATGAGTTTCGCGATGAGCTCCCTTTTGAAGATTTTGATAGTAAGGGATTACTGGATGCAAAAGCTCCCAGAAGAGATTTCTTAAAATATCTGGGTTTCAGCACTGCTGCGGCAACATTGGCGGCAAGCTGTAAAACAAAGGTGCGGGAGGCCATTCCTTATGGTAACAAACCCGACAACCTGGTGCCCGGTGAAGCAAAATATTATGCCACCACCTATACACAGGGTGGAGATGCGGTTCCGGTAATTGCGAAAGTGCGCGATGGCCGCCCCATCAAAATAGAGGGGAATGATTATCTTTCTGCAACCAACGGGGGTACCTCGGCCCGGGTGCAGGCCTCTGTGCTGGATTTGTACGATATGCACCGTCTGCGTTTTCCCCAGCGGAAAGTGGGCGATAAGTTTGAAGAAAGTATGTACGATGCGCTGGATAAAGCCATCGCGGTTGAACTGGCAGGCGCCGGCTCTATTGTGTTGCTGACCAGCTCCATTAACTCTCCCTCTACGCTCGATCTCATTGCAAAAAATCCGAAGATCCGCCTGGTACAATACGATGCGGTAAGCTATAACGGCATTCTTATGGCCAACGAGGCATCGGGCTTTGGACGTAAAATACCTTCTTATAAATTTGACCAGGCTGCGGTAATTGTGAGTCTGGGCGCCGACTTCCTGGGTACCTGGCTCAGCAGCGAAGAAAATGCTGCGGGCTACGCAAAAGGAAGAAGGATTGATGAAAAGAACCCGGTAATGAGCAAACATTACCAGTTTGAGTCCTTCCTGAGCTTAACCGGTTCCAATGCCGATGAGCGCTTTACGCACCGCCCTACACAAACCGGCGCTGTAGCACTGGCATTGCTGGCGGCAGTAGGCGGTGGTGTTACTGCCCCCGCTATTTCAGATGCCAAACTAAATGCCGGTATTGCTAAAATAGCGGGCGAGCTGAAAGCTGCTGCGGGCAAGGCCCTGGTAGTTTCAGGCAGCAATGATGTTAACATCCAACTGGTAGTAAACGCCATCAACAATGCCATTGGCGCTTATGGTACCACCATCGACTGGTCCAGGGCCGATCAATCGCGCAAGGGAACCGATAAGGAATTTGCCGACCTGCTGGCACAGATGGAAGGCGGGCAGGTAGATGCCTTACTGATTCACGAAGCCAACCCGGTTTTCGATCATTTTGCGGGCAAACGCTTTGCGGCCGCTCTTTCAAAAGTGAAAACCACCGTTTCCTTTGGATATCGTATGGACGAAACCACGGAACTGTGTAAATACATCCTGCCTTCACCCCATTACCTGGAGAGCTGGGGAGACGCAGAACCCAAAACCGGCGTTTACAGTTTTATCCAGCCGACTATTTTCCCTTTATTTAAAACACGCCCCTTCCAAACCTCCATATTAAAATGGAGTGGCAGTGCAGAAGATTATGATACGTATGTAAAGAACTACTGGCATCAAAAAGCCGGAAGCGAAGCCGCCTATCATAAAGCTTTGGAGAATGGTGTAATCGAAGAAGCCGCCAGTGGCTCCGGCCTCTTTAATGGCGGTGCTTTGACGGCGGCAGCTACTGCTATAGCAGCGCACCCTGCCGGCGGAAAAGATGAACTGGTGCTGTATGAAAAAGTATCGATCGGACCGGGCTACGGCGCCGTAAACCCCTGGTTACAGGAGCTGCCGGATGCAGTTTCAAAAGCCAACTGGGGCAGCTACGCGCTCATCTCCATACCCAAAGCCAAAGAACTGGGTATTGTTACCGATGTGGATTACGAATACTACCCCGATAAACCGGTGATCAAAATAAGCGATGGCAAAAACACTGTAGAATTGCCGATTCTGGTTACACCGGGGATGAATGCCAATACTATTGCGGTGGCCATCGGCTACGGACGCAGCGAAAAGCTGGGTAAAACGGCCGCCGGCGTAGGCGTTAACATGTTCCCGTTTGCGTCTGCGGCGGGTGACGGAAGCGGGATCCGCTATTTTGTTTCCAACGTAACGGTTTCCAATACCGGACGTAAGGAAAAAATTGCGCAAACGCAGATCCATAACTCCTATGAAGGACGCGTGGAAGTGCTGCGGGAAACCACCCTGGCTACTTACCGCCAAAAACCCAATGAAGTACTGGATTTCCGCAACAAGCTTGTTGAGAATTACGCAAAAAATACCGGCGATTTCAGAAAAGAAGCCACGCTTTACGGTGATCATGACAAGCCGGGCATCAAATGGGGAATGAATATCGACATGAATGCCTGCACCGGCTGTAGCGCCTGCGTAGTGGCATGTCATGCAGAAAATAACGTATCAGTGGTAGGCAAGAGCGAGGTACTGCGTTACCATGATATGCACTGGCTGCGCATTGACCGCTATTTCGTGAGCGATGAAAAAGACCCGGATAACCTGAAGGGGGTAGTGTTTCAGCCGATGCTGTGCCAGCATTGCGACAACGCTCCCTGTGAGAATGTTTGCCCGGTAGCAGCTACCAACCACAGTACGGAAGGTATTAATCAGATGGCTTATAACCGTTGTATTGGCACGCGCTATTGCGCCAACAACTGTCCGTTTAAAGTGCGCCGGTTTAACTGGGCCGATTATACCGGGGCCGATTCCTTTGCAAACAACCAGGATCAAAAACTGGTAGGCGTGCTGGATCCGGTGGTGCACCAGATGAACGATGCGGTAAGCCGTATGGTATTGAACCCGGATGTTACGGTTCGTTCGAGGGGGGTAATGGAAAAATGTTCTTTCTGTATTCAGCGGTTGCAACACGCCAAACTGGATGCAAAAAAAGAAAACCGCCCGCTGAAAGACGGCGAAGCAAAAACAGCTTGTCAGCAAGCCTGCGCTACCAATGCCATCGTGTTTGGAGATACAAGGGACGCGCACAGTGCCATTAGCATGGTGCGGTTAAACAACCCGCAGCGCCTGTTTTACTCGCTGGAACAATTGCACGTATTGCCGAATGTAAGCTACTTCTCCAAGATCCGGAATACGGATGAGATTATTGGTGGTGATGAGCATGGAGCAGAAGGCGGTCATGGAGCGGAGCACGGAGCAAAAGAACCGGCCGCAGAAAAGCATGAGGAAGCGGCACATCACTAATCCCGGTAGCTATCGGGATCGAGTTTCAAGTTTAATGTTCCAGGTTAGACGTTAAAAAGAGAAATAAGTAGAAGAAGAATAAAGGGTCAAAAAAGTTAAGGAGAGCCATTTCAAACCTTAAACTTCAAACCTCAAACAAAATATAAGTATGTCACTAAACAGATACGAATCGCAAGTACGGGGCCCATTGGTGGAAGGAAACAAAGACTACCACCAGATTACAGAAGATATATGCCGTCCTGTAGAAGACAAGCCCAGTACGCTTTGGTGGGTTGGATTTATTATCTCCATCGGGTTGTTGTTATTTGGTGTGGTATCCATTTATATGGATGTTACTTATGGTATTGGACAGTGGAACCTGAATAAAACCATTGGCTGGGGCTGGGATATTACCAACTTTGTATGGTGGGTGGGTATTGGTCATGCGGGAACCCTGATCTCTGCGATCCTGTTACTGTTTCGCCAGGGATGGAGAACAGGGGTAAACCGGGCTGCGGAGGCAATGACCATCTTTGCAGTAATGTGCGCGGGGCAATTCCCCATCTGGCACATGGGCCGTGTGTGGAACGCCTTTTTCGTAATGCCTTACCCCAATACCCGCGGTCCTTTATGGGTAAACTTTAACTCGCCGCTGCTTTGGGATGTGTTTGCGATCTCTACTTATTTTACGGTTTCTTTGCTCTTCTGGTATTGCGGTCTGTTACCCGACCTTGCCACATTAAGAGATCGGGCCAAATTAAAATGGCGTAAATTATTTTATGGTGTTGCTTCTTTTGGGTGGACCGGAAGCACCAAGCACTGGCAGCGGCATGAAGCTTTGTCGCTGGTACTGGCCGGGTTAGCTACTCCCCTGGTACTTTCCGTGCACACCATCGTATCCTTTGACTTTGCTACTTCCGTAATTCCCGGCTGGCATACCACCATCTTTCCGCCTTACTTTGTTGCGGGTGCGGTATTTTCCGGTTTTGCCATGGTGCAAACGCTGTTATTGGTTACCCGTAAAGTGCTAAAGCTTGAGGAGTATATTACCATTGAGCATATTGATGTAATGAACAAGGTTATTGTATTGACGGGCTCCATTGTGGGGATCGCCTACCTTACCGAATTATTTATTGCCTGGTACAGCCACGTAGAGTACGAATGGTTTGCCTTTCGCGAAAACCGGGTAAACCTGGGTAGCCCCTATGGCTGGGCCTATTACCTGATGATGGGTTGTAACGTATTATCGCCCCAGATCTTCTGGTTTAAGAAAATGCGCCGCAACCTGCTGGTAACCTTCTTTATGAGCATCCTGGTAAATATTGGTATGTGGTTCGAGCGCTTTGTGATCATCGTTACTTCTATCTACCGCGATTACCTGCCCAGCTCCTGGAGTACCTATTATACGCCTACCATCTGGGAAATCGGGTTTTACATGGGTACATTCGGATTGTTCTTTACCTGCTATTTCCTGTTCTCCAAGTTCTTCCCGGTTATTGCGATGGCGGAAATCAAACATATCCTTAAGCGCAGCGGCGATAACTTTAAAGAGAACATGGAAAAAGATGAGAACGAATCGCTGGAGGCGTTCCAGCATGCAAATGCACACCATTAGGAATAGTTTCAGGTTTTACGTTCAAAGTTTCACGTTGAGGTCCGTAACCTGAAGTATTAAATTGAAAGAAATAATAAGGAAAGAGGGCTAAACATGAAACGTTAAACCTGAAACCTGAAACAAAAAATAAATATGGCCATCAAGAAGTTTATTACAGGCAATTTTTACGACGAGGCGGTGCTTTTTCCCGCAGTGAAGAAAGTACGCCGCGCGGGCTATAAAGTACAGGATGTATATACGCCCTTCCCCATCCATGGTTTGGATAAAGAGCTGGGGATGAAGGATACAGACCTGCATATTGCCGGTTTCATTTATGGAATTACCGGTACCACTACCGCTATCAGCTTTATCGGCTGGGCGCTGGCGCGCGACTGGCAGATCAATTTTGGCGGTAAACCTTTCTTCTCGCTGCCGGCGTGGATACCCATTATGTTTGAGCTCACTGTTTTGTTTTCTGCGGTTGGGATGGTGCTCACCTTTTGCTGGCTTTGTCAGTTGGCGCCCTTTGTAAAAAAAGATCATTTTAATCCAAAGAGTACAGACGACACATTTGTGATGGCAATCGAGTGCACCGATAAAACGAATGAAGAAGAAGCCATTGCTTTTCTGAAAAATGCGGGCGCCGAGGATGTACAGGTGCAGCGCCGCGAAACCGGCTGGTGGTTTGGCCGGTACGATGTGGAAACGGTACGGTTTGGTAAAAAAGTACCGGCAGTATAAGCATTTATAGTTTGATGTTTTTGGTTTGATGTTGTCCTAACCTCAAACTTCAAACTTCAAACCTCTAACAAACTTTGATAAAAGGAAACATGAATAAATATATATTTATAGCAACGGTAACTTTTAGCGCAATAGCAGCAGGTTGCGGAGCGGATAGTAACCCGGGTCATTCTTATATGCCGGATATGACTTACAGCAGGGCTTATGAAACCTACGCATCAACTGCAGACCTTGAAAAAGAAGGCGTTTTTTACAACCGGCGGCCGGTGCCGGGTACCGTGGCAAGAGGAGAAGATGTGGAGTTTGAATTTAACCTGCCGCATGATTCTGCCGGCTATGCACAATCGGCCCAGTTAAAAAACCCCCTGGATTCGGCCAGCGCCAAAGTGGATATGAAGGAAGCCGAGCGCCTTTACCTGATTAATTGCGGTATTTGTCATGGTGCCAAACTGGATGGCAACGGACCCTTATTCAATGGCGGTGACGGACCTTTTACCGCAGCTCCAAAGGACTTTATGGCGGCTGATATGAAGGCCCTGCCGGAAGGTACCATGTTTTATTCCATTACCTACGGTAAGGGGCAAATGGGAAGTTATGCCTCCCAGATAAGCCCCAAACAGCGCTGGGAAATCATCAAATTTATCAGATCCAAGCAAGGGGTAGGCGCTTCCGGTGCGCCGGCAGCAGATAGCACCGCCAAGGGGACCGGAGCCGGTGTGGCGGCAGATGCCACAGCAAAAAAGTAATAACTAATTCACAGAACTATTAATATAAGATTCGAATGTCAACGTCAACTACGGAAAAATTCATACCTGCAAAAAGATATAACACAATAGCGTTCGCGTTAATGGTGGTGGGTGTCATAGCAGCTATTTCCCTGTTTGTGGCAACCGGCGGAGAGGGCAATCACGATAACCGCGCACGTTTTTGGGCCAGTTTACTTCAAAACAGCGTATACTTCCTGTTGGTGGTAAATGCGGCCATGTTCTTCATGTGCGCTACTATACTGGCCTGGGGCGGATGGCAGATCGCTTTTACCCGTGTTACAGAAGCCATTGCTTCCTGTGTACCGGTGATCGGGGTAATAGCCCTGGTGATCCTGTTGGCTTTGTGCTTTGGCGATCACCATACGATTTATCACTGGACGGATGCGGAGCACGTGGCACATGACCCGGTACTGGAACATAAGAGTGGCTTCCTGAGCAAAGGTTTTTTTGCCACCGTTACCATCCTGACGGTTGTGTTGTGGTCATTCCTGGGTTGGAAGATGCGGCAGCTTTCACTCAAAGCGGATGAAGGTGATATTGTAAGCACCCTCGAAAAAAGAAAGAAATTTGTATGGAACAATACGGTTATGGCGGCCCTTTATATTGTGGTGTTTGCATTAACCGTAATGTCTTCCATCCCCTGGCTGTGGATTATGAGCATCGATGCGCACTGGTACAGTACCATGTTTAGCTGGTACAACTTTGCCAGTACCTTTGTTGCCGGGTTGTCATTGATTGCATTGTATGTGGTGTTTCTGAAAAATAATGGTTATTTGCCGATGGTAAATAAAGAGCACCTGCATGATCTTGGTAAATTCATCTTTGCCTTTTCGATCTTCTGGACTTATTTATGGTTTGCCCAGTTTATGCTGATCTGGTACGCCAACATTCCTGAAGAAACAGTTTACTTTAAGCCAAGGGCTGAGGGTATTTACAGTGCCATTTTCTGGATGATGCTGATCATCAATTTTGTGGCGCCGATTCTGATTTTTATGAGCAAGGATTCAAAAAGAAATTATACCGTGGTTACCGTGGTGTCGGTACTGGTACTCTTCGGGCACTGGCTCGATTACTTCCAGATGGTGTTTCCCGCAGTATCGCCGGATAAAGTGCCGATGATCCTGTTTGATATGGGTATCGGGCTGGGCTTTGTGGGTATTATTATGTTTGTGACCGGTAAAACATTGAGCAAACATTCTTTAACCGCACGGAACCATCCGTTCGTAAAAGAAGCGGTGATCCACCATACATAAGCTGTTTAAGGTTTAACGTTCAAGGTTTAAAGTTGTTTGAACGTTGAACATTGAACTTTAAACTAAGAAACATAGAACTGAAATAAATAGAACAATATCGTATGCAAAACTTTTTAATATTCGCCATTTTAATATTAGGTTTTATAATAACCTTCCAGATTGCAAGGGCAAGCGAATTTGTCTCTGTGATCCGGGGTGAAGAAAAAACCAGGAAACAAACCAATAAGATCAATGCTGCCCTGCTGCTGGTGTTTTTGATTGTAGGTTTGTTTGGAGTGTATTGGGCGCACCATACATTAGGCGATAAAATTTTGAAACTAGGCACTTCTGCATCGGATCACGGGATCCTGGTAGATCGTATGCTGAAGTATACCATTATTGCCACCGGCCTGGTTTTTTTTGGCACGCAGATCCTGTTGTTCTGGTATTCCTTTAAGTACCAGGAGTCGGATAAACGCACCGTATATTATTTTCCGCATAACAACAAACTGGAATTGCTTTGGACGGTGGTGCCTGCCATTGTACTAACGATCCTTATCGGTTTTGGTATCGTTTACTGGTACCGTATCACCGGCGCCGCCCCCGAAAATGCCATGCAGATAGAGGTTACAGGAAGTCAGTTCAAATGGGAATTCCGTTACCCCGGAAAGGATGGCGTTTTTGGAAAAAAATATTATAAAAACATCGATGAAGCCCACGACAATCCGCTGGGGCAGATTTGGGAAGATGCCGCCAACCATGATGATATTTATGTAACCGGGGCGCCTATGCACCTGGTGGTTGGAAAACCGGTGAAGCTGATCATCGGGGCTAAAGATGTGATACACAGTGTGGGTCTGCCGCATTTCCGCCTAAAAATGGATGCAGTGCCAGGTACCCCCACCACCATGTGGTTTACACCCATAAAAACCACAAAGGACATGATAAAAGAAACGGGAAATAGTAAATTTGTATATGAAATAGCCTGTGATCAGATGTGTGGCGCAGGTCATACCGGAATGCGGGGTGAAATTGTGGTAGAAACCCAGGAAGAGTATGACCAGTGGATGGCGTCTCAAAAACCTAAATATGCACAAATGGAGGAAGCCGCAGCACCGGCAGCAGTTGCCCCCCCGGTGGTAAAGGATTCCGCCAGGGCAGCAATTGCAGACACGGCTGTTGTAGCAAAAAAAGATTCGACAGGCAAGTAGTAATTTTTTGATAAAGAAAGATAGGTCAGTTTTTAAACGTTTATTATTATGAGCGATACTTTACATATTCAGCATGAGGTGGCGAGTCATGGTCATTCGGGAGAGCCGCATGTTCATCATCACAAAGAAACATTCGTATCGAAGTACATCTTCAGTATGGATCACAAGATGATTGCCAAACAATTTCTGGTAACAGGTATTATCTGGGCCATCATCGGCGGGTTATTTTCGGTGCTGTTTCGTTTACAATTGGGCTTTCCTGATCAGTCGTTCCCGATCCTCGAAACCTTTTTTGGCCACTGGGCCGAAGGGGGCAAGATTAAGCCTGAATTTTATTACGCGCTTACCACGATGCACGGAACCGTGCTGATCTTCTTTGTACTTACCGCGGGGTTGAGCGGTACCTTTGCCAACCTGCTTATTCCATTGCAGGTGGGAGCAAGGGATATGGCCTCTCCGTTTATGAACATGCTTTCCTTCTGGTTGTTCTTTGCGGCCAGTATTGTAATGTTGTCTTCTTTATTTACCCAAACGGGGCCTGCTGCCGGCGGATGGACGGTTTATCCTCCGCTGAGCGCACTGGGGCTGGCTTCCCAGGGTTCTAAAAGTGGTATGGATCTCTGGATTATTGCCATGACCCTGTTTGTAGCCTCGCAGTTATTGGGTGGTTTGAACTATATTTCCACGATTCTGAACATGCGTACAAAGGGCATGTCTATGACAAGGATGCCGCTCACCATCTGGGCCATCCTGTTCACAGCCATCCTTGGCGTATTGTCCTTCCCCGTATTACTCTCCGGCCTGGTATTGCTGATGTTTGACCGTCACCTGGGCACCAGCTTCTACCTGAGCGATATTTTTGTGGCCGGACAGGCATTGCCCAACGAAGGCGGTAGCGCCATCCTGTACCAGCACTTGTTCTGGTTCCTGGGGCACCCTGAGGTATATATTATTATCCTGCCCACGATGGGGCTGGCTTCGGAGATCCTCGCCATCAATTCGCGTAAGCCGATCTTCGGTTATATGGCAATGATCGCGTCCCTGATGGCCATTTGCGTACTGGCCTTCCTGGTATGGGCGCACCACATGTTTGTGACCGGTATGAACCCCTTCCTCGGGTCGGTATTCGTATTGCTCACGTTGCTCATCGCCATTCCGTCTGCCATCAAAGTATTTAACTGGATCACCACCATCTGGCGAGGCAGCCTCCGGTTTACCCCGGCCATGCTTTTCGCCATTGGGTTTGTGAGCATTTTTATTTCCGGCGGTTTAACCGGGATCTGGCTCGGAAACTCTACTATTGATGTGCACCTGCACGATACGATGTTCGTAATTGCCCACTTCCATATTGTAATGGGGGTATCGGCGTTCTTTGGAATGTTCGCGGGTATCTATCACTGGTTTCCCAAACTATTTGGCCGGTACATGAACAACACCCTCGGGTACATCCACTTTTGGGTAACGCTGGTATGCGCCTACCTGATCTTCTGGCCCATGCACTATCAGGGTATGGCCGGTATGCCAAGGCGTTATCTCGACAAAAGCAGCTGGGTGAGCTTTAGCCAGTTCCACAGCCTGGATGCCATGATCACGGTTGCAACCATCATCGCTTTTTCCGTACAGCTGATGTTTGTATTTAACTATTTTTATTCGATGTATAAAGGAAGAAGGGTACGCACCATGAACCCATGGGGCGCCACAACCCTCGAATGGACAACGCCCATTCATCCCGGCCACGGGAACTGGGAAGGTGAAATTCCGGAAGTGCATCGCTGGGCGTATGACTATAGCAAGGATGGAAGAGACTTTATTCCCCAAACCGAGCCGGTTGGAGAACATGAAAGTACACATTAGAGGGTGAATGGTCAATAGTCAATAGTGAAGCCATTGACCATTGACTCATTGCCTGTTGACTAAATAAAAAGAATTGAAAAGATCAGAAGGGGGCGGAGTAAGGGATTTTCTCCAGTTAATGAAGCCCTCATTAAGCATAATGGTGGTTTTCAGCAGCGTAATCAGTTACCTGCTGGTACCTGATGTGATGTATGATTGGTGGAGGATCGTTTTGCTCTTTGCAGGTGGTTTGCTGGTTACAGGTAGTGCCAACACCATCAACCAGGTTGTGGAAAAGGATACGGATGCGCAGATGAAACGGACCGCAAAACGTCCCATTGCCTCCGGGCGGTTAACGCCGGAGCAGGGCTGGGGCTTTGCGATCTTTAGCGGCGCAGCAGGCATCTTTATCCTGGGGCATTATTTTAACTGGACAGCCGGTGTGCTGGCCGGTTTTAGCCTGTTCCTGTATGCTTTTGTATACACACCCTTAAAAAGAGTCAATTCCATTGCGGTATTGGTGGGCGCTTTTCCCGGTGCCTTTCCCTGTTTGATCGGATGGGTGGCGGGCTTTGTTCCGGGGCAGCAAATCCATTGGCTGGGGGGTATGGTACTGTTTGGGATCCAGTTTCTTTGGCAGTTTCCTCATTTCTGGGCGATTGCCTGGGTGGCCCACAAGGACTATAGCAGTGTAGGGTTTAAGCTGCTGCCCAGCGACAAGGGACCCACAAAGTTTACGGCCCTGCAAACGGTGGTGTACTCACTGCTGATGCTGCCCATAACGATGGCGCCCTTTTTTACAGGCATCTGCAGTTTTGGAACGGTTAAAGGGATAATAGGCGGAGCGCTGATTATTGCAGCAAACCTCTTTTTAATTGGAAGATCGGCCACTCTTTATAGTAAAATGGATGTGGCTTCCGCAAGAAAAGTGATGTTTGGAAGTTATATTCATTTGCCGGTAGTGCTGCTGGCGTTGTTATTGGCGAAAGCCTGATATTTTTTGATTGGATTTTTGATAAGCGTTTTATATGAACACAACCATTGTGAGTGAACAACAACATACAAGATTGCACCCTCATAAGTTTGCCTTATGGGTGGCCATCTCAAGCATCCTGATGATGTTTGTCGGGTTCACCAGCGCATTCATTGTAAAAAGCAACCAATCCGGCTGGAGAACTTTTGTATTGCCTCATATATTCTGGGCTTCCACAGTGTTGATTCTTGTAAGCAGCCTTACCATGCTGATGGCTATCAAGGCCTTTAAAAGCCGGGCCATGCAGCAGTATCGTTTATTAATGGGGATTACTTTTGCGCTGGGTGTGGTCTTTGTGATTTGTCAGCTGATTGGCTTTAAACAATTGTGGGACAATAACGTGCAGTTTAGGGGCGCTTCCGGTGCCGGCCAGTTCTTTTACGCTATAGCCGGCATGCATGCCGTACACGTAATTGGCGGTGTTATAGCACTGCTGATAATGTTTTTCAAATCGATAGCAGGGAAAACAAAATCCTTTAATCCTGTTCCCGTGGAAGTAATGGGGATGTACTGGCATTTTGTAGACTTGCTTTGGCTGTATTTAATGATATTTTTCATAATTCTGGGATAAAAATAACTTTACAAATCGAATATGGAACAAACAGTAACACATAATACCAAGTGGTGGAGCGGCGGCAAGAGCCCGTTTAATCTTGAGTACGGGAAAATAATGATGTGGTATTTCCTGCTGAGCGACTCCTTTACCTTTGGGGCCTTCCTCATTTCATTAGGCACTGTACGCTTCGGGCTCAACTACTGGCCGGAGCCAAGCATTGTATTTAATACATTTCCCTTTGCAGGGCACGCTAATTTGCCGCTTGCATTTGTAAGTGTGATGACCTTTGTGCTCATCATCAGTTCTGTAACGATGGTGCTTGCCGTACACGCAGGTCATAATCGTGATAAAAAAGGGGTAGAAAAGTACCTGATCTTTACGATTATCGGGGGGCTTATCTTCCTGAGTTGCCAGGCCTGGGAGTGGACGCACCTGCTGACCGCAAAAAATCCCGTTTTGGTGGGTGATCATATCGAGGTGATGGCACAGCGCAACGGATTTAATCCCTGGGGCGAAATCGTATTGCCGCAGGATGTAGCACCGGCCTTGGCTAAAACTTCACCGGAAACCCTGGCCACATTGGTGCATGAACAGCATCTTTCACATGCAGACCATGCAGAACTGTTAAAAACGCCCAAGGACCAATTGATCCAATTGCTCTCTAACAGCGAAATGGTAGTGCGTAAACCCGGTCCCGCTGCATTTGGAGGGTTCTTCTATGGTATTACCGGTTTCCACGGCTTTCACGTATCCATTGGGGTAATCCTGCTGATCATTATGCTGATCCAGACAAAAATGGGTGTGTTTGAGCGCCGCGGGCGCTACCTGATGATTGAAAAGATCGGTTTATACTGGCACTTTGTAGACCTCGTTTGGGTATTTGTATTCCTGTGTTTTTATCTTATTTAAAAGAGAACACGATCTTCCTTCCTTTTTCAAAAAGAATAATTAATATAAGTTATGAGCAATCATTACGATCCAACAAAAGATATTTCACCTTCTGCTGCCTACCCCGAAGTAAGTTTTGCGCACCATACAGATGACAGCACGTTTAAAAAACGCGTTATCCGCACTACCGTTATTTTAAGTGTGTTAACCGTATTGGAGCTGGCCCTTGGGTTCACCATTTATGCTCTGCACAAAGGAGAGCCCAGCCATGCGTTACTGCTTTTTATAAAAGGAGTGGTTTGTATTTTAACATTGGCTAAAGCCTACTATATTGTTTCTGTGTTTATGCATCTGGGCGATGAAATACGGAATTTTATTATGACCATCGTTGTACCGCTGATGCTGTTTATCTGGTTCATTATTGCCTTCCTGGCAGACGGACATTCATACAAGAACATGCGCAACCAGTATGATCCTTATTTTAAGGAAAGCACAACGCCTTCCGGTCATCCGGTGATTCCTTCTGATGCACACAAGTACAACAGCCAGAAGGGGCAACGACAGTAAAAAAGAATCAAAATCACTACATAAAAGCGGACGTTTCAATTTTGGGAACGCCCGCTTTTTATTAAAAAAAGGTCTCCGGGCAGCACATATAAAAAGCACGTATCACTATCTTGCAACGCAGCACAAATTGCTGTTGGCATTGATTCCTTTGCTGGTTTTGGTTGCCGGAATTGTTGTTCATGAGTTGATCCATGGCCTCACCTGGGCCCTGTTTGCCCGGAACGGGCGCCGGTCTATAAAATACGGCGTGTTGTGGAAGTATGTAACCCCCTACTGTCATTGCAATGAGCCGCTGGAGGTCCGCCATTATGTATTAGGAGCCTTGATGCCCGCAGTTATTTTGGGTATACTGCCTTCCATCGCAGGGATTATTACGGGCAACTTTTATGTATTGGTAACAGGTATTTTTTTTGTAATGGCTGCTGCCGGTGATTTTATGATTATATATTTATTGCGCGGGGAGAAGAGAAGCAACCGGGTGCTGGATCATCCCAACGAGGCGGGCTGTTATATCTACCGCCAGGGGTAAGGGGTGTTCAGATGCCATACCGGGCAAGGGATAAAAAGAGGACCGGGTCAAAATCACAAATTTTCTTTAATAAAAAGCCGGCACCCTTAGTCGTTTGGGGGCCGGCTTCTTTTTATATATCCCTGTATCAGTTACTGAGAATCTGCGGCAACGCTGCTTCAAACATCGCCACAAATGCAGCCGGGCTTAAAACAAGTCCCTTTTTTTGAGCCGATGCCGCAAGCTGGTAGGCCCAGCTGGCAGCGGCCATCCGCTGGGTGGGCGTCCCATGGTGATCGTCTGAGGTGGTAGCACAATCCCCAATATTGAAGAATACCTGCAAAAACTGCTGTACTCTTTTCCAGTTCATAGACGCGCCGCGCGCGTGGGTAAGAAAATAGGCGCTAAAAGCATCTGCCATCAATTCCTTTTTGCGGGAAGCTACCGGTCCCTGTTCGTCCGGCAGGTTTAAATAGTATTGCACCTGGTGGCCAAATTCATGGGCCAGGATGGCCTGTGGGGCCACATCGCCATAGCCAATTGCATTGTAGCCATCCAGCATGCCATCGCCCATCACAATTTTATCGGGGATGCCATCTGCTTTAACCGCAAAAGCATTGAATGAAAAAATAGGATGGTTGCCCTTGCGGTATTGCGGAATTTCATTGGCCAGGAATACCACCACATCGGCCACATAGTTGGCATCTTCTTCCGAAATATAATAAATCGCCTGTACGGTTCTCAACACTTTTTCACGATCAAGCAGCATACTGCCATGCATGGGCACCATAACCATATTGGCCGATTCAATATCCCAGAAACGCTTCAGGTCCTTAAAGGTTTTGGTCAGCCGTTGGGTATATTCGCCATTTACGCCAAAAACCTGCCCGGTGGGGTCATTTTCAAAAATGAATGCGTTATACATCGGGTAGTTAAGCATTCCCCAGTCCAGCACGTAGCCAATCGTGGTAGATGTCCAGTCGGCCAGCTCGCTGTCCAGCCAGGCATTAATGGGCGTATTGTCATCACATGTTGCTACGTCATTCAGTTTATTCAGTACCAGGTTGCGGTACCCGGAGTGCTGATCCGGAAAGGGTTGGGTGGGGATTAGCTTCAGATTTCGTTGTCCCGGGTTTATCTGGTTCAGGAAGGTCCGGCTATCGGAGGATTTTGCAGCGCTGCGTTTTGTAGCCTGCGCTTCTTCTTTCAGGGCTGTTTGTTTTTGGCAGGCAGTAAATAATAACAGGAGGCAGAGGCATGCACCCGGCAGCAGTTTCAGACGTTTCATAATAGTTTTGTTTTGTTCTTAAATTGAAAATTACATTCTAAAGTTAAGACATAAAACTTTTCACAAACGTTTGTGAACTACATGTTTTTAAAATAAATAATTTAAAATTGGTTGAGGGCTATTGACCTTTGCTGCGCACCCGTTTATAAATGCGGATGGCCAGCATCAGGATAAAGATCAGCAGAACCATGCCAACCAAACCCCAGATTACGCTGATTTCTTTTTTTACAACCACCAGCATCACAATTGCTACCAGGAAGATGGTGGCAACCTCGTTCCACATCCGCAGCTGGTCGGAGGAATACCGGTAAATACCTGCCACCTGCTGTTTAAAAATACGGTGAAGGGAATAGTGATAGGCATATAAAAATAAAACCAGTATCAGTTTTAGCAGCAGCCAGAAGCCTTCGGGTTTAAAGAGGCCCTGGATCCAGCCTCCTTTTAACAGTACAGAAACACCCATGATCAGCGTAATAATGGCCGAAGGCCAGGTAATACCATACCAAAGAGGCCGCATCATTTTTACAAATTGACGATGCAGCAGGTCCCGTTCCGCCTGTGGCTGCGTATGGGCCTCCACATTGTATATAAACAGGCGCGGCATGTAAAATAAACCGGCAAACCAGGTAACTACAAAAATAATATGGACCGCTTTTAAGTATAAATATGCCATAAAAAGCCAATAAATAAATTTTAAACAGGCTCTAAGGTAAAGAAAAATGAAAATTCCTTTCTTTTTGTATTGGGGTAAGAAATATATAATTTTGGTTTTTGGAATTTGTAAACCGGACCCGGAAGGTTTCCCGTTATTTTAAAATATATTATACGCATTCATGCAAAAAAGAAACTATAACTATTTTTTGCTTATTTTCTTTGCTTTCCTGCTTGTTGTTAGTATTATATTTACGCAAACACTTACAGATAAAGCCACGCAGGCCCTGCAAAAAGGAAACGTAGAGGCTGTGGAAACGTTTAAGACCAACAACGAAATGCAGCACCTGGTCAATCTGTCCTTTACCCTTCAATCCAGGCTGAGCCAGATGAGTAACATGGATAGGGTTGTTCCGCTAGATGTGTTAAGTGATTCCCTTACATTATTTGGGTATAACGCCAATGTGCTTAATGATGCGGTTGCCCGCAAGGGGAATGTTCCGAATTTGAAAAGGCTGATGGATGCAGTGAATATACAACTGAATATATCCTATGCCATTTTAGATGCCCGGCAACAGGTGAATGTACCATTGCTCGACAGTTTAACCAAGGTGCTTACGAAGACCAAGCCTGCCGAAAATGTATATCATTACGGGGTGCTGGTAGAAAAATTCCTGGAGAACCAGCTTCAAAAAACACTGGTGACCAACTCTGCACATGCCAGCCAGTTATCCGGGTATAACCGCGTATTATCCATCGCGGCCATAGTTGCAGTGTTAATTTTTACTACCATTATTGTAATCCGGCAATGGCAGCAGCTGGTACTTATCAAAGAGTTGCGGGTAGCGCGGGAGGCCGCCGTTAAAAGCAGGAACGCCAAGGACGAGTTTTTGGCAAATATGAGCCATGAGTTACGTACACCGCTCAACTCGCTGATCGGTTTTGGAAACCTGCTGTCAGATACACCGTTGGATCGTGATCAGAAAGAATATACGAATACTATTATTTCCAATGGGTACAACCTGCTGCATATTGTAAATGATATCCTGGACTTTTCATCGATTGAAGCGGGTAAACTCCGGATCAAACGCATCCCCTTCAACCTTCCGCAGCTGTTTGAAGATCTGAAACGGATGTTTTCCGCCATTGTCAACGAGAAAAAGTTGTCCTATCATTGGGATATTGACCCCCAAACCCCGCAATTGATAAAAGGGGATCCCGAGCGGCTTAAACAGGTGCTGGTAAACCTGATCAATAATGCCATCAAATTTACATCCTACGGCGGCGTACATATTCATGTGGGCGTATTGCCGGAGGAGGGCGAAGAGGTACACCGGCTCATTTTTAGCGTAAAGGACACCGGAGAAGGTATTCCCAAGGAAAAAGCAGATCTTATTTTTGAGCGGTTTGAACAGCTGGAGCAAATGGCCACCCGCCAGCACGGAGGTACCGGCCTGGGGTTAAGTATCGTAAAAAGCCTTGTTGAAAGCATGGGCGGCTCGGTTTCTGTAAACAGTGAAGTAGGCCTGGGCTCAAAGTTCACTTTTACCGCCATTTTCGAAAAAGCAATGGAGGCCCCCGTAGCTGCCAGCAGAAACACCAGCAAGCCCAGCGCCGATTTTGCAGGGTATACAGCGCTGGTGGTGGAAGATAATGCCGCCAACCGCGTGCTGTTAAAGCACCTGCTCAAAAAATACAACCTCCAGATAGAATTAGCCGAAAATGGCCTTGAGGCACTTGAAAGAATACAGGCAAAACATTACGACCTGGTGCTGATGGACATCCAGATGCCCCACATGAACGGCTACAAAGCCATTTCCATTATACGGGAAGAATTGCATATTAACACCCCGGCGATTGCCATGACAGCTTACGTGATGGAAAACGAGGTGAAACGCTGTTTTGCCGCGGGGTTTAATGACTATATTTCCAAGCCAATTGAAGAGCCCGATATTATCGGCAAAATCATAAAATGGATGCCCGCCCGTGCGGAAAACGCATCCCAACCCGCCATAGCCGGTACATCTGTTGAAAATGATCTGGATTTTTTCAGGGAACTGGTAGGCGGGGATGAGGCTATAATGAATGAGCTGCTTGGCGAGATCCGGAAACAATGGGTGTATGATAAAGAAGCGCTCAGGATAGCGGCAAAAGCAGGCGATGTATCAGAGATGGGCCGCATTCTGCACCGGGTAAAATCTACTTTTTCGGCATTGGGACCCAACCATCCGGTACTGCAATTGTTAAAGAAGCGTACCATTGCAGCAGCTGGTGATGATGGGGAAATTAGTAAGATATGCGAAGAAATTATCGGGGATATCGATCAATTTGGAAAGGCGGTTTTTCTTTCATAAAAGACAAGAGCAGTATGATCTCCAAACAACTGATTAAAGATACATTAAAACAAACCCCTCCCCATAAAGCCATACTCCTGATGTTGGTTGCCTTATGGATGGTTTCCTTTATCCTGATCGCCATTTTGCTGTTTAACTGGCGGCGCCAGGAGTTTTCCGGGACGGGGCCCGATGGGCACCGGCCTCCTTCGCTGGATGAGATGCTGCTTTCCTTTAGTGAGTTAAAAATGGGCACCAACACTACACTGATCAATTTGCAGCTCAAAGAAATTTCTCAAAAAAAAGCCAGCACCGATACAACGGCTGAAGAAGAAATTGCCGACTATCGAAAGAAAATTTTTGATCGTATGCTGGAGCAGAAAATTAAAACCAGCGCTTCGGGCAAGGATAATGGATTTACGATTAAACCAGTTCCTCAATAATTGACTATGCATTTTTATTCGTTTATATTAGCCCTCCTGATCCTGACTTCCTGCGGCATGCAAAAACGGATGACTGCTGCCAGGGCCACCAGTGAAAAGACTAAAAGAATGGTGCACGATGAGTCCGTTAAACTGGACTCGATAAAAATGATACTGGATGTTAAAGCTGCCGATCGCGCTATTGACAGTGTGTTAAACAGGGATGTACAAAAGATCCTGAAAAAGCTCGGTGGTCATTTAAACAGTGCCCAGCAGCTGGCCCTGATTGTAGAAATGGCTTCCAGGAGCAAATCCGCATTCAGAGAGGGAATAACATCTTCTGATATTTTAAAGAAGCTGGTACTGCTGGATTCTTTCAATACCGCTCAAAAACGGCGGGAGCTGATCTATCGCATGCTAACGGAATCGGTGAACACAACAAAATACCAGTTGTTTCATTATGCGGCTTTTTTTGATCCCGGGGTTTACCAGATTCCCCCGTCAGCTATGAGTATCATCCGCTCGCATTTCAGACCCATTATTGATTCGATTGCACGTATCTCCAATAAGTACGCCGGTATAGCGCGTGAGGCGCGGATTGTATTTGTAGGATATTCTGATTCCACACCTGTTGTTCCAGCGAAACCGCTTTATAAAGAACTGGTCAGGATACTTAACAATACCGATCCATCGCGACGACAGATGAACCAGCTGCTGTCCGATCTGCGGGCAAAGGAGATGGTGCGTAATATGAAAATCGTTTTGAGCGAAAATACCTCAAGGTTTAAGAACTTCAATACCTTAAAGATTGGCTATGTGGCCTATGGTAAAGGCGAAGAGTACCCATCGCCCCGGATCGAAGATTATAAACCCACCGATGAGCGCAGGCGTATCGTTTTGAGTTACTGGACGGTGCTGCCGGACCTGAACGGGTTGTAAAGCAGGGGATTGGGAAATTTGAGAATTTGTAAATGTGGAGATGTGAGAATGGATTGTCTGATGACTGATGGCTGATGAACCTTCTCAGAAGCTGCTTAAAAATAGAATGATTAAAAACCATTAAGACTAGTTTAGTAGTCGCAGCACTTAATGAATCTTAACTTAATGGTTTTTGAGGGCCTTAATGTCTGTTATACGGAATTTTAATTGTGAAAATTTAAACAGTTTCTAAGGTACGATGATTGCGTTAACAAACGAAAACCCCATTTTCAAATTTCCACATTTACAAATATTCAAATTAATGGTGAGCAGCACATCGGGTATAAAAACGTCCCGAAGCTTCGCATGCGCGTCAAGTTAGCATACAAACTGTACCTGCCGCTTAGCGGCAGATGAATATTGTAAGAGCGGGTTTTAACCCGTCTCGCCATCCAGACGAAGAGTTGAGAGCCGTCAGCTCGAAACATCTGCCGTGCCTATGGCACTCACATCTGCCTTTTCGCTGCTAACATCGCGCTAAAGCACGATGTTCTCCAAAATCTATCCGGGGCTATGCCCCTCAAAGCCTTTAATAGCGCAGATTTGCCGGCATGCTTACATCCCCTTAACTTGACGCCAATGCGAAGCTTCGGGAGACCTGGAACTTTAAACTTCAAACGTCCTATGCCTGCCGGGTTTCCTCAATCAGCTGCAGCAAGGTATCTACCCAAATTCCGTTGGTGTTCATACAAGGGATATAGGTGTAAGTTTCACCGCCGGCTTGTAAGAACTCTTCCTTGCCCCGGATTTCAATTTCTTCCAGGGTTTCCAGGCAGTCGCTCACAAAGGACGGACACACAACCACCAGCTTTTTAATGTTTTCATCCGGCAGCTGTGGCAGGCGCACCTGCGTATTGGGCAGCAGCCAGGGATCGCGCCCCAGGCGGCTTTGATAGCTTTGCTGCCATTGGTCTTTTTTAAGTCCCAGCTTTTTGGCCACCAGCTCGCTGGTAATGGTAACCTGGTGCCGGTAGCAGGTGGGATGGGAAGGGCTCGATTTGAAACAACAGTTTTCTACCTGCATACAATGCTTTTTGGTAGGGTCGCTTTTGAGCACGTGCCGTTCCGGGATACCATGGTAGCTGAACAGCAGCTGGTCAAAGTGCTCCTGCAGGTAAGGACGCATGCTTTCTGCCAGCGCATTTATATAGGAAGGGTGTTTATAAAAAGGGGGTACCACCTTTATGCCGAACGAATAATTTTTCTTTTTGTGGGCTGCTTTCATATGCTCAACAGCTGTTTCAAAACTGCTCATGGCATAATGGGGGTATAAGGGCACCAGGATCACTTCCTCCACATCCGGCATACGTTTCAGCAATGCCTCATAGGCCGCCTCCGGATTAGGGTTGCCATAGCGCATGGACAACTCTACCGGCAACTCCGTTTGCTGCTGCAGTGCGTCCTGCAGCTGTTTCGACAATACAATCAGGGGAGAGCCTTCCTTCCACCAGATCGTTTTATAGGCCTCTGCCGATTTGGGCGCGCGAAAAGGCACAATAATGCCCTTTATAAGCAGAAACCGCAAAAGCCAGGGCTTATCGATTACCCGCTCGTCCATCAGAAATTCATCCAGGTACCGTCTTACGTCTTTTACTTCCGTTGAATCCGGGGAACCCAGATTCATTAATATTATTCCCGTTTTGCGCATTTCCTTGTTGTATAAAAAATTAGTGCCCCGTTTACGATAATGGTTGCAGGGACCCGGTTTTGTACCCGTAGTACAAAAGTATAACAACCGGCAAAGATACAGGTTCCGGCAAGACAATCATACTATCCGCAGCAATCAAAAATCATGATAAAAATCATGCGGTTTTTAAGCGGCACTGACAAAAGTATGACGATACTACCGTTTATCCTTTATACATTTGCGCCTGAACTATGTGGTTAGAAGAGTTTCATATTTCGAAGCAGGTTTTAGATCGTTTTTGCATTGCAGGCATCAACTATCATAAGGCCGATGCAGCAACCAGGGGACTGTTTTCCATCACGGGCGATGCGTTTATTACGTTAGGCAAAAGTGCAAAAGCCATGGGATTGAAGAGTGTCTTCGTGGTATCTACCTGTAACCGTACCGAAATTTATGGATTTGCAGAATCGGTAATGCAATTAGTCGAGTTGCTGGTGCCGCATACCAATGGAGACAAGGCGGCGTTTTACGAATGCGGCTATTTTAAGAACGGGGAAGAAGCATTACAACACCTTTTTAATGTGGCCGCGGGGCTGGACTCGCAGATCCTGGGCGATTATGAAATCCTTGGTCAGTTGAAACGGGCTGTGGATACGGCTCGCGGTCAGCACCTGATTGGCCCCGTGATGGACCGGATGCTGAACTTTGCTTTTCAGGCCTCAAAAAAAATAAAAACCGAAACCAACCTGAGCGATGGCACGGTCTCTGTTTCGTTTGCAGCAATTGAACTGTTGCAGCAAATGAAGGACATCGAACAAAAGAAAGTGCTGATCATTGGCGCCGGTAAATTTGGGGTGAACGTATGTAAAAACCTGAACACCTATTTGCCGCATACCTCCGTTACCATTATGAACCGTACGGATGCTGTTGCAAAACAAATTGCAGCGGGGCACCAGGTTCATTTTGCTCCTTATGCAGGCAAAGCAGCAGCAGTGCAGGCATCCGATATTGTAATTGTTTGCACCAATGCCAATGAGCCCACAGTGATGCCCGGGCTGGTAGCGGCAGGTACACCAAAATTGTTCCTGGATCTTTCCGTGCCGGTAAATGTGCACCCGGACATCCGGAATATAGAGCAGGTTACGGTGATTGATGTGGACGAAATTTCCAGCACAATCCTGGATCGCACATTGGCAAAACGCAAAGCGGAAGTACCCCGCGCCCTTTCCATTATAGAGCATTTTAAAAAGGAATTCCTGGGCTGGTTGAGGGAGCACCATTACGCATTGCATCTGAAAACCTGGAAGAACAAACTACGCGAAATTGATTTATTGCAAACAACCGTTTGCGAATTTTATAAAGACAAGGAGTTGATCAACGAAACGGAACGCGTAATGCGGGCCCAGAAAGCAGTGAAACAGCTGGCCGTAAACCTTAAAATCCGTCAGGATAAGGGATGCCAGTTTATCAGCAGCATCAATGATTATCTGCAAACTCCCTAACCCGGATGTTATTATATGATCCGTATTGGTACCAGAGACAGTCAACTGGCCGTTTGGCAGGCCACACAGGTAAAAAATCGCTTAGAAAGTTTAGGCACCCCCGCACAGCTGGAGCTGGTTAAAAGCGAGGGCGACCTTGACCTGGTAACTCCTCTTTATGCAATGGGGGTACAGGGTGTTTTTACAAGAGTATTGGATGCCGCCCTGCTCAATAATAAAATTGATGTGGCGGTGCACAGCATGAAGGATGTGCCGGTACAATTGCCCGAAGGCATTGTAGAAGCCGCCGTTTTGGAACGCGCTTCATACAAAGATATCCTCGTGTTGAACCCAAACTGGCAGGCGCCGGATGGCATAAACGTAGAGGAACTCATAAAGGCCATGGCCGAACCTGAAACCCTAAACCTGAAACCTGAAACGTTAAACCTGACCATCGCTACAAGCAGTGTGCGCCGCCGGGCTCAATGGCTAAACCGGTTTCCGGGGCATACGATCGAAAATATCCGTGGAAACGTAAATACACGACTTCGCAAGCTTTCCGAAAGCAACTGGTTCGGAGCTATTTTTGCCGAAGCAGGCCTGGAGCGTATTGGTCTGAAACCCGCAAACAGCATCCCGTTGGACTGGATGCTGCCGGCTCCCGCGCAGGGGGCCATCATGATCACCGCCCGTAAGGGTGATGCAGCAGTGCTGCGTGCCTGCAGCCGTATTAATCATACCCCAACGGCATACTGTGTAAAAGCAGAAAGAGATTTTTTAAGCGAACTCATGGGAGGATGTGCCACACCCATCAGTGCGCTGGCATCCATTCATCAAAACAGCCTGCAGTTTAGGGGAAGTATTGTAACGCCCGATGGAACCGAAAAGATGGAGGTAAATGAAATATATGCAATAGATGCAACCGCCGCAGCCGGAAAAACTGCTGCTACAAAGATCCTGGAAAAAGGCGCCGGACCATTAATTGCGAAAATGAATAATGAGCAATAGACCGCTTCATATTTTAAGTACAAAGCTGCTTGATGATGCACTTATTCACCGGGCCGGGGCCGGTGTCCTGCTTGATTGCAGGCCCTTTCTGCAAACGCAGG
Source organism: Niabella hirudinis (assembly GCF_051201075.1). NCBI lineage: Bacteria > Pseudomonadati > Bacteroidota > Chitinophagia > Chitinophagales > Chitinophagaceae > Niabella > Niabella hirudinis. Next base: position 473,236 of record NZ_JBPEHJ010000003.1, read on the forward strand.
CGGTAGCACCGGAGCAGGTTGCCGCATTGCTGGCCGATGTTTCCCTCCTGGACCAGGAAGTGATCTTTACCAGCGCCAATGCAGTAAAAGCAGTAGCAGCAGCGGTTACAGGCAACCCTCAATGGAACGTATTTTGTATTGAAGCGGCTACCCGTAAAAAAGTGCAGGAGCTGTTTCCCGAAACTAAAATCAGGGCGGCTGCTCCCAACGGTGCACAACTGGTGAAACTGATCATAGAACAGGCACCGGATCAGATCGTTTTTTTTTGCGGGAATCTGCGCCTGGATACCATTCCGGACGGGTTGAAGAAGTACGCCATCTCCTGCCGGGAAAAAGTGGTTTATGAAACAATAAAAACACCGGTTCCTGTTAAGCCACAATACGATGGGATCCTTTTCTATAGTCCGAGTGGTGTGGCCAGTTTTTTTGCTGTAAATAAGATAAGCCCGGAAACGAAAGCATTTTCTATTGGCCCTTCCACAACTGCGGCCTTAAAACAATATACTTCAAACATTGTGGAGGCCCCGCATCCCGATGTGGAACAGATGATCCGGGCCATTACGAACAGCAGCTGGTAACAGGCCCGGCAATTCAAAGACTTTTAAATATGATGCAACAGGAAATAAAAAACGATTTAATTTTAAAGACGCTTCGCGGAGAAGCCACAGAACGTACCCCCGTATGGATGATGCGTCAGGCCGGAAGATACCTGCCGGAATATATTCGGCTGAGGGAAAAGTATTCTTTTTTTGAACGGTGCCAAAACCCCGAGCTGGCCTGCGAAATTACCCTGCAACCGGTAGATATTGTGGGCGTGGATGCGGCCATCCTGTTTTCGGATATCCTGGTAGTGCCGCAGGCGATGGGATTGGAAGTGCAGCTGGTGGAAAAACTGGGCCCGCTGTTGCCCCAACCCATAAAAAAACAGGATGACCTGCAACGTATCAGGATCCCCGATGTGAACGAAACATTGAATTATGTATTTGAAGCCATAAAGCTGATTAAAAAAGAACTGAACGGAAGCGTGCCGCTGATCGGCTTTGCGGGAGCGCCCTGGACGCTTTTATGTTATATGGTGCAGGGAAAAGGCAGCAAAACTTTTGATGAGGCAAAGACCTTTTGTTATCAGCAACCTGAAACCGCGCATGCCTTATTGCAGATGATCACGGATACCACTATCGCATACCTGAAAGGCCAGGTGGCGGCGGGTGCGGATGTGCTGCAGGTATTTGATAGCTGGGGCGGATTGCTGAGCAAGCACGACTTTGAAGAGTTTTCGCTTCGCTACATCCGCCAGATCGTTGCAGCATTAAAAGAAAGCGTTCCCGTGATCGTTTTTGCAAAAGGCGCCTGGGGCTCGCTCGCAGAAATGGCAGCAACCGGTGCCGCTGGTTTGGGGGTCGACTGGTGTATTGAGCCGCAGGTGGCCCGCAGTATGGCAGGAAACCAGGTTACGTTGCAGGGGAACTTTGATCCGGCAAAATTGCTGTCTCCCATTTCCCGGATCGAAAAAGAAACAAAAGACATGCTTCGTGCGTTTGGAAAAGGCCGGCATATTGCCAACCTGGGACATGGTATTTTACCCAATGTACCGGTTGATCATGCAAAAGCATTTGTAAATACGGTGAAGGAATACACATTCTCTGATCAATAAAATCTTCTGTCTTGAAAAAGATACCCCTTTTAACAGTGCTGCCTATACTCCTCTGGACAGCTGTTGCTGCACAGGAGCTATATATGCCCCGTAATATCCGGAATGCTGTAAAAAGGGGAACCCGTACCACAACCGGATTGCCGGGAGCAAACTACTGGCAAAACAGAGGGGTGTATGAGATCAGTGCTACCGTAAATACCAAGGAAAAATCTGTTTCGGGGAAAGAAAAGATCAGCTATTCCAACAATAGCCCGGATACCCTCTGGTCGGTGGCGATCCGTTTTGTAAACAATATTCACAAGCCAGAAGCACCAAGAGCCGGACAGGTGCCTACGGATTTTTTGACCTCCGGCCTAGAGATCAATGGGTTTGTAGTAAATGGGGAACGCTATACGGTCAACAGCGATGACTGGGGCACCGTTAATAACATAAAGCTCCACACACCCTTGCAGCCACACTCAAAAACGGAATTTGAGATCGGATGGTCGTATCCCTTATCCAAACTCAGCGGCCGGGAGGGACAAATTGATCCAAACACCTTCTTCTGTGCCTACTTTTATCCGCGGATTTCCGTGTATGATGATTACAACGGATGGGATCTTCTGCCACATACCGATGGCGGTGAGTTTTATAATGATTTTAATGACTATACTGTTTCCGTCAAAGTGCCCACCAACTATGTGGTTTGGGCAACGGGAACCCTGGAGAACGCAAAAGAGGTATTGCAGCCGGCGGCCCTCAAACGTTTCCGGGAATCACAGTCCTCCAATAAAGTCGTTCATGTGGCCACTGCCAAAGACATGGAACAGGGCGCGGTAACCAATTTCAGCGAATGGAATGAATGGAAGTTTACGGCCCGGAATATTACTGATTTTACGTTTGCCACCAGCAACCATTTTGTATGGGATGCCGGCAGCGTGGCCCTGGGGGATGGCAACGGGTTAAAAAGGGTAAGCGTGCAAGCGGCCTACAAGGATACTGCGGCTGATTTTAAAAATTATGTTGAGTGGACCAAATATGCCATCCAGTGGTATTCGGATCATCTGCCGGGTGTTAACTATCCCTACCCCACTATGACGGCCATCCAGGGATATGCAGATATGGAATATCCCATGATGGTAAATGATGCCTCTTTAAGAGATCTGATGGACTCCCGGCTCACGGTAGATCATGAAGTGGCACATACTTATTTTCCCTTTTATATGGGCATCAATGAAACACGTTATGCCTTTATGGATGAAGGCTGGGCCACTACTTTTGAATACCTGATCGGTATATCAGAAAATGGAAAACAAGTGGCAGACAGCGCCTATAAAAGTTTCCGGATAAAGAACTGGATCAGCAACCCGGCAACAGAAATGGATCAACCCCTGATCACGATGTCGTCCCAGTTATCCGGGGCAGGGTACGGAAGAAATTCCTATGGGAAAGCTTCGCTATCTTACCTGGCCTTAAAAGACCTGCTGGGAGATGTCCCGTTTAAAAAAGCACTGATCAGTTATATCAATACCTGGAACGGGAAACATCCCGTTCCCTGGGACTATTTCTATTCCATCAATGCCGCCACAAAGCAGGATCTTAACTGGTTTTGGCAAAACTGGTTCTTTAGCAATAACTACATCGATCTTAAAATTAAGAACGCCCGGTCCGGCAATAACAATACCACCATCACCCTCGAAAATATTGGCGGGTTTGCAGTGCCCTTTGATGTGATCATAAAACCGGAAAACGGGAAAGAAAAGCATTGCCATTATACACCGGCAATATGGAAGGGAAGGGAACGGTCAGTCACTTTAACAGTGCCCGGCAGTGGAAGAATAGAAAAGGTTATCATCGACGGAGGGATTTTTATGGATGCTACTCCGCAGGACAATAGTTATCTGTTATGAAACGTATAAGTTCCATCCGACCAATAAAAATCGTCCCGTGCAGCGGGACAAGCAAAAAGTATACGGATGAAAAAAGAAGCAACAAACGCATTTCGCCAGCAGTGGATCGAATATGTATACGGTCTGCAGGATCGCATCTGCAAAGCCCTGGAGGCAGAAGATGGCCGGGCGGTTTTTAAAGAAGATAACTGGCAGCGCGGTGAAAATGGAAAAGGTGGTGGCGGGCATTCCCGTATCATGGAAAATGGCGCTGTTTTTGAAAAAGCCGGTGTCAATGTTTCGGTGGTATACGGGCATATTACCGAACAAATGCAAAAAGTGCTTTCTATTTCCCCCTCCTCCAGGGTGGGGGGTGGGGCCGAAGGTACCTGGTTCGCCTGTGGCATTAGCCTGGTGCTGCACCCGGAGAACCCTTTTGTACCCACCACCCATGCCAACTGGCGCTATTTTGAAGCGCATGACGGGGAAGGCACCGTTACTCACCGCTGGTTTGGCGGCGGCGCGGATCTGACGCCTTATTATTTGTTTGAAGAAGATGTGACCCATTTTCATTCCACGCTAAAACACGCAATGGATCCGTTTGGGCAGGAGCTATACCCGAGGTATAAAAAGCAATGTGATGAATATTTTTCCAATAAACACCGGGAGAATGAGATGCGGGGGGTAGGGGGTGTATTTTATGACCACCTCTATCTGAACAGCGAAGAGGAAGCGGCACAGTTGCTGGTGTTTCAAAAAGCCAATGGAGACGCATTCCTGGATGCATATCTTCCCCTTGTGCAAAGAAGAAAGCATACTTCCTGGAATGCTGAAAATAAAAAATGGCAGGAGATCCGGCGTGGCCGCTATGTAGAGTTTAACCTGATCCACGACAGGGGAACGATCTTCGGACTGAAAACAAAGGGCCGCACAGAAAGCATTTTAATGAGCCTGCCACCAACGGTCCGGTTTATTTACAATTACGAGCCGGAGCCCGGGAGCCCGGAAGATCAATTGCTGCAGGCCTGTAAACATCCGCGGGAATGGGTTTTTGATGTCTGATGGCTGATTTTTTGATGTCTGATGTGTAAAAGTTAACTTATGGATAGAAAAGAATTACAGGACAGAACGAAGAAGTTTCATGTGGAGGTGATCAAACTTTGTGAAAACTTTCCAAGGAACGCAGCTGGCTTTGAAACGGCCAAACAACTCATACGGGCTGCAGGATCCGTGGGCGCAAATTATAGGGCTTCTGCCAGAGCAAAATCCCCAAACGATTTCTTGTATAAGATAGAAGTTGTTTTAGAAGAATCAGATGAGAGTCTTTATTGGTTGGAGGTTGTTAGAGATGCGAACCTGCAAGGCAGCCAGGAACTAAATCAACTAATTAAAGAAGCAAACGAATTAACCGCAATTTTCGTGGCTACAGATAAAACAAACAAAGCAAACATAAAAAAATGATTTTTTTATGTTGATTCATGATAGCGACTCTGTTGTATAAATAATATGAATGCGGAGCGCACAAAAGATCATAAATCAGACATCATAAATCAGACATTAGAGAAATTATGATACTACAACACAGAAACCGGATATTAAGAAAAAGTTCCGCCATCCGAGATATGGTAGCGGAAACACAATTACGCGCTGCTGATTTTATCCTGCCGCTCTTTATTACGGAAGGCAGGGATGTGGTAGAACCCATCAGTTCTATGCCGGGCTATTTTCGCCGTTCTTTGGACAAGACCGTAGAAGAAGTAAAGGAATTGTGGACCCTGGGCATCCGGAGCGTATTATTGTTTGTAAAATGTGATGATGCGTTGAAGGACAATACCGGAAAAGAAAGCTGGAATCCCGGTGGGCTGATGCAACAGGCGGTAAAGGCTATAAAGGACGCCATCCCTGAAATAGTGGTAATGACCGATGTGGCCCTGGATCCTTATTCGGAATACGGCCACGATGGCATTGTAGACGTAAAGAGCGGCTATATCCTGAACGACGAAACCGTGGATGCGCTTACAAAAATGAGCCTTTCGCATGCGGCTGCCGGAGCCGATTTTATAGCACCCAGCGATATGATGGATGGACGTATTGGAGCCTTCCGGAAAGCGCTCGAAGAAAACGGGCACACGGGGGTTGGCATTATGAGCTATTCCGCAAAATATGCCAGTTGCTTTTACGGCCCCTTCCGCGATGCGCTGGATAGCGCCCCTGGCTTTGGCGATAAGAAAACCTACCAGATGAATTATGCCAACCGCACAGAGGCGATTAATGAAACGTTGAAGGATGTGGCAGAAGGCGCAGATATTGTAATGGTAAAACCAGCGATGGCCTACCTCGATATTATCCGCGAAGTAAAAAATGTCGTTACCGTTCCCGTAAGCGCCTATCATGTAAGCGGCGAATATGCCATGATCAAGGCGGCGGCGGAGCGGGGCTGGCTGGATGAAGAAAAGGCCATTATTGAAAGTCTTACATCTATCAAAAGAGCTGGCGCCGACCTGATTGCTACGTACTTTGCCAAAGACGCAGTGAAGATATTAAATGGAAAATAAAATGAAGGATCCGGTTGTCATCCCCGTAAACAAGAAAAAGACCATACGTTACCTGATAGGAGCCCTGCTGTTGGTGCTGCTTGGAGTGTTGTTTGTTGTAAAGCCTTTTTTGTTTATAAAGAGCGATGACCCAACAGTAATAAAAATTATCGGTTATATCTGCACCGGCTTCTTTGGGATTGGTGTTATTCTTTTTGTTCAAAAGCTGCAGAATAAAAAAGAAGGGCTGATCATCGATACCGAAAGTATCACAGATCATTCGAGTGGAATCTCGGCCGGAAGGGTATTGTGGCGGGACGTAAAGAATATATGGGTGGAGCAGGTGGCGGACCAGCCTATCATTATGCTGGACGTAAAAGATCCCCTGTTGTACCTGCAACAGCAGCAAAACCCGGTAAAAAGGCGGGCCATGGAGCTAAATTACCAGCTTTACAAAACCCCCGTGGGTATTTCAGCGCAGTTTTTAACGATCGGGTTTGAACAGCTGCTGCAATTACTGCAAACCTCCTTTAATGAGGCCAGGGGGAAATAAAGGGGCACGATTTCAGGTTCCAGGACTCATGCCTGGGCCCGTTTGATGCTTGGTGTTGAATGTTTTATTCCCGGTGTTAAAGACACCCCGATCGGAAGAAAGATTGAGTAGCTATACCGGCATCTCCACTTCTACATTTAATATTTTTCATTCAATATTTTATCTTCCCCAAAGGGACAAGTTTCAGGTTTCAGGTTCGATCCGTTTCTTGCGCGATGATCTGTTTTCCTCATTTTCACATTCTCCTCCCCATTCCCCAGGAATGTTGTACCAATAACCCGCTGCTGATCGCCAAAAGCTACAAACGAATCGCCGCAAATCCCTTATTTTTATGCAAACAAAACTCCATGCAAACGGCTTCTAGGAAAGTGATCAATGGATGGGCCATGTACGATTGGGCCAACTCGGTGTACAACCTGGTTATCACTACTACTTTTTTTCCTATTTACTTTTTGGCAGTTACTGGTAGCAATGGCGCCGATCATAAAGTAAGTTTCCTGGGAAGGCGGTTTATAAACTCCTCCCTGTATGATTATGTGCTGGCAGTGGCCTATTTGCTGGTAGCCCTTCTTTATCCCATCCTCACTTCTATTGCCGACACCCGGGGAAATAAAAAAAAATTCATGCGTTTTTTCTGTTATATGGGAGCATCGGGTTCTGCGGCGCTGTTCTTTTTTACAAGTGATTCGTTGGGTCTGGGCGTGGCAGCCTTCATGCTGGCGGCAATGGGTTATGTGGGCAGCCTGGTATTTTATAATGCCTATCTGCCGGAGATTGCGGCGCCCGAAGATCAGGACCGGATCAGCGCCCGGGGCTTCTCTTTTGGGTATATCGGAAGCGTGATTATGCAGTTGATAGGTTTTATGCTGATTGTGTTAATGACCGATAAAGGACTGGCCACCCGGCTTACTTTTTTACTGGTCGGCATCTGGTGGTTTGCCTTTGCGCAGATCACGTTTGCCCGCTTGCCCAAATCAGTGCAAACAGGAAAGGTAAAGGGCCGGATCTTTAAGGATGGCTTTATTGAAATAAAAAAGGTATATCTGCAGGTCAAGCAAATGCCCGTACTCAAACGGTACCTGCGCGGCTTCTTTTTTTACAGTATGGGGGTACAAACCGTAATGCTGGCTGCAACCTTGTTTGGCAGTAAACTCCTGGGGCTTCCGGACGACCGGCTGATCATATCGGTTGTGATGATTCAGTTGGTAGCCATTGCGGGGGCCTGGTATATATCCCGTTTATCTGCCCGGTACGGAAATATAAAAGTATTGATGGGGGTGGTTGTTTTTTGGATACTGATCTGCCTGGCGGCTTATTTCACCGCACTGGTAGCCGAAAGCGGCGGTAATGGCGAGTATCTGTTTTATGGACTGGCAGTAGCTGTAGGCCTGGTAATGGGAGGCATTCAATCGCTTAGCAGGTCTACCTACGCCAAGCTGATGCCCGATACGAAGGATACGGCCTCCTTCTTCAGCTATTATGATTTTACCGAAAAGCTGGCCATTGTAATCGGTATCTTTGCCTTTGGATTTATTGAAGAGCAAACGGGCAGTATGAAAAATTCGGTATTATCTCTGATCCTGTTCTTTGCCATCGGCTTTTTCTGGCTCTACTCCGCACTGGTAAAGCAGCGGAACGCATAAGGATCAGCCTTCAGCAATCAGTTTTCAGATCAACCCGGCGCAAAAGACTAAAGACTAAAAACATCTCACGTTCAACTTCTCACTAAAAAACATGAACCTATACACAATCAATTGCGGTCATTTTAAGTTAGATGGCGGTGCTATGTTTGGTGTAGTACCCAGGAGCATCTGGAACGGACTAAACCCCGCAGATGAAAATAATATGTGCAGCTGGGCCACCCGTAGCCTGCTTATTGAAACCGGTAACCGGCTGATATTGGTGGATTGTGGCATGGGCGATAAGCAAAGCGAAAAATTCTTTGGGTATTATTATCTGCATGGCGATGATAACCTTGACAAATCGCTGGCACAATACGGGTTTCACCGGGATGATATTACAGATGTATTCTTAACCCACCTTCATTTTGATCATTGCGGAGGGGCCATAAAGAGAGGGGGTAACGAGCTGGTACCGGCGTTTAAGAACGCCGTTTATTGGAGCAATGAGGCACATTGGGACTGGGCCATCCATCCCAATCCGAGAGAAAAAGCTTCATTTCTGAAAGAAAATATATTGCCAATACAGGAAAGCGGACAGTTGCAATGGATTACCGGGCAAAAGGAACAGGCGGATAAACTTGCAGTAGCACCCTTTCTTGAGAAATTTGACATTCGCTTTGCCAGCGGACATACCGAGGCCATGATGCTGCCCCAGGTGAAGTACAAAGGAAAGACGATCGTATTTATGGCCGATCTGTTGCCATCTCCGGGGCATATTCCCCTGCCTTATGTAATGGCCTACGACACCCGTCCGCTGATAACCATGGTGGAAAAGGAATCGTTTTTAAAGGAAGCGGTTGCAAATGATTATCTCCTGTTTTTTGAGCACGATCCGCATCAGGAATGTTGTACGCTGAAGAATACGGAAAGGGGCATCAGACCCGATCAGTTTTTTAAGTTGAGTGAGCTTTAGCCCCCTTTTGGGGGAATGTGGGAATTTCTGATTTCTGACAAACTTACTATTATACGAATACCCCGTTAATGGCCCAACTTTAAACCTACAAAGACCCCGGTTAATACTGAACATCAACCCTCAAATTAAAAAACGAAGACTCCGTCAATCCCGGCTCTCATTTACACATTTTGATATTCTCAAATTTTCAAATTAGTATGAATATCCGGTTAGCATCAATGGGCAATGGATCATAGTCGATAGTCAATAGTTCATAGTCAATGGTCAATAGTTCATGGAGTATAAACCCGGATCCAACCTGAGACTTGAAACCTGAAACCTGAAACATCAAATGTCAACCCTCAAACAAAAAAACGAAGACTCCGTCAATCCACGGCTCTAATTCCCACATTTCCATATTTTCAAATTAGCAAATTTTAACTGGAACTTTAAACGTGAAACCAGAAACCTATAACTGCCGAAGCTTGATCAGTTCTTCTTGATTAACGCCGTCATCGGACTCTTAAGCCCTTCAAAACTGGTCATATCGATCCGCACTTTACCAACAATGATCGGACTTTCTACCCGTACCGGCACGTGGTTGGCGTCATCCGTAACCCATACCACCATTTTTTCACCGCCTTCAAAGATCGTTCCTTTGATGGTTAGCGGCTGAATGCGTATGGTTTTAAATTTTCCATATTTGGTGTTAATGGTTTCCTTACCCATATAGCGGATGTACATATTAAAAACCTCGTTATCAAGGAAAATACTAAAAGGCACTTTGTCGCCGCGTTTGAGGCTGTTATAATCTACATTACGGGCATAAAATACGGAGCTGACCACATCGTGTACACAGGGCGGTACTTTGTATGTGTTGCCTTCCATAGTGACAGCTGTATTGGCCGATTTGACAAAGCTGACTTTCTCATATTTTTTATAACCGCCCTCATTAATATTTCGGATGAACTGCAGCGGCTGGAAGGTTTCTACATCAATGAATGTTTCATAGGTATCTTTGGCTTTGTAAGCCCATTCATAGGAAGAAAGCGTACGCCCCGTACCGGTAATATGATATACGGAGCGACCATTCAGCTTTATCAGCGTGGTTTCAAAAGACCCTGCTCCGGCGGGTACAAAGGCCCCTGCCACACTGTACCCTACTGTAAAACCTACTTTTTCACCTGCCTGAAAGGCGGTATTGGGTATGGCGCAATCACCAGCAACCACCGTTGTGGACGGGGAAGGTATCTCTGCACCCGCGGGTACAGGTTTGTTGCCTGCAAACAGCATAAAAAACGGGACCAGGAATAAACTAAGCGTTTTCATTTTTGCTTTTAAATATTCTTTTTATACCTAATACCAGCACACTTCCAACCAGTGCCGGTATGATCAGGTTAATTAACCAAATGCTTGCCGAAGTTAAGCTAATACCCAATTGATTAGCGTTAAATAATCCTAATATTGTCAGACTGAGGCTCCCCCGGATGCTCAGATCCGTAAAAAGCGCAATGGTGGGGATGATGGCCAGGATTAAAAACAATACGCTCACTCCCGTCCAGGTCTGCCAAAAAGAAAGATCTACTTCAAACAACTGAAATAATAAAAAATATTGCAATATAAATATAAAAAACCTTGTTACCGATAAAGACAGCAATCGGAGCAGTACCGTTGCATTAAAATGTTCCAGCGCCTCAATAGACCAGGAGAATTTTTTTCCGGATGGAATACGGTTGATCCACTTTACCATCCAGGAAATGCGAAAATAAAAGATCAGCAGGACAACAACCCCCAACGCTACGATGTAAAAGAGTGAATCAAACCATAACTGCGAAATGATGCGGGCTGCAACAAGGGGCTCTTTTAAAAAATAAAGGGAGCACAAGCCCATTCCCATTGTGACCAACAGCTGGCTGGCATTGCTGACCACGGTGAGGGTAGCTGCCTTGATACGTTTACCCTCATCTATATACAGTACGCGTCCCACATAATCGCCGATACTGTTGGGAGTGGAAACAGAAAAGGATACGCCGGCAAGCGTGGCTTTTAAAGCTCGTAAAAAAGAAAGCCGCTGCACGGTTTTAACTGCCAGCTGCCATTTATAGGCTTCTGTAAGCCAGTTTACAGCCATCAGCGCCATAACCGCCAAAAGGTAAATGATTTTTGAACTGTTTAAGGATGCTTTGATCTGCACCCAGGATGCTGCCAGTCCCTCCTGCTGGCGCACCTGGTTATAAATAGACCAACATAACCATGCAAACAGCAGGGGACCCAGGAAATAATTGAAGAATATTTTGATATTTTTGTTGATCTTCATGAATCTGTGGTAAAAATAGCAACATCTGCCAACATAATACTCGGTATCGACCCCGGTACGCTCATCATGGGTTATAGCGTCATTGAATGTTCCGGGCAGAAGGTACAAATGCGCGAAATGCATGCCATAAAATTTGCTGCCCGTTTAAATAATTATGAACGGCTCAACAAGATTCATGAAAAAGTAACGGAGCTGATTCATAGGTATAAGCCCAATGAATTTGCGATTGAGGCCCCTTTTTTTGGTAAGAACGTGCAAAGTATGCTCAAACTGGGGCGTGCCCAGGGAGTTGCCATTGCCGCCGCTATGCATTTTAATATCCCCATTACAGAATATTCACCCCGCAAAATAAAGCAGGCGGTTACAGGCAACGGAAATGCGGCCAAAGAGCAGGTATGGAAAATGCTGCAGCAGATCCTATCCTTAAAAGAAGCCCCGGAGTATTTTGATGCCACCGATGCGCTGGCTGTAGCCCTTTGTCATCATTACCAGATCAGCAGTCCGGTAAAAATAACCGGCGGGTTTAAGGGCTGGGAAGATTTTTTAAAGAAAAACCCGGATAAGATAAAGAAGTAATTCTTGCCCAGGTTGAACGTTTACCAATTGATTTTGGGCGAATACTAACGGATCATTGACTTTGGCTTTTTTGATACGCAATATTTGTGTAACAAAATCAACAGATATGAAAGCAATCTACACAATACTGCTCCTGCTTTTTGTAACATTCAGTTCCTTTGCCCAACGGAAGATCACTGGTGAGACAAAACCTGCCTATAAATATGAGATCAACTTTGAACCAAGCAGTAAAACCGGTGGAATAAGCATTACAACACCCTATTTAAGCCATGCTGATTTTATATTTGAAAGAAACCTGACTGCACAGCCTGGGCATAAGAGTACTTTCAGTAAATATGAAGGGATTCTCCTGGGTATTGTAAAGCCATATGATGGCAATACAACTTTTGGGCCCGGGTATATACAATCGCTTTCAAAAAGATACCGGGTGGCAACCATTTCCGATAGCTCGGATATACAGGTAATTGCCTATGGCATTACGCCCAATAATAAAAACTTTTTTAAATACCATGTTGTCCTGAACGATAAAAAAGAACTAACCTCCTGGACAACGCCCCGGTATTTTGAAAAACAGTTTGATGCCGAACGCCCCTACGCCGTACTATGGAAGGGTAAAGCGCTGGCGGAGCAGGTCTACGTTGAGGCCTATGATACCCGCGATTTTGATAACAGGGAAGGTGTGCTGCTGAACTGGAACTTAACAACAAAAGAGCTTCCCCGCGTTTCGGGAATGTGGGCTTTTATGAGGTTTGTGGAAAGAGGCGTGCCAATGCAGAGGGAATATTTTTTTAGAAAGGACTCGATCAGCAGCCCATTCTTTTCAAAATTTAATACCGAATATAATTACCCCGAAGATCTCCATTTCCGGCAGAATGATTTTGGGGACTTTGGTATTTATTTGGATCTGCTACCCGGAACATTTTATTCAGCCACCATAAAAAAGATCATCAATGACAGCATCAGCGAGTACCGTTATGCTACCTATAGTAGTGCCAATCCGGTTCTGTCGATCCAGGAGGATGTGTTTGCCGCTCCGGGCAACTATGAAATTGAGATCTATAACGTGCATGGGGAAGAAGATGAAGAGGGAACAAAAAAACAGCGGATCCGGATCCCGGTAAAAGTATTTCCCCCGCCTCCAAAAGAAACAACGTTTACCATCAAACAAATTGTTCCCTATGCAACGGCAGCTATATTGATAGCTGCTTTTGTGTTTTACTTGTATTACCGGCAAAACAAAAGAAAGATTGCCGGCATTGAGATGGAAAAGCAGGTGAGTAAACTGCGCCTGCAATCAGTCCGCAACCAGCTCAACCCCCATTTTGTATACAATGCGCTGGCGGGTATCCAGAACCTCTTAAACAAAAATGATAACAAAAGGGCCAATGCGTATTTGACCCGTTTTTCCCGGCTGTCACGCAGTGTGCTGGAGGACGCGGAAAAAGATCTTATCACGATTGAAGATGAGGTTAAACTGCTGAACGATTATTTACAGATGGAGCAAATGCGTTTTGGATTTGACTACACCATTCAGGTGGATGCAGCCATTGACCCAACGAACACCGAGATGCCCGCCATGCTTTTACAACCTTTTGTTGAAAATGCCGTAAAACATGCCATGCCGGCCGTTGCTTATGGGAGTATCGGAATTGTGTTTGAAAGAAGGGATAAAAACATCCTGATTAAGATTCGGGATAATGGAAAAGGGTTCAACGCACACACCGCGCCGGGCACTGGTTCCGCATTATCCAAAAACAGGATATCTTTATTAAACGAGGTATACAGCAACACTCCTGTAGTCCTGGACGTTCAATCGGGAGCAGGCGGTACCACTATATTACTCACATTAAACGACTGGCTGGCATGAACGCGATCATTGTAGATGATGAGGCACATAATATTGAAAACCTGGAGGGGATGCTGTGCCGGGGCTTTCCGGAGATAATGATTTCCGGTACGGCCGCCACCGTTGAAAACGCTATTGCATTGATAATGGCAAATCCTCCGGACCTGTTATTCCTCGATATTCAAATGGGAAAGGAAACGGGTTTTGACCTGTTAAAGCGGATCCCCCATCGGAATTTTGAAGTGATCTTTGTAACGGCCTATGATCAATATGGGATACAGGCGATTAAGTTTGCCGCCCTGGATTATATCCTGAAACCGATCGACGAAAAGGAGTTAAAGGCAGCTATTGAAAGAGCGGTCGAAAAGTGGAACAGTAAACACAGCTACCATCAGCTCGATTTTTTAATCCATCATCTTAAAGGAGCAGGCAGGGCCCCGGCAAAGATCGCGCTGCCTTTATTCCAGGAGACGCGCTATGTGGCCGTAACCAGTATCATTCGTTGTGAAGCGCAGAATACCTATGTTTATTTTTACCTGAACAATGGTGAAAAGATACTGGTTTCCCGGCCGCTAAAAGAGTATGATGAATTACTGGCTCCGGGCGGCTTTATCCGTTGTCATCAAACGCACCTGGTAAACCCGGTATTTATAAAAAGCCTGCTGAAAGAGGACGGCGGCTGTTTGCTGTTAACCAATGAAGAGAAGATACCGGTATCCAAGGCCAAAAGAGATGCGGTGAAGCGGGCACTGGCAGGGCAAAAAGAATAAAATACACCGGATTTTCTCCTGACATACAGCTGTCACCGGATCTGCTTTACTTTGTGTAAAAGAACAAAGACAGATGAAAACCGCGGTTGAAGTTTTTAAAACAAATGTGCAGGGGCCGCCGGTGGCAAAACTGCTGAAGATGCAATTGAAAGCATTGTTGCCATCGGCAAAAATAAATTTCGATCTCGAAGATTGTGATCATATACTGCGTGTGGAAGCCCCCCGCACCTTTGATGTAGCATTGGTCAGAAATTGTATGTTGTACCATGGTTATGAAGCGGAACAATTGTTGTAACCTGTGAGCCCGCCCGCCTTAAATATTTATTTACTTTATAAACAAAAATCATGACAAGATTAGCGATTTTAAAAAAGGATTTTGACAATGAAATGGTAACCACACGGAAATTCCTGAACATTGTTCCTGAAGATAAATGGGACTGGAAACCGCACCCCAAAAGTATGAGCCTGATGCAGCTGACCACGCATATAGCAGAGCTGCCCGGCTGGCCGGCCATGACCTTTGAAACATCCGAACTGGATTTTGCAGCATTCCCTTATCAGCCCACGGTAGTAAAAGACCGAAAGGAACTGCTGGAAATTTTTGAAAGGGAGGTTGCAAAATCGGAGAAATACCTGAACGATCCCGAAAATGAAAAAAAGCTGGATGATGCCTGGACCCTCCGCGAAGGCGATAAGATCTATGGTGTAAATCCCAAACTGGATGTAATACGGATGAGCATTAACCAAACCATCCACCACCGGGCACAGCTGGGCGTGTTCCTGCGCCTGCTCGATGTGCCCATCCCCGGCAGCTATGGCCCCAGCGCCGATGAATCATTTTAATTTCCTGGCGGCGGAGGCAACCTGTTAGGTCTTAAGACCTAACAGGTTGCCTCCGCCGCTTTTACCGGAATTTTCTTAATATTGTATATGCTTCCACTTTGGCAAAAAGTAATTAAAAATCCTACTTAGTTCCCGCAATCCTGCGGGAAACGTTGCCTGTTTTGGGTACGGCTTCCATGCCCCTGATCCATTTTTATTGATAACTCCCAAAAACAGTGTATGGCAGCAACCATTATTGAACCGTTTCGTATTAAATCGGTGGAACCCTTACGGTTCACTACAAAAGAACAACGCACCGGTATTTTAGCCCAGGCCTTTTATAACCCATTTATGATACACGCAGACGATGTTTTGATCGATCTGCTGACGGAAGAGGGGCGTCAGCCCGCTACCATAGCACCATTTAAAGGCAATATAAACCTTGTGGCGCTGGAAGCAACTATCAAAGAGAAAGGTGCTGCTCATATCGCCATGTGCATCATCACCATTACCAATAATTCCGGTGGTGGCCATGCCGTTTACCTGGATGCGAAGGCATTTCTGCCGCAGGTTTCATTGCAGCAATATCCTGGTTTGGCGTTGAGCAATGCCTTGTATATAGAAGGGGGCGTCCGCAGTGTGGAGATCGGTTCGCTGATGTTTGGAAAATACGCAGCGGACGGATCCCTGATCCCTGCGCCGATGGAACTGGTACGGCTGGCTATTCCCCGCCGGGTATACACGCAAAGTCATATCGACTATGTGGCAGAGATCATCATCGATGTATTTAGGAAACGACAGGAGCTAAGAGGGTATGAGATCGTATATGAAGCACCGTTGTTACGGCATTTTACGGCGAAGCTGAAACCGGTATAAGCCGGTGCCCGGGAGGGGTGATCTGCTCCTTCCACCGGATGGAGCGTTTAAGCAACTCCAGTTTTTGATAGAGCAGGTTTAGCCCCAGCGTTCCGGTCATGCCATAGTCTGTAATGGTTTTGGTTTTTCCGTTGTCATAGGTAATGGTGATGATGGCTGTTACCAGGTCTGATGCCAGGTCCCTGTAGTCTTCATATAGGTTTTCAAAGCTTATGTAATTGAGCAGGCTGCAGAGCGCTGCAAATTCCGCCGGCCGGAGGGTGCCGGAAGAATGATCATCCAGGGAGGCCGAACAACGGGCATCAATGACCAGTCGGCTGTTTCGAAATGTAACAGAAGCACCGGATGTGGAGTATGCTATTTTTTGAATAGTGTGTGCGGCGGGCTGTGGATTTTCTTCGATAAAGTCCCCATATTTAAAAATAATATTTATGGGGCTGAAGTGAGTGATCTCTTTAAGAGTGCCGCGGTCCGGTTGTCGGATATATTTTATGTACGTGGTTTTACCATTGTGCCTGATAACCGGAAAGCTGCAGGACGAGGATCTTGTATGCCGGTTCAGTGTTTTTAGTTCATAGCGGTTGCCTTTGTTAAGGACACAGAGGATGGTATGATCCGGCTGATTAGTAATAATCAGCAGATCGGGCCGCCCATCATTGTCAAGATCGGCCTTTGACCAAGACGTTAGTTTCAGGCTGTCCGCTATGTGCTGACAATCGCTGTCTGTAAATGTAAGGACGGCCGGTATTTTAAAGTTCTTATAATGACTGTCAATGCTTCCAAGTAATTGCGCTACCTGCTGGGCCGATCGGATTCGGCTTATATCGTAACAGCATTTAGCAGCAGGCTGCCCATTGGCAAACGTAACTTCGAAAAATAAAACAGCCAGCCATTTAAGGGAATTTACCATATATACGCTTTTCGGGTATAATATAATAGATGCCGTTTTTTATGTTTTACACAATCGCCTCCGGCGATATTCCTGTTGCCCGGATAAGGATTGAGTGGCGCTATACCGGTACTATTATTGTAAATGGGATACGATCAGCTCCTGCACCTCCTTCATTTCTTCGGGGGATAGTTTGAGTTTCGGCTGCAGGAAATTGACATCATTGGCATCGTTGAGCGGGATCAGGTGCACATGGGCGTGCGGTACTTCGATGCCTACCACGCTTACGCCGCAGCGGTTACAGTTGAAGCTTTTTTCAATGGCTTTTGCCACAGGCTTTGCAAATACCAGCAGTTCCGAAAGGTATTCATCCGGTACATCAAACAGGTTGTCTACTTCTATCTTGGGCACTACAAGGGTGTGGCCCCTGCGCAAAGGCATAATGTCTAAAAAAGCAATGAATTTGTCGCTTTCGGCGATTTTATAGGAAGGGATTTCTCCCGCAATGATTTTTGAAAAGATGGTCATCTGACTTATTTTAGGGTAAAGGTACAAAATAGGTTATTTTTGAAACAGGAGCCGTTTGCCAAAATAGCTGCGGCAATTTAAACGAAAATAAATCATCACTAAGGTCGGTATTATCTAAACTGTTTTATCAAATCAAACCCCTATGAAGAGGAACCTGATTATCCTTGCTCTGCTTGTTTTTCCGGGCCTTTGCTTTTTTACGGAAGCACAGGTTAGATGGGGCGTAAGAGCCGGTGTTAATTTTACCAATGTATGGGCAGTGGTAAATGGAAAACCGACTAATTCAACCATCAGAGCCGGGTTTAAAGGAGGTGCAGATGCGGAGATACCGTTGGGCCACTTGTTCCGGATCGAACCGGGATTGCTGTTTTCAACAAAAGGATATAAGAACGGACAAGCGGTAAAGCTCAATACAAACGCGTATTATTTGGAAATGCCCGTTAATATTATTTATTGTCCGAAGGTGGGCCGCCGGAGCCTTCTTTTGGGTACCGGCCCCTATCTGGGATACGGGTTGGGTGGTAAATGGAAAACACCCGGGGTTAACAGCGGATCGGATTTCCGGATGGGATGGAACGGGAATCTACAATTTGTAAATGATACCAAAATGGATGATTATTATTATACCGCTCCCGGGGCAAACTTTACTTATGGCAAACCCATTGATGTAGGGGTGAACTTTCTTGCGGGTTATGAATTGTCTGATAACCTGGATCTGCGTTTAGAGGGGCAGCTGGGGATAACGGATCTTGCCCCTAAAGTGGAAGGACAAACAACAAAAGACCACCTGAAAAATGTTGGATTCGGAGTTTCAGTCGGGTATAAATTTTGATAGTAAGGCAGTATTAAAAAAAACCGCCCCGGTTTAACCGGAGCGGATCAAAAGCTGGTAGCAGTGCTGCAGTACAAGTGTGCAACGCAAGAAAGGATCGGTCATGCACCGCTGCCGGCTAAAAATCATATCGATATTTCTTCAATTTTAAACTGGATCACGCCTGCCGGTGCCTGTACATCGGCCACATCACCTGGCTCTTTACCCAGGATACCCTTGCCAATGGGGGAGGTGATGGATATTTTTCCGGCCTTCAGATCGGCCTCCTGCTCACTCACCAGCTGGTAAACCACTTCTTTTTTTGTTTTTAGGTTGGTGAGTTTTACCTTGGTAAGGATGGATACCTTGCTGGTATCGATAGTGGACTCATCCAGGACACGCGCATTGGCCAGCGCGCCTTCCAGTGCAGCAATTTTGGCTTCGAGGATGCCCTGGGCTTCCTTGGCTGCATCATACTCGGCGTTTTCTTTGAGGTCTCCTTTTTCACGAGCTTCCGCAATGGCCCTGCTGGCAGCCGGGCGTTCCACACCTTTCATGTGTTGCAGCTCTTCCTTCATTTGCTCCAGTGTTTCCTTTGTTACATATTGTATACTGCTCATATTTGTTACTTTAGAATAAACAGAAAAAAATAACAACGCCTCAGATCAGAACTGAAGCGTTGCATTAACTATATAAACAAATATAAATAAAAAGGGTTACAATTCCTTTATCCCCAGCTTTTTTAACAGAACTGTAGCCATTTTCAAAAAAGCCTCGTGACTATAGCCGGCAATATGGGGAGTTATAATTACGTTTGATTGATTTAGAAGCCATTGCAACGTTTCCTTTTCTTCCCGAGTGTAGGTATCCAGCTTCTCATTCTCGAGCACATCCAGACAGGCACCGGAAATGAGCGCTTGTTTCAGCCCTTCTTTCAAGGTGGGGAGATGAATGACTTTGCCGCGGCTGGCATTAAGGATAATGGGTTTTTGCTGCATGGTTTTCATAAGCTCCAGGGTAAGCATACCCTTTGTATCGGAGGTCAGCGGCACGTTGAAACTGATCACATCCGAATAGCGGCAAACCTGTTCCAGTGAGGCTTCTTTTACATGATCATGAGCAAAATCATTTTTGAATTTATCATAAGCCAGTACCGTTACATTAAAGGGTTGCAGCAGGCGGGCAAAGGCCCAGCCGGTATTGCCATAACCAACAATGCCCACGGTTTTTCCGGTAAGCTCGGTACCCCGGTTCTCTTCCCGCTTCCAGGTGAACTGCTGTACTTCCGGAACGGCAATGTTCATTTTGTTGAGCAGCATCAGCAGCATGCCCAAACTTTGTTCTGCAACGGCATTGCGGTTACCTTCCGGACTGCTTACGCAAAGAATATTTTTACTTTGTGCATAGGGTACATCAATCAGCTCCATGCCGCTGCCCAGGCGCCCGATCCATTTAAGAGAGGGAGCTGCATCGATCAGGTTTTTATCAACTGTTATGCGGGTGGTCAATACCAGGCCGGTAATATCGTGGGACTGCGCCATCAGTTCCTCATACGTTATTTTGGGCAGGTAATTAACCTCAAACCCTTTTTCGGCAAGGGTTTCCTGCAGTATAGGATGTGCATTTCCCGTAATGATCACTTTCTCTTTCATCAATATTTTTTATGTAAAATAAATGGAATAAACTGATTAAACGATGCGGCAATAAATAGCGGCCGGATCATTTCATTTTAAAACTGAGCGCCGCAAAATCGCTGACGGATAATTGCTCGGCGCGTTTGTTAAAAATATCGTCTTTCAATGCCTCCTCATCAAACAGGGGTTTAACAGCATTGCGCAATG
Source organism: Niabella hirudinis (assembly GCF_051201075.1). Taxonomy (NCBI): domain Bacteria; kingdom Pseudomonadati; phylum Bacteroidota; class Chitinophagia; order Chitinophagales; family Chitinophagaceae; genus Niabella; species Niabella hirudinis. The sequence goes on from NZ_JBPEHJ010000003.1 coordinate 493,695, forward strand.
TTTTTCTTCGTTGGTTAAAGGCCGCCTTGACCAGTACGGTAAATGCCCGGTCCGACTTTACGGGTTCGGTTGTTTGCCTTCTTCTAAGCCGGATTACACCGCTTTTCACCTTGGGGGGCGGGTTAAAAGCTTGCTCGCTTACATCAAACAGGTAATCAACCTCATAAAAAGCCTGTATCAAAACACTGATAACGCCATAAATCTTTGAACCGGGTGCAGCAGCCACCCGCTGCGCCACTTCTTTTTGAAACATCCCGGTAATAACCGGAACCTGTTCCTTCCAATCAAGTATCTTAAAAAGGATTTGTGTAGAAATATTATAGGGAAAATTGCCCACTACATGAAACAGGCCCTCAAAGGGAACGGCAATATCCAGTATGCTTTCATGGATGATTTTGTCTTTTAGCTCCGGATAAGTGGCCGTAAGGTATTGCACTTTTTCGGCATCCAGCTCTACAGCCTTAAAAGAAATATCCGGCAATTGTACCAGGTAGCGGGTAATAGCGCCACCGCCGGGGCCTACTTCCAGCAGCTGTTCGGGTTTTTCACCGGCAACAGCTGCTACAATTTTCCTGCATATATTGTCATCTTTCAGGAAATGCTGACCCAATGACTTTTTTAATGTGTACATGCTGCAAAATTAGGCAGTAGCCCGGTTTAAACTGTTTTCTTTGGGGGCAGGGCAAAGGCAATGGCTTCGTGTTCAAAATGGCCTTTATGGCTGCCATCGCAAAAGGGTTTGTTGGCCGATTTTCCGCAGCGACAAAGCGATACTATTTCCCTTCCACCCAGATCGTAGGGATTGCCTTCTTTATCTACGATTTCAAAATCTCCCTCGATCCGTAGCGAACCATTATTATTTACTGTAATTTTTGTTGTAGCCATAATTATTTATTAGCCGGCAAAGATAGGGGCTGCAAGGGCGAAAAATGTTTCACCCTTACAAAAACCTATCTTTGAACCATGATTAAAAATGTAATTTTTGATTTTGGCGGTGTATTACTAAATCTGGATTTTAAGCGGTCATTTGCTGCATTTGAAGCATTGGGATTTGAGGATTTTGAAAACAAATTTTCACAGTATACAGCTGCCCCCGTGTTTCAGGAGCTGGAGAAAGGGTTGATTGCGGCTCCTGCATTTTATGAGGGACTCCGGAGCCTGTTGGGGAAGCCCGTTCCGGATGCACAGCTGGAGCAGGCCTGGAACGCCATGCTGCTGGATTACCGCAAGCCCAGTCTTGATTTTTTAATACCGCTTGCCGGCAAATACAGCCTGTTTTTACTCAGCAATACCAACCAGATCCACTATGATCATTTTTCAAAAACGCTGAAGGAAGAAACGGCTTATCCCTCGCTGGAATCATTTTTTAAGAAGGCGTATTACTCTCACGACATCCAACGCCGGAAGCCGGATACTGCTACCTATGCTTTTGTACTGGAAGATGCGGGGATCAGGGCGGCGGAAACGCTGTTTATTGACGATAGCTTTACCAACCTGCCTGCGGCGCAGGAGCTGGGCATCCAAACACATTTATTGCTGCCGGAGGAACGGATAGAGCATCTGGAACAGCTGCAGTAGGGGAAATGTAAAATATTAAATCAAAAAAGAAAGCCCCGTTCTTTTGGAACAGGGCTTTGATATTTTGAGTGATAATGTTACTATCGCACTTTATAGATAAAGTCGTTATTCTTAAACTGCTTGGAGATGGCCTTTAGATCATAGCTAACGCTGGCATCTACCATTTTATCGCCCATTTCCAACACAAAGCCACCAATGATATCGGGGTTAACGGTTGCTTCCAGCTCGATGTTTTGCTGACCGGATGCTTTTTTCACCTGTTCAATAATATTATTTTTTACCGCATCACTTACCGGCACGGCGGTGGTTAGCTTTACGGTGTGGATATTGTTCAGCACTTTGTACTGTGCTATAAATGCCGGCAGGATTTCCGGAAGAATGGCTTCCCGGTTTTTGGAGATCAGCAGGCTGGCAAAGCCTTTTGTCATAGCGCCAATGTGGTTGGCGGTAATGGCTTCCACGATGCTCTTTTTCTTATCGGCCTTAATGATGGGGCTGCGCAACAGGCTTACAAACTCCCTGCTTTCTTTGCACACCGCCTGCAGCCACTGTACATCTGCAAATACGGCTGCTACCTGGTTTTTTTCTTTGGCCAGGTCTAACAGGGCTTTTGCGTATCTGGAGGCTAAACGGGGATTAGGCATATCTTAAATGTAAAATAACGAATATAAAATATCAACTGTAAAAAACGATTCCCGAACCGGCTTAGTTCAGTTTAATGGAATTTACCAGGCTATTAATGTAGGCTTCCTGTTTGTCTTGCCCCGCAAGCTGTTGCTTCAGCACTTTTTCACTTACTTCGATCACCATCTTGCCTACTTCATTTTTCACGTCTGTAAGTGCCGCCATTTTTTGGGCGTTGATGGCCTGCTGTGCATCGGCAATGATCTTGCTGGCTTCAGCTTTGGCCTGCTCCTTAGCTTCATTAACGATTTTGTCCTTTGTTTCGCGGGCTTCTTTAAGCAGTTGCGCCCGTTCTTCACGTGCTTTAGCCAGTAAGGATTCATTTTCGCTTTGCAGCTGTGCCATTTCTGCTTTTACTTTTTCGGCGGAAGCAATAGCCCCGGCAATATTTTGCTCGCGCTCATTTAACGATTTAATGATCGGTTTCCATGCGAATTTTTTAAGCACCAGAAACACCACAACGAACGCCACGAATATCCAGAAGAAATAGCCAAGATCAGGAGTAAGTAATCCCATAATTGATAAAAGTTGAAAAGTTGAAAGGTGAACCAGTTGAAAAGGCCTTCCGTGTAAACTGATTAACCTTTCAACCTGTAAACCATTTGTTGATTTATATTCAACAGCTGAAGAGTGCGACGCAACACCGGCGCCACCTATACCGCAGCTGATAGCATAAAAAAAAGAACTTAAAATACTGCATCCGCCGCCCTTTGCTTTAGATGCAGTAAATTGTTTTGGTGAAGCTATTACTTCAACACAGCCAATAAGCCTGCGATTACCGCAAACAGGGCAACACCCTCAATCAAGGCTGCAGATAAGATCATAGCACCACGAATGTCGTTAGCTGCTTCCGGCTGGCGGGCAATACCTTCTGTAGCGCCTTTACCAATTTGGCCGATACCGATACCGGCACCGATAGCTGCCAGGCCTGCGCCTACAGCACCACCAAAGTGAGACCAGCTTCCGCTTACTTCCAACAAAGTGTTCATTAAACTCATGACTCTGATTTTATATTGATTAAAAAAAACGTTATTAATGGTGGGGCTGCACATCCTCTTCAAAGTGATGATCGCCAATGGCCTCTCCAATAAATATGGCGGTCAGGTTTGCGAAAATATATGCCTGGATAAAAGCCACCAGTATTTCAATTAAATAGATAAATACCGCAAATGCGATGGACACCGGTGTAAAGGCAACACCTGCTACCCTGGACATTTCGGAGAAAATAAAAATAAGACTGATAAAGCTGAGGATCACAATGTGCCCCGCGGTCATATTTGCAAACAGACGGACAATTAAGGCAAATGGCTTGGTAAATACGCCCATCAGCTCCACCGGGATCATTAATATTTTAACCGGAAGGGGAACACCCGGGAACCAGAATATGTGCTGCCAGTAATGCCCGTTGGTATTAAATATGATTACAAGAAAAGCAATGAGGCCTAAAACTGCAGTAAATGCGATATTGCCCGTTACGTTTGCAGAGCCCGGGAACATACCCAGGATAGCGTTGATGAGAATAAAAAAGAAGATAGTTAATAAGTAGGGGAGAAATTTTTGATATTTGGGCCCCAGGTTGGGTTTGGCAATATCATCCCGTACAAAGGTAATTACCGGTTCAATGGCATTTTGCAAACCTTTGGGCGCCGAAGTAACGCCCTGGCCGGTTTTATATTTTTTGGCCATGCTGATCATCAGCCATACCAGTATTATCAGGGCAATAAGCATTTGCACCACGTTCTTGGTCATGGAAAAATCATACACTTTTACCGATTCGTCAAGGTTTCCGCTGGCATCTACCGCTACAATCTTATCATGCTCCAGTTTATAACCGTTATAAACTTCGGCTCCGTGGTGGAAATTAGAAGACATGAAGGCGGAAAAACCTCTTTGAGGCGAGTACAGGATCACAGGGAGCGGCAAGGTGCCATGGGTTTCGGTGCCGTCATCGTGCTTTAGACTAAAGAAATGGAACTCATGGCTATCGGCAATATGGTGGAGGATGGCTTCGCCCGGGTTAAATTTTTCTTCGGTGGCAGCTCCCTCTGCAGGCTCCTCATGTTGTGCAAAAACGGATTGTGCCGAAGACACCAAAAAAAGGCTTAAAGCCGCTACCATAAAGGATTTGAACCATTTAAAACCCATACTGCTCTGAAATTTGCGGCAAAGATAAGGCTGAAATCAATAAAAAAGGGAATTTGCAGGCGGGTATTTAAAGTTTTTGGGGGCCCGCAGCATCTTCTTCAAGGATTTTTTTGATCCGCTCCAGTTCAATGACATCGATCTGGTCCTTGGGGCGATTTACCGCTTTTTTATTGGCGATGAGGTGGTTGATGTGGAGAAAAGGAACTTTAACATCGTCAATTTCAGCAATTCCGGCAAGTTTATAACATTGCTCAAGGGAATAGCCTTCCAATCCCTTCATTTGAATGATCAGGTCGATCCGGTACCCGTTATTCAGGTAAATATAGGTCCAGCCCGGAACAATCTGCATTGTTTTTAGCATGTAAAGGTTTTCTCCAGAGTAGTCTTCATAGGCTTTTCTGAAATTTGTAGCCACACCACCCATCATTATGTAGGGCCTGCTGTTTAACCGGTACTCAAGCAAATTAGACTGTAAGACAATAGGTTCTGGTTGTCGAGGAGTGAGAATGGTGCAAGCAAAATGCAGCCAACCCCGCAAAACCCTTGCACTAAATTTTTTTGTAGCCTTTTTGTTTGCCCAAAAATCCCGATCGCCATCGGGACAAAAAGGGCCCCGTCCCGACTCGAATCGGGAGGTTATCCCGCTCCGCGGGAATTCCGGATGGGTGCTTCTATTGGCTTTAGTACAAAGTGGTAGGTCCGCCGCAGCGACGCTCAGCTTTTGAATTTCTATGCTTTAATCGATGTAACTTTCACCGTTTGTTGCAGCGATAACCTCGATCATGCTAAAGAAGCAATTACAACCTCGAAGGGGCCGTCCGCCGCACAGCAAAAGATATAATCAAGTGGAATGGCGGTTATGACGCCGATGAGAAGCCTCAAAAAGCTGCAGCAGGAAGGCTGTCATAACCAGGCCTGCAACACAGATTTTATCGGTTCCGCCCCTCAGTAAATATTCAGTAGTACCCGATCACAATAGGGCGGAATTTGCCTTGTGGCGGACTAGATCTTTTGCTCCACTTTTGTACCCCGATTGATCGGGGCAAAAGTGGAAAAAAAATAAGGGTACCGGTCTTACTTAAACAGCAGACCCTATGTATCTGACTTTCCGATTATTGAGCGCATACCAAAAACGTAGCAGTTCTGCGTCAAAAACATCCATAAAAGTTATTTAGGAAAACGTTTATAAGTGATCCTGGCCCTTTTCATCATCAGGCTGTCCTTCATCAGGCTGGTTCCCGTAAAATGGGTAAAGGAGGATCTTCCTCAGGGTATTTTTTTTCGTCCTTCACCACCGCAAGTTTAAAAATTTCCCGGGTATTGCTTCCCGCTGCGGCTAAAACGAATAAAGCCGCCCTCAATTTTATTAGAAGACGGCTTGTATATAAACCTATCGAACCTCTGCATCGTGGATCAGGGCGCGGGAGCGGCCGTGCGGCTTCGTACTACTACCGGCCACCTCGGGTAACTTACAGAAACCCCCTTATTGAGCCCCATGGTCATATTATCTCCCACGTAGTAATAAAGCGGCCATCCCTTATAAGCCAGTTGTTTGCTTCCGGAAGGGTGGGTAATTACTGTAAAATCGGCCTTATTCAGATAGGAAGGAACCACAATTTTATCCATTACGTAAACCGGCCAGGTGCCCAAACAACCGGCCGAGGTACAATTGCTGGTATTTAGTTTGTCAACAGTAAAGGCATATAACGTATTACCCCGGGCATCCGTAAGGTAGCGGGTTTTGCTATTGTTGGTGATGAGGGTCAGGGCCGAGTCATATTTATTACCATCGGCGCCTACCAATTGCGCGTTGGTAACGGTAATCGTATAATCGGGCTTTGCCACAAACCAGTTATTTCCAACGCCCTCTCCAAGGGTTTGGCCGGCTGCTTCGGGCTTATTGGTGCCGTTCGAGGAGGGGGCATAATAATAAAGGGGTCGTCCTTTGTAGGCCAGTTGCATGGAGGCGCCGGCGCCAATAGTATCAAAGTCGTTGATATCCAACCCCTTTCCAATAGTTTGTGGCGTAATGCCAGCAAAAAAGATGGGCCATAGCGCCTTACAGCCTGCCGATTGACAGGTATTTACCGTGGCCGAATCGTTGGCGAAAAAGTAGAGCGTGCGGCCATCCTTGTCGACCAGGAAATCGCCCAGTGAAGCGCTGTTGGCCAGTTTTACCTGCATTACCGGGGCCGGAGGGGTATAGCTGTCATCGCTGGAACAACGGGCAATAAGCAGGATAGCAAATGCCAATAAACCGGGAAACAAAAGCTTTTTCCATTGAAACGTGAAATAATAGGATCTCATAATTTTTGTATTAAAGGTTTAAAAAATGTGTGGAATTAAGAACCGGGCGTGTTTTTCTTTTTTCCAACGGAAAAGACCCGCGACAGGTTAAATCCGAAACGGATTTCTCCGCTGCCCCAGCTATCGGTAGTATTGGTAATAAAGGCCTTCTCATTCATGCCGGTAGAGTTAGAGAAATGGAGTTGAAATACGTGTCCGCCGGTTTCAATATCAAATCCCAGGGAAAGGGGGTTTTTATAGATGTCCTTGTTCAGACCAGAAACAACATAATGATAGTCGGCAACGAATGCCACCCTTTTTGACAGCTTGAGCCGGCCGCCGATTCCTAATGCATAGGTATCGTTGTCATCAGTGGGGTCCTGCACCAGGTTTCGGTGCACATAAGTGGGCGCTACCTGGAAACTGAACGCCTCTGTAAACTTTCGCCCGATGATGAGCTCGCTGTAGTACGCCATCCGGTGTTTGGTATCGGTATATTTTGCATCGGCAGCCAGTTTTTGGGTGGTGAGCGCAGATCCTGCAGCCAGCACTACGGAAACCGGGGCTGCTCCTTTTGCACCGGTGGCCTGTTGTATAAGCCGGTACTTTATAAACCCATCCAGTTCCTTGCCTTCGGTGCTGCGGCCTACACCAATGGTGAGATTTTTGCCCAGCCCATAGTCAAACCCCAGGCGCATGCTGGCCTCATCGAGGCCAAAAAATTCACCGATACCATCATTGACCCTGCCAAAGCGATGCAGGATGCGTACATCCAGCACGTGTTTGCCAATAAATTCTATAGAATGCCCATTGATGACCCTGCTCGATTTAAAAGCACCGGTTACATATTCTTTTTGTCCGGGCCCGGTAGAATCGATCAGTCCCAGAAGGTCTTTATCCTGAGCCCGGATCGCCGGCGCCGTAAAAAGAAGCGTTGCTATTATCAGATATTTCATATTGGTTTGGTTTTCGGTTGATGCATTATTTTAATAGGGAATAGTTACAATTGACAGATACCGTTGCCGTTTTGGCGATTTTATCGCGTACAATACCGGGTATTGCGATTTTATAGTCGCTGATGGCAACGGGTAGCTTTGCAAGGGCCTGTATCGCGTTGCCCGAAACTTTAATAGATCCGATGGTTGTAATCTCCTTTTTTACGCCATGTATTTCCAGGGTGCCTTTTACAGTAACAGAATAGCTCCCGGGCTTTTGAAAAGCAACTTCCCGGATATTGACAATGGTTCCCTTAAATGTGGCCTTGGGATACTTGTTGCTTTCCATGTAGTTTTCATTGAAATGTTCCTGCATAAGCGCCCGGCGGAACTCAAAGCCCTTTATCAGCACCGCAAACTCTATTTGCCCGGTTGCAGCGTCCAGCACACTGGCTGCGGCCTTATTGGTGGCTACAATGTCTTCCAGTGCCGTTCCCGCTTCAAAGGAGATATTGCCGGTTTTTGTAAAATATTTTTGAGCCGATACTGATGCAAGGGAAATAAAAAGAATATAAATGGTGAAGGCGAGTTGTTTCATCTTAAAAGTTTTTATTGAACAATACTGCATTTGTTGAGCACCACGTCCATCAGTTTGCCGGTACAGACTCCTTTAATAGTTACCTGCTGGCCGGCGGTCAGTTTTTTTACTGCGGTGGTCTCTGTATCGTAAAAACTGCAGGTAACGGCGACCATCGGGTCGTTGCTACTGAGGAAAACCGTTGCATGCCCGGCTGTGTCAATTTTTACATCGGCAACTTTGCCGGTTACAGCAATGATCTTTTCCAGGTATTGCCGGTTTGCAGAAGGCTCATCGGTGTTGAATGCGGCCACCAGCGCCGGAGCATCTGTGGTAATTTGGGGCCGTTCCGTTTTTACATCCGGTGGCTTCCTGTTATACTGGTAATAACCATAACCGCCACCCAGCAGTATGCCCGCCAACAGGAATAGCAAAACCCGTTTTCCCTTTTTCATGATTTTAGTTATTTAGACTTCCATTATCGATCCAGCATCCCAGTATCTTTTTTTCGCTTGCCGTGAGAGCGGGTCCGCCCTTTGGCATGTTGCTGGTGGTTACTGCCTGCGTTTTTATATCGCTGGCTCTTGATTTTATCTGGTCATAGGTTTCCAGCGCAAAGGGGGCGCTGCCTCCGGTGCTATGACATCTCTGGCAGTTTGCTTTGATCAGGGGAAGCACATCGCTTGTAAATTTTGCATTAATGCCGGCACAGGCTTCGGCTTGCGGTGGGTTATCTACTGCATTTTCTTTATCACCGCCACAATTGGTAAGAACAAGGGTCGTAAAAGCCAATAAGATCCCTGTAGAAAAAAATTGCTTTTTTTTCATGATAACAGATTTAAGTTGAATAAGAGGATTATATGTTCGTATGCTACTGCATTACAAGTCTTTTTTGATGGAAATTTGTGTACCAACCCCACCCAGGCTGAGGTTGCCATATCCTATTTCGCCCATCGGTATTTTTACATAGGGAGTAATTTGTACCGACACATGCTCCCATTTTTGCTCGTAGCCGATGGAAAGGTTGGCCACAGCGTAAACGCTTTTTCCTTTCCCGGATACATCTCTTGTTACAGGTACCGGCCCTTCGCCCCGGTCAAAATCATACACGTAACTTTGTTTTAGGATCACAGTGGGGGAAACCCCGGTGCTGACAAAGGCCTTGTTTTTCCGGGATGTTACTACATCATAACGCACATTTACCGGCACATCGATCATGCTGCAGGATCCTTCTATATTTGAAACCTTTGACGACACGGGCTTACCGTTGGGGTTAAAGTCTTCATTGTTTACCGCGTAGGTCATGGATTCATACAGCACCCCGGACTCTACCGAAAACCGCGATTGCCCCAGTTTTTTTTGCACCAGCAAACCCGCGTTTAACCCCGGCTTTTTTGAAACGCCTCCCCGGACCATTCCCAGGTTGGAGCCTGCCAGCAACCCTACCTGCCACCTGCCACCGGCATTTCTTGTCCGGGGTGTTTCTACTGCATCTGGCGGGTTATAGTACCCGGGCAAGGCGCGCTGGCCGGTTGGTTTCTGTGCCGGTTTATCGCGCAACGAAAAGGAGGGACTCCCTGGTTTTACGGTGTCCGGCGCCGGATGTTTTTGTCGGGCTTCAACATGTTGCAGCGCGTCAATAAATACCCGGTTGTTATTGACCGCTGGTTGCTCTTTGTACTCAGAAAGCGTGGCTGCCAAATCCGGCCGGTTTGTATTCAAAGAGCCATTATCCGTTTCGTTGTTACCTGGAACGATAACCGGCCCTGCTGATTGGTTTTCAAAAATACCGGTAGCGATCTGGGCGCTGGAGCGGCTTCCGCCCGGCCCCGGGGCCGGTTGTTGCCGCAGGATCCATACCAGGCCCGTCAGGGCCAGCAGCAGGCAGGCTGCCGCCAGCTGCCAGAAACGCCGGGGCATAAAAAACCGGCGTGGTTCGGCGCTTTTTTCTACCGGGAGCATTTTTGTTCTGTAAAACGCTTCCCACGCACCTTCCGGAACATCCGGTGGCTGAAAACGACTGGCTGCATCGCGGAAGAGTTTATCCAACTCTTCATCGTTCATATTTGAAAACTTTTTACTCATTTAGCTGCTCCAGCATATCCCGGAGGTTTTTACGGGCTTTTAACAGGTTGGATTTTGATGTGCCTACCGATATGCCCAATGTTTTTGCTATTTCTTCGTGGCTGAATCCTTCAATCGCAAAGAGGCTAAAAGTGGCCCGGTAGGCCGGGCTTAGCCTTTGGATCAGCTTTACCAGATCCAGGTACGCCATATCATCCGCTGCACTTCCGGAGGTCTGCATTTCCGGCTGTTCCGGGGGGCTGTTTACCCGGTCTGCTTTTCTTTTAGCAGCCTGGTAATGGTTGATACTTGTATGGATCATTATTTTTTTTAACCAGCTCATAAAAATTTTTGATAAAAGCGCTGGATCCTCCGGTTCCTGAAAATGAGCAATGCCCCTGAACACCTTTACAAAGCCATCATTCGCCATTTCGAGCGCCTCCTCCTTTGATGCGGTGTACCTCAGACATATCGAAAGCGCAAATCCAAAATACTGCTCATACAACCGCTTCTGCCAGGAGGGAACGCCCAACTTACAGCCACCTACAATACTTGGCAGGTTATACTCGGTCTTCGGAGGTACTGACAAACAAAATAAATAAGATTACGAAATGGTTTATATATGAATATATACAGCAATTTTCAGTGATGGGTTGCCTTGGCCCGAATTTTTTTTTATGAGGAAAATAAGAAGCCGCGGTGTTTTAAAAATACCGGGTACTGTCGTCAAACCGGGGTTTGCCGGACTTCCTGTTGCTCAAACTGCATTTTGTGCAAGCGTGCGTAGAACCCGTTTTTCTGCATCAGCTCTTCGTGGGAGCCCATTTCTACCAGTACGCCTTTATCCAGCACCATTATGGTATCTGCCCTGCGGATGGTGCTGAGCCGGTGGGCAATAACGATGGAAGTGCGCCCTTTTACCAGGGTTTCGGTGGCTTTCTGAATAAGCAGTTCGCTTTCCGTGTCAATAGAGGAAGTAGCTTCATCCAGGATCAGGATGGAGGGGTCGTACAGCAGCGCCCGGATAAAGGAAAGCAATTGCCGCTGACCCAGCGATAATGTAGCCCCGCGTTCCTTTACATTATAATCGTACCCACCCGGCAAACGCATGATGAAATCGTGCATATCGATCATTTTTGCAGCTGCAATAACCTGATCCCTGGAGATACCCGGGTTCCTGAGCGTAATATTGTCCAGAACGGAGCCGGAAAAAAGAAATACATCCTGCAGTACCACCCCAATATTTTTTCTCAGGTATTCGGGTGATAAAGTTAGAATATTTCTTCCATCCACCTTGATCGTTCCTTTCTGGATGGTATAAAAACGGTTCAGCAGGTTGGTGATCGTGGTTTTGCCACTCCCGGTATGTCCTACGATGGCTACAGTTGCTCCCTGTTGGATATGAAAACTGAGGTCTTTTAATACCCATTTTTCGTCTGTATATGCAAAAGAAACCTGGTCAAAACTGACGGCGCCGGCAACACGGTGCTGAGGATCCTGGTAACCTCCTGCCGGCGGCACATCGGTATCGGGATTGTCCATAACGGAAAAGACCCGGTCGCTGGCAATAATGCCCATCTGCACCGTATTAAATTTGTCGGCCAGCATCCGCAGCGGGCGAAAAAGCAGGTTCAGACAAAGGATAAAAGAAACGATCACTCCCTGCTGGCCCTGTTTTAATTCAAGAGCCTCCCGGGCCGTATACCAGATTACCAGTCCTATAGACAGGGCCAAAACAATTTCAATTACCGGAAAAAAGACCGAGTAGGCAAAGATGGACCGGATATTGGCATTGCGGTGTTGTTTATTGATGGCATTGAATTTTTCAAATTCCTTTTTTTCTGCGTGAAAGGCCTGTACCACGGTCATGCCAGACAGGTGCTCCTGAACAAAGGCATTCAGTGCCGCTACGGCATTCCGCACTTTAAAGAAAGAGCGGTTGATGCTTTCCTTAAAATAATAAGTGGCAACAATCATGATGGGAAACGGGATAAGCGCAATCAGCGTTAACTTCCAATCGATCCAGAACATATACAATAGTACACAAATGATAGAGAGCAGATCGGCAATAATGGGGATCAATCCATCGGAGAATATCTCGTTGATGGATTCAATATCATTGATGGTGCGCGTGGTAAGGGTTCCGATCGGAGTGCGGTCAAACTGTCGGAGGTTCAGGCGCAGGATCTTTTTATAGATCGAGTCGCGCATGTCTTTTACAACAGCCTGTCCCAGCCATGCCGTGGTAAAAGAGAAGGAGAAGCGCATAGCCGTTTCAATGAAGATGATCACCAGCTGGATCAGCGTTACATAAATGACCATCCGGGGTACGGAATGGGTGATGTATTCATCCACCGTAAGCTGGATCAGCATCGGACGTACCGGTGTGATCAGCGCCAACAGGATGGCGAGTACTACAGACAGGTAAAATTTTTTCTTATACGGAGCTGCGTATTGAAAAACCCGCCTGACCTTTGAAACGTCAAAAAAGGCCTTTTTTGAATCTGCCATGGGGCTGCAAGATAATTATTCCAGGGACAATTTTTTTCGAAAAAGACCCGTAAACTTGTATATCTTTCCTGCGTCTAAAACGAAAATGCATATGGCATCCATAACATTGGCGATTGATATTGGCGGTTCCAAGGTAAAGGGCTGCACCCTCAACGCGCGGGGATCAATCGTACAGGAATATACGAAAATGCCTACGCCCGTTCCTGCTACGCCCGATAATTTGGTGCATACCATAAAAGAGCTGGTAAAGGGTTTCAGGTATGACCGGGTGTCCGCCGGCTTCCCGGGTTATGTGCGCAATAATACGGTATATACTGCGCCCAACCTGGGCTCCCAATACTGGAACCGGGTTGATCTGGCGGCACTGCTAACAAAAACGCTTGGAAAACCGGCCCGTGTGGTTAACGATGCAGATATGCTGGGGCTTGGCTGTATTTCCGGCAAGGGGTTCGAAATGATGATTACGCTGGGAACGGGTTTTGGCACATCCTTCTTCCTGGATGGAAAGCTTTTGCCGCACCTGGAAATCGGGCAGCATCCCTCCGTTAATAATAAAACTTATGACCAGTATATTGGTCAACGGGCGTATGACGATCTGGGGAAGAAGGAGTGGAACAAAAGGCTGCACACGGTACTGAAGATTTTACAAACAACATTTAATTACGATCATCTTTTTATCGGCGGCGGGTTGGCAAAAAAAATAACGCTTGAGCTAAAGGAAAATATGTCTGTCGTTTCTAATATCGATGGTATTGATGGCGGGGTACAGCTGTGGAAACAATAGTTTGTTTCAGGTTTCAGGTTTCAAGTTTGAAGTCAGATTTCGCTTTACACTCAGTGATCTCTTAACCATTCAGGACCCATCTTTTACCTTGGATTTGTTTAGGGTTCAATGTCAGACATCGAATAGCTAACCACTGATATCTGTGAATATCGAATGGAGGAAAGGTCACCAGGCAATAACGGGATCTTCATTTTCAAATCTTCAGATTCGCATATTTCCACATTCCTAAATGTCCTCTTCGCCGGTTTCTTTTTTGTATGCTTTGATAAACAGCGCTCCCAGGTTTTTATAGGGAGGAATATAGTCTTCCATACCGGTAATATGCGCTGCCGCTCTGAATGTTTTCCAGAAGGGGATCCAGTCAATATCCTTTTTGTTTCTCAGTGTTTCGAGGAAGATCCGGATAAAAGGCAGGTTAATATCCCGGTAGCCGGTTTGTTTGGACGAAATAATATGTGCATCGGAAGACCTGCGCAGGATCGAGTCAATAAGATTGAAGCCGCCGCAGGAGCCCAAAAATACTACCCGGTTGGTAGGACTTACATAACCAACGCTGGTCATGGCATGATAGCTATGACCCCGGTGAAAAGTTACAGTGGGCGATAAATTGTTTTTTTCCAGGTAATCTTCCATCGCATTTTGCGCCACAAAATCCTGGTCTTCTTCATTCGGCAGGGGCCGGTTAGCGTATACGTAAACGGGGGCTCCGCTGGTTGTTTTTGCCACTACAAATTTGCTGTTGCTCTGATCCACCTTCCATTTGGGGTCGCCGGAAAAGGTACGAACAAAAATGTCGAAATCCATTCTTCCGTCCTCGTCCCCGTAAAAAAACATTTGAGTAATCACTTCGCCTTTTTCATTGGTCAGGTTCGAAAACGGCACCATATACACGGGCGGAATGCCGAGTTCTTTTGTGAGGTCGATATTGTTGGCGGGGTTGGCGGATAAGAATAGTTTGGAAAGGATGGTATAAATGGCAATGCCCCGCTGGTTGCCATTGCGCCGGTTTGCCTCCAGGTTTCGTTTAATGTTGCCCAGCATTTGCCTTGCCAGGTCCGGGAGGGTTTCGTAAAGGCTGGCATAGGAATCGGCCACGTCCACACCATCTTCCAGGCCTTTCGATTTTTCCAGGCCGGTTGCAAATGCCGTCATCAGGTCCCGGGCGTCTGCATCGTTTTTAAAGGTGGTGAAGAAACTTTTGAGCGTATTGTAAGACGCGGCCTGGCTAATAAATTTACGGTAATGGTCAAAAGTAACGCTCAGCAGGAGCGAGTCTCCCCGGTTGTTGATCTTACTCATCATTTCCGGGTATACCCCGCTAACATAGCTGCTGGTATAGATGAGATTGTCTTTATAGGTAGATACCGCCAGGTAATACAGTTCCTGCGCATTCAGGGGTAGCAGGCATTTAAACCGGATGGCATTTGGGGATTCATGCAAGCCGTTGATCTCATCAACAAAATCATCAAAAGCCTTACGTTCCAGGCGTTCGGTAAGGTCTGCAAACCCAACAGCGGTATCCCCGTTCAGTGCCCGCCGGGCGTAGTCAATTTGCGTATTCACCAATAGGCGATAGTATTTATAACGGTCATTTTTGGCAGCATCCAGCTGGGCTGTTGTTATTTTCCCTTTTACAATATTGTCGAGAAAAGGGAAATAAATCTGCCCGTTGTTATTATCGCTCCGGGCCATTGATACAATCGTTTTTACAAACTGATCATCATTAATGCGCTGAATTTTGTAACTTAATTTGTTATTGGCCTGGGCATAGTTATAAAGCTGTTGCGGATACTGGCGTCCCGCAGCCTTTATAAGGCTGTCTGCCATGGGGGCATCGGGGTAGTCAGTAAGTGCCACAAATGTTTTTTCGGGGTATTGTTTACAGTATTTTACCAGCAGGATGTCTTTTATTTGTTTGTAGCTGGGGTTTTCCTCAAATATGCGGGGAAGGGAGGCGGTATATACAATATCGTAAGGAAAATAAGTGATAAAGGGAATCAGCGATTCCTTTTTCTGATTTACATCAATTAGTTTTTTATAAAGCGCTATGATCTGGTCAAAATGCGAAGG
Source organism: Niabella hirudinis (assembly GCF_051201075.1). Lineage (NCBI taxonomy): Bacteria > Pseudomonadati > Bacteroidota > Chitinophagia > Chitinophagales > Chitinophagaceae > Niabella > Niabella hirudinis. The sequence continues at coordinate 509,329 of NZ_JBPEHJ010000003.1, forward strand.
ACGCACATCTTTTTTCAGCCAACCGGTGCGCATGTGACTCAAAATGGCCACCAATCCGGAAAGGTAGCCAATCTTCATACGATTATCGATGCCGGAGTTGGTTTCAATTTCATATTGCAACCAGTCTACTTTTGTAGTAATTGCCTTGGTGGCAACCTGGCTGGCCTGCTCGTCATTGTTAAAAGAAAAATTGTTATCGGCTTTTCCATCGCTACCCAGCAGCAGCTGCTGCATTTTGTCGATGTCCTCATGCTTTTTTTGCCGGGTAATGGGTACCGAGTATTCCGGAACAGCTCCGGTTTCCGATTGCGAATAAATAGTGCCTTGTCCTATAAGAATAACCCCAAAAATTAACGCCAGTCTTTTCATCCTTAAATTTATATGGTTTTAACGGTCGGATGTAACCTTTGATGATTAAAATTTTCATTTTTATCACACAGGATAATGAAAATTTTAATCATGTCGGTTTCATGAATAATGCTTGACAATAAAAATTAATCTGCCGCAAAAGTACTTCCATTTTTTTGAGGAAGGCCATTTGCAGAATCTTTTAACAAAATCAAGACGCAAAAGATCAGATATCGGTTTCCCCGGTTTCTTTTTTATAAGCTTTTATAAAAATTGCCCCCAGGTTCTTATAAGGCGGAATATAGTCCTCAAACCCCGGAACATTGGCCCGGCCTTTAAATTCCTTCCAAAAAGGAATCCATTCTATATCTTTTCCTGTGCGGAGTTTCTCTGTTAACAATAAAAAGAAGGGTTTGTTGATAGCGGTTTTCCCAATTTGCTTGGAGGCAATGATATGGGCATCTTCCGATTTTCGTAAAATGGAGTCGATGAGGTTAAACCCTCCGCAGGAACCCATAAATACCAATTTGGAGCTGGGTGCCATATAATCGATAGTGGTTGGTGCATAATAACTGTGTCCACGGTGAATGGTAACGGTAGGAAAAAGATCGTGCTCTTCCAGGTAAGCGTTCAGTGCTCTTTGGGCCTTATCGTCTTCTCCTTTTAGCTCATTCAGCGGCCGGTTGGCATAAATAGAAACGGGGTTCCCCCTGGTCGATTTGATCACTACCCATTGTTTGTTGCTCCGGTCAATCTTCCAGTTGGCGGGGTTAAACATATTCAGAAACCCGTTGAATATATTCCGGCCATCCTGGTCGCCATAAAAGAATACCTGGCTGATTACCGTTCCTTTGTCGTTGGCCAGGGCATTAAAGCTGATGTCATATACCGGCGGTATCCGCAACTCCCTGGTAAGATCGATCCGGTTGGAGGAATCCGCCGAAAGGAAGAGATAGTTGAGGATGTTGTAAATCGCCTCCCCCTTCTTATTGCCCGTCTGCCTGTTGCGGGCCAGGTTCGTTTTTACATCCTTCAGCATCTGGCCGGCCAGTTCGGGTAAGGTTTCATAAACGCTTGCATAGGAGTCGGCTACATCCACTCCATCTTCCAGCCCCTCAGTTTTTTCCAGGTTACTTACAAAGGAAGTCATCAGTTTTTTTGTGTCTTCTTTGTCGGAGAAGGTGCTTAAGAAGTTTTTTAGCGTATTATAGGAGGCCGCCTGGCTGATGAATTTGCGGTAATGGTCAAAGTTGAGATTTTTAAGCAATTCGTCTCCTTTGTTTCCTGCTTTTCGCATCATCAGGGGGTACACCCCGTTTGTATAGCTGCTGGTATAGATGAGGCCATTGGTGAGCACGGCCACGTAGTACAATTCTTCCGCCGTAAGCGGCTGTATGGCCCGGAAACGAATGGCATCCGGACGTTCGTGCAGCCCATTAATGGGGGCTACAAACTCGTCTTTGGCTTTTTGTTCCAGTTTGCCCAAAAGGCTCCGGTATCCGATGGCTGTATCTCCTGCAGCAGCACGTTTTGAGTATTCGATCTGGGTTTTCACCAGTAACCGGAAATATTTTACGGGATTGTCTTTTACGGCGTCAATGTCCCCGATGGTCAATTTTCCGGAGGAGATGAGGTCCAGGAACGGAAAATAGAACTGTCCGCTTTTGTTATCGCTCCGCGCCATACCCACGATGCTTTTGATGAGGGCATCGTCTTCAATATTCTGGATCTTGTAGCTCAGTTTGTTATTGGCCTGGGCATAATCATACAGCTGTTGCGGATATTTATGCGCCATTACCCGTATCAGGCTGTCGGCATGGGGCGATTCGGGGTTGGTCCTTAATGCGGCAAAGGTCTTTTGGGGGTAGCGTTCACTTAATTTCAACAGGAGAATATCTTTCGTATCCTTGTAGCCGGTATTGTCTTTAAAAACTCTTGGCAAAATAGCCGTATATACAACATCATAGGGAAGGGGGCGGATTACGGGAGCGATCGATTGCCTGCCGCGGTCTGCTTCTATACATTTTTTGTAGGCGGCAATGATCTGGGGCAGGTAGGCGGCGTCCACTTCGCCCCGTCTCCAGCCCGTTTTTACATAGCGGAGGATTTCAGAGATTCCCGAGAGGTAATTTGCCTTAAGTCTTTGATCCATAGTTGGATCTGTTTCTATTCTATATTGGAGCCAGTCTACCTGTTTAGCAACGGCATCGCCAGCCGCAGCGTTTGTCTGTTCATCTGCAGATACCTTTAGCACGGCGTCTTCTTTTCCATCACTGGCTAATAGTGCTTTTTGATCGGCATCGATGGTCTCATGCAATTTTAACCGGATCATGGCGGGTGTATAGGCCGGAATGGTTTCTACAACAGCAACAACAGGAGCTGGTTCACGTTTTTTTTTCCGTTTTGATCTTCTTTGTGCATCCGCCTGAACAGCCAATAGCAGCAGTAAAAGGAAGGGAATAAACTTCTTTATATACATAAGTCACAAGTTACATGGCCTGGATAAGAATATTTGGTTAAAAATCATACAAAATTTATACCATGATGCAGGGCTTGTTTCAATGCGCCGTTTTGGATATTATTTTAGGATGATGATTAGATTAATTTATTATTAACTCTAAACAATCCCTGGCGGCAAAAGGCCGTATATCAAAAAAATACGGTTAGGTTTGCTTTAAATTTCTGTTAAATGGAACATAAAGGGTATAAAATTCTGGTGGCGGATGATGAGCCGGATATCCTCGATATTTTATCATATAACCTGGCAAAGGAGGGTTATGATGTTACCACTGCAAAGGACGGGGAGGAAGCCATTGACCAGGCAAACCGGGTAAAACCGCACCTGATTGTTTTGGATATGATGATGCCCAAGAAAACCGGGGTGCAGGTATGCCAGGTATTGCGGGCGCAGTCTGCATTTAAAGATACGCTCATCATGTTCCTGACGGCATTAAATGATGAATCTACCCAGATCCGCGGATTGGAGACCGGAGCCGATGATTATGTAAGCAAGCCTGTAAGCCCGAAAGTGCTGCTGAGCCGGGTAAATGCGTTGTTAAGACGGATCCATAAAGAAGACAGCAAGATCATCAAGGTTGGCCCCGTAACCATCGACCCGGAAAAGTTTGTAGTATTAAACGGCGACAAAGAGATCATCCTGGCAAAAAAGGAATTTGAATTATTGTACCTGCTGGCCCTGAAACCCGGGCGTGTGTTTTTACGAAATGAGATCCTGAATGCCATCTGGGGAAATGATGTGATTGTAGGCGACCGCACTATTGATGTGCACATCCGGAAGATCCGGCAAAAACTGGAGCTGGATTGCATTACAACGGTGAAAGGGGTCGGTTATAAGTTTGAAGTGTAATATCCGGGACTGATTTTAATGGATTGATTATGTTTGACCCTAAAAACCTTTCGCCAAGAAAATTATCATTTTATACGGCTTTGGGCCTGGCCGCACCCATTAGCCTTATTGATTATATTTTTGAGCAAAAATGGCAGCCCGCTGTGGTGTCCTTTTTTGTGGTGCTGGCTGGCGGATACCTTCTTATTAGTGTGGTGCTGGAACGGTTTATTTACCGGAAGATTAAGGTGATCTACAAGTTTATTTATCAAACTAAGGCCACCCGCCGGCAGGAAACCTATTATAAATTTATCCTTCCCAAAAAAAGCCTGGATGAAGTGGCCGTAGATGTGGAGAACTGGGCGCAGGAAAACCAGCAAAAGGTGGCTACCCTGCAGGCCAACGAGGAATTCAGGCGGGAGTTTCTGCAAAATCTGTCTCATGAGTTTAAAACCCCCGTGTTTGCCATACAGAGTTATGTAGAAACGCTTTTAGCCGGGGATATGATTGATCCCCTGATCAGCAGAAAGTTCCTCGAAAAAACAGCAACCAATATAGAGCGGCTCACCAACCTGCTACAGGATCTGGATGAGATCTCCAGCCTGGAGCGCGGGGAAATTACCATTGTAAAACGGAACTTCATCATACAGGACCTGCTGAAAGACTCGTTTGAAGGTATTTCTATTAAAGCAGAACAAAAAAATATCCACTTCAGCATTAAAAAGGGTTGTGAGGCGCCCATTATGGTAAATGCCGACAAGGAAAAGATCCGCCAGGTAGTAATCAACCTGCTGGAAAACGCCATTAAATATGGAAAAATTAATGGCAGTATTAAAGCGGGGATCTATAAAACGGACGACAAACGGATCCTCGTGGAGATCAGTGACGATGGAGTTGGGATTGCCGAAAAAAGCCTGCCCCGGATCTTTGAGCGGTTTTTCCGCACCGAAACAGGGCGCAGTATGGATGTTACCGGCAGCGGGCTGGGACTGGCGATCTGCAAACATATTATTGAAGCCCATCAGCAAACGATCCATATCCGCAGCACGGAAGGGGTGGGTACCACTATTGGGTTTACGCTGGCAGCGAAGAAGGAGTAAGAATTTTAAAATTTGAAAATGTGGAAGTGTGGAGATGTGAAAATTCAGCGGATCCTTGCTTTTACCTGTTTTACATAGGCAACGGTAACCTGGGCTAATGCCGCAATTTTTGATATTTCAAAATCAGTACTGGTAAGAAGATTCATTACAAACTCAAAATTTCGTTCTTCCCGGCCTTTTTGCTCGCCGATCCGGATGCCTTCCTCCCGGGCAAAACTCAACACGTTGGCATTGTCCCATTTATGTTTTAAACTCTTGTCGTAAAGCATTTTTTCTTCTTTTGTAAGGTTACTGTATTCGGCAATTTGAAATAGCCTCTGAAATATTGTTTTTAGCAGAAACACGGGCATTTTTTTCATTTGCCCCAGGTTCTTCAGCACATACAGCCATTTTTCCAGGTCTGTTTTTAATTTCGTTTCGTTCTTTACAAATTTACGTAATTCTATATAAATATACCCCAGCTTATCATAGAACGGAGTTTCTGATCCTACATTATAGAGCCCTACATCGTGGACAACCGGCCCCTCTGCATTATCTCCTATCGCAGCATTTTCCAGGAGCGCTATCAGGTATACTTCCGGCAATGCATAACTCCAGAGGCCACGTTTCCCTTTTGGCGCCAGGTCGCTGATAAGGCGGCTGGTATAAAAGAGAGCCCGTTCCTTAAAATTCTTTTGATTGCTGCGTTGTACTTCAATAATGAACCTTTCTCCGTTACCGCCGGTGCACAACAAATCAAAAACAGCACCGCCTGCATTAGCGGTGTCGCCTTTGTATTCTGTTTTGCTGAAACTGAGTTCTGTGATCTGTTTGCGCCCGTTGAAGATGCTGTTTAAAAAGGCGATGAGCAACTCTTTGTTGGGCTCCGTTCCAAAAATGCGCTTAAAGCCAAAATCTGTAAGTGGGTCAATGTAAACAGCGGCAGTTGCCGGGTATTTTTCGGTGGTCATAGGTATGCACTTTTTAACAGGAAGTGTTCTGTAAAGTTAGCACTTTCAGGCATTAATACAAGGGAAGAACTATATCCGTTTAATTAAAGGTGCTGTCCAAAAATCAGTGAACTGCAATTACCTCCAAAGCCAAAAGAGTTGGACATTACATAACGAAGCGAACGTTTTTCGTACTTATCTACAGGCGTAAGCCCCGTTTTTTCTATGGGCGTTTCAAAATTGAGGGCCGGGTACACTTCCTGGTGGAGCAGGTTAAGGATGCTGTAGATGGCCTCCACGGCCCCTGCGGCACCCAATGTATGGCCGGTATAGGACTTGGTGCTGGCAAAAGCCGGCACCTTGTCAAATAGCCGAAGCATGGCTACGCTTTCGGTTTCGTCATTGTTTTCGGTAGCAGTGCCGTGCGCATTAATAAAATCAATGGCTTCCGGCCCGAGGCCTGCCGCTTTCAGAGCCTCCTGCATACACAAATACGGCCCATCGGCGTTTTCGGAGGTGGAGGATGGGTGATGGGCATCATTGCTGTTCCCAAAACCTTTTAGTTCTGCATAAACCGTGCGGGAGGGCGCGATGTTTTCTTCTTTTTCCAAAACAATAAAGCCGCCCGCTTCGCCCAGATTAAGTCCTTTGCGGGCATTGTCAAAGGGCCGGCAGGGGGCATTGGAAAGAATCATCAGCGCATTAAACCCGTTGATGGTAAATTTGGCCAGGCTATCGGTTCCTCCTACAATAGCCCGTTCCGCCAGGCCATTCTGCAACAGACGGGCGCCATACATAATGGCATTGGCAGACGAGGAGCAGGCGGTATTAAATGTGTTTACCACGCCGCCGATATCAAAAAAAGACTGCAGAAAAAGGGTGCTGGCACTGTTGGAGTAGGAAGCCAGAAAGGGGCTTCCGGATGCGGTTGTCGTATTGGCATCGGCATACATCTGGTCTGTTAAACACATACCGCCTACGGTACTGGCGCCAATCAATGCTGTGGAATGACTACGCAGGTCTGCTTCAGAAAGCTGTGCATCTTTAATAGCCTCTCTCACTGCCTGCAGGGCAATCAGGTCGGTACGGGTTACCTCGGGGTAGGCAGATACAGCGGCGTCTTTTAGTGCTTCCGTGCTCTTTTTGATTTCGCCAAATGGAAGGGTTGCGGTGTATTTGGACGGGAGGTGTACGGCGTTGCCAATACCCGAATGCCCCGCCAGGAGCGACCGGCGGTTTTCTGCTACGGTATCACCGATTGCGGAAATAAGTCCCATGCCGGTAACAAGGATCCTGCCCAAAATGAAGTTTTATTTTGTACGGTGCTGTTCGATATAATCTACCATTGTATTAACGGTAGTTAATATTTTTCTTCCCTCTTTGGGGTCCTGGATATTGATGCCATATTCCCTGGAAAGCATTACGATCAACTCAATGGAGTCGATGGAGTCCAGTCCAAGGCCTTCCCCGAACAGCGGCTCATCGTCCTTTATTTCTTCGGGTTTTACACTATTCAGGTTCAGGAACTTGATAATCTGCTCTTTTACCTGTTGTTTCAGTTGTTCTTTTTCCATTCTTAATTCTATAAATAATTATCAAAAATAAGCAAGCAGCTCTTTGTTTCAGGTGGTGCTGGTAAATTGTTTCAGAAAACGCACATCGTTTTCGCTGAATAACCGGATATCATTAATCCCGTATTTTAACATGGCTGGCCGTTCAACCCCCATCCCAAATGCAAATCCCGTATACTTTTCGGGATCAATTCCGCAGTTTTGCAATACGTTCGGGTGTACCATTCCACAGCCCAGGATCTCGACCCAGCCTGTTTTTTTACAAATATTGCAACCCTTTCCGCCGCAGATAAAACAGCTGACATCCATTTCTGCACTGGGCTCGGTAAAGGGGAAATAGGAGGGGCGGAACCGTACCCGTACATCTTTACCGTACATCTCCTTTACAAAGAAATAAAGTGTTTGCTTAAGATCTGCAAAGGAAACGTTTTCATCAATATAAAGGCCTTCTACCTGATGGAAAAAGCAATGACTGCGGGCACTGATGGTCTCATTGCGGTATACGCGTCCCGGACAGATAACACGGATAGGTGGTTTGCCCTTTTCCATTTCGCGGATCTGCGTATTGCTGGTGTGCGTGCGCAACAGCCAGTCAACTGCTGCATTTTCACCGGCATCTACATAAAATGTGTCCTGCATATCCCGCGCCGGATGATGCTCCGGCATGTTGAGCGCAGTAAAATTATGCCAGTCGTCTTCAATCTCAGGTCCTTCTGCAACGGCAAATCCCAGTCGCTGAAAAATGGAAATGATCTTATTCCGCATCAGGGAAATGGGATGACGGCTTCCCAGCGGAACAGCGTCTCCGGGCAAGGAAAGATCGGGTGTAGCGCGATCTGTGGCACCGGCTTCTGCTGTTTCCTTCAACCCGGCATACCGGGCTTCGGCAAATAGTTTAAATTCATTCAGCAATTGCCCCGCTGCTTTTTTTTGTTCAGCAGGCACATTTTTCATCTCGCCCATTACCTCCTTTACCCGGCCTTTGGAGCCCAGCCATTGAATGCGAAATACTTCGGCCTCCGCGCCGGAAAAGCCCGTGATCTCCTGTTTGTAAGCTTCTAATTTTTGAATCAAATCCTGCATAACGGACAAAGATAATTAAAATATACCGGCATTTTCAGGGAGGCAGGCCCCCTTTTTGCATTATGCGGGTAGCTGCAGAATGGGGTCTTTTTTCCCCGGGGGATAGTTCCATTATGACGAAAATTTTGTAAATTAATATTGAAAACGCTTTAACCATTGAAAATAAAGGAGAACACCATGCAATTAACTGTTATTCAACAAAAAATTTATGAAATAAGGGATCAGCGGGTAATGATGGATTATGATCTCGCTGATTTGTACCAGGTTGAAACCAAGCGCCTGAAGGAGGCCGTTAGGAGAAACAGGAATCGTTTTCCCAATGATTTTATGTTTGAACTGACAAAAGAAGAGTATGAGGCTTTAAGGTCGCAATTTGCGACCTTAAAGCCTGCCGCGGTTACAGGGGATGAACTGGTAGTCTCAAAGCGGGGCAGACACTCAAAATACCTGCCGTTTGCCTTTACTGAACATGGTGTGGCCATGCTGGCATCCGTGCTAAACAGTGATAAGGCAATTGAGATGAATATTGCGATTGTCCGGGCTTTTATCGCCTTGCGGGAATTAGCCCTGCACCGGGGCGATTTTTTGCAACAGCTACAAAATCTGCGTAACGATTTGCACCAGCGGATTGATGTGCATGATGCCCAGCTAAACCAGATATATGAAGTCCCGATAGCAATCCTATCGTGTAGACACATCTCCTGAAAATAATAGCATTGCCTGATGCTTTGTCATCGCCGGATCTGCGACCGTTTAACAGCGAATATTACTGAATTAGTATGAAATAGAAGGAGCTGCAATATCTCCCGGAGCCTGCCCTGAGTTTACCCGAAGAGGCGGGCATGTGCGTCAAGATAAGAAAAGACCTATTCCCATAAAATGCAGCAGCGTAGGCCTTTCAGATCCAAAAGGCCTCATCTCTTAATGGCAAACAGGCGCAGCGCGCCGTTAACCCTTATAACTATGAGTATCTAAAACTTCCCTTAGCCGCAGCGCGGCGGTAATTTCGTACGCGGGGCTTGTACTACCCGCAATGATTACCGGTGCGCTGCACCTTTATAACCCGTATTGCCGTTTACTAACAGGATCAGCGCTGCGCTGCAGCTCCCAGGGTCAAAAGTTAACTTGCCGCCCATGCACTTTGCGGAATGAAAGTCTGTGTTCCGATGCATTCTATCGTATGTTACAGGCCCCGCATCGTAATCCTAATTCGTGATAACCGTTCAATCTCCAGAAATGTGTCCATACGATAGGATAGCTATCGGGAGAAAAGATGCTGGATACAGAGGCGGAGAAAAGGGCCAGGGAAGAAGCGTGGAAAAACAGGGAGCGGATCGGTTATAAATAAAGGGTTTCCCGGGGAAAGCACAATAAAAAACCCTCACAGGGCGCACCTGCAAGGGTTTAAAAGCTGTAGGGGGAGGGCTCGAACCTCCACGAGGCAGTTAGCCGCAACACAAAATCCGTGGTGGTCAACCCCGGTCGATTCTGACCGAAATCAGAACCGGCTCTATGCTGTGTTTATCCTGGACTCCTCACCCCCGAGACAAGAGGGCATGTCTGCCAAAAATTTCATCACCCCACAGTGTAAAAGAACCCGCCTTTTTCAGCGTTTGATAGAACAAAAATAGGCATTATTTCCCTATTGTTCCAAATAATTCAATAAAAATTTTGAAAATATAGAGAATTTTTAAATATTTGCATTGATTGTTGAATTATTTAAAATCAATATTGCCTAAATGAACAATAAATTGAATCTGGACAAACTCGATTTACAGATCATCCAGCACATGATGGAGGATGCTGAGATTTCTTATGCCGACCTCGGTAAAAAACTTTTCGTATCGGGCGGTACCATTCATGTGCGCATCAAAAAATTGCAGAAAGATGGCATTGTGAAAGGTACAAAATTAAATACAGATCTGAAGCTATTGGGGTACGATGTTATTGCTTTTATTGGAATTTACCTGAGAGAAAGCTCGTTGTATGATTCGGTGGCCAAAGAGTTGTATAAGCTAAAAGAGGTGGTGCGGCTCAATTATACAACCGGTAACTACAGCATGTTTGCCGAAATTATTTGTAAGGATATCAGCGAGCTCCGCATGGTATTGCATGAGAAACTGCAAAAGATCAAGGGTATTGAAAGAACGGAAACCCTGATATCCCTGGAAGAAAGTTTTGCAAGAAATGTGCGGGTGCTGGATTAGGCAATAGGGAATAGTCAGTAGTGAATCAATACCGTTTCCTTAAGCCAGATGTTGGGCCGGCAAAACGCAAACGGGAATGCGGCGTCTAAGGAAATGGCATCTGTACGGCAGGCCGCCCATTGACTATTTACCATTGCCTTCATCACAGCCTGCCTTTTACGTTTAAGGCGTCCCTTAACCCATTGCCAAACAGGTTAAATGCCAGTACGAGGATCATAATCGCAAAGCCGGGCGCCAGGGCCAGCATGGGGTTTTGAGTAATGATAAAATTATAGTTTTCTTTGATCATTAATCCCCAGCTGGGTTGCGGAGGCTGTACACCAACGCCCAGGAAACTCAGGCCGGCTTCAATAACAATGGCGGAAGCAAAGTTGGCAGCGGCAATTACCAGCACCGGCCCCATAATATTGGGCCAGATATGACGGGCAATAATACGTGCATTTTTAAATCCCAGCGCCCTGGCGGCTTCAATATATTCCAGTTCCCTTACAGCCAGTGCCTGGCCTCTGACAAGGCGTGCAACATTTACCCACATCGTTAAACCCACAGCAATAAACACCTGCCAAAATCCCTTACCCAATGCTAATGTAATGGCAAAAACAAGCAGCAGTGTAGGGATGCTCCAGATTACATTGATAAACCACATAATAACTTCATCTACCCGGCCCCTGTAAAACCCGGCGAGGGAGCCAAGGATCAGCCCGATGCTGATGGATATCAGCACCGTGATCATACCCACGCTCAGGCTTACCCGTGTACCCACAATGAGCCTGCTGAGGATATCCCGCCCGTAGGTGTCGGTACCCAGCCAGAAGGTTTTTGTAACAATGGGCTTTGCCGGCAATTGTATCTTTGCAAAAGCCATTTTTTCAGTCACACCTTCATCAATATATTTATCAATAAACACACTGTCTCCCACGTATCTATAAGCTACTATAGGAATATAATCCGATTGGTCGGGCCGGCCCGTAACCAGCTGTTGCAGAAAACCTGCAGGGGGCTGCTGTTGCTCTTTTTTTATTTTAAGGAAGCTTTGTTTAAATCCAGGCCGGGCACCACCGATTTCGAGGATGATCCGGTTGGCATTGGGAGAGGCGTCTTCTGCCAGAAAATAGCAGAATACTGCTACAAAAACCGACAAAAGGATCACCCATAAGCCGGCCATTGCGCCCTTGTTTTTTTTGAGCCGCTTCCAGGCAGGCTGGTGGAATATGGCGAATAATTGCATGCGGTTCAAATGTATGAAAAAACAAAACCGGAAAATGGGTGCTACTATTCTTCCGGACTTTTTATCTTCATTTTTGTGTGGTTGCCGATTGGGTTGAAATACTATTTTACTCTTCTGCCTTTCCACTCATACCGGCCAAAACTGCCAAGGAACCCTGCAAATACCGTGTAACCGATATGCAGCGGCTGCAATAAAAAGAAATATCTGAGCCGTTCCTGTTTATTAAAGAACCTTGCCACACTTTTAATAAAAGGATATTCGACAAGGGTTTTCAAAACCCAACAGGCAAGCAATGTAAAAAAGTAATCGTTGTTTGCGAACCCCGCTATGAGCAAAACCAAAAAAGAAGCGTTCAAAAGATATACCAGCAGCAGCACCCCAAAAATACGCTGATCATTATAGCTGGTGGCTTTACTGGCCCAACGGATACGCTGGTTAAAAAAGGCGCGCCAGTTGGGTGCGGCAGCTGTTTTTATAATGGCCTGTTCCGATTTCAGGTAGGTTACCCGCTGCGGGTACTGCTTCCAAATTTTATGCATCAGCAGCATATCATCCCCGGAGGCGATAGTGTCAATGCCGCGAAATCCCTCTACCTCTGCAAATATATCGCGCCGGTAAGCAAGATTGGCTCCGTTGCACATCGTATGTATGTTTTTGTAAACGGAAGCGCCGGTAATGCCCTGCAGGGTGATAAAATCCAGGTCCTGGAATACATTGACCAGTGTGCCCGTTTCAGTGAAGGCCACCGGGGCCGCTATAAATACCGGATCGGTTGCCTGTATGGCCTGTGCCATGCTTTGCAGCCATCCTTCAGGTGCTGTACAGTCTGCATCGGTGCAAACGATCCAATCGTTTTTTGCAGATGCAATGCCAGTTTCAATGGCTTTTTTCTTGTATGAATTAAGCTCTTGTCCGGAGAGCCGGATGAGTTTGATAAAAGGCTCCGCCCCGTTTTCCATTGCAAACCGTTTAATGAGCAGCGCTGTATCATCGTCTGAATGGTCGTCCACCACAATGACTTCGAAAAGAGGAGCAGGATAAGTTTGCTTTTTTATGGATTGCAGCAGGGAGATGATATTTTCCGCTTCATTCCGGGCCGGGATGACAATGGAGAATGTGATGCCCTCTTTAACCGGCGTTCCGGTTGTAACCTGCAGGGGGATCTGGTTCCAGCTTCGGGTGTAAAACAGGATAAGGACTGCATACAATGAAAATAAAACGCTGATGATACCGATCAACCACATGCGACAAAGCTAAGTTTTTATTACCGGGATAGCGATAGTGCTGTTAAATTGGAGCCGCTTTTTTTTACCACTTTGATCGCAATAGAGAACCTGTACGCCTTCTTATAAAAACTAAACAGCAAGTGCCACGCTGCAGACAAAAAGTTACGCACCGGTTATAGCGTGCAGATCAAAAGGGATCCAACAATGTTCGGCCAGGTTCAATTGGAATGGAGGAAACAGTTCTTTGTATTTGTTATCCATCAGTTCAAAAACCTGTACAGTGTTGGTGTCCGGGTCTGCCATCAGGTAGTATTTTACCCCGCAGAATTCGTAAAGGGTAAACTTGGTATTCCGGTCCTTGAGCCGGGTAGCCTGGGAGTATATTTCTACAATTAAAGCGGGTGTTTTTGTAATATGGCCTTCGGGATCCAGGTCTCCGCAGGCAATTAAAATATCGGGGCGTACTACATTGCTTTCATCAATGATCCAATCCTGTTCAAATAAAACCTGGCAGTTGCAGGATGGCCTGTTTTTGCGTAGATGGTTATAAAAATAAGCATAAAGATCACCGCTCATCAGCTTATGTTTGTTGAGCGGCGATGGCCTCATAGCCACCGGGTTAACCTTGATGAGCTCCTAATCGCCCTCCCATTGCTTCCAGTCGCCAATGGTATAAGTAGGTATATATAGATCCGGAATCATTGTTGTAAAGATACAAAAAACCTGTTGTGGAATATAGCAGCTCCAACGCTGCAGGAAATGTTATACAGGCTTCTTCATTAATGCCGCCTGTACGGTAGCATCCTGCAACAACCGGTGCCCTGCTTCCAGTATATGGATTTGAGCAACCGCCCCGATGTTTTTAACAAAGGAAAAGCCTCCGTGTGCCGGAATTACCTTGTCGTACCGCCCAAAATAAAGGTCTGTGGGTGTTTGTTGCCGGGTAATGATTGTTTTTATGCGCGGGGTATCCGGCTTAAAAAAACGGAATGCCGTCCATACGGTGTAGAGTTTTTCCCGCACGTCCCGGCGATGCAGGTGCTGAACCACAAATTTTTTAACACCGGCATTGATCACGCCGGTCTTATAAAGGATGCCCGCAAATTTTATCAGCCAGCCGGGATGCTTCATAGTGACGGCAAATAACCGGTTGCCGATGATGGTATGCGATGAAAACCAGTACCAGGGGCTCATTTTTAAGCCATCCGGCGCCAGCAGGAAAAGATGGCTAACCTGTTGCGGATACTGCTGGTAATAGGAAAGGCACATACGTCCTCCCAGGCTGAACCCAACAAATATTAATGGCTGGGTTACGGGGCGGGATTCCGCATTGAGCATAAGATGAATGATCTCATGAAGTTGGGCCGGGGTAAACCGGAGCCCCTCTTTCCACCGGGTGTTCCCGTGAAAAGGTGCATCGATGGACAGGATGGTGTACCGGTTGGCAGGATCCTGTAATACCGAAAAGGCCCGGGCCGACTCATTGAAGCCGTGGAGGCAGATCACCGGCTGCGGACCGCTGCCACCGACCGTATAGCAGATCACCGATTGGTTATATGAAATATATCGTTGCTCCAGATCTTCAGATTAAAGCCCCGCCGGACGCCGGACCACTGCAATTTCGTTTATTTTAGCGCGAATCCGGCAAGAATAATAAGTAGAAAAATGAGATCATCAGGTGTTTTCTGCGCGGCGGGAGGAAACCGTGTTGTTTTTTAATACAGAACAACACAAGTGACAATGGGAAAAGCGGTTTCGTCCCCGGTTTGGAACAATTCATCCCGCCGGCCGGCTGCAAATCTGCAAAGTGCGTATCTTCCGGTAAAAATGATGCGCTTCTGTCTTTTTTGTCTTTCTGCCATCGCGGTTATAGGATGCCATAAGAAAACAACGGATCGGGTACAGGATCCTCCTGCAATCATAAAACATAAAGACCTCGGTAACCAGGCCATTGCCTTTGGCCAGCAGGCATCTGTTGATATAGACAGTGACGGAACTCCGGACCTGGTTTTTAGAACGTCGTTTCTTGGGGACCCGGTTAACGGCGAGGATAAAAAACAGTGGATGGTGCAAACCCGTGGCACTGTCCGGCTTCCGGTTAATACTGAGGAGCGCATCCCGGTATTCAGCAGTAAACAGCGGATCGGAACCGCAGACTTTAGCGGCTATTACTGGTCAGAAGGCGTTGCCGCGCTGTTGTCGGAGAAAGTAACAAACCTTCAGGATCAGGTCATTTGGCGGGGCGATTGGGTTGCTGTCAGCCACCAGTTCATTCCCTTTTTAATAGGCCGCAACGATGGAACGTACACGGGGTGGGTGGAGGTCAGTTTCAGCAAAGCGCAGGAGCAGCTGATGCTTCACAGGGCCGGCCTCTCCGTTAAAAAAGACCAGGCTATTGATGCCGGCGATTAGGCTTTCGTATATATTGGAAGACCGTTAAAACAGATTATGCAGCACCGCCTTTTTTTGGCCTTTTATTGACGGTAATCAACATTGAAAATGCTGATTGGATTGAAAAATAGGCTAACTTTGGTTAGTTGTTAAAACAACTATATGCCAAACAACCAATTTAAAAAGAGTGAGTTATATAGTTTTATCACCGGCGTGGCCAGTACGGCTATTGCAAGGCGATTGCAAAAGAAGTTCAACCAGGCGGATCTGAATCTGACCATTGAGCAGTGGAGCGTATTGTACCATTTGTGGAAGGAGGATGGTATCAGCCAGCAGGACCTTTGCAAAGCCACTTTTAGGGATAAACCCAGCATGACAAGGCTGGTGGATAATCTTGAAAAGGCAGGAATGGTAAAAAGAATTCCTTCAAAGGCCGACCGGAGAAAGAACATGATCTACCTGACAGAACAGGCCAAGGAAATGCAGGATACCTGCTACAGCTTTGCGGAGGAAACAGTGGAAGAGGCTCTCTCCGGAGTAAGTGAAGATAAAATTGAAGTTTGTAAAGAGGTACTGAAGATCGTATATGAAAATCTAAGGTAAGCGTTATCCGCTTTTAGCCTTCGGTGATAAGCTTTTAGTAACGGTTACGGGCTGATGGCTAAAGACTGGAAGCTGATTTACGGAAGTCAGACATTTAAAAAACTTTAAAAACAAAAACAATGGATGCCGCTGTAAACAACGAAACCATCGCAAAAGGTGCAGAGTGGCTGATAAAGGAACAGGTACCTGCTCAAACATTTATAGCCAATGAGTTTGATGAGGAGCAGTTGATGATCCGCGACCTGTGCAACCAGTTTCTGGAGGTGGAGATATGGCCTAATCTGGACCGTATAGACAGTATGGAACCGGGGCTGATGAAGCAACTGGTGCAAAAGGCCGGCGAGCAGGGCCTGCTGGCTACCTCCTTTCCGGAAGAATATGGCGGGCTGGGTAAAGATTTTGTAACTGCTACCATCATCAATGAGTATCTGGGTGCCGGGCATTCTTTTTCCGTGGCCATTGCTGCACATACCGGTATTGGAACGCTTCCTATTTTATACTTTGGAAATCCTGAACAGAAACAAAAGTATATTCCCAAACTGATTACCGGTGAATGGACGGGCGCTTATGGTCTTACAGAGCCCAATAGCGGCAGTGATGCACTGAGCGCCAAGACCACCGCTAAGCTGAGTGATGACGGAAATTATTATTTATTAAACGGGCAGAAATGCTGGATTACCAATGGAGGTTTTGCCGATGTGTATACGGTATTTGCAAAGGTAGACGGCGATAAGTTTACGGGCTTTATTGTAGAACGCGGAACCGAAGGTTTTACACAGGGACCCGAGGAGCAGAAAATGGGTATAAAGGGATCCTCAACCGTGCAATTGTACTTCCAGGACGCCAAAGTGCCTGTTGAAAATGTGCTGGGAGAAATCGGGAAAGGCCATAAGATCGCTTTTAATATATTAAACATCGGGCGGCTGAAGCTTTGCGCGGCGGCACTGGGCGGGGCGCGCAAGGCGTTTAATACTTCCCTGGAGTATGCGAAGACGCGCGAGCAGTTTAAACAGCCCATCAGTAATTTTGGCGCCATCAAGCACAAGCTGGCATCAATGGCTATTGGAATGTTTGCCGCGGAATCGGCTTTATACCGTACTGCAAAATGGATCGACCAGTTTGAACAAAAACTCCTGGCCGAAGGGAAGCCTTTTAACGAGGCGCTGCTGGGCGCGGCAGAAGAATATGCTATTGAGTGCGCCATGTTAAAAGTATTTGGAAGCGAGCTGCTGGACTTTGTGGTAGATGAAGGTGTTCAGATCCATGGCGGCAACGGGTTTAGCGCCGAGTACAATATTTCCCGGGCCTACCGCGATAGCCGCATCAACCGTATTTACGAGGGTACCAATGAAATTAACCGGTTGCTGATCCTTGATATGACGCTGAAACGCGCCATGCAGGGGCGCCTGAACCTGATGGGCCCTGCAATGGAGGTTCAAAAAGAACTAATGAGTATACCCGACTTCGGCGGCGAAGAGGAAGCTCCTTTTTCCGAAGAACGCAGGCTGATTGCCCATCTTAAAAAAGCCATCCTGATGGTGGCGGGAGCGGCCGCACAAAAGCTGATGATGAAAATAGAAGGTGAGCAGGAGATCCTGATGCATATCGCAGATATGGCTATGGAAGTGTTTCATGCCGAAAGCATGTTGCTGCGCACCATGAAAACCGCCGAAACAAAAGGGGCGGCCGCAGCTGCAGACTACGCGGAGATGACCCGGGTATACCTGTATGATGCAGCAGACCACATAAACAAAGCCGGCAAGGATGCCATTAACGGCTTTGCGGAAGGAGATGAGCGGCGGATGATCCTGATGGGATTGAAACGGTTTACAAAAGCACAACCCTTTAACAGTAAGGAGGCACGGCGCCGTATTGCTGATAAGCTGATCGCTACAGGTTATTATTGTTTTTAATACTCCGTATGAAACATTAAGAAATGGAGCTGTCTTCAAAAGTCGCTTTACAGCATGATGTCGTTCTGAAGATGTCATCCCCGGGCTTGACCCGGGATCTATTCTTGTTTCGGAATCTATTGGTAATTAATCTCTTTTGGATGCCGACGCAAGTTCGGCATGACAAATGAGAAACTTTTGATAACCTCTTTTTTGCGCCCGGCCATTAAAAATTGAAAATTCTTTAACAGAGCTTTTTATATTTGCTGCTGTTACTGAATAACTATTATGAGAACTACTTTATTGATACTGCTTTGCCTGGTATGCCTTTTTCCTGTTGCGGGTGACGCCCAGGAAAAAACAAACTCAAAATTTGGGAAGGTAAGCGCCGGGGATTTTACCCTGAAGTCGCCCGTAATTGACTCCAATACCAGTGCAGTGGTGTTGTCGGATGTAGGCACATCAAAGATCGAGGGCAATAATAAAGGCTGGTTTTCACTGATCCATAAACGTACCACGCGAATCAAAATACTGGACAAGAAGGGATTTGATGCCGGCAATGTTTCTATTGATCTTTATACATCTCCGGATGGAGAGGAAAAACTTACCGAGGTGAAAGGCATTACTTACAACCTGGAAAATGGCATTGTGCAGCAAACAAAGCTGGAGTCATCGAATATCTTCAGGGAAAAACAGAACCGGAACTGGGTGTCAAGGAAGTTTACCTTTCCGAATCTCAAAGAAGGCTCCATTGTGGAATACACCTATTCCATTGAGTCTGAGTTTTTGTTTAACCTGCGGTCCTGGGAATTCCAGGGCGATGATCCCCGGTTGTTTACGCAATACACCGTTTACATTCCCGAATTTTTCCAGTACGTGTTTTTATCGCAGGGATATGTGCCGCTAAAAAATACCAGGAAGGATGTTTTTAAAAGCTGGTCGGTAACCGAATCCAACGGCACCCGGGCAACAGAGCATTATACGCTTTCTGGCTATGAAACACAAAATACCTGGTCGGCAACGGATGTTCCTGCGCTGAAAGAAGAGCCCTTTACATCCTCTATCGAAAATCACAATTCAAAAATCGATTTTCAGCTTTCGCAGTACCGGTTCCCCAACACACCTCCCAAGGATGTAATGGGCAATTGGGCCACTGCCAGCGAGCAGTTGTTAAAGCATGAAGATTTTGGAGGAGCGCTCACGCGCCCCAATTTTTGGCTGGGTGATGAGGTAAAAAAGATCACATCCGATGCAACAACCGATCTTGGGGCGGTGCAGGCCATCTATGCTTTTGTAAGGGATCATTTTACGGCCACCGGATCGAGCGGGTTTTATATGTCGGATAATACCAGCTTAAAGGATGTCTTCCGGAAAAAAAACGGAACGGGTGCGGAGATTAATATGCTCCTGATTGCGATGCTCAGGCAGCGGGGCATCACCGCTGATCCTGTTTTGCTAAGCACCCGGAGCCATGGCCTGGCAAACCCGTTTTACCCGTTGCTCAACAAATATAATTACCTGATTTGTGCCGCCCGCATCGATGGTAAGTCTTGTTACCTGGATGCAACCCGGCCCAGGATGGGTTTTGGAAAACTGCCGGCTGAATGTTACAACGGATCGGCTTTTTTAGTGAGCGCTGCCCCGCGCAACCTGAGTTTTGATCCCGACTCGCTGCAGGAGCGCAAAACCACCTTACTGTTCCTGGTAAACAATGCGGACGGAAAAGGACTGAGCGGGTCATATACCAGTACACCGGGTTATTTTGAATCCTGCGGGATCAGGGACGAGCTGGTAACAAAAGATGCAGGGGACTATCTGAAGGAGGCGGAAAAAGCCTATTCGTTTCCCGTGCGCCTTTCAGAGATACAGATCGACTCTCTAAAAAGAACTGACTTGCCCATATCGGTGAAGTATAAGATGAGCGTTGACCTGGGAGCAGAAGATATGATTTACCTGAACCCGATGTTTAGCGAGGCCATCAAAAAAAATCCCTTTGTTTCGGCTGAGCGAAAGTACCCGGTAGAAATGCCCTATACCCTGTTTCAGTTGTATGTGCTGAATATGGAAATACCGAAGGGTTATGAGGTAGAGGAAATTCCCAAATCGGCGCGTGTTAGGCTCAATGACAATGAAGGTGTGTTTGAGTACATCGTCAGCGCTTCCGGCGGACGCATCATGCTTCAGAGCAAGATCGACATAAAACGGGCTTATTTCCGGGCAGAAGATTACCAGTCATTGCGTGATTTTTTTGGGCATATTGCGCGTAAGCACAGCGAGCAGATTGTTTTAAAAAGAATAAAAAATTAATGGCTGCATTTTTTTTGAGAAGCATTATGGTGCTCCTTTTTGCAGGGGTATTTGTGGTCCGGTCGAAGGCTGAGTACCCGGTAAGCACGATACCTGAGGCGCTGCTAAAAAAAGCAAAGCTGGTCAAGCGGGTAGATGAAACGTTTATTGAAGTGCGCAATACCGGTAAAGCCATTTATCGCCGGCACTATGCATATACGGTTCTGAGCGAAGCGGCCGATGAATATGCCGCGCTTGTGGTAGGATACGACAAATTTCGCCTGATCACTGATATTTCCGGCACCCTTTATGATGCCGGGGGAAAAAAACTGAAATCCATCAAAAGGAAGGATATTCAGGACGGAAACGGTACCGATGGCTCCAGCCTGATTACAGACGGACGTTATAAATACCACAACTTTTATTATAAGCAGTACCCTTATACGGTGGCGTATGATATTGAAGTGGAACTGAACGGTATCTTTTATTTCCCGGAATGGATGCCTCAAAGTGGTCCGCAGATTGCTGTTGAAAACAGTAAGCTTGCTTTTGTACTACCAAAAGATTACAAACTGCGCTATAAAATGTTTCGTTATACGGAAGCGCCGGGGATAAAGGAAACAAAGAATACAAAGACCCTTTCCTGGGAATTGGACAATGTGCCGGCGCAGGAAGAAGAAGCCTTTGCTCCGGAGTGGAACCAGCTGGTGACCCGGGTGCTGACGGCGCCTTCATCCTTTGAGATTGGAGGTTATAAAGGAAATATGGAAACCTGGCAGCAGTTTGGAAGATTTATGACCACCTTGTATGCCGGGCGCGATGTATTGCCCGCCGGTATTAAAACAAAAGTAAAAGAACTGACTGCCGGATTAAAAACGGAACGTGAAAAGATTGATACCTTATACCGGTATATGCAGCAGAATTCCCGCTACATCAGCATCCAGCTGGGAATGGGAGGGTGGCAACCGCTGGATGCCACCTATGTTGCCGAAAAAAAATATGGCGACTGCAAGGCCTTGTCGAACTATATGGTAGCATTGCTTAAAGAGGCCGGTATCCGGGCTTACTCCGCATTAATCACCGGAGGAACGGAGGATAAGGATGTGGTCAGCGATTTTCCTTCCAACCAGTTCAATCACGTTATTGTTTGCGTGCCCGGTGGCAGGGATTCGGTGTGGCTGGAATGTACCAGCCAGACTGTAGAACCGGGTTATATGGGAGGGTTTACCGGAGATCGGGAGGCATTGCTGATTGATGCTGCTGATAGCCGGCTGGTGCGCACACCTGCCTATCCAAAGCCGGAAAATGTGCAGCAGCGGCTCATTGATGCCCGTCTTGATGAAGACGGCACCCTCATTGCTTCGGTTGTGACCCGCTGCTCAGGCCTGCTCCAGGATGACCTGCATCATGTAATGTATGGTTTGTCGGACGAGGAAAAGCAGCAGCGGCTACGGAGTCGTTTCTCAATCCCTAATTACGAGGTGGGCTCTTTTGGTTACCAGGAAGGGAGCAAAAAGGATGTTCCGGCTATTACAGAAAAAATGCAGCTGCTATCAAAGGGATATGCTACCATAACGGGGAAGCGCCTGTTCATTACGCCCAATATACTATCCTCCAATACACCCCAGCTTATCAGGGAGAGCAGGCGGCAGCATGAGATCGTTTTTGATTATGGTTTTGTAATGTCCGATACGGTGTCAATCAAGATTCCCCCGGGGTATGTGGCAGAAGCCATGCCCCGGCCGGTAGCCATCGAAAACGTTTTTGGCGTGTATGCTATCCGGTTTGAGCTGGCAGACGGACTAGTCCGCATGGTGCGCCGGTATGAGCGCAATAGCGGTCGTTTTCCCGCCAGCGATTATGAAAACATGGCTGCTTTTTACAATACGGTGTATGCCGCCGACCGGTCGCGGATCGTATTGGTAAAAAAAGTACAATAATCAACGGCCTGCTTTTGAAGCCGTATCAACCGTCCTTGCAGCAAGCAGGGGCACCTGTTTCCGGATGTCTGCCAGCACCAGCTCTGCAATTTTCCGCGCTCCGAGTTCTGTAAAATGCGTGTCGTCTGTTTTGCCGCTGGGGTAGTTGGGATGCTCGCCGGGGGCCAGGTGCATGAATAATAGTTTGGAATATGCATCGCCCAGTTGCTGGTAAAGCTGCTGGCTGGTTTGGTCAAGGTCGATGAGTGGTGTATGCTCCTGCCGGGCCACTGCTCTTACAATGGCTGCGTAAACGGCATGCGTCTCCATTATTTTCCCCTTGTTATCAAATTTTCTCCTTGCCACCGGGGTAATCAGAACCGGGATGGAGCCCTTATTCCTGGTTTCGTTGATAAATTGTACCAGGTTGTTTTTAAATTCCGGTTGGGGTGTGTAGGTTTTCTTTGTAGGCACTTCGTCATTGTGTCCAAACTGGATCAGCACATAGTCGCCGGGGCCGGCTTCATCGATGATTGATTGCCATAAGCCTTCCTTTTTGAAGGAGGAAGTGCTTCTGCCGTTTTTGGCCTTATTGATTACCGTAACGGATGAATCCCAGAAGTAAATAAAGGGCATGCCCCAACCCGTTTCGGGGAAGGTTCTTTTTTCTTTAATGGCCATGGTG
This sequence comes from Niabella hirudinis, assembly GCF_051201075.1. Classification (NCBI taxonomy): domain Bacteria; kingdom Pseudomonadati; phylum Bacteroidota; class Chitinophagia; order Chitinophagales; family Chitinophagaceae; genus Niabella; species Niabella hirudinis. The sequence continues at coordinate 532,143 of NZ_JBPEHJ010000003.1, forward strand.
GAATCACCGGCCAGGAATATTTTAATTTTTTTCTGCTGTATCGCTGGCGCAAAAGCGGAAAGCAGCATCCATAAGCCGAGTGCGTAATAATTTTTCATGGGAAAAGTCAATTTACAAGCCCGTTAATATATACTTCAATATTTGAATAGCTACTGTTAAGTGTGAATATGGCGGCGTCTCCCGGGTCGCGGGGGTTTAAACGATGTGCTTTTTCCCATGCATCGGGTATGCCATCGCTATCCGTATCTGCCGGTGCGGGCGCCTGTTCCAGGAAGGGCCAGGCGTCTACTGTTTTTTCATAGAGTGTGCCGTGCGGATAGTGTCCCTGAACATCAATAAATGCTCCTTTGCGGTTTTTTACGTCATTAACGATACGCTGGTCCAGGGTGTCTCTTTTGGGTAGCAGGGCCCCGGCTTTTTCCAGCACTGCCTGGTAAGCGGCCGTGGCTTCCTGTTCCGGAAGGGGCTCCACGCTAAAAGGCTCCGTTGCGCTTGCGTTTTTTTTGTCGGTTTCCGTTCCGTTGTTCATCTGGATGCCCTTATAATTGTCCCTGGTAATACCGGGTGCGCCATCCACATAGTTTCCGTTTACATAGTACCGGCCAAAAGGAATATTTTTCTTTTCTTCCTTGTATGGGTTTACAATGCGATAGCGGACCGTTTCTTTTGTGGATGGTCCATATTTGAAATAGTTGTTTACAATATTATAGTGGCCGCCTTCGCCTCCGTAAATGTTATTACCTCCCCAATTATAGATTACATTGTTGCGAAAATCGGCTAATTCTGTGGTGGCGCCCAGCCTTGTTCCGTTAAAACGCGGGTTGCGGCTGTTGCAATGGGCAAAGAGGTTGTGGTGGGCGCTAAAATGGGCTCCGCCCCAGATGCCGCCGTAACCATGGTGCTCGAAATCTTTGTCGCCTTCTTCAAAGTGGTAAGAATAGTTCAGTGGTTCGGAGAGGATATTCCATTGCAGGGTGGTGCTGTCGCCCCGGTAAACCGAACAAACCTCATCGGTACTCCAGCTCATGCTGCAATGATCAATGATAATGTTTTTGCGTCCGGACCCGCCCAATGCATCATCGGCGCCCGCCCCATCCTTCATGCCGTTATTTTGGTAGCGATCGCCCATCCGGATGCGCAGAAAACGTAAAACGATATTATTGCCGGCCAAAACAACCGGCTGATCCGCCAGGCAGATACCCCCGCCCGGAGCTGTTTGCCCTGCAATGGTTTTGTTGCTTTTTATATTTAACCGGCTTTTTAAATGGATGGTACCGGAAACCCGGAAAACAATGATCAGCGGTTTTGCGGAACTCACGGCTTTTCGCAGGCTTCCTTCCCCGTCATCGTTGAGGTTGGTTACCAGGTAGGCGCTGCCCCCTCTTCCCCCGGTGGTGAACTTTCCAAAACCTTCTGCTCCGGGAAAGGCAATAACCTGGCCGTTTGCAGTGCTTTGAGCCGTGCTATGCAGGGCTGTGATGATGATGGCAACTATTAAAAAGAAGCACTTATACATATAGACAAGTTAGGCATATTTCAGGGACGGTGTCCTTCCCAATGGCACTATTTACGCAATCGTTGCCGGTAACGATAGTATAAATAAGTATATTCGCCTACCACTAAGATATTGGTTATATGAAACTGGATGCTATTACAATAAAAGACATCGCCAAAGCGCTTGGGCTATCGGCCTCTACGGTTTCCAGGGCATTGCGCGACAGTTATGAGATCAGCGAAGAAACAAAGAAGAAGATCCGCGATTATGCCAATGAGAACAAATACCGCCCCAATCTTGCAGCGCTCAGCCTGCGCAAGGGTAAATCCCGGTCGATAGGAGTCATTGTTTCAGATATTGCTAATAGTTATTTTAGCCAGGTGATTGCCGGTATTGAATCGGTTGCCAATGAAAAAGGGTATAATGTGATCATTACCCAAAGCAAGGATTCGGCCGAGCGGGAGCAGATGATTGTTAATGATCTTACCTCCCGGTCTATTGACGGGCTGATTGTATCGCTTGCGGCCGGAACAACGGACTACACTGTTTTTGAGGAAATGATTGACCGGGGCGTGCCAATCGTTTTTATTGATCGTATTGCTGAGGATATAGAAACGCATAAAGTAACGGCAGATAACTTTACCGGAGCCTACGAAGCGGTACAGCACCTCGCAAAGAATGGTTACCGGAAAATAGCGCTGATTGCCAATAACCGCAACCTGTCGATATCCCGCGAGCGTATCGAAGGATGTATAAAAGCGTTTGAAGAACTGGGACTGGAGCAAAATGCAAAATGGGTGCAATTTTGCGCTGCCGGAGGATCAGACGACCGGGAGATTGAAAAAGTAATTTCTTCCCTGCTGGGTATGAAGAACAAGCCGGACGCCCTGTTAACCCTGTCGGATACCCTATCGTTAAAAACACTTCGGATCCTGAAGCGAAAGCAAATAAAGATCCCCGGGGAGATTGGGCTTATGGGGTTTTCGAATTTCAACAATTCAGAACTGCTGGATCCGGCCCTGTCGGTAATTTATCAGCCTTCGGTGGAAATGGGCAGCATGGCTGCTAAATTGCTGCTGGCAGATATCGAAAGTAAACGCCCGGTAACCAGTTTTACCAAGCAGGTATTGTCGACCCGTATCATTACACGGAAAAGTAGTGAGCCCGGACATTCATAAATCGCTTATTTTTGGGCAAATCAGCATGAAATGAAGCAGAAAGATTTTCGGGCAACTCATCAAATGCGAGGAAAATTTTTATGTGTAATTCCATCTGACAAAATTCAATAAAAAGATACAGATGAAACAAGCGCAATATGCCATGATCCATACCATGCGCTGGTACGGACCCAAAGATCCTGTTAGTTTAAGTGATATCAGACAGTCCGGTTGCACGGGTGTGGTTACAGCCCTCCATCATATACCAGTGGGTGCCGTATGGAGCATTGATGAAATCAACAAGCGGAAACAGGAAGTGGAAGCCGCAGGGCTTACCTGGGAAGTGATCGAAAGCTTGCCGGTGCATGAGGATATAAAAAAGCAGAACGGTGATTTTGAACAGTACATCGAAAACTACCGGCAAAGCCTGCGAAATGTAGCAGCCTGCGGGCTGAAGGTGGTCACATATAATTTTATGCCCATCCTGGATTGGATGCGTACAGATATAAATTATACGGTTGCAGACGGAAGCAAGGCGCTTCGCTTTGAAAAAGCTGCTTTTATTGCATTTGACGTTTACCTGCTAAAGCGCCCCGGAGCCGAAGAAGACTATTCGGCAGCAGAGCTGGAAGCTGCTAAAAACTGCCTTGAAAAATTAAGCGCGGAAGATAAAGAGACCCTGTACCGCAACACGCTGTTAGGGTTGCCGGGAAGTGAGGAGCGCTTTACGGAAGAGGAGATCCTCAAAGCGTTGAAAACCTATGAGGCCATTGATGCACAAAAACTAAAACAGCACCTGTTTTATTTCTTACAACAGGTAGTACCTGTGGCGGAAGCGGCCGGTTTAAAAATGGCCATTCACCCCGATGATCCTCCGTTCCCCATCCTGGGATTACCAAGGATTGTAAGTACCGAGGCCGATGCGGTGGAACTGATCAACGCGGCGCCTTCGCCCGCCAATGGCTTGTGCTTTTGCACCGGGTCCTATGGCGTGCGCGCAGATAATGATCTTGCCGGAATGGTAGAACGCCTGGGCGATCATATCCACTTCCTGCACCTGCGCAGCACAAAAAGAGATGAAGCAGGCAACTTTTTTGAGGCGGACCACCTGGATGGGGATGTAGATATGTATACAGTGGTAAAAGCGGTTGTAACAACCATGCATCGCCGGGGCGTATCCATCCACATGCGCCCGGACCACGGGCACCAGATGCTGGACGATCTGAAGAAAACGACCTATCCCGGTTACTCTGCCATTGGCCGCCTGAGAGGATTGGCTGAATTAAGAGGGCTGGAGCTGGGGATCCGGCGCAGCATTTAAACAGGATTGATTTTTTATCAGGCTCTTTTTCCGGTACTGTTGAGCAGGCTCCGGGGAAAGAGCTGTTTTTGGGCATATCAATCTACCAGCCCGAGAAGCCGCTGGCCATCGTGATCATCGGCGGGCTGATCACCGCAACGGTATTAACACCGCTGATCTTCCCGATTATCTTCTGGGTGTTTAACCGGACAAGAAAAGAAGCGATACAATAGTTGTAATTAAAAAAACCGGAACCGGAGTTCTGAATAATATTTCATTTTACATGGCGAAGTGAAAAAGGTAAAATGACCACCAGTCTTTCTCTGTATATTAATGTCGAGCTAATTTTTAAATTTATGTAGTTTCTTTGTTATGTACTTTTATTTTCAAATTGTAACACCCTCCTCTTGATGACAGGGTGAATAAAGCTGTAGGGCAATGATGTATATATTTGTCTCCCTTAATTCTTCTTCCAACGGGCTTCTAAACGGTATCTGTTATATTTGATAAACATATCGTAACCTCGGTGCTGCCGTTTTCTTTTCCCAGTCAAATACTAATAGTAAGTTCCTTTTCCTCTCCGTGCTTTATGAAATTCAGGTAGCCTGCTGGTTCTTCGCTTTGTGTTTTTTATTTGATGTTCATTATTCTACATTTATCATTTAATCTTCTTCCCAGTCTCCCAATCCTTTCCGAACAAGCACATTTTCACCGCCCGTGCAATCGATGATTGTGGAGGGGATCATGCCGCCAATGCCACCATCTATAACGATGTCAACAAGGTTCTGGTAATTATCGTGGATGATCTCGGGGTCTGTATAGTCTTCAACAAATTCCCCGGGGAGGGTCGTACTTAAAATGGGATGGCCCAGCTCCCGGATGAGCGCCTGGGTGATCTTGTTGTCCGGAACGCGGATACCAACCGTATTCTTTTTGCTGTGCAGGATCCTGGGTACCTGTTTGCTGGCCTCCAGGATAAATGTATAAGGCCCTGGAAGGTATTCCTTCAGCAGACGGAACGTACTGTTGGAGATCTGTTTTGCAAAATCGCTGAGATGACTCAGATCTGCACAAACAAAGGAGAACTGTGCCTTTTTAGGATCTACTTTCTTGATCCACGCGATGCGTTCAATAGCCTTGGTCTGAAAGATATCGCAGCCCAGGCCATAGATGGTATCCGTTGGATAAATGATAATTCCCCCTCCGCGCAGGGAATCAGCCACCTGTTTGATCAAACGGGGCTGTGGATCTTTGGGATGGATGGAAATAAGCATACTGCAAATATCGGATGATAGGTTAACAAGTTGACAAGTTAACTGGTTGACTGGTTTGTACAAGGTATTGCAGGGAAGTGATCCCTGTCAACCTATGAACTTTTCAACAAGTTAACTAATGCTTCACCGCTGTTAATGCAAATACCATTGGGATCTTATTGTCCAGGTGTTGGATGCGGTATTTTTTGGGAGCTACTTCTACCGTGTGTCGGAAACAGTTGTAGGGCGAGTAGTCAAATTCGGCAAAGGCCGTAATCTCCAGCCCGGCTCCAAGCAGGCTGCTGAATACCTCGGCCAGGCCATGGTTCCACATTACATACTCCTGACTCAGCGCTGCGTTCCTGTCGGCATAGGTGCCGCTGTACGTTTCGGCGATAGGCCCGCTGTTAAAATAATTGTAGCCGATCCGGGAAAAATCATCATCAAACATCCATACTACCGGATGGAACTCAGCAAATACCAATTGTCCCCCGGTACCCAGGAAGCGGGCAATGACCGCTGCCCAACGGTCCAGGTCGGGCAACCAGCCGATGGTACCATAACTGGTAAAAACGATATCGAAGGTTTCATTCAAATGATTGGGAAGGTCATAAAGATCGCAGCAGATAAAACGGGCGTTGGTATGGGTTTTTGCCGCCAGCTCATTGGCCGCTTCAATGGCCTTATCAGACAAATCGATCCCCGTAACCTGCGCGCCCATACGGGCCAGCGAAATAGAGTCCTGTCCAAAATGGCATTGCAGGTGCAGGATGCGCTTACCGGTGATGTTGCCCAGCAGGCTCAGCTCAATATCATTAAGCGAGGAGGTCCCGTTTATGAAATCCGGCACCCCATAAAAATCAGATTCCAGATGAACGTGTACCTTGTTGTTCCAGGAGGCTTTATTGATGGCCAGATAGTCTTTTACAGGGTCCATAGTTGTATATGTTTTCTGATTGGTTGATTTTAGCCCAGGAGGATTACCGGACGCTGAAGGGAGTGACACAACCCGGTCCAATACCTGTGCTGAAGCCGGCCCATAAAAAATGATTACTGGATCGTCCAAACTTCCTTACCACGCAGCAGTGCGTCCAGGTCCGGCGCTTTGCGTGCTTTGGCATCTTCCAGCTGGAGGGCCATCATTTCCTCATAGCAGGGGCGGTCGGTTTCATAAAACACGCCGAATGGGCGGGGCAGGTGCCCTTCCAGCGCCGGGTTGTCAAAAATGCGGGTGAGCAGCTGTGCTTTAAAAATGTCTTTTTCATCATGTACCCACAGATCATCGGCACTGTATTGCTCACCAAGGGTTACCACCTGTGGTTTAAACCCATCCAGGCGGATACCTTTTTTTCCATCCGCGCCAAAAATCAGCGGTTGGCCATGTTCTACAAAAATGGTTTCTTCCGGTTTGGAGCTTTTCTCTGTAAAGACTTCAAAAGCACCATCGTTAAAGATATTGCAGTTCTGATAGATTTCGAGGAAGGAAGCGCCCTTATGCTGGTGGGTGCGGATCAACATGGCCTGCAGGTGTTTGGGATCCCGGTCCATCGTACGGGCAATAAAGCTGGCGTCGGCGCCCAATGCCAGGGCAAGGGGGTTAAACGGGTGATCGATACTGCCGAAGGGGGTCGATTTGGTAACCTTGTTTTCTTCCGATGTGGGGGAATACTGGCCCTTTGTGAGTCCATAAATCTGGTTATTGAACAACAGCACGTTTACATCAAAATTCCTTCTTAACAGATGAATGGTATGGTTACCTCCAATGCTAAGTCCGTCACCATCGCCGGTAACGATCCAGATGCTGAGCTCCGGGCGGGAGGCTTTCAAACCCGATGCAATGGCCGTGGCGCGGCCGTGGATCGAGTGCATCCCATAGGTATTCATATAATAAGGAAAACGGCTGCTGCACCCGATACCGGAAATAAATACAATATTTTCTTTTGGAATACCCAAACCCGGCATTACCCGTTGTACCTGGGCTAATATAGAATAGTCGCCACAGCCGGGGCACCAGCGTACTTCCTGGTCGGTTGCAAAATCCTTGGCTGTTAAGGCGGGAGTGATAACTTCGGACATGATCTTAAAAATAGGCTGCAAAGTTAATCATTCCTGTGGATTGAAACGGTTGTAATCCGGATAACGAACGACTGTTTATGCCCGGGTTGGCTGTTAAACCCTTGTTTCTGCTGATTTTTCATATATTGCAGAAGGTTGTCATTTATTTGTAAAAACTTTATTTTATGAGATATAAAAAGGTCACCATTGCATTTACGCTGATTCTTTTATCCCTTATGGTGGGCGCGTCTTACTCCTTTTACCGCCCGCCGCATAATCTTAAAGTATTGCCCCAGGATATTACACATGAGCGGCTGGACAGTATTATGGAAGGGTTTAATAAATCACTGGGTGTAAAATGCAATTTCTGTCATGCCAAACGAAAAGATAGCGAACGATTGGATTTTTCATCGGACGACAACCCGGCTAAGGAGGTGGCGCGGAGGATGCTCCGGATGACGATTGATATCAACAAAAATTATTTCCGCACCGATTCGGTGATCCACCCGGCTTATCTGAATACCGTTACCTGCAATACCTGTCATAAGGGGGATGCCTACCCGGGGCAGTAGCGGTTCGGCAGTGAACCGGCAATAGTCGATCCCTGTTGTTTCCTTAGAAACTGTTTAAAATACAATGCATATTTGATATTTGTTGGTATCTTTATGGTGAAGCTGTTTACACACTTCAACACTACAGAACAAATATTGCTGGCGCTGTATGCGCCGGTGTGTTTATGAGCATTTTTTTTAAAGTGGGGGAACGGACTGTATTTTATCCATAATGATAAAACAAATAAAGCGTCGACTGGAACTACTGCTTTTGCGGGGGATGTTGCCCTCTGCACATCGCTCCTTTTTCAGGATAGGTAAAAAACGGATGATGCTTGCTTTTTTTATTGTACTGGCATTGGTATCGGCTACTATTGCCTGTTACCACAACAGCGTTGTTGCTGAAGGGGAAGGGCCCGGCGCTGTTCGCTTTATACGCGTGACGGTAACGGATAAGGAGGGCGGGCGGTCCTATTCAAAGATCGTAAAAGTGCGGGAATCGGGGAGGCGTTGATGGTTCAATTACATTTATGGAAGTCTATAAAATGCGAACCGCAAAAGATCCTATGCGGGGAGAAATAAAGTATGCAGGTTTTTAATTTCTTGCTGAGCGCAATGGCTTTTTTACTCATTGTGTTTGCATTACATCTTTTATATGCGAAACAGGGCAACCGGCTACTCAACCGGCTGCTTGCTATTCATTTATTAGCCCGGTTTGGCCAGGGCTGTATTTTGCTGTTCATGGTTTGGGGGTATCCGGTTTTTTATAAGATACTCATGCCCTTGTTTTTTATAACACCGGCCTGCTCCTACCTGTATGTCCGTTGTTTTTTGAATGGAGAAACCCGTTTAAAGAAGTACGATTATCTGCACTTTATTCCCGGGTTGCTGATGCTCATTCATTTATTGCCATTGTCGCAAAAAGCGGTGAATTGGAAACATGTATCGCAGCAGATTTTAACAGGTGGTCAATTTTCTGTTACTGAAAGTACCGGACTTTTGCCGGCGAATTTTTATTCCATTGGCTTGTTTGTGCTTACATCGGTTTACTTAATTGCCGTATGGTGGATGGTGCTTTCATCGGGGGTTATACGAAAAAGCAAATGGAACACTACTAAAGTATGGCTGTTTTTTTATCTTTCAACCGTCTCTTTTTTTAAGCTGCTGGGCTTTGTGGCCTACCTGTTAAATGCTAATGGGGCGAGTTATATCCGCAACCCGGTTTTTATCATCGTCAGTTGCCTGGGATTGCTGTTTATGATGCTTTTCATTTTGCACCAGCCGGGTATTTTATATGGATATATTTTATTGTCGGGGCGGCCAAAGGAAACGCCCGGACCGGTTAAAGTGCCTGTAACAAAAAAAATAGCTGTTGCCGGCGCCACCACCACCAGCGAACAACAGCAAAAATATATTGAAGCCATTACCCGGTTAATGGAAGAGGAACAACCTTTCCTGGCGGCTGACTGCCAGATCATTCACCTGGCGCAGGGGTTGCAGATTCCCGTGCATCATTGCTCACAGGCGATCAACAAAGTAATGGGCAAGAACTTCCGGGACTGGCTGAATGGGTACCGGATCCGGTATTTTATCAGCCGGTATCCGCAGGAAGCCGATACCATGACGATTGAATCGATCGCTATTCAATCGGGATTTAAAAACATTACCACCTTTTACAATGCCTTCAAAAAAGAAACCGGGCAGATGCCGAAGGGGTATTTTGAGCATTTAACAATTAGCTAATGCGGAAATAAGTATTGGGCCGGCGATGAAGTGTTACGCCCCATGGTGGAATGACAAACATCAGATCATCGATTTTAAACTTTAAATCTTGATTCCTGAACCTTATCCTGATGAAAAATGGGCTAATCTGAACCACTATTCCCCCAATTTTCTATAACAATTCAACGGTTATAGTTATTTGAGAGCCCCAAAAAAGCCATTTTCTGCCTGGTAAGCTATGTTTGCGGTCATTATTTTAAAACTATAGTTATGAGAAAGGCAAGCCATTACATTTTATATCTTATTTTTTTACCGGTATCATTTTTAACTACGGCCCTTCATGCCCAAACTCCGGACATCAATGGCATCGTTTACATAAAACAGGGTGGAGCGGGCACAGGTAGCGGCGATAGCTGGGGTAACGCCACAAGCGACCTGCAAGCGGCTATCAATGCAGCGGGTGTTACACAAGTATGGGTGGCTGCAGGCAATTACATGCCGGGAACGAACGCCTCTTTTTTTATGAAAAATGGTGTTGCCATATTGGGCGGCTTTCCCAATACCGGCGCGCCTGATATAGGGCTAAGAGACTGGCAGACCAATAAGACTACTTTAAAAGGTAATGGCAAGAGGGTATTTAATAACCAAAGTCTGAATTTTACTGCGGTATTAGATGGGTTTATCATTACTGAGGGCTTTTATCCCAGCAATGCTGGCGCGGGGATGCTCAACAACGCCGCCTCTCCCACCCTTAGGAATTTGAAGATAACAGGAAACACAACCACTAGCGTTGGCGGCGGGATGTACAATGATAATAGCTCTGCTCCCATCCTTACTAATGTGGAGATAACCGGCAATACGGCTAATGGCGGCGGTGGAATGCACAACGCCAATGGCTCTTCTCCCACCCTTACCAATGTGCAGATAACCGGAAATACAGCTACCAATAGCGATGGCGGCGGGATCTATAATGATGCTTCTTCTTCTCCTGTTCTTACCAATGTACAAATATCGGACAACACGGCTGCTCGTGATGGCGGCGGGTTGTACAATAATGCTTCGTCAGCAACCCTTATCAATGTGCAGGTAACCGGCAACACGGCTGCTCGTGATGGCGGCGGGTTGTACAATAACAACTACTTCGCTTCTTCCTCACTCACCCTCACCAATGTAACGATAACAGGAAATAAGGCAACTGGAACAAGTGGAAGGGGTGGCGGAATTTATAATTATTGGTCCAATTTAAGTTTTACAAATGTACTGATCGCTGGAAATACGGCGGTCGCTTCCGGTGGAGGAGTATACGATGACTACAAGGGTAATAGTGTGTTTACAAATGTAACCCTGGCCAATAATGGTACTAATGGGATTTATGCGAACGGTAACTTATTGTCATTAAATAACAGTATTATCTGGGGTGCTATTAGCGGCAGTAAATATACAACGACCAATTGCCTGGTAGAAGGCGGCAGTAGTACGGCCAATGGGAATGTTGATGCTACCGGGTTTACCAATGCCGTTATTTTTGTGGATCCGTCTACCGGCGATTACACGCTTAAAATTGGAAGCCCAGCCGTTAATAAAGGAAACAATAGTTTATTTGCGGGCTTAGCGTCTGAGACTAAAGACCTGGCAGGTAGCCCAAGGCTTTTTGGCTCAACGATCGATCTGGGCGCGTACGAATACCAGGGAATTGATGCGCTGCCGGTTTCATTTGGCAGCCTCGGCGCCGTTATCCAAAACGGGCAGCTCCTGGTAAACTGGACTACAGAAACCGAAACCGGTAACGACCATTTTTTAATACAGGCATCGCAGGATGGCATCCATTTTGCCACCATTCAAACGGTACAAAGCAAGGCAGTGGATGGCGATAGCAACACCAGCCTTGAATACAGCAGCGCTATTCCGTTTACGGGGTTAAGCCTGGGCATAGGATTCCTGGCATTGGGCCTTATGGCTAATCGCCGGCATAAACCTGCTTTTGCCATTATAGCAATCCTCCTCTGCGCGTTATTTTTTTCATGCGATAAAAAGGACCTTTTAGAAAATAGTGAAGATGGAAAGCTGTTTATCCGCATTGTGCAGGTAGATAAGGATGGGAAGGAGCGGGTATCGAAAGTGGTTCAGGCGGTAAGGGAGTAGTCAATGGTCAATAGTCAATAGGCAATCAGTGCGGTTTTCTTCAAAGCGGCAGATAGCAGGGAACGCACTTCCAAAAAGTATAATAAATTCCTTATACATCCCGCTCCCTGGCATCTTCGCGGCTGAATTTAACCGCAAGGGGCACCAGGATCACGCAAAGTGCCAGGATAGCTGTCATAGCGGCTTTCATAGCGAACTTCGCGAATACATTGCGTCCGTTGCGGTTAAAATCCAACTGCGAGGTATTGCAGTAACGGATACGGCAGGCGGCAATCGCATTTGAAAGTGAGTGAAGAGTACTGCCTTACCTCACCCGTTGAAATTTTTGAATCCTGTTGTTGAGGATATCACCCGTATAAATGTTCTCGTCTTTATCAACGGCAATGGCATGATACAGGGAAACGGACCCATTGTAATCTCCGCTTCTGCCGAATCGCGTATGTGTCCGTCCTAATGTGTCAAAAATAAAAATATCTGACCCGCGATGTTTGATTTTTAGAAATGTAAAATCGTCTGTAGCATACAGTTTTGAATTGGCAAAAACAACGGAGCAAATAGCTCCAAAGGAATTGTCTGAAAATTGCTTTATGAATTTACCCGTTGAATCAAATACCTGTATCCGGTTGTTTTCCCGGTCGGCTACATAAATGTTTTCGTGCTCATCTAATGAAATTTCGTGTGGAATATTGAACTCACTTTCTTTGCTGCCTTTTTTGCCCCATTCAAACAAATACGTTCCTGTTGCTGAAAATTTTATGATCCTGCTGTTTCCATAGCCATCGCTAACATAAAATGAACCGTCTTTTGCAATGGCAATATCGGTAGGCTTGTTAAAATGTAAAGGATCACTGCCCGCTACTTTTGCAGTACCCAGTTTTAGCAACAATTTGCCTTCATAACTGAATTTAAAAACCTGATGAAGCCCAACGTCTGTAACCCAAATATTGTTTTCCTTATCAACTTTTAAACCATGAGGCATTATGAATAAATTGCTACCCCAGCTGTTTATGAGTGTCCCTTTATCTTTATCAAGAATATAAATGGTTTTATCCTTGATCCGTTTGTCTGGCATTGGGCCCAGCAGCGGCCAGGTTCGGTTACCCCTGCAAAAGATGACTATATTTTCGTTTGTGTCAATGCCCAAACCTGTGGGATTACCCAACTTTATATCTGCGGGTAGTATTGGCCAATGTAGGATGCGCTCATATCTTACAGATATGTTTATGCCTTTGCCCTTCTTAATTGGTTGCAGGAAAAATGCGGCAGTTATAAGTGCTGGCACAATGAAAAAAAAGTAGATCCATTTTTTAAGCATCGGCTAAATAGTATAATACATCCTGGCATTATACGCAGTTCAAAAGTACATGAAAGTTCTCGCACCGAAGGTTCTAAAAGGAGCTGCTGTTTTGTTTGCTATGGGTAAATGGTGATGATCGAAAGAAATAGTATATTTTTAGGCTTTCGTTGTATCGCTCAGGCAAAAAGTATGCATGTCTTTCAAAAAATCATAGAGCAACTTCATGGAAGGGATGGGCTCGGCTACCAGCAGGAATAGCCGGCCGGTTTGTTTTAAACGGGCCTTGTTGGTGCCGGTTTGTACATACTGGATGATCTTTTGGAACACATCCGCTTCAAAATAAGGAGAGTCCGGCCGGTTGATGAAATGACAACGGAGGGTTTCATTTTTCAGGGTCATTTTTTCAAAACCCAGCTCTACGGCCAGTTTGCGACATTTGATGGTTTCAAAGAGATCATTCACCGACTCCGGTACCGGGCCAAAACGGTCCTGTAGTTCCGTATACATTTCGGCCAGCTCTGCTTCTGATTCGCTGTTATCCAGGCGCTGGTACAGCGACAGGCGTTCGGTAATGCTCTCCACATAATCGTCCGGTATCAGGATCTCCAGGTCGGTATCAATGGTACAATCGCTTACAAAATCATCCTGCTTGCTGATCTCTTCTTTAAACAGCTCTTTAAACTGGGTGCGTTTGAGCTCGCGGATGGCTTCTTCGAGGATCTTCTGGTAGGTTTCAAAACCAATTTCGGCCATAAAGCCACTTTGCTCACCACCCAGCAGGTTGCCGGCCCCCCGGATGTCGAGGTCGCGCATGGCAATCTGGAAGCCGCTGCCCAGTTCGCTATGCTGCTCCAGGGTTTGCAGCCGTTTACGCGAGTCGGCGGGCAGGGTGCTCATCGGCGGCGCCAGCAGGTAACAGAATGCTTTTTTATTGCTCCGGCCCACACGGCCCCGCAGCTGGTGCAGGTCACTGAGCCCAAAATGGTGGGCATTGTTGATGATAATGGTATTCACATTGGGAATATCAACTCCGCTTTCTACGATGTTGGTGCAAACCAGCACATCGTAACGATGATCAATAAAGTCCAGAATCTTTTCTTCCAGTTTAGCGCCCTCCATCTGGCCATGGGCATAGCTGATAGAAAGGTCCGGGCAAAGCCCCTGGATCATTGTTGCCATTTCACTAAGCCCTGCCACACGGTTGTGGATAAAGAAAACCTGTCCGCCCCGCTCCGTTTCAAAATAAATGGCATCGCGGATGGCATCTTCGTTGTATACCTGCACCTCTGTTTGTATGGGCTGGCGGTTGGGGGGCGGCGTATTGATGATGCTGAGGTCCCTTGCGCCCATGAGCGAAAACTGCAGCGTACGGGGGATGGGTGTGGCCGTAAGGGTTAAACAATCCACCGTGCTGCGCAGTACTTTTATTTTTTCTTTATGGGCTACTCCAAATTTTTGTTCTTCGTCAATTACCAGTATGCCCAGGTCTTTAAATTTTACTTCTTTACCCAGTAATCCGTGGGTGCCTACCAGGATATCAATTTTGCCCTCCTCCAGTTTTTTGAGGGTTTCTTTTTTTTCCCTGGCGGATTTAAACCGGTTCAGAAAATCGACCGTTACCGGAAATTCTTTCAGACGGTCGCTAAAAGTTTTATAGTGTTGAAAAGCCAGGATGGTAGTGGGTACCAATATGGCCGCCTGCTTTCCGTCTACACAGGTTTTAAAGGCGGCACGGATGGCGATCTCGGTTTTTCCAAAGCCCACATCGCCACAAACCAGGCGGTCCATGGGCGATTCGGATTCCATGTCTTTTTTTACATCCGCAGATGCTTTGTTCTGATCCGGTGTGTCCTCGTAAATAAATGAAGCTTCCAGCTCGGTTTGCAGGTAGTTATCAGGGGTATGGGCAAACCCTTTCTGGGCTTTTCGCTGCGCATAAAGCTTAATCAGGTCAAATGCGATCTCCTTAACCTTTGCCTTTGTCTTTTCCTTTAACCGGGTCCAGGCATCGCTGCCCAACTTATTTACCCTGGGCACACTGCCATCTTTGCCAGTGTACTTGGATATTTTATGCAGGGAGTTGATGTTAACATAGAGTACATCTTTGTCCTTGTAAATAATACGGACCGCTTCCTGGGTTCTGCCATTTACATCCATCTTCTGCAAACCGCTGTACACGCCCACGCCATGGTCGATATGGGTAACAAAATCGCCCGGCTGCAGTTCTCTCAGCGTGCGTAGAGTAATGGCTTTATTTTTATTATAGGCCTGTTTGACCCGGTATTTATGATACCGCTGAAAAATTTCATGATCGGTATAGCAGAGGATCTTCAGATCCTCATCGGTAAAGCCGAGATGGATGGCAGCCGAAACAGGATTGAATACCAGCTTTGCATCCTGATCATCAAAGATGGACTGCAGGCGCTGTAACTGTTTGGGGTTCTCCGAAAAAATATACAGGGCAAAGCCTTTTGCTTCATGTGCCTTCAGATCCCGGATCAGCAGCTCAAACTGCCGGTTAAAGGCGGGCTGCTCCCGGGTATGAAACACAAATTCTCTGGATATGGATACCGGCATCTGCTCCAGGTGCACAACAGGTCTGCTTTCCAGTGCTGTTTCAAAATCTGCGGATGTAATAAAATCTTCTGCGCTAAGATCCTTCTTTATGAGTTTATCTTCGTCCCTGTTGCCCGAAGAGGCATCGGATTGCTGCTGTGCCAGAAAATGCTCCAGCTCCTCCGCATGCTCCTTTATGCGCTCCCGGCAGAGCATTGCATCCTGTACCCAAATGGCGGTATTTTCAGGGAGAAACTCAAACAGGGATACATGCGCCTCTTTCGCAAACTGGGTGTCTACATTGGGAATAATGGATACCTGCAATAATTTACGTTCGCTCAGTTGTGTTTCCGGGTCAATGATCCGGATGGAGTCAATATCGTTCCCGAATAACTCGATCCGGTAGGGTTTATCGTTACCAAAGGAGTAAATATCGAGGATGCCACCCCGCAGGGCAAATTGCCCGGGCTCGTATACAAAATCACTCCGTTCAAAACCGTACCGGTCCAGCTTCAACAGCAATTCTTCAATATTGAGCGGATCGGCGGTTTTCAGATGAATGATGTTCTCTGCCAGTGTGGAGGACACTACCACCTTTTCAAAAATGGCATCGGCATAGGTAACCAGTACCTTTCTATTGCCACCGCCGGCCAGTTTGGTAAGTGCCTCTGTGCGCAGCATAACATGCGATGCATTCAGCAGCCGGTAATTTTTTGTGGTTTTAAACGAGGAAGGAAAGTAGAAGATATCCAGCGCCCCGGTAATATTTTCCAGGCTGTTTTGAAAATAAGCGGCATCCTCCGGTTCGTTCAAAATAACCAGGTGATTGAGTGTCGGAGTTTGCGCCATACAGGCGCCGATGATGAACTGCGAAGCGCTTCCCTGTACGCCCGAAAGGGCCATTTGGGCGGGTTGAAGCAAGGTGAGGTCATGCGCTATTTGTAAACAGCGGGGATCTTCACTATAAAAATTCTTCAACACTTCCGTTTGCATCGGGGCGCAAAGATACAACGAGTTTGAAAAAAATCCCAATGTGTGGCCGTATTAAAACCGGGACCGTTTTCAATTAACTGTAAACCAGGCATTCGGGATATCGAAAAAAAAGGTTGTCAGGCCGATAAATCCCACACTGTTGACGGAGGTTTTACTGAAATTTATTTTATCTTACAAAGAAAAATGTTATGCCCCTCACTTGGCTTACAGGAACAATTGTCAACATAATTGATGAGACCTATAATACCAGGCGGTATTTTATACAGGTGGATGAAGCGGATCATTTTGATTTTACAGCCGGTCAGTTTGTAACGCTGGATCTTCCCATTCATGAGAAGCCCAATAAACGCTGGCGCAGCTATTCCATTGCCAGCGCGCCAAACGGAACAGCGGTGTATGAACTGCTGATCGTGCTGGTGGAAGATGGCCTGGGTACCCCATATATGTTTAAAAACTGGGCGGTGGGCAGCAAGGTTACCTTTCGCGGCCCGCTGGGTGTGTTTACATTGAAAGAAGAACAATTGCAGCAGGAGCTGTTCCTGGTCTGTACAGGAACAGGTATTGCGCCCTTTCGCAGCATGTTGCATACGCTGGTGCGGGAAAATCTTCCGCATAAGCATATTTACCTTATTTATGGCTGCCGTACACAACAGGACTTGTTGTATTATGAGGAGATGAAAAACCTGGGACTGGAGAATTTTCATTATATCCCAACACTATCGCGGGAGGAGTGGGAAGGTAAAACCGGGTATGTACATGCTATTTATGAGGAACATGCCGGGGGAAAGGCCGGTGCGAATTTTTTCCTCTGTGGCTGGAAGAACATGATAGATGAGGCCCGCAGGCGAATTGTGGAGATGGGATTTGACAAAAAAGCAGTGCATTTTGAGCTGTATGGCTAACCGGGGCGGGAAAAATGTTCTGCGGCGGTTGTTGACCCGAATTTATTATATTTGCCACCCATTTTGGCCCGGTAGTTCAATGGATAGAATAGGAGTTTCCTAAACTCTAGATACAAGTTCGATTCTTGTCCGGGCTACTTAACGAAACACAGTATCAGATGCGTTTCGTCTTTTTATACTGCTAACTAATGGAATGTCAATAAATTATAGTTGAGTTGTTGGCAGTTAGATTTTATGCCAATTAAACGCTCTCATTTTTTACAACAAAAGACATAAAATAATATAGGAGAGGGTATTAGCTTACTTTTTCATTAGTTCGATTTTCACTTAAGGGTTTGCATGTTTCTTTCTTCCTATAACATTGAGCGATATGGTAAAAAAAATCCAATATCAAAGCTGCCTCCTTGTGATTCACCTGAATATCATTTTTAGCCAATATTGCAATAGCCCGCTCTGTTGATATTCTCCGGTCGGTGAAATGAGTAGGATTACGAACTGTACTATTCATTTTTGATAATATTGAGATTTTGGATACATTATTTTTGTTAGTGTGCTATTCAGTTCTACTGACATGTTGCCAGTGAGCGCATTAATTTTGCACGGAGGAATTAAACTGATTATTTGCCTCTTATCGGCTGCATCCATGTATTGATATCCCTGGAAAATATTTTCAAAGGATTTTTTTGCCTGCAGCGTTTGTTGCTTTAATCTCTTTAGTTTATCTGTCAATATGTTGAATTCCTTCTGGAGAATTTGGGAAACTGCCTGGTATTCCGTTTTTAATCCGCGAAAATCATCAAAATCGAGCCTATCGGCAACAAACAGTTTTCTTGCTTTGGAAATTATTGTGTCCTGTTCTTCAATCTGCTTTAGCAATACAGTCCGATCATACAAATATTTGAACCTATATGTGCTTGTATTAGTATCTTCTAGCACAAGGCGTAGTAAATCTGTTGCGGCATCAGATAAAACAAAATCCTGTAGTTTTTCATAATAGTTTTTATTGATCAACTCTGTCCTGAATCTTATTCTGCAAGGGCTTGAACAATGGTAATAGGGATATTTTCTGGTTACTGCTCCCGAATAACTTCCGCGGAGCTTTCGGGAACAAACCGGACAGATCAGATAGCCCACAAGGGGGAAAGTTTCCCTTCACCTTGTTCAAAGTACTCGTGACTCTTTTCCTGGTATTAATAACAGCTTGTACGTCATAAAACAATTTTTCAGATATCAATGGTTCACATTACTGGTGTCTCTGCTGCTACCGGCAATGGCATAAGATACGTCCCGGAATTAATTGCTGATATTAAAATCTGATAAATTCAATAAAAGGCAAATCCAAAATACCGGTTATTCCGTATATTGTATTGCTGATGGCTGTAATACTTGAATAAACGACACACATACTCTGAGGATGAGCTGGTTATGCTTTTAAAACAGCGGGATACCGAGGCGTTCGGTTACCTGTATGATCATTATGCTGCTTCATTGAACGGGATCATCCGTAGTTTTGTTACAGATGAACAACATGCCCTGGATGTGTTACAGGAGTGCTTTGTAAAAATATGGAACCAGGTACAGGCGTATGACGCATCCCGGGCACGCCTGTTCACCTGGCTGGCTGCCGTGGCAAGAAATACGGCAATTGATATGCTGCGCAGCCGGAACTGGAAAAATACATTACAGAACAGGGCCCTTTCAAACGAAGAGCATGTTATTCCTGCGGTCTCGGGATGGAATATCGATACGATCGGACTAAGAGGAGCGGTCAAAAACCTCAGGGAGGAACAGCAGCAGGTGATCGAATTGGCGTATTTTGAAGGCATGAGTCACAGTGATATAGCCGCCGAAACCGGTTTGCCGGTGGGCACAGTAAAAACCAGGCTGCGTGCAGCATTGATCGAATTAAGAAAATTTATTAAATAGAAGGTGGACATTCAGGAATACATAAAAAGCGGCATTATTGAAAGCTATGTGCTGGGAATCGCAGATGCTGAAGAAGCTGCCGAACTGGAGCGGATGCGTTCGCTGCATCCCGAAGTACATGCAGCCCTCCTGGAATTTGAAAAAGAGCTGGAACTAATGGCACAAAAAAATGCGATCCCTGTTAAAGAGGCGACCAAGCATCAGATACTCAAAAATTTACACGTTCCCCAACAGACACGTTCTGTTCGCAGCAAGACGAACCTGATCGCGTTCTCAAAATCGCTGGTAGCTGCTGCAGCCGTGCTGTTGATTGTCAGCATAGGATATAATATATATGCTTATCAGAAAGTAAAAGTACTGGAGCGGGAGAACAGGGACCTGGCCTTACAGCGTACCCAGCTGTATGCAAGAAACCAAACATTGCAAACCCGTACGGAAGTACTGGGTTCCAGCCTGCAATTCTTTTCAGATCCCTCTTCGCTGAAAATCGCCCTGATGGGAATTAAGGAAACCGCCACTACAAAGGCAGTAGTTATCTGGAACACAAAAAACAAAGAAGTCCGGTTGTCGTTGCAGGGACTTCCGGCCCCACCGCCGGACCGGCAGTACCAGCTGTGGGCCCTGGTGAACGGCACCCCGGTGGATGCCGGCGTGATCGGAGACTGCGCAACGGTATGTGAACTGAAAAATGTTGAGAATGCGCAGGCATTTGCCATTACACTCGAAAAAGCAGGGGGCAGTTCCACACCTTCCCTCGACCAACTGCAGGCCATGGGGAAAGTGCCGGGATAAAATCCCCTGCTTTATAAAACCGTTTCCACTCTGGATACGTATCTATCCCTGTTATATTCAAGTAACATACATTCGCAAAAAGGGGCTGTAGCAATACGGCCCTTTTTTAGACCCTTATCCCGTAACAATAGCACCCGCAAAAATAATTTCAGCATCGCAATCCGATTGTAAATAGTATCCGTATCTATTTATATGTAACGCTCTTCACATAACATCAAAAAAATATACAAATATGAAAAAAGATTCCTTACAACCGGAACGTACCGGTGTACAAATGGCACACGCAAAAGACGTTAGCCGGAAAAAATTCCTCTCCGTGCTTGGCATCGGCGGTTTGGGCCTTGCCGGCTTTGCCGCCTGCAACAGGGATGATGATGGCATGGGCAGCACCCTCCCGCCTGGCAGCGTCGATCTTGGCAAAGGTGATATCGGCATCCTGAACTATGCCTACGCCCTGGAACAGCTGGAAGCAGCTTTTTATACAAAGGTTGCTGCATCTCCCTATTCCGGCATCACAGCTGCGGAAACCGCGCTGCTTACGGATATCCGCGATCATGAAGTAGCGCACCGCGAATTTTTTAAGAAGGCGCTGGGTACAGCAGCTATACCTGCGCTGAACGTAAATTTTTCTGCAATCGACTTCGCAAAAAGAGATTCAGTGCTGGCCACCGCAAAAGCTTTTGAGGACCTTGGAGTATCGGCTTACAATGGTGCCGGAGCACTGATCGCCGACAAGAACTACCTGGCGCTTGCCGGAAAAATTGTTTCAGTGGAAGCCCGGCATGCTGCCTATATCCGCGATCTTATCAGCAACGGTTCATTTGCAGACAGTACGGTTATCGATGCCAACGGTATGGACCAGGCAAAAGCACCTGCCCATGTACTGATGATTGCACAATCGTTCCTGACCTCCAAATTATGGGGAGGTAATTTGCCCAAATCCTGATCCTTCATTTTAAAAACAAAACATTATGAACCTGCATCAACTATTAAACAGCATTGAAAAAGCCGACCCGGATATTTATGAACGCCTGGGTCCCCGCCGAAAGGCGATCCGCAACTTCGTCGGTATCGGCGGGAAGCTCGCGCTGGCAGCAGTACCGCTTGCATTGGGCGGGCTATTAAATAAGGCGTACAGTCAATCGGCCCCGGCAGATATAAAAGGGGTTTTACAATATGCCCTTACACTGGAATACCTGGAAGCAGAATTCTATACCAAGGCAGTTGCCTCGGGGATCATACCTGCCGGCGCTCCTACAACAGCATTGACCACTATTCGAGATCATGAGAATCAGCATGTGGCCTTTTTAACAACAGTGATAAAGCAGCTGGGTGCAACGCCGGTATCTAAGCCCACATTTGATTTTACCGCCGGCGGGCATTTTGCAAATGTATTCACGAACTATGATCTGTTGCTGGCGGTGGCCCAAACCTTTGAAGATACCGGAGTGCGGGCTTATAAGGGGCAGGCTGGCGTATTAATGAGCGATAACACCGTACTTACAGCCGCGCTGAACATTCACTCAGTGGAAGCCCGGCATGCCTCGCACATCCGCCAGATGCGGCGGACACGTAATAGTGATGCCACCATTAAACCCTGGATTACCGGGAAAAACCCGGGTGGCATCAGCGATGACGCGGTGCAAAAAAGCTATAACGGCGAAGAGCTCACAACCCAGGCTGGTATTGATCTTACAGCATTTGTAAGCAGTAGTGCCGCATCGGAAAGTTTTGATGAGCCGCTGACCTACGATCAGGTAATCGCCATCGTACAACCTTTTATTAAATCATAACCAACCGTTCAATCTCTAAAAATATCAACATGAAAAAAGCAATATTAATCGCAGTATGCTTTATTATAAGCAATACAGGAATAAGCGAACTTAACGCTTCAAACGGCGTCCCGTTAACATACCATTCAAAAAAAGCTGAATGGAAAAAGGTAAAGAACCAGGCCTGGCCGGGTATAAAGGACGGAACGACCTATTGGTACAAGCTGGATAAGATGGCAAAACTCTGGTGGAGCACCGATGGCAAAAAATGGGCTGCTGTCAAAGGTGGGGCATGGATGGATAAAGATGGTAAATGGCTCAGGATCCATCAAGGCAAACTCGTATGGCCTGCCGAAGGAGCGAAATGGGAAGAGGTACCAGAATGGAAGTGGCAGGGTGCGGATGGCAAATGGTACAAATTTGACCAGCACTGGGCCTTGTGGGTGAACGAATGATTTTGCTTTGCCCGGCTGGTAGGCTGTAAATGAAGCAATACAGCGCACAGGCTGTCAAATTTGAAATGCGGTGTATTGAATTGTTGTTTCAAGAACTGAAGTTGTCCGGGATCACCGATCCTTGCACCCGCCGTACTTCAGCTTAATTCTATACAATGACGGAAGGGCTTTTTGCTATCTTAGTCGTAGATGACGAACAGGATACTCTATATTTAATGACTCAAATTTTGAGGCAAGGGGGAGTTACAGTTATCGGGGCTGCCTCAATTAAAGATGCAACGGCCATATTGAAAGAACATTCAGAAATTAAACTCATTTTTCTGGATAATCATTTATCCGACGGTTGTGGATGTGAATTTATAGGACGTTTTAAAACGTTCGTGTCCGCTCATATTAAAGTGATTTCCGCTTATGCGACGGATTGTGAGCTAAACTTAGCTAATGATAACGGAGCTGATGGCTTTATAACAAAGCCCTTTATCAAAGAACAAATATTGGAGTATATTGAGGTATGTGATAAAGCAGCAATCAGACTGGATTGAGACAGTCGAATGTTCCCTAAAAACCGGTAATCGGTTATGGTGGCCTGCGGTGGATATCGCGATATTGAAAAAAGTAGTAGTAAATCTGGCAGAAAAGGCAATAAACGGCAGCTACTTGAGAGAGTTGCCGTTTATTATTTGGTACTAGCTACAAATCAAATTATCCCGGGTGAAGCTACCTGAAAGGATCTATTGGAAGACAGAAGCCATTACACTGACTGCAGTAAAAATGGTGACTCCCTTTTTGATCACCTTGCTTGACATTCCACATAATTGGCGGGATTTTTTATACTTTCATCCTGGAAATTGCTTGATATATATATTCTGTTAGGTAAAGAAAGCCGTTCGCCCTCTTGGTTAGATCTTCATGATTTTTTGATATCGTATAAAGTACCGTCTGGAAGCAGCGTTTTTTGAATCTTTCTTTTGATCTCCAACTTGCTAAAACCTCATATTTCAGCGAGGTTTGGCAGTTTTTGCAGCGCAAAGGAAAGCAATTTCTCAAGATTAGGTATGTAAATATTCTTGAATAGATTATTGTTAGAATGGAACTTCGTCTTCCTCTACCTCATCTGGGAAAAGTGAGGAAAAGTGCTCTACATCTTAGATTGGTATTAAAGAAGTTTTCTGTGTTCGAACATACAACCGTTATATGACCTTCATCAATTTGCAGTCGTTCGCGTATCAAAGAAAGTCTATTAGTAGAGCCTTCTTTGATGTTGGATTCTGACGCGATTAGAAATTTCCCTTGGGTTGGTCGCCATTCTGACAGTCCGGCAATTCACAAAGTTTCAAAAAATCCTCAATAACTAAGTTCGCACCATTTCCGTTCAGCCTACTTAACGAAACACAGTATCAAAAGTGTTTCGTCTCTTTACACTGCTAACTAATGGAATGCCAATAAATTATAGTTGAGCTGTTGGCAGTTAGATTTTATGCCAATTAAACGCCCTCGTTTTTTACAACAAAAGACATAAAATGATATAGGAGAGGGTATTAGCTTACTTTTTCATTAGTTCGATTTTCGTTTAAGGATTTGCATGTTTTCCCTTACTATAGCATTTCCAAAAATAATCTATCACCAAATTCCAAATACAAGACTGTCCTGTAAATAACAGGACCACCTTCAAAAATTTATATAAAAACCGATTTAAGGAAACAATGCATTCTTTAATGCCAAAGCACCCTGCTGCGAAGAAAACTTAACGGCTTCAACGTGGTCCAAAGGATTTAGTAAACCATAATCATGGATAAATCCGTTGTAGGTTTCAATCGTCGTAGGCACTCCGGCTTCGTCCAATTTACGGGCATAAGCCAGACCTTCATCAAAAAGAATATCATTTTCTGCCAGTTGTACCAGTGCTGGAGGAAGTCCTTGTAATTGTTCCAATGTGGCATTAAACGGTGTGGCATAATATTCTTTTCGCTTTTCAGCATCGGGTAAATAGCTATCCCACATCCACTTCATCATAGGAGCAGTAAGAAATCTCCCCTCTGCATATTTCCGCCAGGATTCACGGGTAAAATCTGCATCCGTAACGGGCCATAAAAGCAACTGGAATTTTATTTTCGGGCCGTCTTTGTCTTTTGCCATCAAACAAAGTACAGCGGTCATATTGCCGCCTACGCTGTTTCCTGCTGCTGCCAAATTTTTACCGTCAACGCCAATTTCAGCTCCGTTTTCAGCTACCCATTTTGTTGCGGCATAGATCTGATTGATAGCCACTGGATATTTTGCTTCGGGGGAGGGTGTATAATCTGTAAAAACAGCTGCAGCTCCGCTGTTTACTACCAGATCCCTTACCAGTCTTCTGTGAGTCGGGTAATCGCCCAATATCCAGCCGCCACCATGGGTGAACATAAAAACCGGGAGGTTTTCCGAAGCTGCATTTGCAGGTTTTACGATGTGGATGTTTATAGTGAAGCCGTCCTGTGCAATTTCTCTTTCCTCTTCGGTAATGCCCGAGTAATCTACCTCAACAGATTGCTGCGCATCTACCAGTACCTGTCTTGCATCCTGTGGCGTCATTGTTTCTAATGGTTCACCGCCACTGTTGTTGAGTGCATTCAGAAATTCCCTGATTTGTCTTAAAATTTGCGGGTCTTTTTCCGCTGGTAAGAACTGTGCCATTGTGTAAATTTTTAATTGTTATTTGATTTAACTATTTCTCCAACTCTTTTACAACCACTTTTGCCATCTTTTTAGAACTGAAAGGATTTTGTCCGGTTATTAAATTCCCATCCACCACTACTTTTGAAGTCATTGGAATAAATGCTTTATCATAAATCACGCCTTTTTCTTTTAAGGACGCTTCCAAATTAAAAGGAACCTCTCTTTTTCTGCGGGCAATACTTTCTTCAAACCAATCAAAACCCGTTAGTTTTTTTCTGCTAATTAAATAAGTTCCATCAGGCAATTTCACATTTAATAATCCACCTACTCCGTGGCAAATAGCTGCCACCATTTTCCCACTTTCATACTGACGGCTGATGATGGATTGTAAAGTTTCATCATCCGGGAAGTCATACATCGTTGCATGTCCGCCAGCCAGGTATACACAATCGAAACTTTCGTTCTGTACCTCAGGAAGGCTTTTAGAATGGTTTAACTCATTCATAAAGCCCGGACTTTCGTAATAGTTCTTTGAAATTTTGTCCAATACTAAAGGCTTCAGACTTTCCGGGTCAATGGGAACTGATCCGCCTTTCGGACTTGCGATGGTAACATCCCAGCCTTTTTCTTTAGTTGCCTGGTAAATATGTGTCAGTTCACTTAACCATAAGCCTGTATCTAATCCGCTTGCATAATGACCCACATTTGTTACAATTAACAAGAGTTTTTTCATTTTTAAAGGATTTGATATTTATGAGTAACAAAATTCGTTCTAAAAAACAAGGCATCTGTAACGCAATTACGGAAGTTTGTAACCGTATTTCTGAAAATGAGGTTTCTCCCGGTCATATACGCGTATAGAACTGCGGAAACTCAGTGTTTCTGCTAAATTCTTCAATCTTGTTTTTGTGACTAATTAAACGACGTCCTGAAATCCAAGGGCGATACCGCGGTTCTGCTTTTGAACAGGCGGTGAAAGGATTGCGGATGCTCAAAGCCTAACTCGTAGGCAATTTCGGAAACAGATTTGTTAGTTGTTGAAAGCATCTCTTTTGCCTTTTCTATGACCCTGTTCTGTATATGCTGCTGCGTGGTTTGCCCCGTCTGCACCCGGAGCATATCGCTCAAATAATTGGGACTCAGGTGCAGTTCCCCCGCAACATACTGCACTGTAGGGATGCCTTTTGTCAATAATTGCTCGCCTTTAAAATAATCGTCCAGCAGCGTTTCCAATTTAACGAGCAGATCATTATTGACTTTTTTCCTTGTTAAAAACTGGCGGTTGTAAAAACGATCGCAATACTTCAGGAGCAAATCAATATTAGATACCAGCAAATCCTGCGTGAAAGCATCCATATTGGCATCTATTTCAAGGGATATATTTTCTACAATATCCATCACCGACTTTTCTTCTTTTTCAGAAAGGTGCAGTGCTTCATTGGCTGCATAAGAAAAATAACCGTATTCTTTTATTGCAGCGGCTAACGGATAGCTTTGCAGAAAATCGGGGTGCACTACCAAAACAAAACCTTTTACGCCGTTTAGCAAAACGTCCTCAAACTGCAACACCTGATGGGGTGCGATGAAGTATATGATACCCTCATCAAAATCATAATATTGCTGCCCATATTTGCATTTTCCGCCTGCACAGTCTTTTTTTATGGCAACCACATAGAAGTCCGTGGTTACCGCGCTTAAAATGGTTTCCGGCTCCAACTTCACCTCATCAAAATTAAATACACTGATCAGCGGGTTGGACGGTTTACCCAATCCCAGGGACTGATGCAGCGCACTGACAGAGGGAACTTTCAAAGGAGCTTTCATTTGCTGATTTTCAGATTTATTCATTGCTAATTTACTGATTTTATTTTTGTACTGCTGATTGCCCGTTCTTAATTTGTTCTATTCCTTGTTTATAAGACGTTACTTTAAATTCAGGGAAACGTTTCCTGAATTTGGTATCGTCAAAAACATTATCGTGTTCATATCTCGGCAGTAGTTCCTGCAATTCCTTTACCCGCTGGTTAAATCTTGCCCCTATTTTAAAGACGAATTTTGGAACAACGGAGTATTTCAGTTCTTTACCATAGATATCAGCCGCCAATGCAATAAATTGTTTGTATGTCGGGTGGCTTTTATCAACAGGCAAATGCCAGGTCTGTCCGAAAGCATCGGGCGCGTTACCGATCAGCGCAGTAGCACGACTTGCATCAGGTGTCCATATCAGGCTGCGTTTTTTATTGTCGCTTAACGGCACTTTCAGCTTTTTGCCTTCCTTAATATTGTTGAAGATTAAGGTATTGGTAATGCTTTGTGTTTTCCCGGGACCGTAAAATTCAGGCGCACGGCAGATTACTGCTTCCAGTTCTCCTGATTGCATTTCTTTCAATACCATTTCGGCCATTTCCTGGCGAACTTTTCCTTTTCTGCCGATGGGATCAAAAATGGTTTCTTCCGTAAGCAGCCTGTTGTCCTGCGGATACATATATGTGTTGTCAAAGAACACCAGTTTGGTGCCGTTGATTTTGCAGGCTTCAATTACGTTCCTTAAAATAAGCGGAAACTGTTGTTCCCATAGATCTGAACTGATAGGCAAGCCTAAAGTGAAATAGGCTCTCTCGCTGCCCTTTACGGCTTCAACGGCTTTTTCACGGGCAGATAAATCTGCTGAAAAAGCTTCATCTGTATCATTTACCTTCTTGGCTTCACGGCTTACGATCCTGATATCGGAAGTAAAATTTCTTTTCAGCTCTCTAGCCAATTCTTCACCTATTTGCCCGTTAGCTCCTAATATCGTTTGCATATTTTTTGCTGCTTTTAAATTATAATACAAAGTTCGATAACCTACCTGAACGCGGTGTATCTGGATCAACGAAAGTTGTAACAAAATCTCTGAAATGACTGCAATATCCTTACAAGGATTGGGAACCAGGTTGTTCTTAATTTATTACAAGGTCGGTAATTCAATAAAGCTCAATAAATCCTCCGCAAAACGGTTGGATAAACTGGCCAGATGGGGGAACCTTCTTGGACCTGGGAATAAGTAAAGTTAGTCGTTTCCAATAGTTTTATCGCCATTCTGGCAGTCCGGCAATTCACAAAACTTCAAAAAACCCTCAACAATTAAGTTCGCATTATTTCCGGTCCGCTCTACCCACTTTCCCTACCTGGGAAAAGTTCACGAAAAATTAAAAGCGGCAATTCCTTAAAGAGTTGCCGCTTTTAATTTGGTGATAGCTGCCGGGGTCCTTACCGGTAAATTGTAATTTGCTTAGGGAATGGTTCAATAATAAGGAACTGTACTACTAAGCTGTTCAAACTTCTCTGTCGGGAATTCTTCCAGGGGAGCCACGTGTTGCAGCCCGGCATTGTTAATTAAAATATCCGGCGATCCAAAAGTCTTTTGCGTTTTGTCTAAAGCGCTCCTTACTTCCTGTTCATTTGAAACATCGCATTTTATCCCTATAACCGCTAAGCCCTGCTCTTTTAAAGAAGTGGCTACCTGCGCAATCTGTTCTCTATTCATATCAGTGATCACAATTTTTGCATTTGCTTTAGCAACGGCAGTACTGATCTCCAGGCCAATACCACCGGCTGCGCCCGTAGCTAAAACGACTTTCTGATTAAACATTGTATGTATTTTAATTAATTAACAGTAGTCTCCGGAACCTGTTAGCAATTTTTAAACGCCCCAGAATAACCTCTTTTATTCTTTTGATATTTAATGATCGGTTAGCTAAGTTGCCCGCAACAGCGTAAAATATTCAAAAGAGATCTTGCCGGGTGATGGCGGGCGCTAACGGGCTTTTTTACCGCTGTTCTTTCCTTAATGCCCTCGGCGCTGATTTGGTCCAGGATTTAAAGGCCTTTCTAAATGCCGTGAGGTCGGAGTAACCAAGGATATCGGAAATCTCGGATATTTTTATAGACGGATTTTGCATTAACTGAAGGGCTATTTCTTTTCTTATTGTTCCTGCAATTGCACGAAAACTGGTTTGCTCCTGAAGCAACCTGCGCTGCAAATGCCGTGGCGTTATATTTAATGCTGTGGCCGCTTCTTCAATTGTGGGGATCCTTCCCTTGAACTGCATGAACAATATATGTTTTAAATTTTCTGTCATGCTGTTAGTAGCCAGCAATGCCTGTTTGTCGGCCATAATAGCGTTGAAGAGCTGGAACATGGATTGATCGCTGGTAAGCAGGGGCGTTGATATATCGTTTTTATTTAGAACAATGCGATTGGCCTCTTTATTGAAAAGTACATCACATCCAAAAAACTTCCGGTATGTTGAAATTTCCCGCATTGCGTAAGCCAGTTCAATGCGCAGCGGAACAATGTGTTTGCCCGAGAGGGTGCTGCAGGTATTGAGGATTGCAGCAAATAAGAAATCATTGGCATGCCTTGCCGGTTCCGGATATTTCATTAGCCACATCTTGTTCTGAGTAATTTCAAGAGTGGCTGCATCATTGACCGTATACCGGTATTCAACCATTGGTGATGCTATGGAGCCATACCTGCATAATACCTGAATACTCTGATCAATATCTTTACAGCTTTGAACCAGAAAGCCAACCATCCCATGAAGCAGCGTGGTTGTGCTCATGCCTACATGCAGGCCAATCAATGGGTTGCCGGACAGCTTTAACAAGGGTACCCAAATGAGCGCGGCCTTCTCCCATTCAACCATGTTTTCTGAGTTACTAATTTCTTCGGGACTGATACCAGACATCTGGCAAAGGGTGTCAAAAGCGGCTCCCAATGAAGCTGCCGTTTGAAAAATGCTGCGAATGACCGTTCCCTGTAATGCCATGGCGTAAAATATATCATTTCAGGTAGAAAATACCCCTTTCCCCGCCGGTACTATGGAGGTACTTTGCATTATAAATCACAAAATTATGGAATCAGCTAAAAACATGTTTTTAAAAAAATGGGTAAGAGGCAATATCGCCGTTTATTCCGGTGCCCTGGGTTTTTTTCACCCGCTTATTGCGCACGGGCTTACCGGTGATCATAATAAACTATTAACCACCCCGCAGTTTATTATGCATACCTTGTCGTTGTTTGTCTTTGTTTTCTTTCTCGTAAGAACGCAGAACAGGATATTTCAAAGGGTAGGGAAGCCGGAAATTCCGATCGGCATCTGGCCGTTTCTGTTCTTTATACCCTGGGTGTTCTGGCTCGGCTATTATACCTTTTTTGTTCCTTTTGATATATTGTTCATGTTCCTGTCTATCGGCATCATCAATGCAATACAATTAAAATCAATGGTTCAATCCCCTGGAAAATGGGTATGGCAATGTCTGCTGGGTTATTTTCTTGCTGCAGTAGCAGGTATTGTAATCGGCCTGGGCGCCTATTTGCTTTATTATAAGCATTTTCAGGGAATTGCCCGGGATATGGCTACCTGGCTCTCCATCAGCATTCCGGCGGCGCTTGTTGTTGCTTATTATTTCAAATATATTTTAAAGAACCAGCTCCTTTTGTCAGAAGAAGATACCTCCGGTATGGTTTCTGAACAGAAGCCGTTTCTTCAAAAGTCGTCCGAAAAAGCCAGGCAATCCTTTCTGTAACGATCTTACGGGCGTGTTTAACCGGACAAACGCAGGTTGGAATCAGAGGTTCCGTTATCAGGCCCTGTGATCTGTTGGTATTTCTTTATTTTCGCTGCGCGTAAAAATTACATTATGGTAACTACAGTTTTGGCACAATTGGCAAAAAAGGAAATCGATTTTAAAGGAGTACTGGCTTTTATTGATCAGCACTATACACACGACCCGATACCATTTACAAACGGATCGTTGCGGAATGCAGCCACCGAGAACCAGGGTAGCGCAACAATTTTTTCTTTTGCACGGCAACAAGGGTTGGGAAAGGAAGAAACACTCCAATTGTTTGCAGAGCATTACCAGGCCGTATTGGATGAGCCGGAAGGAAACAATCACCAGAACATCCGCCAGTTCATGATTCATGGCTGGGAGGGTATTGTTCTGGGAGCATAGTCAACGGCCTTATGTTTCGGTTTTTATTGATAACTTAGTTGTTTTGTACCATTGGTGGTTGCCTGGTTTTGGTCTGGGCCGATTGTTTTCTCAAATTCCCCTTTCTTAAAAAAAAGATGAAATTTATTTTAACGATTCTACTGCTTTTGCCCTGCTGCATACATGGAAATACACAGGGCACACTGACTGATTATAAGCATGCAAAGGAGGTACATGAGGCCTACCGAAAAATGTACGATGTGCCCCGGCAGATAACCTGGTCGGCGGATGGCGAAAGTTTTTTTTACACGGTGCGTAAGCCGGGCGGCAGAACAGCACATTATCTTGTAAATGCAATAGCAAGAGAAAAGGAACCCATCGACATGGTGGAAATAGCCCGGCAGATGACCGCGCTGAAATCCGCCCCTGTAAGAATAAATTCGATACAAACAGGATCCGGTTTTAAGGTAGTGAACGCAGCGGAAATTGAATTTGCAGCAGACGCCATAAAATGGAAATGGAATAATCGCAGGAAGCAATTAACCAGGCTGCAGAACACCAGGTCTTTGAACGATCGAAATGTGTATTGGGGGGCCATTGCCGATGACAGTAAAGGAGTGTTCGTAAGTTCACCCGACTCCGGCTACACAGCGTTTCTCAAAAACAACAATATCTACCTGCATAAAAAGAAAGATGGCAAATTTGAAAAACAATTAACTTTTGACGGGAGCCCCGGAGAATATTATTCCGCAAACATTCTATGGAGCAGCGATTCTAAAAAGATTGCCGTTGTTAAAGTGCGCAAAGCAGCCGTCCGGCAACTGACGCTAATAGAATCATCGCCGCCGGATCAGTTGCAGCCAAGGATACTAACCCGCAATTACCCAAAGCCTGGGGATGCATTACCACAGTATTACCCGGCTGTTATTTCAGTGGAAAGCGGTCGCCTGTTTTCTGTAGATCCGCACGCGGTGGAAAACCAGTTTTCTATTACAAATATGGCCTGGAGCCGGGATGACAGCAGCATTAGCTTTGAATATAACCAGCGGGGACATCAGCACTATGATGTGTTGCGGCTGAATGCAATTACGGGAGCAACCAGGGCAATCATCAGCGAAACAAGCGCTACATTTATTGACTATAGCGGTAAAAAATACCGGAAGGACATTGAAAAAACCAACGAGATCATTTGGGCCTCGGAGCGCGATGGATGGAACCATCTTTACCTGTTTGACAGCCGAAACGGGCAGTTAAAAAACCAGATCACGAAAGGCCACTGGGTAGTTCGCAATGTGGTGGCAGTGGATGTTGATCATCAGAAAATAATTTTTGAAGCCAGTGGAATGAAGAACGGTGAAGATCCGTATTTGATAAGATATTACTCAATTGGTTTCGATGGCAGCGGTTTAACGGAGCTGACACCGGAAAGGGCTAACCATCAGGGCGTTTTTAATGGACAAAACTCTTTGTTTGTAGATGTTTTTTCAAGGGTAGATGAGCCGCCCGTTGCGGTGCTAAGAGATGCTAATGACGGATCGGTGCTGATGCCATTGGAGCAGGCCGATATTTCTGAACTGAATAAGGCAGGGTGGAAGCATCCCGAAGTTTTTTCAGCGCCCGGCCGGGATGGTAAAACGGATATCTGGGGCATTATTGTTCGTCCGCGGAATTTTGATCCGCAAAAAAAATATCCGGTAATAGAATATATTTATGCCGGCCCGCATAGTTCTTTTGTGCCCAAGAGTTTTGTACCCGATCCCGCATCAGCAATATATGAACTGGCGGAACTTGGGTTTATTGTGGTGCAAATGGATGGCATGGGTACCTCTAACCGGTCAAAAGCCTTCCAGGATGTAGCCTGGAAAAACCTGAAAGATGCGGGCTTCCCCGATCGCATTGCCTGGATGAAAGCCGCCGCAAAAAAATATCCTTATATGGATTTGAGCAGGGTGGGCATCTACGGCACTTCCGCCGGCGGGCAGTCTTCAACCGGCGCACTATTATTTCATCCTGAATTTTATAAAGTGGGCGTATCCTCCTGCGGCTGTCATGATAACCGCATGGACAAGATATGGTGGAACGAACAATGGATGGGGTGGCCCATCGGCCCGCAATATGCCGAATGCTCCAATGTGGACAATGCCTATCGCCTGCAGGGGAAACTGATGCTGATCGTGGGAGAGCTGGATGATAATGTAGATCCCTCCTCCACCTTCCAATTGGTAAACGCATTAATCAAAGCCGGGAAAGACCATGAATTTATTATGGTTCCGGGGACAGGACATTCGTCGGGCGGTGATTTTGGCGAAAAAAAACGCCGCGATTTTTTTGTAAAAAATCTGCTGGGCGTACAACCCCCCGCCTGGAATCTATATTAATATCATTTGTTCAGGAAATGTAAACGTTCCGATTATTTTTTCCAGTAATCCTTTGCCCCGGCAATCGTTGAAAAAGCTGTATGCAGCATAATGGCATACTTATTTTTAAGTTGAAATACGTGGAATAACGGCACTGTAGCTTACTGTCGCAGCGACAGGATATAGCGAACCATAGTTTGTGCATCATCTGCCGTCAGCGCCGGATGAGGTATCATTACGGCTGCACCCCAGCTTCCGCTTCCGCCGCTGATGATTTTCTTGGCGAGGTATTGGATGTAGGCTTCGTTTACGGGGTATCGTTTTGCTATATCCCTGAATGCGGGTCCTATTGAGCGTTTTTCATCCTTATGGCAGGTATAACAATCGGAATAGCCAATGAGGACTTCTCCCTTTTTGGCAGCTGCTACCGGCACGCTGTCGCTGGGCCCGGGTATCGGTTTTATATAGTCGATGGGCTCTCTGACCGTTTGGTGCGGTTCGTTGTTACAGGCAGCCATAAACAGGATGATCAGCAGCAGGCCGCCTGCTGAAGCAAATGATCGGGTTATCGGAAGTATACTCAATATATTCCTGGTTGATTTTTTTAAAATTAGGAATAAATGATGACGCCTGTTATAAAAAAAGGATTCCATCTGTTGTTAATGGTATTCGATCAAGGCCAGGGGTGGCCATTTGGAAAAGAGTTGTTGTACCGTTTGCAGCCCCTTTCCCGATGGGGTACTTTGTGGAATGATACCGGGTTGGAGAAAGGCTGAAGTAACGGCCGTGCTGTTTAAAAAACACAGAAAAAAGAACCCTGAAAAGCTTAATTTTCCGGATAATTATTCAACGTTCAGTATAAAACGAATAACGATACCATGATGCCAATCGCCCGTATGCTTAGATTATGTGCAGCCTTTTTTATGTTCCTTCCCTTGTGGAGCCATGCAGCAAAAGCCCCGCTGCTTCCGGTAAACCTGGAAGTGGAATATCTGGATCAGCCGGTGGGGCTGGATAACCCCACACCCCGCCTCAGCTGGACCTTACAGCGTACACGGGAGGGGCTTTATGGCCAAAAGCAAACGGCTTACCGGGTGCTTGTGGCCAGCACTTTAAATAAGCTGAATGCCAATATAGGAGATATATGGGACTCAGAGTGGAAGGAATCGGCACAAATGACGCAGATCGTTTTTAAGGGAAAGCCCCTGCAAACCGACAGGAGGTATTATTGGAAAGTGGCTGTTAAGGATGAGATGCAGGCCGTTTCAGATTGGAGTAAAACTGCGTACTGGCATACCGGAATTTTGGAACCGGAAAACTGGAAGGCTACATGGATTGGATCATCAGTGCTCTTTGACCCGGCCCAACAGGACTGCAATATTCCGGACCCCTGGTTGCGCAAATCTTTTTCCCTGGCAATGGCGCCAGGCCAGGCGGTTATATACGTGGCTTCCGTTGGCTTTCACGAACTGTACGTAAACGGGAAAAGGGTGGGAACGGATGTTATGGCAACAGCGGTAACAGACCATACCAAACGGGCCCGCTATGTTTCATACGACATTACTTCCTATCTGAATAAAGGTAAAAATGTGATAGCTATCTGGCTGGGTACCTCCTGGTCGGTACACGGGCCTTATGTAACAAATGACCGGCCCAATACACCCATTGTGGCGGCGCAGGTAGATTTTTATGAGCAGAAAGATCCGCCCCCGGCTATCCGGCCCTTTGCTTCTGTGCATACCGATGCCACCTGGAAGGTGAAAAGCAGCCCCAGCCGGTTGCTGGGAACCTGGAACTCCAACAGGATGGGTGGGGAGCTTTGGGATGCTAATCTTGATGAACCGCAATGGAACGCGGTAGCCTGCCGGGATGATGACTGGCTGCAGGCCACCAGCTATCAGCCCAGGCTCCGTATATCGGCTCAACAGGTAGAGCAGAACCGGCTTTTTGAGGAGATCCGGCCGGTATCGGTAAAAAAGATCAGTGATAGCGTATATAGGGTAGATATGGGGATCAATTTTGCCGGATGGATAGAAGCCCGCCTGGAAGGCCTGCCCGGGCATCGTGCCGACCTGCTGTTTTCAGAACGGGAGAAGATGGAAATGACCTTTGGACTGCACAGTGCCTATATTTTTGATAAAACGGGGAAGGGAACCTTCAGGAACAGGTTCAACTATGGCTCCGGCCGGTGGATCACGATAAAGGGCGTAACAAAGGAACCCAAACCCGGCGATATCAGGGGTTGGCAGGTACGCACAGCCTATAAGAATGCGGCAACATTCAGCTGCTCGGACAGCCTGCAGAACTGGATCTATAATACCGTGCGCTGGACCTACCAGAATTTATCGCTGGGTGGTTTTATTGTGGACTGTCCCCAACGGGAGCGGCTGGGTTATGGCGGTGATGCCCACGCCACCTGTGAAACCGGGATGCTGAACTATCATCTGGGCGCACTTTACACCAAGTGGATGGAAGACTGGCGCGATGTGAGTGGTACCGAATCTATCGTGGGTAATATGTATGATACGGCATTTGCCAGGAAAGCCGTTATGAGCGGACGCCATCTGCACCCGGGGATCCTGCCGCATACCGCCCCTACCTATATGGGAGGCGGTGGCCCGGCATGGGGAGGCATTGTGGTAACACTGCCCTGGTATTTTTACCGGAAATATGGTGATGAAACCATACTCCGGAAAAATTTTTCGCTGATCCGGAACTGGATCGATTTCCTGGACACTCAAACGCGTGACGGGGTACTACAGCGGTTTGGCGGGCGTTGGGATTTTTTGGGCGACTGGCTTTGGCCCAATGCCACAGCAGAAGGAATGAACAATGATTCGCCGCAGAATCTTTGCTTTAATAACTTTTACCGGATCTATAATCTCCGTATTGCGGCAAAGATCGCGAACCAGATCGGCGAAAAAGAATGGGCTTTAAAGTGGGAGGCACAGGCAGCAACTTATAGTGATGTGATCCATAAGAAATTTTTCCATGAGGCCGACACTTCTTATGCCGATGGCTCCATGGGCAACCTGGTGGCAGCCCTGCTGGCCGGTGCGGTTCCTGAGGCCTGGGAGGATAAAGTATGGAAGCGACTGGAAAATGAGATCCTGGTGCGCCGGAAGGGGCATATTCATGTGGGAATAACAGGAGGTGCCTTACTGTTTAAACTATTGCGGGAGCACAACCGGCAGGACCTATTGTTGGAGATGGCTTCTAAAACCGATTATCCCGGCTGGGGATATATGAAGGAAAACGGGGCCACCACCATCTGGGAAATGTGGGAAAAAGACCTGCCCGGGCACTCCCTGCTGCACAGCTCTTTTTTATATCCCGGGGCCTGGTATATCGATGGATTGGCGGGCATCAAGGTTGATCAGCCGGGTTATACAAGATTTGTGATCCAGCCTCCGCAAATTGCGGCTTCAAAACTAAGCTGGGTAAAAGCGGGTTTTGAATCGCCCGTGGGGCTTATTAGGAGCAACTGGAGCCGAAAGGATGGAACGCTTCACATAGACCTGGAGATTCCGCCAAACAGCTCGGCGCTGCTGAAGATCGCGGATGCAGATGAATTATTTATTAAAGAAAAAAAAGGAGTGATCCGGATCGCAGAAAAGAGGAATGGCATCACGGTTTATGAGCTGCAGTCCGGGGTATACCGCTTTTAGGAATGGATTATAAAAAGGAGCTGCGCGGATCAGATGTGGTGCAGGTTTCAGCGGTTTGTTTTTTTCGCTCATCCGAAAGAGAATATTGCACCGGCAAAAAGTTTGAACAACTTCACCCATAAAAGAGATATATGGCTTACTGCAGGTATTTTTTCTTTGTGCTTATTTTCGCCGCGCTGGCAAAATCTTCGTTTTCCCAGTTTGCCGTGGAAATGGAAAGGGCTTTTAAAGAAAACCGTTACGATGCAATAACGGGCATTGTTGATAAATACAGAGCGAAAAACCGTTTTTCATGCAAGCCCGATGATCCGGTTTGTGAAAATACCGCGGCATTAGTAGAAAAAATAATGTACCAGTATTGCATTGACAGAAAGGCAACACGTAAGTACCGCCAAATATTCGAATACCTGGATCTTCAAAATGATTCTATCGAACACCAATACCGGTTTATCCCCCCGGTTATGGAAGTTGTTGTGACGGACGCTGCAAACATTGAAAATGAAAAAAGTGCTATCAAAGGAGACCGCTTTATTTATGATTTTACCAACTATCCGTTAAGAAAAGATAAGGTACTATTTGATGATTTTATTTTTGATTCAACGTTAAGTAAACCTTTGAATGATTTTCTTGCAAAGAAAGATCCGCAGGCTGGTTTTGTTGTTGATGGCAAGGCGAGGGCCCAATTCTTAAATCATTTATTTCCGGACCTGTCTAAGCCAGGTGTGACAAGGGTAATGGCAGGAGGTCGCCGTGAATCGATCTGGCATTTGGGTTATGTTGTTCGGTTCCGGGCTTTTTATTTTAACAAGGACCTGGATCTTGCAATGGTGCGTCTTTCCTATGACTCTGTAATAGTATCAGATGTTTACTTTAAAAAAGTAAATGGGAAATGGGTGTTTTCGCGTGTGGGTGCTACCAGGATCACCTGATCGTATAAGAGGGGCAGACCGGGGCTATTGGTCCTTCACCACCCGGAACCCCAGGTTGCTGAAGGATGCATGCGGGTTGACCGAACCGATGTCAACGCCATTAAAAAAATTGCAGGCGTTCCTGCTGCACCACCAGGATCCGCCCCGGGCATGGGCCACCGGGCGCCCTCCGTCTCTTGGACGGGAGCCGCTGCAAAATTCAAATACATTGCCCAATACATCGTACAGGCCCAAAGGGTTGGGTTTGAAACTGCCTACAGGCGCCGTATACATAAAACCATCGGAATTGTCGGATTGCAAGTGATCAAGGCCCTGCCAGATATTGGCATACCGGCCGATAGTTGACGGTGTTACATCCTCAAAATATTTTGTAACGGAGCCGGCACGGGCGGCAATTTCCCATTCATCCAGGGTGGGCAGCCGTACGCCGGCCCATTTGCAATAAGCAAGCGCATCGGTAAAGCTGATGCCGGTAACCGGGTGGTTCATCTTATCGGTAATGCCGCCCCGGCTAATGCCGTTGGGATACCTCCAGTATGCGGTGCTATCGTCAAGCCATTGAAACTCTTCAAGGCCCGGCTCAAATACCAATGCATTTTTAAAAAGTTCGGCCTCGGTTTTATAGCCGGTAGCCAAAACAAATTTTTCAAAAGCGGCGTTGGTGAGCTCCGTGGCTGCAATCAAAAACGCGCGGACTGTTATCTTTCGCAATGGATTGTCCACATGCCCCTTCAGGCCCACTTCGTAAGTGCCGGCGGGTATTTTTATAAAGCTGCTGTCCCCGGCAGCCGCCCTGAAGGAAAAAAGGAACAACAGTAATATAACGGAGAGTACTTTCAATGAGCGGCTATTTTGCAAAAGACGCAGATCCGCGCTTTCCGGTTCTGTATTGATAATAGTTCATTGCTGTATTTAAAATAAAGGCTTCCGATGCTTTTGTTACGTCAATCGTGGCGCTGTAGCGGCTTTGAGTTCCGTACAGGGCGTTGTAATATACCGACTGAACAAAAGGGGCAAACACATCATTGGCCATCAATACCATAAAGGTAGTAAGCACATCGCTGTCATCTGGTCTTTGTTTGTAATAAGCGGTTAGTACCGGAATCAATTCCCACCCGTTTATTTCAATAGCCGCTTGTTTAAGGTTGATGCCCCAGGTTTTCTTTTGACCAGCGGTGGCCCGGATAAAAGCCATTACAGAATCGCGGTGGGTTTTTAGGAACAGGACCTGCCGGGGGCTTAATGTATTTTCGTTAAACCCGAAGCTTAATTTTGGAAACAACTTTCCACGCTGGAAAAATTGATCATACATCGCGCAATTCTGCAGATACCTTTCAGGATAAATCATGGCATACGTAAATTTTTCCCGAAGGCTCAACGAATCATAGGCTCCTGCGGATACCGGTTTATTCATGTAAGATTCCTTGCTGTTTCTGTATTGCTGTATAAAGGTTTGTACGCGGTCCAACCCGTAGCCGGGGAATGTGGGCCGCCTGAAATCCGGAGTAGAACTTTGGGCCAGCGCAGAAAAAGGGATGGCTATCCAAAACAGGAACTGGAAAATTCTCATAACGTGGGTCATTGGTTAAGGATGTATTGACCCAAGTAGGACGCTGATGCCTGCTTTTTCCATAAAAGTTTATATTTCCTTTTGATAGCCCACTACATCCAGTACTTTCCAAAATTTTTCTCCTACATTTTTAAAATGGGCGCATTTGAAATACCCGTTCTTCTCAAAAAAGTGAATGCTCCGGTCGTTGTCGCCGGAGATGATGGCCAGCAGGTTTTTAAAGCCGGCCTCCCGCGCATGTATTTCCAGTTGCTTCAGTGCCGCCTGCCCGATCCCTTTTGCATAACAATCGTGCTGTAGGTAAATGGTCAGTTCCGCCGTTTTATCATAGGCCTGCCGCTTTTTATAGTTGGTCAGGTAGCAGTAGCCCACCGGTTGTGCTCCATCCAGGATCAGCCAGGACCTGAACCTTGGATGACCGATGTAAATAAATTCGCGGAGCTCGGTGATGGTTACCGGCTCTGTATGAAATGTGGCCGTGGAGTTAAGCACGTACCAGTCGTAGATCTGTTTTACAAAACGCAGATCGGCTTCTTTTAGTTCTGTTAGTGTTATACCACTCATAGCTGGTCGTTTATAACATTGCTTTAATCAGATAAGACTACACTCCGGCTTTTTTGATCACCGCCAATGTTTTCTGCAACCCGGTTGCTGCTACTGCCTGAAGGTCCTGTTTCCAGTATTCGGGATTGTATAGCTCCAGTGAAATACATTTTTTAAAACCGGATGCTTTTAAATCTTTTAAAATATCGGTTAACGGAAGTATTCCTTCTCCGGGATAAACCCGGTGTTTGTCTTCCAGTTCGGATAAGGCGGGTGCGGCGGGTGCATCGTTAAACTGGAAAATGGCGAAAGCATTGCCGTTTACCAGTTTCAGTGCTTCAAATCCGCCCTCGCTGATATACATGTGGTATACATCTGGTATGACCATCGCTTTAGGATGGTTGGCATCCATGGCAATGGCCATTGCCTGGCCTAATGTTTTTAAAGGAAAGTATTTTACAAATACCAATGCCGGTGCAATATTATAATCCTTTAAACCGATTTCAATGATCTTTCTATAGTGCGCCGCCACCCATTTGGGATTGAACGGTTCGCCTACGGTGTTGGGAATGGTTTGAATGTGTTCGGCACCGATATCTGCTGCCATCTGCATCCGTCTGCGTGTATCTTTCAATGACTGATCGAAGGCTTCTGTTGTAGGAGGCAACGCATTCCACAGTCCGATCACACTGGGTACAAACAGTCCCAGGTCTCTGATTTTCTTTCCCAGCTCTTTTAGGTTGCCGCCCTTTTTTACGTACTCCTCCAGTTCTCCGTCCCAGGGCTCAATGGCGTCATAACCGGCCTTAGCCGCAATGGTTATTTTATCAGTCAGGGAGGCAGGCCTTATCGTTGCGGTATCCAAACATACGGGCCAGGGGCTGGCTCCGCCCTGGTATCGCTTTTCAGCGTAAACCGGGTTCCGGGAAAACGCGCCGGAAGGGGAAAGAACACCGGCCAACCCTGCGGTGGCACCGGCACCTAAAAATTTTCTACGATTCATGTCTTAAGTTTTGATGAAAAAATGCAAGCTGTTTATGCTGAGCAAAGACGAAGTATAAGGGCTGCTACTCAGAATCCATGCTGATCTGCAAGGTAGATGAGTGCAGCAAGGTTTACGGCGCCCAGTTCCAGTTCCCGTTTGTTAACGGCTTCAAATACATCCGAACGGGCGTGGTGGATATCGAAGTATCGCTGCGAATCGGGCAGGAGTTCAGCCATCGGTACACCAAGCTTTTCGTGGATAAACAAAACATCGGTGCCGCCACCGCCGCGTGTAAACTGGTTGGCGCCATAAGGCTCCAGGAGCGGGATCCAGCTTTTGAGCTTTGCAAACTGGGCATCGCTGCAGGTAACGCCAAAGCCCCTTGGCGTAAAGCCGCCTGCATCTGTTTCAAGTGCCAGCAGGTGCTTTTCGCTGGTGTTTTTTGCGGCTTCATCGGCGTATTTGGCACCTCCGCGCGCGCCATTTTCCTCATTGGCAAAGAGCACAAAGCGGATGGTTCTCCTGGGTTGGTAACCAATAGCCTTGTAGGCACGCAATATTTCAATGGTTTGCGTAATGCCTGCTCCGTCATCATGTGCTCCCTCGCAAATATCCCAGCTATCCAGGTGGCCGCCCACAGTAATGATCTCATCAGGAAACTCGGAACCTTTCAGTTCGCCAATGATATTATGCCCTTTTGCATCCGGCAAAAACTGTCCCATCGTTTTGAGCGATACCATTATCGGTTTTCCTTTACCGAGTTCGGCCGCCAGCCAGTCTGCATCCTGCAAACCAATGGCAACGGCCGGTATTTTTTTGTAGGCCGCATCATATTGGGTGCCGCCGGTATGCGGGTTATTATCTACGCTATGGCTCATGCTGCGTACTATGCTGGCTGCCGCTCCATATTTTGCGGCCAGCGAAGTACCACGCGTACGGTATTTTACGGCATCGCCATAGGCCTCAAAGGTTCTTATAAACCGGGGATTGAAATGATAATTATAGAAAACGATTTTTCCTTTTAACTGGTCTTTTTTTGCCTCCAGTTCATCAAATGAGTTGATGAGCAGCACCGGTGCTGTTATGCCCTTGCTGCCCGTTCCTTCGGTATTGCCGAGGGCGAGGATGTCCAGTGTCTTTTTCTTTCCATTGGCCAGCAATGCCGTTGCCTGGTCGGGGCCGCCCCGCACCCAATGCGGAACCATGCACTCCTGTTTAAACGTATTTTCACTACCGCTTTGCCGGAGCAGGTTGTAGCCCCAGTCCTCGGCTTTATACATTTGGGGCGAGCCGGCCAGCCGTCCGCCAATGGTTTTGGTAAGCGTTCGCAGGTTTTCGTATGCCTGGCTGTTTACCAGTATTTCATCTGCAATTTTCCGGATCAGTACTTCATCCTTTGTTTGTGCCGGCAGGTTAGCCGAAAAAAAGAGGCCGATGATCCAAAACAATTTTTTGCCCATGCTGTTATTTGTTTTCGGTAAAGGTAAAAATTTACCCATGATCCAAAAGAAACGGATCGGTAATTATCAAAGCAAAACATATCTTTGGGCATGCGAATCGGAATCGTTTGTTATCCTACCTATGGCGGAAGCGGTGTACTGGCAACGGAGCTTGGGAAGGCATTGGCAGAAAAGGGCCATTTTGTGCATTTTATCACCTACCAGCAACCGGTTAGGTTAAACGGCTTTATCCCCAATATTTATTACCACGAGGTGCAGGTACCCACTTACCCGCTTTTTGATTTTCCGCCTTATGAAACGGCATTGGCCAGCACCATGGTGGATGTAATCAAAAACTATAGCCTGGATCTGCTGCATGTGCATTATGCCATTCCGCATGCCTCGGCTGCCTATATGGCAAAAAAAATCCTTGAGGCAGAAGGGAAGTATATCCCGGTTATTACCACCCTGCACGGTACGGATATCACCCTGGTGGGGCGCGATAAAACCTATGCCCCGGTAGTAGCATTTTCCATTAACCAAAGTGATGTGATTACCGCAGTGTCCAAAAATCTGCGGGAAGAGACGTATAAAAATTTTGATGTCCGGAAAGAAATCGAAGTAATCTATAATTTTATTGATGTAACACGCTTTAACCACAAGCCGCTGGACGCTTTTAAAAGAGTACTGGCTCCCAACGGCGAGCGTATCCTGCTGCATGCCTCCAATTTCCGGAAAATAAAAAGGATTGAGGATGTGGTAAAAGTGTTTTTTGAGGTACAGAAAAATATCCCGGCAAAGCTGCTGCTGGTAGGGGATGGGCCCGAACGGCAAACGGCCGAAGAGCTGGGAAGGGAACTGGGTATTTTTGATAAGCTGGTACTTGTGGGGAAACAGGAGCAGATGGAAGAAATTTTTGCCGTGGCGGACCTGTTTCTGTTAACCTCCGAGTATGAGAGTTTTGGCCTTGCAGCACTGGAAGCCATGGCATCGAAAGTGCCGGTTATTTCTACCGATGCTGGTGGATTGGGCGAAGTAAATGTAGAAGGAGTGACCGGTTTTTTAGCCAAAGTAGGAGATGTAACTACCATGAGCGAGAAAGCGCTCTTTATATTAAAGGACGATCATACGCTGGAGCAATTCAAACAAAATGCATTTGAACATGCCCAGCAGTTTAATATCGATGCCATCATCCCGGAATACGAAGCCATTTACCGGCGGTTTTGTAAAGATTGTTAGGGGGCAGGTTCCAGGTTTCAGGTTTAAAGTTTCACGTTAAATCAGTTTTTATACTTGATGTGCAATACTGAAAACTAAACGACTGTTTCACGTTTCAGTTAAAGTTTCAGGATCGGGGTCTGTTTCATACCCGATGATCTGTTCCCTCATTCCCATATTTCCACATTTTCAAATTCCCTTATTATCGAAACAGCATTGAATGGTGTGAGCGTATGGTTCAACTTATCTCAGTTCTCAAAGCCAACATCCCAAATAAAAAAGAGGATGTCCGTTTCCAAACAACCTCTTTAATAAAAGCAGGTATCAGCTGATTGCTGAAAGCTGTCTGTTTACAGCTCTTTTAATTTAAAGTTCTTCCATCTTACTTTAATGCCGCCGCCGTCATGAATCTGGAGGGCAATAAAGCCGTTGGCTTTGCCAATTTTTTCATCTTTGAGATGCACCATCTGGTGGCCATTCAGCCAGGTGGTTACTTCATCGCCCACTACCTTAATGCGCATCGTGTTCCACTGTCCCTCTTTCAGGATTTTTTCATCTTCGGGCTTGGGTTTAATGATCCAGCCGCGGCCGTAAGATTCGTAGATGCCACCGGTATTGTGGTTAAGGGGCGCTACCTCTACCTGCCAGCCGCTGATCTTTACACCTTCAATATCCGAGCGAAAAAACACACCGCTGTTGC
Source organism: Niabella hirudinis (assembly GCF_051201075.1). Lineage (NCBI taxonomy): Bacteria > Pseudomonadati > Bacteroidota > Chitinophagia > Chitinophagales > Chitinophagaceae > Niabella > Niabella hirudinis. The sequence continues at coordinate 576,554 of NZ_JBPEHJ010000003.1, forward strand.
CATTGGCTTCCTGCTTAAACTGGAGCGTGAGGTCAAAATTTTTGTAAGATTTTTCTGTTGAAAGATATCCGTATTTTTTGTCGGGTCCGCTTTCGCAAATCAGTTCTCCTTTGTCAACATACCACTTTTCAGTACCATGTATCTTCCAGCCGGTAAGGTCTTTGCCGTTGAACAAAGATGCCTTTTTTTTCTTTTGGGCGTTTGCCGTAATAAGAACTACACAAAACAGGAGGAATAAAAATCCTTTTTTCATTTACAATAAGTTTAAAATTTTAGTAAGCATTCGGGAGCGTCTAAAATAAGTGAAATAATAAAGAGAACCTCGAATTCCACACTGTTTTTATTTTAATGGATCACTCCGCCCGTCTTTTTGGGCCGGGAAAAATAAAAGCCCGGTTGATCAGGCTTTTACGAGTGTTTTATTGTCTACCGATATTACCTTTAACTGCTTCATGCCAGAGGGCATCTTCCAGGATACTTCGTCTCCCGGTTTAAACCCTATAATGGCGGCGGCCATGGGAGTGAGAATCGATATTTTTTTTGCCTGGATATCGGCTTCTCCCGGCATTACGATCTGGAAATCTTTTTCTTTTTGGGCGGCAATATCCAGTATTGTTACTTTGGAACCGATGCGGATGTTGTTTTCGGGGAAATCCTCATCCTTAACAACCGTGGCCCTGCTGAGCTCGTATGCAAGGGTATTGTCTTTTTCTTCGTTTTTTTTGTCCAGCACAATAATAGCTGTAAGTTTTTGATAGTCGGATTCGCAAAGAATAACCGGGTTACTGTTCGTACTCATGATGATTAAAATAAAAATTGTTAGAAAAAAATAGAAATGCACGTAAAAGACCGGACCTGGTTATAATAACTGACCAGCCGGTTTGAAGAGATAGGCCTTTGTATGTATAGAATACAGATGCATTGGGGCGAAGTTACCTGAAAAGCCGGAGGTTGCCAAATCGGAGGGAGGAGGCCCCAGAGCCACTGAAACACTGAACTTTTTTTATTCTGTATTCCGGGATCATCGCCACTGAGGCCATCTTATGGATTGTGCATCGGCGCGTTATTCTCCGCAGATTCCCGCTGATATATCTGCGGTTCATTCGCGCGATCTGCGGGCCGTTTAAGCGATACCGGCCCGTGAAGACATACAAATCTCAGTGTTTCAGTGCTTTAGTGGCAGAGAGCCAGATATTTTAAACAATCTTATATGTTTAAGATCTGTTTCCGTATTTAGATGATAAACCCGGTTCCTGATTCAAAAAGCCCAAAGACCTCAGTGTTTCAGTGGCTTTGTGGCGACCTTCTTCTTTCTTTTTCCTTCAATATCCGGCAAAAAACCGGTTAAGAGCCCAATCAGCGGCAGAAAGGAGCAGATGTAAAAGACGTATTGAATGCTGGTAATATCCGCCAGGTTACCCAGCAATGCGGAACCGATACCGGCCATTCCAAATGCGAAGCCGAAAAACAGACCGGAGATCAATCCCAGTTTTCCGGGAATCAATTCCTGGGCATATACGAGTATGGCCGAAAATGCGGAAGCAAGGATCATTCCGATAGGTACCACAAGCACAATCGTCCAGAAGAGATTTACATGTGGAAGCAGCAGTGAAAAGGGTGCTGTGCCAAGAATAGATACCCAAATTACATACTTGCGGCCGATACGGTCGCCCACAGGCCCCCCGATAAGTGTACCCGCGGCAATTGAAAACAGGAATACAAAGAGGTAGATCTGTGATGCAGATACCGATACATGAAATTTATTGATCAGGTAAAAGGTGAAGTAGTTGGTAAGACTGGCCATATAAAAATACTTGGAAAAGATCAGGATCAGCAATATGGCAATCGCCAGCCCCACTTTTCGTTTGGAGAGCGATGGTGCCGGCAGGGCGGATGCGGTTCTTTTTTTGCGGTACTCCAGCATTACGCCCCTGTACCAGTTGCCAATATGGGTAAGAATGATGATGGCGAGTAAGGCCATTACCGAAAACCAGATGATACTAAACTGGCCATGCGGAACAATGATCCAGGCAGCGAGCAGGGGCCCCAGCGAACTTCCGAAATTACCTCCCAGCTGAAATACCGATTGGGCAAGCCCCTTGCGGCCCCCGGAGGCCGTGTGCGCCATGCGGGAGGCTTCCGGGTGAAAAATGGAAGACCCCACACCGATCAAACATACGGAAATGACGATCATAAAAAAATGGGATGAATTGGCCAGCAGGATGAGCCCAAGCAGGGTAAAACCCATGCCCGTTGCTAATGAGTATGGCTTGGGTTTCCGATCGGTATACATGCCCACAAAGGGTTGTAATAAAGAGGCTGCCAGTTGAAAAGCCAGTGTGATGAGCCCGATCTGTGAAAAGCTTAAATGATAGCTGGTCTTGATGATTGGGTAAATGGCCGGGATCAACGATTGGATGGTGTCATTGAGTAAATGCGAAATGCTTAACGCAATGAGTATGGGAAATACGGTATGGGTTGTTTTTTCTGTTGTAAGATCTGTTTGTGTCATCTTTGTTCAATAGATACGCCTTTTACGCTTCGGTGGATGTATTCAGCAACCGCTGATAAGCCTGATGCACGGCATCAAAATCAAAAGAGGCAATGGTTTGATCCATTTGCTGTTTTATCTGCGCTGTGCTTAAATTCTGGATGCTTCCTTCATGTGGATTTTTGATTTCCGTATGTTCCGGCACTTTATAGCTGCCATCGTCTACGGATTTGCCAACCTGTATATAGGCATCGCGAAAAGGAGTGCCTTCAAGCACCAGCTGATTTACCAGGTCTACCGTAAACAGGTATTTGTATTTTTCGTCTTTTAACAGATCTGGCTTTACTTCTATATTGGATAACATCAGCCCAGCCATTTCAATACAGTCTCTCAGCGATTTCAGGGCGGGAAACAAATGCTCTTTTAGCAATTGCAGATCGCGGTGATATCCCGAAGGAAGATTGGTGGTCATTAATGTGATCTCGTTGGGTAAAGCTTTTATACGGTTGCAATGAGAACGGATCAGCTCAAATACGTCCGGGTTTTTTTTGTGCGGCATAATGCTGCTGCCGGTGGTAAGCTCCGGCGGAAAGCTGATAAAGCTGAAATTCTGATTCAGGTACAGCGTGGCATCCATGCTCATGCGGGAGAGCGTGTCTGCAATGTTTGCAAGCGACTGGGCTACTACGCGCTCGGCTTTTCCGCGTCCCATTTGCGCATATACCACGTTATAGTTAAGGGAAGCAAAGCCCAGCAGTTCTGTTGTAAGGGTACGGTTAATGGGGAAGGAAGAACCATACCCCGCGGCAGAACCCAGGGGGTTTTTGTTGATGATATCATAGGCGGCCTTAAGGCTTATCAGATCGTCCACCAGGCTTTCTGCATAGGCGCCAAACCAAAGTCCAAAGGAGGAAGGCATGGCCAACTGAAGGTGGGTATAACCTGGCAATAAGAAATTTTTGTATTTTTCGCTCTGGGTCTGTAACAGTTCAAAGAAGGGAACAATGGTTTTAACCGTGGTTTCAATTTCGTTGCGCAGGAACAGTTTCAGGTCTACCAGCACCTGGTCGTTCCGGCTGCGGGCGCTGTGTATTTTTTTGCCGGCCTCGCCGATCCTTTGTGTCAACAGCAGCTCCACCTGGGAATGGATGTCTTCTACATCGTCCTGTAACTCAAAATCGCCTTTTTGAATAGCGGCATAAATATGACGCAGGGCTTCCTGCAGTTGGATCAGCTCCTGTTTTTTCAGCAGGCCCACCGATTCCAGCATCTGTATATGGGCCAGTGAGCCCAGCACATCAAAAGGAGCCAGGTACAGATCCATTTCGCGATCCCTGCCCACCGTAAAGGTTTCAACTTCTTTTAAAGAGTCCGTATTTTTTTTCCAAAGCTTCATGTTACAAATAAAAACGATTTATCTGCAAAGATGCCATTATATCTTAAGTGATGCTATTTTTTTTGTGAAATCATTGCCGGCCGCCGCTGATGACTTTTATAAGCGCTTCTTTTTGGGCCTGTTTCTGTTCTTTATCTGCAGCCGTTTGGTTTAGGAGCTCCCCGTTAACCTTAAGGGTTGTATTGGGCAAGAGTTGTTTTAAGCGTTGTTTTCCGTTGTCCGAAATTTTCCCTTTTAGAGCAAGTCTTTCAATAGTAATGGCCCCCATGGCATCGGGTATCCGGATGCTGTCGGTAAACGTTATCGCCAGGTTGTTGATCTTCTTCAGGTTCAGGATCACATCAGGAACAGTTGTTACACGTATCTCAACGGGAAACGAGGTAGTGTTTCCGGGACCGGATAATTGCCGTTCCAGGTCGCTCTGGATTTCTTTCTCCCCACCTGTTTCCTTTTTGATCATCCAACCGATCTCAGGCTTTAATGTAAAGTCCTGGCTGTTTTGCTGCAGTCCCATAAAACCGGCCCAGAGTTCCAGCGGCGTTTGCGTTGTGGTACCGTCCGTATGCTGAAACACATGAAGGAGCGGGACTTTTACAATTTCATCCGGCAGGTTGGAGCTTCCTGTTAAGGTTTGCAGGTCATTTCTTTTACCGTCCCTGGTATAGGGGAAGAACTTTACAAACCACCCGTCGATTTTATCGCTTTGATAGGGTTTGCCGGCTTTATGCACTTTAAACAGGTTGCGCCAGAAGTCCTTATTCACCGATCCTTTGGAAGCCGCTATAAACTGGCGGAACACCGGGTCAAGCTCGTTCAGCCACCAGCCCAGTTCGTATTTTTTAAGGCTGTTCGCTTTTTTATAAACCGCCTCCCAATCGGCGGAGGTGCCTTGGAGGGTTACTTTTGGAATGCCGCATCCAATGATGAATACCACGTATTCAAAATAGGATTTCATAGCATCCATAATGGTTATCTGGGAGGCGATGCCGGATGTGGGTGTTGTGGTTGAAAAACTGGAAGTAAGCGTATGGATCAGCTCCTGCCCGGTACGAGCGGCAATCTGTTTAGTGAACTCGGGGAACACCTGTTCCCAGGGGCTGTCCGGGTCATCCAGGCGGATGGCGTTGTTTTGCACCAGCAATGTTTCTTTTCCCTGGTGTTGTACAAAGTATTTCCTGTATTTTTCCGGATTGCTGTTGATGTGTTGCGAAAATCCCTGGGCAATCAGCAGCCAGATCATATCCGGGGAAATCACCAGGGGGCGATGGTCAGCGTAGGCGCGGTACACGCCGTCAAAAAAAGAATGGTACCCATAAGTGACCAGCTTTTGAGGTAGTTCCGATTGGGCCACTATTGATTGCCGGTTGATTTCAACAAGCGTTAACGGGTGTTTGGACGTCTTTTCCGCATCGCGGAAGAAGAGGTTGGCGAACAGCGTGCTGTCGGGCGTTTCGGGGAGCATGTTTTCAGGCGGCTCCAGCTGTTCTATTTCAAAAGTGACACCCTTTTGGATCGCCGGCTTTTTTTTGGCTGCAGGGTTCCCTTTTTGCGCATTCAGGCAGGCGCTTGTTAGTATCAGGCAGGCATATAATAAACAATAACGCATCGTTAGAATTTTATTTAAAGATGCGTTATTCCGTAAATTACATAAAAAATCTGTTTATTTCCGGAATCTTCATTCTTCAGTTACAAGTTTCAAATTTCAGGTTGCAGGTTATTCTGCAGATGGAAAATTATTCCAGTTATTTTCAACCCAGTCAATAAATTTATTAATTTGTTTACTAAGTCCCGTGTATTTTTCTCTCAATGTTTCAAACAGTTCTTTATTGGTCAAAGAATTTGTTTCAAAGAGATAATTCAGATGCTCAATAGTTTCGTCACATTCCGTGTGGGCGTAGGTAAGGAACTTGATAAATTCAGCCTTATAACGTTTCCTTCCATAACCCTCAACAATGGCTGTAGATACCGCTTTTGAAGATCGTCGTATCTGGCTTCCTTCTTCAAAGAGTTCAAATTTAGGTAATTGCAGGCTCAGTCGATGAATTTCAACTGCCAGTTGATGTGCCTCCAGATAAATATTTAAATCCTTGTAGCTTTTCATTTTATCAAAACCTGAAATTTGTATCCTGCAACCTGTAACTATTAAATAACCACTCTTCCCACAATTTCAATGTAATCTTTAATGCCGCCTTCTATTTCGTGCAGGTAAATATATTCATCTGCGGTATGACTGCGGGCCGAGTCGCCGGGGCCCATTTTCAAACCGGGGAAGGGCATCAGCGCCTTATCGGAAGTGGTGGGAGAGCCATAGGTGGTTTTGCCCATAACAATGCCCGCCTGTACAATGGGGTGATCCAGCGAAATGGAGGTGGAGCGCAGCCGCGTAGATCTTGGTTTTACCTCGCTGGAAACGTTTCGCCGGATAGCATCCAGGATCTCCTCAAAAGAATACAATTCGTTTAAACGTACATCCACTACATATTTGCAGGAGGAAGGCACTACATTGTGCTGTTTGTTTTCGGTTTCGATAACGGTGCAGGTCATGCGGCTGTCGCCCAGCAGGTCCGACACTTTTTCAAACCGGTAGGAGTGGAACCACTCAATATCTTTGATCGCTTTTACAATCGCATTCTCTCCTTCATTGCGTGCGGCATGCCCGGCTTTTCCGTGTGCGGTGCAGTCCAGCACCATTAAACCCCGTTCGGCCACCGCCATTTGCAGTTTGGTAGGTTCGCCCACAATGGCAAAGTCGATGGACGGCAGGATATTTACGGCAGCTTCAATGCCGTTATAACCGGAGATTTCTTCTTCGGCACTGGCTACCAGCATGATATTGTATTTGAGATTTTCCTTTTCGTAGTAATAAATAAAGGTGGCGATCAGTGATACCAGGCAACCACCGGCATCATTGCTGCCCAGTCCAAATAGTTTTCCATCTTTTTCAATGGCCTTAAACGGGTCGAGGGTATACTTGGGATTGGGCTTTACGGTATCATGATGCGAGTTCAGCAACAATGTTGGTTTGGCATCGTCAAAATGTTTGTTTTTGGCAATGATGTTGTTCCCGAGCCGCTTGGTGGGGACCTGGTACTTGTTCAGATAAGCAATGATCAGTTCGGCAGTCTGATCTTCTTCCTTGCTGAAGCTGGGCGTTTCGATCAGTTGTTTTAACAGCGCGACTGCTTCCTGGTAAAGTTGTTCCTGCATAAAATTGAATTGTAGCCCTTGGGCCTGTTTAATAAATCAATGTTCCTTCGTTATCGTCAGTAGTATTTTTAATCAAATCGCGGGCATCGCCGATCAGCACCTGGTTTACGCCGGCGTCTATGGCCTTAAATGCGTTGTCAATTTTGGGGAGAATGCCTTCGAACAGTTTTTTTTCTTCCTTGAGTTGCTGATAATAGCTGCGATTCAGCTTACGGATCACGGAAGCATCGTTATTTACGTCTTCCAGCACGCCCTTTTTTTCAAAACAGTAGATCAGGCGTACCTTAAAATGCGTAGAAAGCGCTACTGCTAATGAAGATGCAATCGTGTCTGCGTTTGTATTGAGGATATGTCCTATTCCATCGTGAGTGAGTGGCGCAAACACCGGGGTTATTGAATGAGCGATTAATAATTTTAAATTTTTAATTTCTAATTCCTCGTTTCTGATGTCACCCACCCATCCATAGTCGATCTCTTTTACGGGGCGTTTCCGGGCGGGAATGATATTGGCATCGGCCCCGGTAAGCCCGATCGCATTGGTGCCCAGGGCCTGCAGTTGTGCCACGATCTTTTTGTTGACCAGTCCGCCATATACCATGGTCACCAGGTCGATAGTAGCATCATCGGTGATCCTTCTGCCATCTATGTATTTTGATTCGATCCCCAGTTGTGCCCCGATCTTGGTGGCGATCTTTCCCCCGCCATGCACCAGGATCTTTGCGGCGTTTATTTTGGAGAAGTCGGCCAGGAAAGTTTCCAGCGCGGTGGGATTGTCGATAATATTGCCTCCGATCTTTATGATAAAAAGAGGGCTTTGCATATCTTCATGATCCCTGCCTGAATGGTATTTATGGTCTTCCGTGCTCATTGTAATTTTTTTAACTCCTCGTTGATATGGTCCTCTAACTGTCCTTTATTGGGTAACCGGATAAGATATTTTTGAATAAAAAGGTGCTCATCCAGATCAGATTCTTCCAAAACAGGCTGCAAAGGGATGTCTAAAAATTCAAATGCATAGATATTCTTAACAATATCTACAGGCGTTTGTGGTTTTATTTTTTCCTGAACCAGTCTGGATAGTTTTTCGGGTTGTGCGGATAAACCGCTGCGCTCAAAGTAGAGGCTATTGATCTGCCGTTTTAATTCCCGTATGCTCCAGGTACCTTTTATGCATTCGAGCTCATAGAAGCAACGTTTCAATGGGTCGCCAATTTTCGTCAACTCTGTTAAATGCGAAAAAGATAACCTGCTGATAACTTTTTCAGGAGGCACAGTTATAGATGCTCCCACCGAAGAAGGGGTGTTTTGTATGGCGGGTACCAATTCGTCAGACAGCGTCTGACGAATTCTAACTATTTGATTTTCAGTATTAGATGGTGGTTTTAATTCGTCAGAAAGCGTCTGGCTTATTTGAGGATAGGCCAAATAGAACTGTCTGAATAATTTAAGATTGGTAGCAGATATGCCATTGATTTTAACGGTTGCCGCAATTTTATCAAGAAGCTGTTGCCCATATTTTGCGCGTTCCCTGCCCTTTTGTTCAAATTCCACAATATAATAACCGATCAGCCAGTTCCGTATGATCAATGCCTGGTTTACGGCGCCTGCGGCCTGTGCCTGCAACCGCTGGTGCGTTTGCTCAATGGCTGTTATCAATTGTTTGAAATTGTTCATGCAAGGGGTTGGCGTATTAGCTAATACGATCCGTATTCTATCAGCGTTGTATCTGTTTTAATGATGAGCAGTGTTCAACTGACCTAATAGCTCACTTAATACTGCTTGTGCCGCCCATACGCGGTTACCGGCCTCCTGCGTTACAATGCTGTGCGGGCTGTCCAGCACTTCATCGCTCAGTTCCACGTTCCGGCGCACCGGCAGGCAATGCATTACCCGTGCATCGTTGGTATGCTTCAGCTTGTCCAGCGTCAGCATCCAGGATGGATCGTTGTTATAAATTTTGGCATAATCGGTATAGGTGCTCCAGTTCTTTACATATACATAGTCGGCATCTTTTAATGCTTCGTCCTGGTTGTGCAGGATAGTGGCATTGCCGGCAAACGCAGGATCAAGCTCATAATCCTCCGGATGGGTGATCACAAAATCCACTTCGCCCCAGGCATTCATCCACTGCGAAAAGCTGTTGGCCACGCATTGTGGCAATGGCTTTACATGCGGCGCCCAGGTAAGCACTACCTTGGGTTTTCGTTTTTCCCGGAAGGTTTCCTTTATCGTAATCACATCTGTAAGGCTCTGCAGTGGGTGCAGGGTGGCGGTTTCCAGGCTTAGTACCGGTATGCCGGAGTATTTGATAAACTGGTTTACATACAGCTCGCTGTAATCATCTTCTTTATTGGCCAGCGAGGGAAAAGTGCGAATGGCCAGGATGTCGAAATACTTTCCCATAATGGGGGCCGCATCTTTTACGTGTTCCGATGTGGAGCCGCTCATAATGGCTTCGTCCTCAAATTCCAGTTTCCAGCCTTCGGAGCCCACGTTAAATACAATGGGTTCCATGCCCAGGTTTTGGGCGGCAATCTGCGTGCTTAAACGGGTACGCATGCTGGGGTTTAAAAAGAGGCAGCCGATTCGTTTACCTGTGCCCAGGGTTTTATCTTTAAACGGGTTGGCTTTATAGTCCAGCGCTTTTGCTACCAGCGCGTTGATGTTGGTAACATCATGAGCGCTTATAAAGTTTTTTGATTTTAAAAGAGACATGTTACTGTATCAGTTCTTGTTTTTTTTGTTCTGTAATTGTTTCCGGGCTGTTGCACTTGTTACTATTTTTTTTCCGGTTTTTTCTTCAATCTCTTTGCGGGTACTGCCGGCAATACTGCCGCCCTCATTTGCTATTTTTTTACTCTTCTGAAAATTATCCGGTTTCTTTTCCCTGCTTATCTCTGTTGTAGTGGCTTCCGCCAGCATATTCAGCACAAGCTCCAGATTGGTCACATTATCCCGGAGATTCTCCTTTTTAAGCCCTTTCAGCTGCTTGTATTCTTTTACAGAGTGGTCTGCCCAGGCTTTAGTAATCTCATCTGTAAGGATCGCAAACTCCTGTCCTTTTTTAACGCCGCGCTGTTCCCACTCATCAGTTAGTTCTTTCCGTACCTCAATGCTTTTTAAGCGTTGGTTGATCCATTCTTTGCTGTATCCTTTCCTGAAGTAGGTTTCCATTAGCCGGTCGATACCCGCTTCGGGATCTTCTATCTCATCGATACGTTCCCGGCCCGTTTTTGCCAGCCAGAGTTTAAACGGCTCTGCTTTTTTGGAGGGGATCGATTGAATAAGACGGAACAGCTGTTCGGTATTGGCAACATCTGTAAGGCGCATTTTTCCGTCTGCTGCTGGCATTTTGAAACTGTGACCATTTGTCACAGTTTCATTTCCTTCTTCTTTTAGACGCTGTTTCAGTTTACGCCAATATGCGCCTGCATCTACACTTTCAGTGAGAACCGCAACAACGTCCACGATCGAAAAATACCATTTTTCCTATTCCTCATTCCAAACGGAACGTACCTGCTTTTGTTCAAAGACCTGGATGGTGGTTTCTTTTTTCATAAGTTAGCATTTAAGGTAAAACAATACTTGCCTTTTTGCAACACACCCGCGGCTTTGCCATAGCATTGCCCGGAGTTGCCGGTATCATCAGTATATATTCGCATTACAGTTGTTACGGGCAATGCAGCGATGATCTGTTGTTGCTTGTGCTCGTCTTTCTCAAAAAACCTTTATCATACGGTGGCGTGCAGTGCTGCAATTTCCTCCTTAATGGCCTCAATGAATTCTTCTGCATCCTTTTTCTTCAATGCAAGGGAGGGCAGCAGCCGGATCACATTGGGTTTGGCCTCTCCTGTAAAGATCTTGTGATTGTTCAGTAAGTTCTTCTTTAGTGCACCCAGTTCTTCAGGAACATCGAAGCCAATCATCAGTCCACGCCCTCTTACATTTTTAATTTCCGGCATAGCAGCCAGTTCCTCGCGCAGGTATTTGCCCACCATTACGGCATTGCCCATCAGTTTTTCCTCGCGGATTACTTCCAGTACAGCCAGCGCCGCCGCACAGGCCAGGTGGTTGCCGCCAAAGGTTGTACCCAGTTGAAAATGTTTGGGCTGAATATGGGGTGCAATGATAATGCCTGCTACCGGAAACCCGTTGCCCATGCCCTTTGCCATGGTATAGATATCGGCATTGACGCCTGCAAAATCGTGACTGAAAAATTTTCCGCTGCGGCCATATCCGCACTGAACGCTGTCTGCAATGTAAAGCGCGCCGTATTTGGTGCACAGTGCACGGATCAGTTTTAAAAAGGATTCACTGGCTACGTTGATGCCGCCCACACCCTGGATGCCTTCGATGATCACGGATGACACTTCTTTGCCATGCTTGTCAAAATAGGCTTCCAGTGCGTCTTCATCATTGAAGGGAAGAAACACTACGTTGTCGGTTTCATTTACGGGAGCGATGATATTTTTATTATCAGTAGCTGCCACAGCAAGGGAGGTTCTGCCATGAAAGGCTTTATTAAAGGCGATGATCTTTTTTCGCCCATTATAAAAGGATGCCAGTTTTAATGCATTTTCATTCGCTTCGGCGCCGGAATTGCAAAGGAAGAGCTGGTAATCTTCCTTGCCGGATACCGAACCCAGTTTTTTTGCCAGTTCCTGCTGCAGGGGAATACGGATGGAGTTAGAATAAAAAGCTATTTTTTCCAGTTGCTCTTCAATTCGCTTTACCCAGTGCGGATGTGTGTGGCCAATACTGATCACCGCGTGACCGCCATAAAGATCCAGGTATTGATTGCCCTGGTCGTCCCAAACATAAGACCCTTTTGCTTTTACAATAGTAACATCGTTCAAGGGGTAAACATCAAATAAATTCATTCTTCGGATGGTTTAAAAAAAATATGCCTGTAAACAGGCAATTGAGGCTATAAAATTAGGTAAAATTGTTTTAATTCAGGATCCCGGGTTCTTTTACGATTTCTGCCCGGGGCTCTTCTTTAATTTTTTTCCATCCGCCCGCCACATTTCGCAGGTTGTGGAGGCCCTGCCTTTTTAAAACGGAGGCTGCAATTACACTGCGCGTGCCGCCGCCACAGTGCAGGTACAGGTTATCCTTGTCCTCGATGGCCGAAACGCGCAGTGGATCCCCCAGATCGGTCAGGGGCAGGTTCACGGCATCCTTCAGGTGCCCTTCCGCATACTCCATGGGTTTGCGAACGTCCATAACGATCAGGTGCTCATCAAACGGTATGTCCATCATCAGCTCATCCGGTTCCACATCAATGATCATATCCAGGGGCCTGTCCGCTTTTTGGTAGGCTGAAAATCCGCCTTCAAGGCTGCCGCCGGTGGTGTAGCCCAGTTGCTTTAACCGTTCCCCTGCTTCGGCAACTGCTTCTGTTTCGGCTATCAGCAACACCGGAGACCCTTTTTCAAGCACGGCTATAATCCATTCATCAAATTGGCTGGCGCCAAAAGGCACGTGGATGCTCCCGGGAATAAAGCCTGCTTTAAACAGTTCTGTGGGCCTTGCATCCAGGATGACCGCCCCCTTTTCGGCGGCCAGTAAAAAATCGTTCAGCGCTAAAGTATTCATATTATTCCTTCTGTTTAGATGGGGCAAAGTTATGGGTAAAAAAAAGTACCGCTCTTATAAAAAGAAGGTACTTCCGGGAGATCTTAAAAGTCACTGCGGTTTAACCGAGGAGGTCCGACACGAAACGGTTTAAATCCTTCATGCGATCGGTATTTACTGTGTAGTAAATAAATTTTCCATCACGCTCTGTGTTCACAAATTCTGCTTTGCGCAGGATGGCAAGGTGTTGTGAGGCTACCGACTGCTCAATACGTAATTTTACGTAAATCTCCGTAACGGTGATTTTGTCCTGGGTGTCGATCAGCTTTAGAATTTGCTGTCTCAATTTGTGGTTAAAGGCTCTCAGGATCAGGGCGGCTTTTTTTACATTAAGGGTATCAACAGTGATATGACTACTGTTTTCCTTTTTTAATGTAAAAGAAATCTGGTAATTGCTCATTGTTCTGTATAAATAGTGTTTATTTGAATGGTCAACAAAGGTATACATCCATTTAAATTATTTGATATTTACGGACGCTAAAAACGTATATAAATTTCCCTAATTTAATTTTTGTTAAAATGTACAGCCTTTAAATAAAAAGGCTCAACATAAGAAAGATCGGCAAACTGCTGTTCCCTGAAGTGCTTAATCGTTAAAAAAGGCATGTTTGCGGCACTGTAGGGGGCGGTGCTAAATACTGCATTTGAATGTTTTATAACCGGCTGTAGTTTTTCAACCGCATTTCCGGTAAAAAGTAATGAATGGCCCTTCAGCAGCTCCTCAAAACTGTGTTCATCGGCAACGAGGGCCTGCGGGGAGCTGACAGTTGTTAAATCTTTTTTGTATACGGCGGTATAGATTTCCATCCTCCGGGCATCAATAACAGGGCAAATCAGGTCTGTAGCTTCCGCTTTTACACTATTGGCCATCACCTGGAGGGTGTTTAAACAAATCAGTGGTTTGTTTAGCGCAAAGCAGAGCCCTTTTGCGGTTGCCAGGCCAATGCGCAGTCCGGTATAGGAACCGGGGCCATTGCTAACGGCAACGGCGTCTAAATCATTCAGTGAGAGCTGGTTTGTGGTAAAGAGGTCTCGTATGGCATCGTTGATCCAGGAAGCATGGGTGGTCGTGGCCGTATTTTCCGTACAGGCTATTATTGCTTCATTTTCTGATAAGCAAAGCGAAGCATTCTTTACTGCGGTATCAATATTTAAAAACAAAGCCATTCCGCAAAAATAGCGCAAACGGATTTTGGCGCATAACAAAAATGTTATGAACTGCGGCTGTTGCAGATATAATCCATTAAAACTATATTCGTTTTCCAAAAAAAATCAGCAATGGAAAAAAAGATAATTACTACCGGTAATGCCCCGGCACCGATTGGTCCTTATAACCAGGCCGTTCTTGCAGGCGATACGCTTTATATCTCCGGGCAGGTCTGCATCGACCCGCAAACCGGGAATTTAAATAATAAAAGTCTTGAGGAGGAAACGCATCAGTGTATGCGCAACCTGGATGCAATCCTTAAGGAAGCAGGACTGAACTTTTCCAACGTAGTAAAATCTACCATTTTTATTACCGATATGCATCGTTTTGCTGAGATCAACAATGTTTATGGTCAATATTTTACAACGGATTTTCCGGCCCGGGAAACCGTTCAGGTGGCAGCGCTGCCAAAATTCGTGAATGTGGAAATCAGTATGATTGCAGTACGGTAGGAATTTGAAAGTTTGAAAATAAGGGGATGTGAAAGTGTGGGAATGTGAATGTGTGGAAATGAAAGGCGTTTACATGTAATGGTGTGCGGCAACAACCGCAAAATCTGGTTTTTATTGAAAGGGGCTGATAACCAGTGATCAACAGCGCGCTGCAGCCCATGGATGGCCATGGCTGGTCATTTTACAAATTCGTGGTAAATCCTCCGGGTAAACTGTTGTACCTTTGCATCCCAATAATTTTTGATATGGTTCGAAATCAGGAGGTGCTACAGGATGTAGTCATCAAATTTGCAGGAGACAGCGGCGATGGTATGCAATTGACCGGAACACAGTTTACCAATAATACAGCTTTATTAGGAAATGATCTTTCCACTTTTCCGGATTTTCCGGCGGAGATACGGGCTCCACAGGGCACCCTGCCCGGCGTAAGTGGCTACCAGCTCCGCTTTTCATCAGATAGCATTTATACCCCCGGGGATAATTATGATGTGCTGGTGGCTATGAACGCTGCCGCGCTGAAGGCTAATCTTGCTACGCTTAAAAAAGGAGGGAAAATCATTGTAAATACCGATGGGTTTGATTCCAAAAACCTGCGGCTGGCCAATTACCCGGAGGGAGAAAATCCGGTTGCAGACGATAGTTTGCAAAGTTACGAGGTCATTAAGATGGATGTAACCAAGATGACCCGCGAAGCCCTGAAGGAATATACCATGGGCACCAAGGAAAAGGACCGGGCAAAAAATATGTTTGTGCTGGGCTTTTTGTACTGGCTTTATGGCCGGAATATGGAAAGTTCCATTGATTTTTTAAAGGAAAAATTTGGCAAACGTCCGGAGATCCTCGACAGCAATATCAAAGTATTACAGGCCGGCTACAACTACGGGGAAACTACGGAGGCTTTTACGACCACTTATAAAGTAGAAAAGGCCCGCATGGAGCCGGGAACCTATCGCTCTGTTATGGGTAACCAGGCCCTGGCCCTGGGGCTTATTGCCGCATCGCAAAAAAGCGGGTTGCCCATGTTCCTGGGTACCTATCCTATTACACCGGCATCCGATATCCTGCATGAATTGAGCCGGCATAAGAATTTTGGTATCCGGACCTACCAGGCGGAGGACGAAATAGCGGCAATCAGCGCCGCCATTGGGGCTTCTTATGGCGGATCGCTGGGGGTTACTACTACCTCGGGGCCGGGTATGGCGCTCAAGACGGAAGCCATGGGCCTGGCGGTAATGCTGGAAATACCCCTGCTCATTATTGATGTGCAGCGGGGAGGGCCTTCCACCGGGTTGCCCACGAAAACAGAACAGTCGGATCTGCTACAGGCCTATTATGGCCGAAACGGGGAATGCCCGATGCCTGTGATTGCAGCTTCTTCCCCGGCCGATTGTTTTGATGCGGTATATGAGGCGGTAAAGATCAGCGTACAGCACATGGTACCGGTGATCTTTTTAAGCGATGGTTATATCGCCAATGGCGCGGAGCCCTGGAAATTTCCAACGGAGGGCTCATTGCACCCCATTCATGTAAAGTTCAAAAAAGAGCTGGGGCACCATGAAGAGCAGTTTCAGCCCTATATCCGGGATGAAAACCTGGTACGCCCCTGGGTGGTGCCGGGTACAAAAGGAATGGAGCACCGTATTGGCGGCATTGAAAAACAAAATATTACGGGTAATATCAGCTATGACCCCGCTAACCACCAGCAGATGGTGAAGATCCGCCAGGAAAAAGTAGATAAGATTGCTGAGTTTATCCCCGAGCAAAAAATTGACACGGGCAGACCCGAAGGTGACGTGCTGGTGCTTGGCTGGGGATCTACCTATGGGGTTATTAAATCGGCCGTGCTTGAGCTGCAGGCCCAGGGAAGAGCCGTAAGTCATGCGCACCTGCGCCACCTGCGTCCTTTTCCGAAGAACCTGGGTGAACTGCTGCGGCGGTTCAAGACCGTGTTGATCCCCGAGATCAATAACGGCCAGCTTATAAAAATCATCCGTGATCAGTACCTGATCGATGCTAAGGGCTACCATAAAATTATGGGGGTACCCATTACCAAGCAGGAACTGATCGAAGAAATCGAACACTATTTGTAAGAATTCATACCAATAAAAAAGCGGGGAACTGATCGTCAGCTCCCCGCTTTTTATTGGTGCAAAGCGCTGACAGCTCATTTTAAGGGAGCCCTGCCATCCCCGAAAATAGTGAGTATAAGATAAAAGCGAATGGCATAGGTTACCTTTATAAGGGAAAAATTTGTTTTAAAGTCTGCTATATGCCCACCTCTAAAAAATTAACGGTAAAGGACTATCTTCAAAGTCCCAAAGTGCTGGCACAGTTACAGCAGCTAAAGGCCGCTTTTGGCGAAAACGCTGAGCGGCTCGTTATTTCCGATACATTGGATAAAGAAGGACACCAGTATGTAAATCTGGTTCAGAAAGGAGGAGGGGTGCTGGGCGTTGCCCTGGTGGGGTATACCTATATCCTGGAGCAGATGGGTATCCGCTTTATGCGGCTGGCCGGAACCAGCGCCGGCGCCATCAACACGGCATTGCTGGCCATAACCGGGAAAAAGGAAGCAGAAAAGTCGGCAACCATTCTCGGATCCATCACGCAGCTCAATTTCTTCGACCTGGTAGACGGGCATCCTGCCGCCCGCTGGCTGATCCGGAATTTTATTACCAAAAGCAGCTTTTTAAAGAAACTAAAAAACGGGCTCAGCGGCCTGGGCATCTTTTACGCCGTATTGCTGGCAATAACTTTTGTGTGCCTGTGGTTGTTGCCGCATAATGCTCCCTTGCAGGAATTGACACAAACGCTGGTGGTGGTGCTTTTGACGGTTACCTTGCTGCTGGGGATACTAGCCTGGTATATCCGCTATCTGTTAAGGCGGTTACGATCCAGCGGTTATGGCATCAACCCAGGCGATTTTTTTTATGACTGGCTAAAGGGATTGATGAAGGATCACGATGTGGAAGATGTGGATGACTTCCGGAATAAAGCCAGTCAGCCTGTTGAGGGACTGCACCTGCGTAATGTACACCCGGAGGGGCTGGAGGGCCTGGCCCCCGATGTGACGGTGATTGCATCAGAGCTGATCACTGAAAATAAGATTGAGTTTCCAAAAATGTGCCACCTGTTCCGCACCGGCGACCGGATCAATGAACTGCACCCGGCGGGATTGGTGCGGGCGTCCATGTCTATCCCTTTGTTTTTTGAATCTTACTTTATTTATGGAATACCCCGGGAGGATGAAACCATTAAAAAAGCCTGGATGGAGACATTTGGAGAAAAAGAACCACCGGCAGAGGCCCGCTTTGTAGACGGGGGAATCCTGTCCAATTTTCCCATCAGCATCTTTTATAATCCAAAGGTTATGGTGCCCCGGCTCCCTGTTTTTGGAATTGACCTGAACGACAGCAACCCTGAAGATAGCAGTAAAAATGCATCTGCCTGGACGTTGACGGGGTATTTTTCACGGATTTTTAATACCGTCCGGAACTACTATGATAAAGATTTTCAGTTAAAGAATAAAATGTATTCCAGGGGTATCGGCACCATCCCC
The DNA here is from genome assembly GCF_051201075.1 of Niabella hirudinis. Taxonomy (NCBI): domain Bacteria; kingdom Pseudomonadati; phylum Bacteroidota; class Chitinophagia; order Chitinophagales; family Chitinophagaceae; genus Niabella; species Niabella hirudinis. The sequence continues at coordinate 594,503 of NZ_JBPEHJ010000003.1, forward strand.
GTGGCAGACTTTAATTGGCTGAATTTTTTTATTACAGATAAGGAAAAGCTGGCTTTATTTGAGCGCGGTGCGGAGGCGGCAACCCGTTTCCTGCTGGAGTTCGACTGGGAAGCCTATAAAGCGGACCGGACGATGATGCAGGCCACACTCGAAAAGAAAGCGGAGAAGCCGTAGGGTTAATTTGAAGATTTGAAAATGTGGGAATGTGAAAATGTGGAAATGTGAATCCCGATGACTATCACATAGGCGTCAGGTTAAGCGGGCGCGAACCAGCGAATGGCGCTCAAATCAACCGGAATGTTGTAATTTCAATGCAAATTTTATTTTATGAGCGCCCCTGTCAACTGGCCCAAGGTCATTCAACCGCTTCTAAAGAAATACAAATCTTCTAAACACCCGCTTGAGTATAAAAATACCTACCAGCTACTGGTAATGGTGGTACTCTCCGCGCAGGATTCGGACCGGCATATTAACCAGATTGCCCCCGCATTCTTTAAAATGTTTCCCAATATGACGGCGCTTTCCAAAGCAACAGAAGTCGCCATTTCGGAGCAGATCAGCGATGTGCGCAATTTTGGCAACAAGGCCAGATGGCTGTCTGAAATAGCTCAATCGGTAAAAAAAGATGCGGCGATTCCGATGGATCTTGAAGCACTTACGGCTTTAAAAGGGATCGGCCGGAAATCGGCCAACGTAATCCTCCGCGAAAGCGGTAAGCCCGCCGAGGGAATCATTGTAGATCTGCATGTGGTTCGGGTGGCGCCCCGCCTTGGAATAGCCGCGGGCACTGATCCAAAAAAGATTGAAAAACAGATTATGGACGTGCTGCCTCAAAAAGACTGGGATGCAGGTATGGCTATTTCCTTTTTAGGAAGGGAGATCTGCCGCCCCACCAATCCAAAATGTGAGATCTGCCTGATGAATGCGGTTTGTGCATTTTATAACAATAAGCTATAGATCCATAAAAAAATATATTTTAGCTCCAAAACAGCTTGATGAAGAAATTGGTATTGCTGGTGCTTACGGGCTTGACCTGCTCCGGCATCATTGCACAGAAAAAGCCCCTTGATGGTACGGTTTATGATCAATGGCAATCTATTGGTAAAACAATACTGAGCAATAATGGTAAATGGATCGTATACAACATTAACGTACAGGAAGGCGATGATTCGCTCGTAGTACAAGCCACGGATCAATCCTGGAAGAAAGTGATACCAAGAGGGTATGATGCGCGCATTACGGGTGATAGCAGAACCGTTGTTTTCAGCATAAAGGCGCAGTTTAAGGAGCTGCGTCAGGCAAGGATCAAAAAGAAAAAGCCGGCGGATATGCCCCGCGACTCGTTTGCTCTGCTAAATCTTGGTACAGACGAGGTGCAAAAGTTCCCGGGCCTGATCTCTTATAAAGGGCCCAAAACGCAGAATGAGTGGGTGGCGGGCCTCCTTAAAAATGAGCCTGCAAAAAAACCGGCCTACCAGTCCGATAAAAGCAAAGACAGCCTGCAGCAGGTGGTCGATTCATTGCAATATGTTATTAATGCCTTAAAACCCAGGGACGGCGAGGGGAAGGACAGTATTACGGATTACGGAAAGAACAACCGCCTGTTGCTGGTAAATACGATCAGCGGCGCACAACGGTATTTCTTCAATGTCAGCGACTATGCCTTTGATAAAAAAGGCAGCCGGCTGCTAATGGTGCAAACCCTCAGCCTGAAAGATACCAGCCGCACGGCGCGCGTAATACTTTACCAGTTAAAAACCGGGAAGACCGATACCCTGCTCCGGGGCGGCAATGATTTTAAAAATCTGACGCTTTCGGATGAGGGTGACCGGATTGCTTTTTTAGCCGAAAGGGATGCAAAGCCCAAAGCGCTGCAACGGTTTTACAAACTCTGGTATTACCGGCAAGGCATGGATAGCGCAACGGTACTGGTGGACACGTTAACCCCGAATATGCCCGGGGGAAGCACCGTAAGTGAATTTGGAAAAATGAGCTTTAGTAGAACCGGCCGGCGGCTATTATTTACCACCGCACCCGTAAAACCACCCCGGGACACCACTCTGGTGGATATCGATAAAGTAAACCTGGATATCTGGAATTATAAGGACGACTACCTGCAACCCTATCAGCTCGAAAATCAAAAGCGCGATCAGCAAAGAAGCGACCTTGCCGTGTATGATTTTGACGCCAGCCGGATGCTGCAGGTAGGAAGCCGGGAGCTACCCAATGTTTATGAAGCTCCGGAGAGCGATGGAACCGTTTTTATAGCGGTTACCGATACCGGTCGCCGTGTAGAATCGCAGTGGATGGGCCGCACCAGAAAAGATGTATACAAGATCGATATCCGCAACGGCCGTTATGTGCCGGTGGTTCAAAACCTCGAAGGGCAGATCGCTGCTTCCTGGTGTGCACCCTCGGGAAAATATGTGTTGTGGTACGACAGCCGGCAAAAAAATTATTTTGTTTTTGATGGTACAATGGCCCGGAATATAACCGGGGCGATCAAGGTACCGTTGTATGACGAAGAAAATGATGTACCGGATGAGCCTGCTCCTTACGGGATCATGGGCTGGACGGAGGGCGACCGTTCCGTGCTGATCTATGACCGCTACGATATATGGATGGTAGATCCCCGGGGCAAGGCGCTTCCCGTAAACCTGACAAAAAATGGAAGGCAGCAACAGGTCACCTACCGCTATATCGCAACAGATCCGGAAGAACGCTATATCAGACCCGGTGATAAAAACCTGCTGCACGTATTCAATAATGAAAATAAGAAGGCCGGATTCGCAGTGCTGGAAAACAACCGGCTTGATTTTTCGTTTTTTATTCCTGCGCTTTTCCGGGAACAGCCTTTTTACTTTGATTCGGTAACAAAGGCTAAAGATGCCGCGGTTTATAGCTATACAAGGGAGTGTTATACACAATCGCCCGATCTGTATGTTTTTGCAGATAGAAAAGAGGCAAAACTTTCTGCCATCAACCCTCAGCAGAATGCGTACAACTGGGGAACGGCGCAACTGTACCATTGGACCACTTTTTCCGGCAAAGCCGCCACGGGCATCCTGTACCGGCCCGAGGATTTTGACAGTACTAAAAAATACCCCGTGATTTTATACTTTTATGAAAAGCTTTCCGATAACCTGTACCGGTATATGGCTCCGGCGCCAACTCCCAGTCGCCTGAATATCTCCTTTTTTGTAAGCCGCGGATACCTGGTACTGACGCCGGATATTTCCTACACCATCGGCCATCCTGCAAACAGTGCCTATGATTATATTGTTAGCGGGGCAAAAGATCTTACCCGCCACAGCTGGGTAGATGCGGCGCGTATGGGCATCCAGGGGCAAAGCTGGGGCGGCATACAAGTGGCACAGCTGGTAACAATGACGCCCCTATTTGCCGCTGCCTGGGCCGGTGCACCGGTGGCCAATATGACCAGCGCCTATGGTGGTATCCGCTGGAAAGGCGGGGTAAACAGGCAGTTCCAGTATGAAAAAACGCAGAGCCGCATTGGCGCCACACTCTGGGAGAAGCCCGAATTGTATATTGAGAATTCACCCCTGTTTCATCTGCCTAAAGTTACCACGCCGCTGGTAATTATGGCTAATGACAACGATGGCGCTGTGCCCTGGTACCAGGGTATTGAATTATTTACCGGCATGCGCCGATTGGGCAAGCAGGTATGGATGCTCAATTACAACGGCGAAGAGCATAACCTGGTGCAGCGTAAAAACAGGAAGGATATCTCAGTACGCGAACAACAGTTTTTTGATTGGCTGCTGAAAGGAGCTAAACCGCCCCGCTGGCTTACAGAAGGAGTACCGGCAGTTGACAAGGGGATCCGCTGGGGGTTGGAAGAGTGATGTTTCAGGTTTGACGTTTCAAGGTTTCACGTTGGATCGTGATTCTGAATTCTCGATGCGCGTGTTCAATGTTCATGTTCCGGATTTCAATTTTTAGCGCTGAAACTTGAAACCTGGAACTACTGGTGTCCGGTAAAATTATTAAATGTGGAAATCAGGGTGTCAGAATTCAATAAATACGGGTTTTGTCTGCTGTGAAATAATTTACAAGCCCCTATGTTGGAGCAAACAGGTTGCATTGAGATGTTTTCCCGTGATTTTTAATCTTGTTGAGTAGTGCCTTTTCGGGCGA